>CAJTFB010000005.1 GCA_910575665.1 Eubacteriaceae bacterium
ATTCGGTTTTGCGTAAAACATATCGAAGGTCTGTTAAAGTTACCCTTTTTTCTGAAAAACATATCAAAATCTTTTTCAAAAAGTTCTTGACATATCACCAGAATGCTTTCGCGCACGCCTTAACTTTGGACGTGCGCACAAACTTGACAGGCTAAATGGTTTCATTCAGCCCTATCCCCCAATCCTCCATGACCTCCGGCATTAACCCTTATAACTTCCACCGGCAATCAATGGCTGCAGGTACGCTACAATAAAGCCCAGCGAATTGAGCACGATCCATGTGATCACTATCCGCTTGAGCCAATTAGTCGCTTCGTCCACCGCACGCTGATTTCTGGAAATCATCCGGGTAAGCAGGGCAATGGCTGCCGCTGTCACGCCCACAATGGTGCTGATGCCGATAATCTCACCATACACGTCCTTCATGATGGTGGAAAACCGGTTCCAGATGGTATCCCCTCCCTTATCTTTAGCCGCCAGAACGGTCTGAAGGGAAATGAGCGTCATGGAAAACATCCCCACCATGGACCAGTAGACAGCCCGCAAGTGGTTGCTTCCCTCCCTCAGTTTCTTTGCCATGCTACAACCTCCTTTGCATGTCTGTTCTGGAACGAGGCATGCAAAATGCCGCTTCAAAAGCCAGAAAGCTCTCAAAACGGCATCTTTTGCCTGCGTTCCCTATTGATTTGTTCTTTGTCCCATGGGCTTCTCCCACTTTTGGACAATACCACTATACACCTTTTGCATTTGCATGTCATCGGCTGGAGTGTGCCAATTTTGTGCCAATTTCGTGACATGGGATTTTCACCCCATCCCCTCAATCAATGCCACCATCTCCAGCCACACGTCCACAGCGCTGTCCGGTGCTGCCCACAGCCTGATAGACAGTATCGCAACTGCCTGCTGTCTGAGCCGGTAATAGTGCCTTGATGACAAATCCAGCCGATACAACAGTTCTTTATGGGTCAATTTTTCCGGCGCTATGTAGGTCAGGTAGATCAACTGGTACAGCCTCTCCCCATCCTCTGGCTTTTTCTTCAGCACAGTCAATGCCTCATTCACCCTGTCCAGAAGCAGCCTCGACTTTCTGATTCCCTCCATCCTGCTCTCCAGCTTCCGATTTCCCCATGACATCTCTAAATCCACCTGCTCTAACAGCGTATCCAGCCCCTCAAAGGGTTTTTCCAACTCACTGGCTACATTCTCCGGGAAGCACTCCAAAAGCCACACAACCGTCCGATAATGCTGTAACAGCATCATAGTGTTGTGGTAGGTATTCTTCTGCTTTTCCTTCCTCGCCTCCCTGATCTTCTCATTGTCAATCCCGGCATCCGGCAAAATCCCCCGATCCGTCAGCAGACCAATGACCGCTTCCGACTGTGCCAGTTTCTTTTCCTGCTGCTCCTGTATCATCTCATTCTCTTTACTCATACTCATAAAATAAACTCTCCTTTGCTATTTCTGTCAGGTCCACTGCCCTGCAGGGACCCCGTATCTGCTTTCTGTCCTGAACTGCCTCATCTATATTTACTCTCTGGCAGTCATAACTACAATTCTTACAATTCCTATACAGAGAAAGATACGTGTATATTATAGGGGCAGAATGTGCAACGCGGGATCTCTCCCCAGACGCATCCTTAATCCCAGACTCATTCTCATTATCCACCAGTTCACAAGTCAGTTTCCTTGAGTACCATGCCACCATCCGGCTCAGATGCTCATGCTCCGAGCCTTTCTTGGGCACGTCCGCACTGAATTTCCGTATCTTTCCCACTGTTTCCACAATCTCTTCCTGTCCCGGAAGTGAAACCTCGGCATCCACTGGATACCTTTTATTAAAAATGAGACAGCCGTATGAACTGGAAAGACGGTACAGAGCGAAGACATCCCCATGCTTCCTAAAAAATCTCCATACCTTTGTCTTTTCCCATCCCCACCGCCGTCCCAGGGTTTCCAAAGTCAAGATGGCGCCATACTTGCCATACTGGACTGCAGGTGCCATAAAAGAAAACGCATTGTTGGGATCTTCTGTCACAGTATGACACCACAGATCCAGCCATGCGTCTGCTTCCTCAAATATATAATGTTCTTTTACCAGCCGTTCCGTGATGTTACGTGGGATACATAAAAAGCCGTACCCTTTTGTTGTATATACCGCCCCTTTCATGCAGGCTGCCCCGGAACATTTCCGAACCCAGTCGGTAATGTGATAAGTAAATTTCTTTGTATCCTGATCTAGCTCATATCGGACATATCCCCGCTGCTGCAGCTTTTCCACTATGTCCAGTGCCTTTATTCGGCTCTTTGTCCCCAGTATGCTTTTCACGCCAACTACACCGCCAGCCCACATCCCTGGAATCACAGCATTTGTATAGCCACAGTACAGGGAAGTTCCTTTCCGAAATGCCGCACGGGATGCCAGCCTTACCCAGTCGCCCAGTATCCCCTTGCCCTCCGGGACAATGTTGCGGGGCAGCTTTACCCACTCGTAATGCCATAGACACTTCATAAGGAACACCTCCTGTAAATTGGCATAAAAATAAGGCAATTCCCTAAAAGAAACTGCCCTGACAAAAAACAGTATCAAATTTTCACTGTCAATCCAATCAATGAATCTGCATCCACACCAACCAGATACCATTTGCTATTTATGTTCATTTCTATTCGTGTAGGAACCCATTTACCATCAAGCATGACTTCCATGCCTGTCCCACAATGCAGACCACCGTAATACTCCTCTAATCCAAAACGTATGTCCATACGTTCACTTCCTTCATCGTAAATCAAAGAACCAATTCTATCCATATATCTTTCCTCCTTACTTATCTCAAATCATTTCCAAAATTTTCATTTTCATTCACTTATATATACAATTCTCCATTTCTATCATTAAATATCTCCAAAATCCACCCCTGTTAGATATTTATAATAAAAAACCAGACAAGTCCCAAAACTCATCTGGTCAAAATAATGTGTAAACGGCCTCCTTTCTTATTGTTCTATATTAACATTATCAGGGGCCATGCATGCCCCCATATTCATACTGTCCTTGATTCCATAGTCCGTGATCACCCCTGTTGTCAGTCCGGAGATCTGCACGTAACCCGTCTCCTTTCGTTTCCAGTTGCCATCTCCTTTGCCCAGCACCACGGCGCCGCTTCCTGTCACCGTCCATGTGGAAGAGTAGGGACGCTGGTTGCCGTAAGCCAGGGGAAAGCGGAACTGTTTTTCTGCGCTGGCAAAATGACTGGAAGTAAGCGCCACCACGTAGTCTGCAAAACCGCCCTCCACCAGCATAGAGCCGATGCCCATGGATTCTCCCATGGTGGAGCAGGCGCCATACACACCAAACATCGGAATGTTAAAATTCATGATTCCAAATGAGGTGGCGATCAGCTGCCCCAGCAGATCTCCGGCGACAATATAACGGATATCACCGGGTTCCAGACCGGCGTTGCGTATCGCGATGTCCGCCGCGATATGCTGCATCTTGCTCTCGGCTTCCTCCCAGGTATTGCCGCCAAAAAGGGGATCGGTCTCCACAAAGTCAAAGTATTTCCCGAAGGCTCCATTTCCTTCTTTTTCTCCGGCCACTGACGCTGCGCCGATGATGCAGGGCGGAACCTCAAACTGGACACTTCGTTTTCCAACAGTTTTTTCCATATCTTTATTCTCCATTCCGTGCACACTGAATATCATACCGTATACCAGAAGTACGCAGGTATTCTCTTTTACTTTCGCGTAAAAAAGGTGCGACTGAGAAACGCGCACCTCTAAAGAAAAGCCTTCGGCCATTCTTTTACTCCGCAAATTGAGAACTTTCCTATCAGATAAAAAAGATGCACATACCATTTTCCCATAGTATGTGCATCTTTTCTATTTTCATCCACCAAAAAAATCAGGATTGTTATTTATTTACTTTTCGCTTTCTTTTTGCTTATTTTGTTCAGGAAGAACCATACGGTACCTGCCAGACATACGGAAGAATAACATCCGGATATGATACCTGCAATCAGTGGAATCGCAAACTGACGGACCGCATCCACACCCATGATCGCCAGAACCACTACCATAATCAGCGTCGTGATGGAAGTATTGATACTTCTACTCAATGTCTGAGTGATACTTTCATTTACGACATCCGCAACCTCTGTGCGGCTTCCCGCTTTTTTCCGGTTCTCACGAACGCGGTCGAAGATAACGATGGTCGCATTGATGGAATAACCGACGATGGTAAGCATACATGCGATAAACGTACTTCCCACAGAGATGAAGGCACTTCCCACTGCGTACACCATCAGCACGACGATCACGTCATGGATCAGAGCCAGTACGGAGCTGGCGCCGAAAGCAAGGTTCTTGAAACGAATCCAGATGTAGATCAACATACAGATCGCCGCAATGATCACCGCGATCACAGCATCCGTCTTCATCTCATTACTTACCGAAGCAGAAATTGTCTCGATCTCGATATTTTCTTTTGTCACACCATACTTCTCACCGATGGCAGTCACAACTGTCTTCTGCTGATCCTCTGTCAGATCCACCGTACGAATGATCAGTGTTCTCTCTCCAGCGACATCAGAAATCTCCGCATCTGGCACACCGGCTGCTGTCTTAACTGCATCGGTAACCTCGGTCTTGAAATCTGCACTGGCATTTCCGCTGCCATCAAAACCCTGGGCATTTTCATCGAAGGTGATGGAAGTAGAAGAACCGCCCATAAAGTCAAGGCTGTAATTCAGGATCTGTCCGGTCTGCACTTTATTAAAGATCAGGCCTCCGATGCAGAGCAGGAACAGAGCTCCTGAAATAACGATATATTTTTTGAAATTTCCAACAAAATTGATTGCTTTTCTCTCTCTCTGTACACCAAAGAATTTCGGATTATCCAGTCCCAGACTAACCAAACCATACAGGATCCATCTGGTGACAAAGATCGCGGTGAACATGGAAAGAATAATACCAATAGCAAGGGTCTGGGCAAATCCCATAACCGTTCCCGATCCCTTAATGTAAAGTACAACCGCAGCGATCAAAGTGGTTACGTTACCGTCGATAATCGCAGAGAGTGCTTTCTCAAAGCCGATCTTGATGGCCGAACGAACGGTCTTGCCGGTGGCAAGCTCCTCACGGATACGGGTAAATATAATACAGTTGGCATCCACCGCCATACCGATGGCAAGGATTACACCGGCGATACCCGGAAGGGTAAGGGTGACATCCAAAGCATTCAGGGCGAGCAGTGTAGCTGCCACATAAAGAACCAACGCAAGGGATGCAGCGGCACCCGGCAGACGATACATCACGATCATAAAGATAATGACAAGGATAAATCCGATAAGACCTGCATAGAGGCTGGTCTCCAGTGATGTGAAGCCAAGTTTCGCTCCCACGATGTTGGAACGGATGTTTTTCAGTTCCAGAGGAAGGGCACCGATACGAAGTGTAGCTGCCATATCCTCTGCGTCGGAGAATTTATCAAAACTTCCGGAAACAATAGCGACACCGTCTGTGATAGCGGTCTGGATCACTGGTGAAGAAACCTCTTTGCCGTCATAGATGATCGAAAGAGCTTCCCCTACGTGGTCACTGGTGACGTTGCCAAACTTCTTGGCGCCTTTTCCATTAAATGTGATCTTCACCACATTTTCTGACACTCCAGTCTGGCTGTCCTGTTGGGTTGTCGCCTCTGCGGTGGAGATCATAGATCCATCCAGCAGTACTTTTTCTTTGTCGTATGTGGCGGTTTTATCCTCAGCGATCTGGCAATCCGTCTGCAGCACAAATTCCAACGCGCCGGCTTTTCCCAGCTTGTCCAGCACTGCCTGGGGATCCTCTACGTCCGGCACATCTACCGTGACGCGGTTGCTTCCCTCCTGGTACACAGATGCCTCCGTACTTTCATTTTCCACACGTTTCTGCATCTTATAAACAGTATCGCTCATCTCCTGAGCCGTCGGATTCTCTTTGGTCGCCTCATAGGTGACACTGACACCTCCGGCAAGGTCGAGACCTAAACGGATATTTTGGGCACTTCCTCTTTTGCCTGCCCCAATACCTGTATACGCTACCACACCCATAGCGGCAGTCACAAGCAAAATGAGCAAAATCTGAAAGATCCCTTTCGTCTTACTATTCATTGTGAAAATCTCCTTTTCTAAAAATGTACCTAAAAATTATAGCACAAACAAGTATTTACTTCAAGTAATCTTTTTCCTTTTTTCGCATTCGAAGTTCCCGAAAAAAGCCGCTCATCATCTGACTGCACTCTTCTTCCAGAATTCCCTGCTCCACCTCCACTCTGTGATTAAATCCCTCCATCTGCAGAAGATTCACCACGGAACCAGCACAGCCTGCTTTGGGATTCATGCTGCCGATGACAACCTTAGGAATCCGCGCCTGCACGATGGCCCCGGCGCACATCGGGCACGGTTCCAGCGTTACATACATGGTGCACCCCTCCAGTCGCCAGTCCCCCAGCACTTTACTCGCCTTATGTATGGCACTGATCTCTGCGTGGGCAAGAGTATTTTTTTTCTCATTGCGCTTATTATAACCGCGGGCGATGATCTTCCCCTCCCAGACGATCACGCACCCAATAGGCGTTTCCATTTTTCCATATGCCTTCTTCGCCTGGCGGAGCGCCTCCCGCATAAAGGTTTCATCCGTACTCATCGCTGTCCTCCATGATAAAATGTAAAAGTATTGTAGCACAAGTATCTGACAGCGTCAATTTTTCCTTATGAACCGGTTGCAAACCTCACATGAATCTATTATAATAATCAGAAGAACAAAAGAATGTGAGAGGAACCTAGCAATGTATTTACTTTTCCTATTGTTTTGGATACTTTTGAATGGAAAACTGAATCTGGAGATTTTTCTTTTCGGTGTATGTATCTCGCTAGCAGTCTATCTATTCTGCTGCAAATTTCTCGGCTATTCCCCCAAAAAGGATCTGATCTTTGCCCGCATATCACTGTATGCCCTGGGATATGCTTTTCTTCTTGTGGCAGAGATCGTCAAGGCAAATATCGGGGTATTAAAAGAAATCTATACCGAAAAAACCGAGGTAGAACCCTGTGTGGTGGAATTTACATCTCCTTTCGAGTCAGAGGTTTTGAATGTCATATTGGCAGATTCCATTACCCTGACACCGGGAACCATCACAGTGGAACTTTCCGGCAGAAATTTTATCGTACACTGCCTGGACAAGTCTATTTCGAAGGATCTGGACTGCTCTTCCTTTGTCACATTGTTACAGAAAATAGATCACTGCATAAACGCAATCTGATCATTCATATAGAATGAAAGACTGACAGAAGGAGAAATCATGTTGCAGACTATACAATCGACTTTTTTTACCGGGGTGCTCATCCTGCTCTCCCTGTGTATCATCGCCTGTCTCATAGCAGCCATCAAGGGACCCTCGCTGGGAGACCGCATGGTAGCGGCAAATATGACCGGAACCCTGACCATCATCGCCATCTGTGTTCTCGCCTGGCATCTGAATGAGGGATGGCTGGTGGACGTAGCTCTGATCTACGCCATGCTGAGCTTTATCGCAGTGGTCGTTCTGACAAAGATTTTTATCGGAAGCTACAAATCCAGTTCAGAAGATGAAGAGGAGGACACCCTTTGATCTATAAACACGAAAAGAAGCCGGAGACACTCCTGTGCTGTGGGCTTCAGAATGGAGAATAATATGGAATGGTTACGATTTGGCATCGCGGCACTGCTTATCCTTGGCGGTATCTTTACCGCCATATCTGCGGCGGTCGGCGTATTCAAATTTAAGGAATGCCTCACCAGAATGCACGCGGCAGCCATGGGGGACACTCTTGCCCTGGCTCTGGTCCTGATGGGACTTGTCCTGCTCTTTGGCTTTTCCTTCACCTCTTTGAAACTAGTGCTTGTGATCGTCTTTTTATGGCTGGCAAGCCCCGTATCCAGTCATTTGATCGCTCAGATGATGTATGAAAGGAAGAAAAGGGAAGATGACAATATTTAGCCTGATACTCGTTATATTTCTTATCCTGTGTGCCGTCGCTGTATGCCTGAATAAAAATCTTCTGACATCCATCGTGATCTTTATGTCATACAGCGTGATCATGTGCCTTCTTTGGATCATTCTGGAATCCCCGGATCTCGCCATCACAGAGGCCGCGGTGGGTGCCGGCGTTACCAGCGTGCTCTTTTTTGTGACCCTGAAACGGATCCATGCCATCAACACAGATGAGCGCGGCGAAAAAGAACCCATAAATCATACACCCGTAGATCATACAGATGAACGGAAAGAGGCAGAACAATCATGAGTAAACCAAGAGAAGATTATGAGAAAACATGGTGGCGCAGGCTGGAGCGTTTTGTGAACGGGGAACGCATCGAGGTTCATGAATACCATGATATTTTTGAACAGAATCCATCTTTTTTAAAAGAAGATATCCAGAAACTGGATCCTGTGACACCACACAAAAAAAAGAAAGCCGAATGGCCGGAGCGTCTTGAGACGCTGAAAGAGCTGTATAACCGGTATGAAAAATGGCCGGAGACCAAAGGGATCACGATTTTCAAGCGGATCTATGGCTGTATGGCTGTGCTTTTTTGTCTTGCGCTGATCACCGTTCTCCTGTTTACGGTATCCAACCTTCCTACTTTTGGAAGCGCAGATAATCCAGCTTCCAATGAGGTGGTGCAGCGATACATCGAAGAAGGTCTTGCAGAGACCGGCGCCGTCAACATCGTGGCGGGGATGATCCTGGATTACCGTGCTTTTGATACACTGGGAGAATCCCATGTGCTCTTTATCGCTGCCACCTGCGTGATGATCCTTCTTCGTGCAGACAAGCAGGGGAAGAAGCATACCACCAAAAGGGCACCGCAAACTAAACCAGATCCAATCCTGAAGGCGGCGGCGACCCTGCTCGCTCCTTTTATCCTGATTTTCGGGATTTATATTGTATTGAACGGACATCTTTCCCCCGGTGGAGGATTTTCAGGGGGGGCTATCATCGGTGCGGGACTGATTCTGGCAGCAAACGCTTTCGGCTTTGAGCAGACTGGTAGATTTTTTACCCGGAAAACCTATTCTTCCATCTCCTTATTTGCGCTGTTGTTTTATTCTGCCGCCAAAAGCTATTCCTTCTACACCGGCGCTAATCATATCGAAAGCATTATCCCTAAGGGCACTCCCGGCGCCATTTTGAGCAGCGGACTGATCCTGCCCCTGAACATCTGTGTCGGCATGGTAGTGGCCTGTACGATGTACGGATTTTACTCTCTGTTTAAAAAGGGGGAATTATAGATGAACAACACAATATTTACGAATTACTATGAAGTGGCCGCCGTCATCCTTTTTGGAATCGGTCTAACCACCCTTCTTCTTCATAAAAATCTAATCAAAAAAATTATGGGATTTAATATTATGGATACAGCGATTTATCTGTTCCTGACTTCTAAGGGCTACATCATGAGTCACCTGGCACCGATCCTGGTGGGCGCGGATATTCCGAATCCTTCTGGAAATGCCGTTAAAACATATACAAACCCGATTCCAAGCGGACTCGTACTGACAGGAATCGTTGTCTCCGTCAGCGTGACAGCGCTGATGCTCGCCATCACGGTCCGCCTTTACAAACGATATGGTACGCTGGATATCGACCAGATCGCCCTGAGTGCCAAGAGAGAGGAGATTTAGCATGAGTCTGGTTCAGAACTTTCCTTTTTTTAATATTATCATGTGCCTGGCTGGCGGTGTCACCTGTTCTGTCCTCAGGGGAAAATACGCAAAGCGTCTGACCATGGGACTTTTGACCGTGATCTTGTGTATGTCTGCCTTTGTTCTCGCCTTTGTATTCCGAACCGGTGAAAGCTATACCTTTATGATGGGGCACTTTCCGGCGCCCTGGGGCAATGAGATCCGGGTGGGGATCTTAGAGGCGTTGATGGCTGTCTTTTTCAGCCTGATTATGATCCTCTCTATCCTCGGAGGGGGTAAGTACATCCTCTCTGACATCATAGAGACCAAACAAAACCTTTTCTATGTACTGATCAACCTTATGATGAGCTCGCTGCTAGCGCTCATCTATACCAACGATCTCTTTACCGCTTATGTATTCATAGAGATCAATACCATCGCTGCCGGAGGACTGATCCTGATTCGGGATACTGGACATACCCTGGTGGCGGCTACCAAATACATGATCATGAGCCTGATCGGTTCCGGTCTGATCCTCATCGGACTTTCCATGCTCTATGGCATCACCGGACATCTTCTCATGTCAAACATACACGAAAGCGTGATTCAGATCAACGCTAACGGGCAGTATACCATTCCCCTCACGGTGATCATCGTATTTATCTGTGTGGGTCTGGCGATCAAGTCCGCGCTGTTTCCCTTTCATTCCTGGCTTCCGGATGCCTACAGCTACGGAACGGCGGCTTCTAGCGCCATTCTATCCAGCCTGGTATCCAAAAGCTACATTTTTTTGCTGATCAAGATTTTTTACCGTGTCATCGGTCTGGATATCATCATGCACTACCACGTAGAAAATATTCTGTTTATCTTCGCGATCCTCGGCATGATCCTGGGGTCTGTCAGCGCCATCCACCAGATAGACATAAGACGAATGATCGCATTTTCCTCAGTGGCGCAGATCGGCTATATCTACATGGGCATCGGACTGGACACAGAAGCGGGTATTCTCGCTGCCCTCTTCCACGTCATCTCCCATGCGGCATCCAAATCCCTGCTGTTTATCTCTGCCAGGGGCCTGTCGGAAGTATCAGGAAACAGCAAGCTGTTTCCTGACTTAAAGGGCGCCGGCTATCGGAACATCATCGCTGGTATCGGTTTCAGTACGGGGGCTCTCTCGATGATCGGCATCCCTCTCTTTGCCGGGTTTACCTCCAAGGTTTATTTTGCCCTAGCCACTCTGGAGTCATCGCCTTTTAAGCTCTGGACTGCCATGATCGCCTTGGCCATCAGTACAGTGCTGAACGCCGTGTATTTTTTACACACAGTACTAACTATATATACACCGGTCAATAAAGAAGGTCGGGTCGGATTTCGGGCAAAACGGCAGTTTACCCTTGCCATCCTGTTATTTGTCCTTCTGAATCTGTTTCTAGGAATTGGTTCCAACCTGGTATGGCAGACGATCCAGATGGGAACTGACATGTTTATCTAATAAAGGAGGCTGCTATGCTGGCGATACCAGTTTTACTGCCGCTGTTCTGCGGCATGATCCTATTTTTTGCTTCTTCCCGTCTGGAGAAGTATCTTCCGGAGCGGAGAAACTGGCTGACTGGCTTTACTGGCCTGGTCACCATCTTTGTTTTTCTGTGCACCCTTATCAATCTTGCAGCACCGGAAAACACTTTGATCCTCTGGCACATCAAAGAGGATGTACCGATCATGTTTCACCTCGACCGCCTGGGAAAATTATTTGCCGCCCTCGTTACGGCCATGTGGCTCCCGGTCACCATGCACTCCTTTGAATATATGAAACATGAATGGAAAAATGTACGGTTTTATGGCTGTCATCTTATGACGCTTGGGGTTGTTCTCGGCATTTGCAGCGCGGGAAACCTGGTCACCATGTATCTTTTCTATGAGGGTATGACCCTTGCCACCATCGGCTATATCATCCACTCTCAGACAAAAGAAGCCATATCCGCTGGTTTCAAATATATCTTTTACTCCATCGCCGGGGCATTTCTCGGTCTGATGGGATTTTTCTATATCTATCAGTTCGGTACCACCCTTTCCTTCACGCCGGGAGGTGTACTGGATCTGGCAAAGGTGTCAGGACATGAGGGACTGCTCCTTGTGATTTTCTTTGGCATGATCGTAGGCTTTGGCTCGAAGGCAGGTATGTTTCCGCTGCATGGCTGGCTTTCCACAGCCCATCCGGTGGCACCGGCCCCCGCAAGCGCCATCCTCTCCGGTATCAATACCAAGATGGGAGTACTGGCGATCCTCCGGGTGATCTACTATATCGCCGGAGTCTCATTCTTAAAAGGCACCTGGGTACAGACTGCATTTATTACCCTGACGTTAATCACTGTATTCATGGGATCGATGCTTGCCTACAAAGAAAAAATCTTGAAACGGCGGCTCGCCTATTCTTCGGTGAGCCAGGTATCCTATATCCTGTTTGGGGCAGCACTGATGCATCCTTTGGCGCTGACTGGCGCGCTGGCACATGCTATTTTTCACTCCGTTATGAAAAATGGATTGTTCCTCTGTGCTGGCTCTATCATTTATAAGACAGGAAAAACAAAAATAGATGAATTAAAAGGAATCGGCAAACAGATGCCCGTGACCCTGATCTGCTTTACCTTGCTGGGGATCTCCATGGTGGGAATCCCACCATTTTGTGGATTTTTTAGCAAGAAAGACCTCTGTCTAGGGGCAC
The DNA here is from genome assembly GCA_910575665.1 of Eubacteriaceae bacterium. GTDB lineage: Bacteria > Bacillota > Clostridia > Lachnospirales > Lachnospiraceae > Eubacterium_F. The sequence continues at coordinate 12,420 of CAJTFB010000005.1, forward strand.
TGGCCACTGGGCATCCCATCGTGGGCTATGCCGGTCCAGTGATCCTACTGGTCAGCGCCCTGCTGACCGCTGGGTATCTTCTAGTCCCCGCCTTTCATGCATTTTACCGCACGCCAGACGGGGTGGAAGAAGGGGAAAAACCAAAAAGTTGTGAGGCAAATCTCTGGATTCTGATTCCCCTTGTTCTTCTGGCAGCAGCTGCTGTCATACTGGGAATATGCTTTTCTGGATTTGAGAAACTGTGCACGGATATCACATACCTAGTACACTGAATTTTCCTTTTGCTAAATGGTATTTTTAAATAAGCCTGGCGGAACTGCCTGACGGCAAACCAAACGGCGTGAAAGAAATGGTGATAAAATGAATGGAATCTTACTTATTATACCTGTTCTTCTTCCCATACTGGGCGGAATGCTGCTTCCACTGTTCCCATTTATCAACAGAAGGCAGCGCAATATCTATGTGGAAACCATCGTGTTGATCAATTCACTGCTGATGTGGTATCTGCTGATCACACATCCAATGTCCTACACGCGACTCATAAACCTGGCCGGTATGCTGGAAGTATCCGTGCATCTGGACGGCGCCGCCATGGTATTTGCGGCACTGGTAGCTACTCTGTGGCCTTTTGCTACACTGTATGCCTTTGAATACATGAAGCACGAGGGAAGTGAGAAGCGCTTTTTTTCCTTTTACACCATCACCTACGGCATCACTCTTGGCATCGCACTATCCGCCAATCTCATGACCATGTACATGTTCTATGAGATGCTGACGCTGGTTACTATTCCTCTGGTCATGCACTCATTTAAAAGAGAAGCGAGATTTGCCGGCCGGAAATACGCCTATTATTCCATCGGAGGCGCGGCCTTTGCCTTTATCGGTTTTATCTTTATCCTGAATTACGGCAGTTCTATGAATTTTACCTTTGGCGGTGTACTGGATACTGCTAAGATCGGAACTGATACCAACGTACTTCTCGCCGTCTTTGTATTCATGGTTCTGGGATTTGGCGTAAAAGCTGCGATTTTCCCGCTGCATGGCTGGCTGCCCACCGCCTCTATCGCACCGACGCCGGTCACAGCCCTGCTCCACGCAGTCGCCGTCGTCAAATCCGGTGCTTTTGCCATTATTCGTATCACCTATTACATCTTCGGAACGGAATTTTTGCGGGGCACCTGGGCACAGTACACCGTACTTCTGTTTGTGGCGGCTACGATTCTGTACTGCTCTTCCAGCGCGGTTAAGGAACAGCATTTAAAACGTCGTTTCGCCTATTCCACCTCAAGTAACCTTTCTTATATCCTGCTCGGCGTACTTCTTATGACGCCGGAGGGAATGGTGGGAGGATTTACCCATATGATCTTTCATGGAATTATGAAGATCACACTGTTTTTTGCCGTGGGCGCTATCATGCACCAGACCGGCAGCACCTATATATATGAAATATCCGGGTATGGAAAAAAGATGCCAGTGGTATTTGCCTGCCTCTCCATCGCAGGAATCGCCCTGATCGGCATCCCTCCCCTCACCGGATTTATCAGTAAATGGAATATCGCCACAGCAGCCGCCGGCGCCTGGCAGCAGGGAAACAGGCTGGCGCCGGTGCTGATCTGTGTCCTGATCCTGTCCGCCTTCCTGACATCGATCTATATCTTTACGATCATAATAAAAGCCTATCTGCCGGCAAAGTTTACACCGGTACCAGGCGGACAGGCTCCGGCAGACAGACAGGCAGAGGGCAGCAGCAGAGAGATCTGTGATCCTAACTGGCTCATGAAACTGCCTATGGTCCTGTTCGCCATACTGATCATTTTATTCGGCATTTATTCCGCGCCTCTGATGAACTTTTTCAGCCAGGTGGCGTCAGGACGGATCTAGGAGGTGATGACATATGGATTGTTCAATGATGAGTTTTACACTGGAAAACCCGTTAAGCCCTTATTTTATCGGAATCACACTGGCGGTATATCTGGTCACGGCCAGTACCCTTCCCCAGCTTTTAAAGGGTTCCCGCAATAACAGACGGTTTTTGCTATTTTATATACTGACCGGCGCAGCTTCCCTTGGGATCTTTGCTGCCGCAGATTTTTTTACCCTGTTCTGTTTTTTTGAGATTATGACGTTATGTTCTTTTGCCTACGTGGGCTGCGATGAGAGCCAGGCAGCCCGGAAAGCCGCCATGTCCTATCTGATGTATGGTATCCTGGGCGGACTTGTCATGCTCTTTGGTCTGATGTTGATCTACTCACGTTTCGGGACACTGGGCTTTCAACAGCTGGCAGATATATCATTTGCACCGGCGGACAAGCCGCTGCTCTACACCGCTGGAAGCTGTCTTCTCTTTGGATTCGGTGCCAAAGCAGGCATGTTTCCCCTGCACACCTGGCTGCCAAAGACCTATACCGCTGCGCCTTGTGCCGGTACAACGGTTCTGTCGGCAGTATTGTCAAAAACAGGTATCTATGGAATATTTATGGTAAGCTTATGTCTTTTTCAAGATAATTCCGCCGGGGAAGCCTGGGGGCTTGCCCTGTCGATACTGGGCTGTCTGACGATGTTCACCGGAGGACTGTTAGGGCTGTTTTCCTCCAACGTAAAACGGACTCTCGCCTGTTCCTCCATGTCCCAGATCGGATTTATCCTGGTAGCCATCGGATGCAGTGATTCCTTGGGGGCCTTGCTACACACCGTGAATCACTCCTTATTTAAGCTGATCCTCTTTACCATCGTGTCTTTGCTTTTCGGTATGACTGGGGAACTGGACTACAACCGGCTTGCTGGTTTTGCCAACCGCAAATGGTGGTTAAAACTTCCATTTTTATGCGCCGCCCTGGGAATCAGCGGTGTTCCTCTCTTTAGTGGATTTGTGAGCAAGACCCTGATCCATCACGGAATCGAGACCTGCATGCACGTCTCTCCTTACGCAGATTTGTATCAGGGCGTGGAATGGATCTTCCTCTTTTCCGGCGGCATGACCTTTGCCTATATGCTGAAAATGTACTTTGCCCTGTTTCACAACCACCTCCAGGATGAGAGTTGTCGGGAAGATACCTGCATCGCAAAACCAGGATCTCTCTCTGTATTCCTACTTTATGCCCTTGGTTTTCTTTGTCCTGTCATCGGGCTGTATCCAGAGGCGCTGCAGTTACTCTTCGTATGGGAGAATCTCAAAGGAATACTGATCTCACTCTCCATCGGCGCTCTGATCTATCTTATCTTCATCCGCACCAGCACGATGAAAAAGGAGCACCGGGAGGAAGGTTCTTATACCCGTTACATCGATATTTACCCTTCCTGGCTGGATATCGAAGAACTAGTCTACAAGCCAGTATTTTTAAAAATACTGCCCTTTATTGGCGCTTTGTTCAGCCGGGCTGCCGACCGCCTTATGGACGGTTTGTCGATCTTTATAATGAAGACACTGCTGCGGCCAGGGGGACGTTCCCATGTGCGCAATGACCATCCTCTCGCCTACGCTGCCGGTAAACTGGCTGACGCTGTCTTCACACTGGTACATGTCAAGATTCGGAAAAAACCTCCGGTATCCCGGGCTTCCTATGCAGACCTGTTCACCGTCGGAAGCACCGAGTTTTCCCGCGCTGCCAGACTGGTCCTCTACAGTGTCTCTTTTGGTCTTCTCCTGTTTGCACTGGGACTTACGGCAACACTGGTATATCTGCTTGCCACTCTTCAATAATTAGAAAAAGGGGGAACACTTATGAAGTGGATTAAATTTACACTGGATACCCATACCGACGCGGTGGATATCCTGAGCTATATGTTAGATGAGATCGGCGTAGAAGGAATCGAGATCGAAGACCATCTTCCGCTGAGCGAATCAGAAAAAAAACAGATGTATGTGGACATCCTGCCAGACCCGGAGACCAATGACGGTTCTGCCAAGGTCCACTTTTATATGGAGCCACAGGACTGTAATCCCGAAAAAATCATGCTCCAGGTTCACGAAATCTTTCAGGAGATTAAAGCTTATACGAATATCGGAAACGGCACGGTGAGCCTCTCGGAGACGGAGGACAAGGACTGGATCAATAACTGGAAGACCTTTTTCAAACCCTTCCGCGCCGCTGATCATGTGATCGTAAAACCTACCTGGGAGACATGTACATTGGAGGATTACCAGCCCGACAGGGATATCGTGATCGATATCGATCCGGGAATCGCTTTCGGAACAGGAACCCACGAGACCACAAAGCTTTGTATCCAGGCGCTGTCCAGAACCGGCTGTCAGGGAAAGCGCATCCTGGATGTGGGCTGTGGAAGTGGAATTCTCGCCATCTCGGCTCTGAAGCTGGGCGCCTCCTATGCTACCGCCACAGATATCGATGAAACAGCTGTAGAAGTCGCCAGAGAAAATATGCTCGTGAATCACATCTCTCCTGAATCCTATCAGCTCTTTGCAGGAGACTTGATCGAAAACGTGGCTTCTGACCACTCCTACACCTTTCATGCTCCGGCAAACACCACGCCTATCAGAGAAAGAATTGGAGGCAGATATGATATCATCGTAGCAAATATTCTCGCCGATGTCATCATCCCCCTGTCCGGCGTTCTCCGCCCGCATCTAAAAGAAGGAGGGATCTTTATCTCCTCTGGTATCATCAATACAAAGGCGGATGAAGTCGAGGCCGCCTTGAGACAAAATCATTTTCAAATTCTTTCAAAAGAAACTTTGAAGGAATGGGTCTGCTTTATTGCTTCTTAATATTTTTCTTTGTTGCATGCATCATTTTTCCCCTTTCGGTACTCTCATATATAGAAGCTTCGATAACACTGCCGCTAAAACGGCAGTGTTGCACTACTGTGCAAAAACAATGGAGGACGGTTTATGAATACAAAATTACCTGAACTCGTCAGGCAGGCAAAGCAGGGAGATGCCTTTGCTTTTGCCCGACTCTATGAAGAAATCTATAAAGATTTGTACCGCTTTGCCTACTGTACCGTAAAAAATACCCATACTGCGGAAGATGTGGTCAGCGATTCCGTGCTCAATGCCTATGAAAACATACATAAGCTGCGAAAAAATGAATCCTTCCGCAGCTGGATGTTTCAGATCGTGGCAAATGAATGTAAAAGGCAGTTCCGGCTCCAGTCAAAGACAGTCCCTTATGAGACAGATGTAGTACAGTATTCCCCACAGCTGACAGCCGATCCTACAGACCGCCTGGCGATCCGGCAAGCATTTGACCTGCTGAACGAACAAGAGCGTCTAATTGTAGGATTAAGCCTTTATGGCGGTTACAGCGGTAAAGAGATCTCCCACTTTCTCCACAAAAAAGAAAGTACGGTTCGTTCCATAAAGAGCCGTGCGCTGGACAAAATGAAACATATACTGGAGGTGTCAGATGATGATTGAGGAAAAATTAAAGCAACTAAGTGAAGATATTGTGATACCGGATACCCTGAAACCAGATCAGATCGAGCAAAAGCTGCAGCACGCTAAGGCGGGACATCAGAGCCGGTACGCCAGACGTTTCACGACCAGGCTTGCACTGGGGGCTGCCTGCCTTCTGCTTATAGCTGCTGTGGGAAATTATCTGCTGGCTTCCGGCATCCTAAATATTAACCCGGACTCAGACCCACAGCATAATTCTGCCCCTCAGGCAGGTTCCGAGACTGTGGCTGTCAGCCCCACACAGCCGCCAGAAGAATCAGCGACACCAGAGGGAGAAATATACGAAACACTGAGACAGAAAATAGCCCTGAGCATGGAAAGCAGCGGATTTGGCCAATATCAGGATACAACAACCGATATCGCTTTGGAGAACTCAAAAGAAGTCGCTGATGCCTCAGGGAGTTCTGGCTCTACTCAAAAAGAGGCAAACAATGAATACTCCGGCACTAATCTCCAGGTGCAGAACGTAGATGAGGGTGACGTGGTAAAAACCGACGGAACTTATATCTATACTTCTGCTGGCGATACTTTTGGAAGCACCGTCTGCATCTATCAAGCGGAGGGGAAAGACACAAAAAAACTGACAGAACTCACCGTGGATTCCATGAATATTTCAGAGATGTATATCAAAGACCATTTTCTCGTATTAGTCGGCAATGACTGGGAAAAGCAGTCAGAGAAGGAAAAGTTATCTGGAGCATATACGGAACATGACATCCAGCAAGAAAATACATTAGTTCTAGTCTATGACATAGCAAATATCAAAGAACCAAAACAGACCTTCCGTAAAACCCAGTCCGGAACCTATTCCAATTCCCGGATCAACGGAAACTATCTCTACACTTTTTCCGTGATGTATGCGGTCTCTGCTGAAAAAAAAGATAAAAGGGAGTGCTACATCCCCTCTGTGGGTGGCAGCCTGGTTCCAGAAGACCGTCTGATCATCCCCTCCGGCGTCACCTCCAGCGCCTATATGGTTTTTACTTCGCTGAACATTATGGGTGGGGACGATTTTTCCGATACTTTATCAATCCTCGGTGGAGATGGTATCTGCTATGCCAGCGAAGAGAATTTATACATCGCCTCTCTGACGGCAGATTACACAAAAACGACCATCAGCCGTTTTCACTACCAGGATGGAAAACTCAAAGAAAATGGCGAAAAGACTTTCCGCGGGAAAATACTGAACCAGTTCTCCATGGATGAGTACGAGGGAAAACTCCGCTTTGTCGCCACCACAGAACACACTGGACGGTCCACTAGCAGCATAGGAACCTCCAACGGTCTCTATGTTCTGGACGAAAACATGGAATTATTAGGCAAGGTAGACCGTCTCGCCAGGTCTGAACGTATCTATTCCGCCCGGTTTATGGGGGATAAAGCGTATTTTGTAACCTACCGGGAGACGGATCCGGTATTCCTCGTGGATCTTTCTGATCCCTCCAAACCCGTAGTAAAGGATAAGCTGAAGATCCCTGGCTTCTCGGAATATCTTCAAGGCTATGGAGAAGGGCTGCTCCTGGGAATCGGCAGCAACATCAACAAAAATGGGGATACCCAGGTAAAATTAACGATGTTTGATATCTCCTCTGGCACAAATGTCCAGGAGATACACACCAAACTCCTGGAAAAGGAGACCTACAGCCTGGCAGGAAAAAATCATAAAGCAATCCTAGCTGACGCCGGAAAAAACCTGATCGGCTTTGCAACAGAATCCTATGAGAAAAATGGAAAACAAAAGATCACATATCGTCTCTATTCCTATGACGAGAAAAAAGGCTTTCAAAAACTGGCCACCCTGTCTCCCAAAAACATGGCGATTTCTTCGGCCCGGGGATTGTATATCGGTGAACATCTGTATCTGGCTGACGGCGAAGGAATCGGTGGCATATATGTATACGACTTGAACACCTGCAAACAACTGACTAAAATCACCAAATAAAAAAAGGGCGGCTGAGTAACTTGCACCGCCAATTGAGAACTTTCCTATCAGATAAAACGCACCGCCAAAGAATGGGACCAGGCATAAAAGCCGATCCGATCCTTTGGCGGTGTTATTTTAGCCAAATGGCGCCAACATACCAGTACTAGAATGGCGCTAATTAAATCCATATAATTTTCTGGAAATACTGTAGCCCCAGACTACCATCTTTCGGCCAGCCTTTCCCCGTATCTGCATTGGTTTGCTGAGCACCTGCTTATTCACGAGACGGTAGGTATTTCGGCTGGAATTTTTGAGATACTTCCAAAGCTCCGTCCGCTTTTCCAGGCTCTCCTCAGAACCCTCTTTGATCAGAAATACGGAACTGACCGTCATCATCATGGCGAGGTATTTCACCATATAATCTCTAAGCTTTTTATTCTTGATCTTATTCAGATCATGGGCGTCAATCATAAGCTTATTTACCTTGATCTGCTGATCGATACGTCCCATCATCACCTTCTCGTTTACCGACTGGTCATCTCTTCCGATAAAATAACGGTACAGATCCACATCCATATAATACATCGTCTTCACATAAGGCAATGGTGTATATACGAATATGTTATCCACATAAAAGGTGTGCTTGGGAAGTTCCAGGCTACAGTCAAGGAGCATCTGCGTGCGATAAATCACCGAATGCATCAATATGTTCTGGCTAATCTTAAACTTCTTGATATCACTCCAGCCAAAGATCTTCTCCTGGGGAAACACTCCTTCATAACGAATCGCCTTATGTTTATGCACACTTGGCTTTTCATATACATAATTTGCCAGGAACATATCTACCAGACGGCCTTCACGGATAAAGCTGCGAAGCTTCTCCATCACCTTTACCAGTGCCTCCCTGTCCAGCCAGTCATCACTGTCCAGCACTTTAAAATACAAACCTTTTGCATTTCTAATGCCGGCATTTACAGCCTCACCGTGTCCACCATTTTCCTGATGGATCGCCCGGATGATGCCAGGATACTCCTGTTCCAGCTCATCGGCTATTTTTCCCGTATCGTCTACAGAACCGTCATTTATAATAAGAATCTCCACATCTTCTCCACCTACCAGCACACTCTCCACAGCATGGCGCATGTAGTCCTGAGAATTATAACATGGAATCGCTACTGTTAAAATCTTCATTTCTCTCCTATACCCTCTCTGCTAAATCCAATGCCCGTTCTACGATGGCATCAATATTGTAGTATTTATATTCCGCCAGTCTTCCAAGCAAATAAAATCCAGGAATTTGATCCACCAGCGCCTTGTATTTCTCAAACAAGGCATCATTCTCTGAATTATTGATAGCATAATACGGAATTTCTCCTTCGCTTCCCGAATATGCCTTCGGATATTCCTTCACAATGGTGGTATCCTCCATATCCAGCTGACCTGACAGATATTTAAACTCTGTAATCCTCGTAAATTCCTCACTCACTGTGTAATTCACCACAGCATGGCTCTGATAAAATGGTTTCTCATAATGTTCAAAGTGAAAATCCAGAGAACGATAGGGAAGCCTTCCATAACAACAGCCAAAAAACTCATCCAGTGCACCGGTAAAGATCACATCACCGTGGAATGGATGTCCCTCAAACCACACTTTGACATCTCCCTCCGGATCCAGACGCAGCACGTCTGTCCCCTGGCAATTCAGCCGGATATCGATCCCATCATGCTCTAACATTTTTTCAAAAATTTTAGTATACCCATGTAGGGGAATACCCTGGAACCTATCCTGAAAATACCGGTTATCGCGGCTCAATAGCACAGGAACTCTTCCTGAAACTGCCGGATCGATCTCCTTGGGCGACTTGCCCCACTGCTTCATAGTATACTTAAGAAAAATGTTTTCATACACATACTGTGCAATTTCCTGAAGTTCATCGTCTGGGTGATTCATAAGTTCTAGAATCGGAACTCTCGCCCCCTCTCCAAAAGAGGAAATAAGCTTTTTCTCAAGCTCTGGAGCTCGTTCACCATACACCATCTCCAGCGTATTCAAGTTAAATGGGATCGGAAGCTCTCTTCCTCCGATCTTTCCCACCACCTCATGCCGAAATGAGTACCACTCCGTAAACCGGGATAAGTATCTATGTACCCGCTCACTGTTTGTATGAAATATATGAGGTCCATATTGATGGATCAGTATTCCATATTCGTCCTTACGGTCGTAGCAATTGCCGCCGATATGCGGTCTGGAATCAATGACCAGAACCTGCTTTTTCTTCTTCTCAGCCAGTTCCCTGGCCACAACGGCGCCTGCAAATCCACAACCGATCACTATACTGTCGTACATACTGTTCTCCATTCCCACTAATACAGTAAAATCCTTCTATATTAGTCCAAAAAGCGCATCTTATTTTCTTTCGATCCTTTCTTGACCGGTGCTGCTGCCACAGGGCGGTTCATCCCCGCAGCATCCTTGAGACCACTGGACAGTTTACCCTTGCACTCTTTGCAAAAACGCCCTGTCTTAATCAGGGTACCACAATTTTCACATTCAATTCCCACTGGAGAATCCTCAGAAAAACACAGTCTTTCTTCTTTCACCCAGCGCTTGATCTGGCGGATCGATACATCCATCTCTTCTGCCAGTTCATTGATTCCGATCTTTGGATGATCATATACATATTTTTTCACTTCTACGAACTTTTCATCCATTTTTTTTACACACTGCGGACAAATTCTTGATCCACTTATATAGTTGAAAATTTTGCCGCAACTCTTACATGTAATCACTTCCATATCCATCTACCTGCCTTCCTCCATGCCAATAAATGCCATGGTTTTAGTCTCCCCTGCCTATACAGAGACAGAGAAAATATATCCTGTTAGTTCCTGCCTCTTTTAATGCTTTTCCACAGGCCTCCAACGTAGCGCCTGTTGTATAAATATCGTCCACCAGCAGCACGTTCCGATATCGTCTGCCGGTCTGAATGACACCAAAGCTCCTTTGAAGATTTTCGATCCTAGCTCTTACATCAAGTCCCTTTTGAGGTCTCGTGTTTTCGGTACGAATCAGATAATCCCCCATCATAGGAATGCCCAGTTCCATTCCAATCTGTGCCGCTATGTACTCTGCCTGGTTAAATCCCCGGAAACGAAGCTTCTTTTTATGCACTGGTACCGGAAGGATGACTTCCGGCGAAATCTCTTTGATCCAGGTTCCATATTTTTTGACGAGTTCCCTGGCAAAATAATCGCCACATGAAAGATCTCCGCCATATTTAAAATTCGCAATGGCAGTCTGCATCATGCGGTCATAGGAATACAATGCCTTTCCCTTCGTCACATAAAATATTTTCCCTTTGCAGTCCCCGCACAATTCCTCCTCAAATACTTCCAGCGACTTAGAACAACGTTTGCACCGTGGTTCCGTCACAGAATGAAGCTGCCTTCGGCAGGCGCTACATAATGCCCCTGTCATCCTCTTATTCAGAATATTATGGCATATGACACATTTTCTCGGAAATACTGCATCCAACAATAATTTCCACAAAATTACCCCTTTCCACAGGGCAAACCGCTCACTATTATTCTACCAAAGATTTAGTGGTATTGCAATTCTTTTAAACGAATTTCCAAGGTGGAATATCTTTTTTGCTCGGATTTATTGCCGATCATATCATAAACCGCCTTTTTACTCCCAACAATTGTCACACACTGCCTGCCTCGGGTAACCGCTGTATACAAAAGATTGCGGTTCATCAACACTCTGGGGCCCCCCATCAAGGGAATGACCACTGCTGGATACTCGCTCCCCTGGGATTTGTGGATCGTGATGGCATATGCCAGTTCCAGCTCATCCATATCTCCAAATCCGTAAGTGACCAGCTTTTCTTCATCAAAGGCTACTGTTAATTCTTTATTGAACAGATCAACCTGGCGGATCACACCGCAGTCTCCGTTGAATACACCGGTGCCCTCTTCGATGACCACACCGTGAAATCCCTCCACCCTCCAAGGCATCTGATAGTTATTTTTGATCTGCATCACCTTATCTCCCTCGCGGAAAATAGTACCATGAACTTCCAGCTGTGGTTTTCCCTCCCGCTCCGGATTCAAATATTTCTGCAAGATCTGATTGCAGCGGATCACGCCCAGCTCTCCCTTTTTCATGGGTGTCAACACCTGTACATCAAAGGGGGTGCAGTCCGTGTACCCTGGCATCTTATCCCTCACCAACCAGAGCATCACCTCCAGCACGCCATGACTGTCCTCCCTTTCCAGACAAAAAAAGTCCTGACTCTTATTGTCTAGAGCAATGGGCTCCCCGTGATTTATTCGGTGGGCGTTGACTACAATATCACTTTCTGCCGCCTGGCGAAAGATCCGCTCCAGCCTCACCACACTGCAGCAGCCGGAGCCGATGATATCTTTCAGTACATTTCCCGGCCCCACACTGGGCAACTGGTTTACGTCCCCCACCAGAATCAGTCTTGTTCCCACAGAAACCGCTTTCAAAAGACTGGTAAAAAGATAAATGTCTACCATGGACATCTCATCGATGATCACCACATCTGCCTCCAGGGGATTCCACTCATTCCGCTCAAATACTCCCTGCCCCTCCGCCTCCGAAAAGGAAGCTTCATTTTCTGACATCCCAGCACCATTATACTGGAGCATCCTGTGAATGGTCTGGGTCTCCCTGCCAGTGGTCTCACTCATCCGCTTGGCTGCCCGTCCCGTGGGCGCCGCAAGCAGAATCGTCTGGCCCTGAGATTCTAGAAGCTTGATGATCATATTGATGGTGGTGGTCTTTCCTGTTCCCGGTCCCCCTGTCACCACCAACAATCCATGGCTCATGGACTCCCTGACAGCCAGCACCTGCTGCTCTTCCAGTTCGATCTCCGACTCCTTCTGGAGCTTTTTGATCACCCGGTCCAGGGAATCATCATAATCTGCCGATACATTTTCGATGTCCAAAAGCATTCTGGCACAATTCATTTCATTATAATACAGATTGGGAAGATAGATCTTCTCCCCGTCCCGGATAACGCTCTTATCTATCTCCATTACCTCGGTCATTCGCATGAGACGCTCCACACCCACACCGAGAAACTCCACGCAGTTGCGGTACAGAAGTTCCTCCGGCATATAAATATGCCCGGAATTGCTACCCAGCCCCAGTACATACAAGATCCCAGCGCGAATCCGGTAATCCGAGTCCATATCCAGTCCGGTCCTCATGGCGATCCCATCGGCAATGCGAAATCCCACTCCCCGGATGTCCTCCGCCAATTTATACGGATTATGTTTCACCACATCATACAGCTCTTCCCGGTAGGTCTTATAAATCTTTACTGCCAGCTGGTTACTGATACCATATTGCTGTAAAAACAGGAGTGCATTCCGCATCTCCCTCTTTTCCTCAAACTGATCGGCAATATCCCGTGCTTTTTTCTCGCTGATCCCCTTGACCTCACTGAGACGTTCTGGTTCTTTCTCGATGATCTCAAAGGTTTTGTCTCCGAACTTATCTGTGATACGTTTTGCCAGCCCTCCACCGATGCCTTTGATTGCCCCGGAAGCCAGATACCTCTGCATAGAAACCACATCATCGGGATCTCTGCTCTCACTGCTTTCTACCTTGAACTGCTCGTGATATGTGGGATGCTTTACGATACTGCCCCGCAGCACCATGTATTCCCCCTCATTAATAAAAGGAAATACACCCACACAGGTCTCCAGCACTTCACCATCCTCATTTTCACATGCAAATTCAAAGACTGTATATCCATTTTCTACATTGCGGTAAATAATATGCTCCACATATCCCTTCCGCTCTTCCATAGTAATCCCCATTCCTCAAAAAAAGCGCCCTAAACAGGGCGCCAGTTTTTCCATTATGTTGTCCACCAGTTTGTTACTACAAACCAGTTTATTTCTAACTATCAACAAAGTGGCAAAACCACTTCCACATCTATTCTTCCGTCGTGGTGAGCCCCATATTTCTAGCCATGGAATCATAGAGAGTCTGAGCGATTCCCAGTCCATTGCCTGACGCTACCATATTTTCTGCCAGCGCCTGATACATATTGTCACTGAACATGTCGACATACTCGCCGCCCTCTTCTTCCTCGTCACTAAATACCTTCGCTGTCTTTTCCATCGTCTGAAACATTTTCTGCAAAAGGTAAGACTCAAACTGCTCGCATGCCGACATCATCTCTTCGTCTGTCTCGGCATCCTGGATCTGATTTGTGAGTCGGTTCGCGGTAGCAGCTCCTGTCAACGAGTCTGCTCCTATGGAAGATCCTAACAGGGCACTATTTAAATTATTTACAGATAAAGACATAACTTATCCCCTCCTTATGATCTGAGGTTGTTCGCCTGCTGGAGCATCTCATCGGATGCTGTGATCGCCTTGGAATTCATCTCATAGGCACGCTGGGCAACGATCATATTAACCATCTCATCCACAGCCTGCACGTTGGATCCCTCGAGACGCCCCGACACGATTTTAGAGCCCAACTGATCTGCCGTACTTGTAATCACTGCTCCGGAAGCCGGAGATTCTTTCATAATTGTATCCATGGTACGATCCAGCCCCGCCGGGTTTGGAAATCTGGCAAGCCCGATCTGTATTCCCATCTGCTGAGCATTGCCGGTGGCATCCGGATACATGAAATTACCATACTGATCCACTGACAGCTTAGAAGCATCGATCTCCGCCGGGAAGGTAATTGGCTGACCATTGGCAGCAATCACAGGATAACCGTTGGAATCTGTAAGCGCCATACCATCTCCGGTTACCGATACGTTGAAGTTACCGTTTCTGGTATAACCAATGCTTCCATCATTCAGCCGCACCTGGAAAAATCCCTCTCCCTGGATGGCATAATCAAAAGATCCATTGGAAGCAAGAAGTGGCCCTTGGTGGAAATCCGATACAATGGCCGCCGGTCTGACTCCAAGTCCTACCTGTGCACCAACGGGTTTTGGTTCCCCTGTACTGTCATAAGACTTCCCCTGTATCGTCTGGTACAATAAAGATTTAAAGTTGACAGCCTCTGTCTTATAGCCTGTCGTATTGATATTGGACAGATTATTAGAAATCGTATCCAGATTTGTCTGCTGAGCGATCATTCCTGACGCCGCAGTCCAAAGTGAACGCATCATAATTATTTCCTCCTAACGTCTGCTCTCGCCTGTCTCACGGACTATTTGTTATTGTTATCCAAGCTTTCCAACCTGATTTGCCGCACGTTCGAGCATGGAATCCATAGAGCGTATGACTTTCTGATTTGCCTCATAAGCTCTCGTTATAGTAATCATATCGACCATTTCGGACACAACATTAACATTTGACATCTCAATATACCCTTGCATCACAGAAGCATCGGCTTCCTTTTCCGTCGCTCCCTCCACAACCGTATACATATTGTCTCCAACCTTTACTATGTAATCATAATCTGCAAAATCCGTTATTTTCAGCCGGTCAACGATAACTCCATCTGCTGTCACCGTTCCGTCATTGCTGATCACAACATTCTTTGCGTCCGTGGGGATCTGGATATCTCCACCTTCTCCCTGCACCCGGTTTCCTTCAGAATCCACCAGAATGCCTTCCTTTGTCACTAGAAAACTTCCGTCCCTGGTATATCTGGTGGAAGTCTCTCCTCTGGAATTTGTATAATTTATCGTAAAGAATCCATTCCCGCTCAGTGCTAGATCAAAGTTCCCGCCGGTGTTTCTCACCGATCCCTGGGTATAATCTGTATACACCTCGCCAATCTTCACACCCAAGCTCATCGTACCGATGGCCTCGTTGTGGTATGCCTGAGATCCGTCTCTAATCTTAATTGTCAGCAATTTATCAAATGCCTGGCTGCTCACGCTCTCCTGCTTGTATCCAGCAGTATCTGAATTTGCCAGATTATTCGAGATAACATCCAATCGATTTTGTTCGTTGACCATCCCTGTCCACGAAGTATAAAGACCTCTTAACATTACTTTCCTCCTCTTCAGCTCTCATTGGTCGTTCCACTTAGGAACTCTACATATTTACCAGTACCAATGGCCACTGCCGTCATTGGTTCCTCCGCCGTCATGGTGGTGATACCCGTCTTGCTCTCAATCAGTTCTTCCAGACCATACAAAAGGCTTCCTCCACCGGTCAGCACAATACCGCGGTCGGCGATGTCTGCTGCCAGCTCCGGCGGCGTCTTCTCCAAAACACTGTGAACCGCTTCCACGATCTGCAGCGTCGTGTCCTTCAGCGCCTCTTCGGTCTCCTCAGAAGTGACCGTGATGGTCTTTGGAAGACCGGTCACCAGATTTCGTCCACGGACATCCACTTCCTCCACTTCTGGTCTTGGAAATGCAGAACCTATACGGATCTTTATGTCCTCAGCGGTTCTCTCACCGATCAGCAAGTTGTGTCTCTTTCTCATATATCTTACGATGGCATCGTCAAAATCATCCCCTGCAATCTTGATGGAGGTGCTTACCACCGTCCCCCCCAGGGAGATCACTGCGATATCTGAGGTTCCACCCCCGATATCCACAATCATGTTTCCACAGGGTCTCGCAATATCAATCCCCGCACCTATCGCAGCAGCAATAGGCTCTTCGATGATCTTAACATCTCTGGCGCCTGCCTGAAATGCCGCATCTTCTACGGCCTTTCTCTCTACCTCTGTGACGCCGCTAGGCACACAGATACTGATCAGTGGCTTACGGAATCTCTGCTTGCCAACTGCCTTTTGAATAAAATATTTCAGCATCTTCTCCGTCACCGTATAATCGGAGATGACTCCCTGTCTCAACGGACGGACCGCCACAATGTTTCCCGGTGTACGGCCGAGCATCAGTCTCG
This sequence comes from Eubacteriaceae bacterium, assembly GCA_910575665.1. Lineage (GTDB taxonomy): Bacteria > Bacillota > Clostridia > Lachnospirales > Lachnospiraceae > Eubacterium_F. Next base: position 28,632 of record CAJTFB010000005.1, read on the forward strand.
CCTCTTCACCGATCGCCTTGATTCTGTTCGTATCTCTGTCAAATGCAACCACACTAGGCTCCTTGAGTACAACACCCTTGCCTTTCACGTATACAAGAATACTCGCTGTACCCAGATCTATTCCAATGTCCATGACTTTCTCCTTTCTTAACTTTCCCTAATTTATCCATGTAATTTCTCTATATTCCAGTTTCCCCAAATTCTGTGTCAAGTAAACATACCTAATTTTTATTATAAACCGAATCTGGCAATTTTCAAAGTTTTTTTTGCAAATTTAATATATAATTTATATTTTAATTTACATTTAGAGTTCCCTTACAGAACCATATCATCCGCTTTTAATCCTCTGCCGAAAGAGCAGCCTGCATCATTAGGGCACACTCAATCCGCTTTTTCTGCAACTGACAACCAATTTCGTAGGGTTTATTAATGTCCTGGTGCATATTGAACGCGTTTGCGGCACATCCGCCACTGCAGTAAAATTTAGCAAAACAATTGCGGCACTCCTCTTTGGCATATACATTGCAAAGTTTAAACTCATCTCGGATTTCCGTATTTACAATTCCGTTTTCCACATTTCCCAGCAGAAAATCTTCATTTCCCACAAACTGATGACAGGGGTATAGGTCTCCCCAAGGTGTAACCGCCAAATATTCCGTCCCGGAACCACAGCCGGATAATCTCTTGTAAACACAGGGGCCTCCCGTCAGATCGATCATATAGTGAAAAAATTGAAATCCTCTGCCATCTTTTTTTCTTTTAATCATTTCCTGCGCCAGTCTGTCATACCCCTCGCAGATCACCGGTATATCTTCTTCCCGTATAGCATAGGGCTCCTCTGGTCCCGCCACCACCGGCTCCACAGAGATCTGTTCAAAGCCCTGATCCGCCAGATGCAGCACATCTTCCACAAAATCCAGATTGTAGTGGGTAAATGTCCCCCGCACATAGTACTTTTGCTGATGGCGGCTCTCCGCCACCTTTTTAAATTTATCCAGGATCAGATCGTAACTGCCATCTCCATTTTTATTGGGACGCATATGATCGTGCACTTCTTTTCTACCGTCGATACTAAGGACAATATTATCCATCTCCTGATTGGCAAACTCTATGATTTCATCATTCAGCAATACCCCATTGGTGGTAAGTGTAAAGCGAAAATGCTTGTCATATTTTTCTTCCAGACCTCGTCCATATGCTACCAGCTGTTTGACCACCTCAAAATTCATCAATGGCTCACCGCCAAAAAAATCTACTTCCAGGTTCCGTCTGCTACCGGAATTCTCCACGAGAAAATCCAATGCTTTTTTTCCTACTTCAAAACTCATCAGAGAACGGTCGCCCTTGTACTCTCCCTCACCGGCAAAACAGTAACGGCAGGAAAGGTTACAGGCATGGGCAATATGAAGACAAAGAGCCTTCACTACCGTCTGGCGTTGTTTAAAATCAATTACGCCCTCTTTGTAAGTATCTTCTGTAAACAAGGTTCCTTCTTCTTTTAACTGCTCTAGATCATGAAATAATTCCCCCAACTCTTCCTCTGTGATCCCTTCATCGCAATACTCTTTACAGATAATCTTCGTAATTTCTTCTTTTCCTTTTTCTTCATACATGCTGATCACATCATATGCCACATCATCTACCACATGAACAGAGCCACTATTTACATCCAGAACTATATTATATCCATTATTTTTATATTGATGAATCATTTCTTTCTTCCCCGCTATCTTCCAACTTTCCAATCATATCCCGACTGCGCCAACGCAAGAAAGGACTTTGCTTGATTTTTGCAAATCAAACAAGTCCTCTATTACTCAGATTCTTATGTCAATTATTTGTTCTCACAACTCTGGTTCCCAACGGTACAGGATGTCTTGCATGCCGACTGGCAAGATGTCTGGCACTCGCCGCAGCCACCTTTTTTTACAGTATCTTTGAGATTTTTTGATGTAAGTGTCTGAATTCTTTTCATGATTGTCTTCCTTTCTTCGATACGTTTCCAATATTATCATTAGTATATCACAAAAAAAACGGGATTTCAACTAATAATGAAGCTATTTTATTCCGGATCGGATCATTCCTCCCAGCATTCCCGAAAAAATACAGACCAAAAATGCCGTGAGCATACCTGGCATCTGTGCTGCTACACTTTGGTTCCAGATCGCACTGACGCAGTATACCACTGCAAAATACACGAGGCCCAGCAGACCACCACCCAGATATCTTTTCTCTTCTAGTCCTCCGCTGAAAAGAAATCCTCCCGCCAGACAGGAAATCACATATGTAAACAAAATCCCTCCATTGGCCCCTGCCATAGACATCTTACATTTATACATGATAAAAGACAATACCAGCAGCACCACCGCAGTCAATACATACGCCACCAGAATGCTTTTCAGCATTTTTACAGCTTTTGTTTTCATATTCATTCTCATCGCTCCATATCTCAAACTTTATTATTTTTTAATTATATGAGTCTATTAATTCTAATATGCTTATGCTATAATAGTTTGTTGAAAGCGATATGAGATAGTTAGGAGGGAAAATAATTGAGATATATAGATTTACACGTACACTCCACCTGTTCAGACGGCACACTTACACCGGAAGAACTGGTGCTTCGGGGAATAAAAAATGATCTTGTGGCATTTGCCCTCACCGATCACGATACGGTAGAGGGAGTCGCCCGGGCAATACGTAAGGCAGAAGAACTGGATCAGCACATTCAGGTGATCCCAGGGGTAGAACTATCCTGTCAGTACCCGGCCGCCCCTGACCAAAATGTAGAGATCCACATTCTGGGCTATAACATTGACCATACCAATTCTGCTCTGGTCTCCACCTTGAAAAAAGTGGCCGAAGAAAGGGACAACCGCAACAAAAAAATGTGTGAAAATCTTCACAATGCCGGATATCCCATTACCTACCAGGAATTGACAGAAAAATTTGGTGATATGATACTCACCAGAGCGCATTTCGCCAAATTATTATTAGAAAATGGCGGCGTCCCCTCTATGGACGCGGCCTTTAAGACCTGTCTTGCCATAGACAGCCCCTATTTTGTAAACCGTGAATATTTAACACCAGAAAGCGCCATTCAACTCATCCAGGAGGCGGGAGGCATCCCTGTACTGGCACATCCCCTTCTGTATAAGCTTTCTGTCAGCCAGATCCGAAAGATGCTTGAAACACTCAAAACCTATGGCATCCAGGGAATCGAAGCCCTCTACTCACGAAACCATGGCACCGATGAAGCATTTGTGCGCAAACTGGCGAATGAATACGACCTTTTTATCACCGGCGGATCGGACTTTCACGGCGACAACAAACCAGATATCGAGATGGGTACTGGTACTGGGAATCTGAGGATACCAGTCATGCTATTGGAGAATTTAAGGTAGCCAAATGGCTACCTTTTTATCCCCTCCAGTTTATCTGCCATCTGCTCCGCTGCCCCGGTGATATCTTTTGCTCCGATTACGGCAGAGATCACCGCCACACCATCCACACCGGTTCCTCGGAGCTTTTCTACGTTTCCATGATTAACACCGCCGATGGCCACCATCGGGATCTTTACGGCGTTTCTTATTTTCGTAAGTTCCTCTATAGATACATGATGGGTGTCTGCTTTGGTAGATGTGCCAAACACATCTCCCACACCGATGTAGTCTGCACCATCTTTTTGAGCCTGAAGTGCCAGCTCCGCATTGTAGGCGGACACCCCGATGATCTTATCCTGACCGAGAAGTTCTCTAGCCGTCACAGCCGGAATATCCTTCTGGCCCAGATGAACTCCGTCTGCATCCACTGCCAGGGCAATATCGATGCGGTCGTTGATGATAAGTGGGATCTCATAGGCATCTGTCACTTCTTTTACACTATGGGCGATCTCCAAAAATTCTCTGCCGGAACAGTCCTTTTCCCGCAGCTGGACAACCGTCGCTCCTCCTTTAATGGCAAGCTCCACCGCCTCTTCAATAGAATCTGTTGTCATAAGATCTCTGTCCGTACAGAGATAAAGAGTATAATCCACTCGTGGTTTCATATGCTGTGTCACTCCTTTTCCTCCACCTTTTTCTTTAATTCCAGTATCCGGTCCCTGAAATGCTTAATGACAGACTGTCTGGTAATGATGCCCACAAACAAACCACGATCGTCCACCACCGGAACAAAGTTCTGATTGAGCACACGCTCAAGCAGATCCTCTACGGTGGCGCTGACCTTCACCGGATGATTCCAGTCCTTTCGCAAAATATCCCTTACCAGTTCCTCATCCAGATGTTTCAGGTCACCTTCATTGTTGCGAAAAATCCCCCGCAAAAAATCTCCCTCATTGATAGTCCCTATATAATACCCCTCATGAGACAGTACCGGGGAAGCTGTATAACTGTGACTGCGCATCTTTTCGAGACCCTGTCGGATGGTATCGTTATCATATAAGTAAGAAACTAATTTTTTCGGTTTTAACAAAAAAAGTATATTCATACAATCATCCCTCCACTTCCCTGTGATTCAACATAGTTTCGATTTCCAGTGCGTATTCTGGCTTTTTGTTTTGGATCCGTTCTAGCTCCTGGACAAAATCCTGCATAATCCCATTGTTATAATCGATTTGAGCCCGAAGTTTTTGACGCTGCTCATTGAGCTCGTGCCGAACCTCCACCATCTCTCTCGGATCCACGATGGCATTTGCCCTACCGAGCCAAAGATCTCGGTCTTTGATACCGAGCTTTGTCAGTTCCGCCAGAAGAATTTCATTTTTTTCGTTGAGAAGAAAGGCATCTTCCCGCTGTCTAGCCCACTCCCGCTTTGCCTTGCGGTACTGGTCGTAAACAAATTCTAGTTCCGTCACATTCCGCACCCGGTATTTGGTACACATATAATCAATGGTCCTTGTGTTATTCACATACTTAATCCTGACCCGGTTTGAAAACGAGATGGCACGGTTGCATCTTCTCTCCGTGAGAACCATATCTCTTCGGTTTTTTCCGGCCTCGATAACGATAATAAGCGTCACCACAAAGGCAAATGCAGCTGTAGCGATAAAAGGTACACGGATGTCGGTCTCAAACACCACCAGTATCGTCACGAGTAGGATTCCAAATAATGCCAGCATAAAACCCAGCACCTTACTTACCAGCTGCAGCGTACTCTGCTTACGGATGATATCCCTCTTATCCCTCAGCAGCATCCTTTTTTCCCCATCCAGCTGCCGCATATCGTGTTTGATCTTGATCTGATAATCCTCAAATTCCTTTAATTTTGAGATATCATCCTCTACCTTTGGCTCAAAATTTTCCATGGCCGCCCTCTGGGCGTCTGTAAATTTATAACGTCGCCCCTTTCGTTTTTCCCGTTCTGCCGTCAGCTCCACGATCGCAGACGCCGTATCCTTCAGCACCGTTTTCTCTTCTTCTAATGCCTGGTCCATCAGCTGGATATCTTTCAGATAAGAAGTCACCTGTCCATATTCCACCTTGATCTCCCCGCACTGCCGCTTCGCCTCCCGAATTCCATCGTATAATCTCTGAATATAATCCAATCGAATCGACTTATTCGTCAAATCAACTTTCTCTTTTTCCAGCTTGATCTGCTCTGGCATGGCTTCTAGATCTTTCTCCACACTTTCAGCCTCTGTCACATTTTCTATTTCAGATTCTGCTGCCGGCTGTTGATCCCCCTTTTCTTTTTTCTTACTGCGAAACCATCGGAATCCCATCATTTACACCCCCATCTAAATAAGCTGACCGAAGCTCATTTTTACAGCGGCTGATAAACTCCTCCTCAGCACCGTCATCCTTCCCCTCGGTTTGCGCATCGATATAATTCTGTCTTAATTGTCCTAATTCTTCTTCGGTCTTTCCAAAAGAACTACCCTCCTGTACAAACAGCTCCTCCTGACCATTGAGCAGCAGCGCATACAAATACTGTTGAAGGGATTGTTCCTTATGATTTCTGGCATATGCTTCCTTGAATCCATTCGCAGCCTCCCGAAAAGAGGATACGTGAAACAGAGCGATTGCCTGATTATGCAGAAGATTCCCATACTCCTCCGTTGAAAAATGTTCTGCCATCTCTCCATAGAGAAGCTGTTTATACTCCAGCAGGCTCTTGCCATACTTGCCGGCACGAAGATAATGATCCGCCTTAATCTTGTTCTTCTCATGGACCGGGAGATTTTCAATCTTCTTCATCACCGTTACCAGCTGCAAGATCTCCTCTTCCTTGTAATAATCGCAGGAACACATCAACGTAACTACCAGATCTTTGAGATCGTTCTTTTTCTGGAGCAGCACGTGCATTTTTTCCGCCAGCGCCTCCAGCCCTGCCTGCTCACAGAGCCAACTCACCAGCTTTTCGTCAAAAAACTCTTCCGTCACACTGTATATGTGATGGTACATATAATAACAAAGTTCCTCCAGCGAATACACTGGCGTCTCTGAGATGGGAATGATATATGGCTCCTTTGCCAATTCTCCCTTACACAAAATAAACATTTAATCGCTTCCTTTATTCAATCGTGATGATCTTTTCCCAGATCCGGCAGGAGGATGGAAAAACATCTCCAAAGCCCTTGTCTCTGACTGTGACAATGCATTTCTCCCTTCCGGCAAATCTAAGCTGCAGACCGATTCTCGCCCTTCTATCTGTCCTTCCAGGGATTCCCTCCATCGGGATACATTGTTTCATCCGATCTTTTGTCCGCATGTTCTTCACATTCAGTTCCAGTTCCCTGTCCCCGTCGGGAATCAGGTCGATCTCATGGTCAATCTGATACCAGGGAGTCCCTGCCCTGGCAAGGAGAATTTCCTGTGGCTTCCCGTCGGCATAAACATTCATGGAAATATTAACTTCCACCGTATCCTCATCCAGATACACGAACTCATCCAGCCTTCGTTCCTCTGATATTTCCCTGGCACAATAACAGGCTCCGCTCACATACAGATTATCTCCCTGAAACAGATGGCGTCCCACGCAGAGCTTTTTCATCACTGCTCTGGCAAAGCCCCCCTCAAACCCGGTGCCCGTCATATAAAGAGTCGTGATGATCTTCCCGTGGATAGCACCTTGGACCATACCCTCAAAGACCGCATTCTTTTCCTCTTCGGTGCTTCCCTTCTCCTGAAATATTGGAATATAGTCGCTATAATCCCTCTCTTCCACGGTGGCCAGCATCGGCCGTTTATAACGGTCCGTCTCCATCTGAAGATACATCAGCCTGTCCCTCGTATAGTCAAATACACCTACCTGATTGATCCATAACTCTTTTTTCTGGCTCAACACATAATAGATAAAGCTTTGACGACGGTCAATGACCATCGCGCGGTCTCGGTGAATCCCGATCTTTGACAACGCCTGGTAAATAATTCCGATAAACTGATAATCCCGGTACTCCGTGGTGACCACCAGCTGCCGGATGGATTCGTTGGGATACTTTTTCCGGGTCTTAGACAATATCTTGCGAAAAAATGTAGCCAGGATGTTTACCGGATCCGTCTCTCTTCCTGCTGCCATCACCGGCTCCTGGCAGTGGATCTTCGCCAGAAATCCCTCTATATACTCTTTTGTTCCCGGAACCGCTACCCTGGTAGGATAATCAATCCCATTCTCATCTCCAGATCTCAATATCTCCGGTTCCTGAAGCATCGGTCCCAGAACCGCGATCTGGGAAATATCATTTCTAATATCCAAGCCTACATACAGCCTTCGCTGGCTCATAGCTAATCAAACCTTTCCAATCTTACTCACATGCCGCAAGTGGCAGCACCTGCCTTAGCTCAACAGCGCGAATTTGAACTAAAGTGGAACAAACAGCTTCCCAGAGATCTCCTGCATAGATCGGTACTTTCGGATCAGCTGGCGAAGCACTTCGTCTTCCCCATTCTCCCGCGCCTGGATCATGCAGTTCACCAGCTCATAAAAAGCGGCTGCCTCTCGTCCCGGTTCCCCTGTCTCCCCAAAAGTTTCCTCATCCGCCCGGATCACTCCCTGCCGGACTGGGCGGGGTTCTCTCCCGGCAAAAATTTGATAATGAACTGTCTCTCCCCGGAATAATAAGGTCTCATACACATAGATATCCTGGAATACCGGCTTCATCTGACAGATCTCTTTTTCCCCATCCTCATGGGAGAGCTCGATATAGATATCTTTACTGTGGGAATAATATAACTGGATGATGTTCCCATGAAGTACCGCAAAAGGAACCTCCACTTTGCCGACAAATCCCTTCATAAAGGAAAATATCCTGCCAGTGGAAGCATAATGGGACAGATGATACTCGATGTACTCCCTCTCTGCCTCTGTATATTCATCCTTTTGGGCATAATAGCGAAGAGAGGCCAGTATCATACTCTGATTCTCCTCTGAGAGCCCCTCTCGGCGAATCTTCTCCCAGATCCCCTCCGGCATCTGCCACCTCTCCGTCAAATACCCATAGGAGATACCTCCCAAAAAAGCTTTGACAAGTATCCGGTTCGCCCCATACTCATAATAATCTACGAAGATATCCGCATATTTTTCCAGATTATCTTCCACGAACAGAGCCTGACCCAGAAGCCGTTCTGTCCCACCATCCGATATCTCCGCCCCGTTCTTCCTGGCGGTCTGATATATGTCATAAAGCACCGAAATGCTCCCCATATAAAAATCTACCAGATAAGAAAGAATCTTCTTGTTTTTTATGCCTCTCTGGTATAAGAAACTGCAGAGTTTCATATAATACGGCTCGAAATGCTCCCTGTCCTCCTCCAACTTCCAAGTGATCAGAAGTAAAAGAAGTTTCAGGCTACAGCTGGTGATCTCATACTTTTTCAGTGCGCTCAGCGCCTCATCCTTCCATTCGTGCTGAATCATCGTCTGCAGGATCCCCGCGCGTCTCTCCTGGGTCAGATAGAGGAAATCAATGCCGCGAATCACCTCTTCTAGCAGCAGTTCCTCGCCGATGGCTTTATAATAGTCATAGAGAATAAGCAGAGTTTTCTGTCTGTATTCCACGCCAGGCACCTGACGACGAATCATGGTGTGTAGGAGAATAGCATCCTTGGCTCCGATATCCTTCTTTTTCAATATCTCAGAAAATAAATACAGCAGAAGTACGGGATTCTCGGAACCATTTTCGTAGCAGCCCTGTGCCATACATTCCAGATTTAATATCTTTGTCAAGGTGTAAGGCACTGAATCCCCATGATAATAACCGTTCTTATCTACGAAATACAATTTATAATTTGACGTCCCAATACTGACATCTGCCTCTCCATTGACGAGATTATAAACCATCTCCCCGCCGCCCTCATCATGAAGGACTACCACCCGTTCCATATTCTTGTTATGGCAGTGAAGCCGATGGGCAAATAAAATCCCAGGCAGCTCTCTGGCGATCCGGTCTTTACATTTGTCCACACTGAAAAATTCTTCATATAGCACCGCCAATTCTGGACTGATGTGATGATCATACAGCTGCCGAAGCGTATATTCCTGCATCGCCTCATGATAACTCTGATAATATTCTGGATATCTTTCCTGGTTCCTGACAATACTTGCATAAAGCCCAGCCCGAACGGAATCCCTTAAATGATTCTCATACTGAAAATAAGTTGCCACCACTGGCAGAGCTTCATCATAACACGCCTTGTCCATAGTGTACATATAGTATTCAAAAAGCTCCGTCAGACGCAATCTCCTCTCCACCCCAAGGCGAAACCATTTAAAATATCTAGCCTCCAGCTTCTCCGTCCGAATCATCAGAGCACAGATACTTTGAAGAGTGTCCTCACTGCCATATAGCTCATAACAGCCCTGCAACACAGACAGGAGTGCAGGAGTGCATTTCTTCTGGCGCACTGCCAGAAAAGATACTGCCATCGCTAGATCCTCAGTAATTAAATCGTGCCTTAACCCAAATCTGAGCGCTCCTATCCTACTGCTGTCCAATTTCAGGAGTTCCGGCTCCTGTAGCAGTAGTAACATTCGGTATAAATGCAGATAGGGACTGACTGCCCCCTCCTTCCAAAGCAGGTCCAGCTCCTCCATCAAACTCTGGGAGCTGCCCTGAAAATACCCCAGCCGCTCCAACATAACGAGAAGACGCCAGTGATGGCAGCCGTTGTCATAATATTCCCTGACCCTCCGACACAGCTCACTTTTTTCCTCAAGAGAACCCAGGGCAAGACACCTTATATACATTGTGGTCAGATAACAGAACACCTTACTCACGCTATCTCCCAACGCTGGTGCCGGCATCCCTGTCACCGCATTGACAAAAGCGGTCATTTTTCTCTCTTCTCCGGTCAAAACTGCCATGTAACCTTCCAGGAGAACATCGTTTCCCTTGCTGAGACTGCCGATGCCTTCCCGGTTCTCTACCAGCACCCGAAGCCACTCATCTTTCAAACTGCTGTTCATCATGTACTGAATATGATATCTTGTCAGCAGCCCAGGCAGCTTGTCCAGACTGCGCTTTTTCGCCCTCTCTTTCCTTCCTCGAATCCCGTGAAGCCTCACCCCGATCTCCAGTTTCTGGTACACATTTTCCAGAAGGATCACACAGCGGTGAATCCCCTCAGGGACCTTCGAGGCCTGAATATAAAAGGCAAGGACCGCTTGGTTTTGCAAAAAATCCTTATTATTGAGGTTATTTTTTTCCAATGAAATGTAAGAACTTTTCGTACTCACCTGGATCCCCGCCATTCCCCAGCTATCTATAGCGATCAGGATCTCACCATCGATGTCTTCGTCCCTAACCTCAAAGGAAATCTGCCTTTTATTCGCTGCAAACCGCACTGGCTTTTTGTCACCATGAGCTACCAAAAACTCTTCCAGTGCCTGCCTTTTTGGATTTTTCATAGTTAAATTTTGATATAATCTTTTTTCTCCCCACTCTTGCAGATAAATCTTTTTGAATTTATCATGATAAAAGATCGTGACTGCCTCTTCAAAGTTTTCCCTGGCAAGCTCCACAAATTCTTCATAGGAATGAATCTCCCCGTCAGAACTGCGAAGGCATCTCGGCAATACCCGGATCTCATATGGCAGCATATATTCCCCGCAGTCCGTCACGATACAGAGATCTCCCGTCATGATCTCCCCCGCTTTTTTATTGGATGCATATACCTTTGCCGTAATTTCATTTTCTTTCCCATCAAAAACTGGCAGAAATTCTATATTGAAATGATCCACCGCTCCAAATCCCTTGATCTTCGTCCCGGCTGAATTGGACACCGTAAAGGAGGCAGCGGCTTCCCCTCCCTCAACAACTTCCAGCTTCAGACAGTCCATAGAACAGACGATCTCAGGCTGCTCATATATAAATCTACCCTGAGCCAGTGACATGACTTTCTCTCTCATCGCAATTTCTCCCCGATTATGATGATGTTTGCTCTATGCGTTTGATCAGTGCCTCAATGAAACGCATCTCCATATCGCGGCATCCCGTCAGGGAATAAGTTCCCACCGCCTTCATCGCCTCCATGGCGATCTGCAGAGCTGCTCCCTTATCTTTTTTGACAAAATACAGCCAATAGGCGAAAACTCTCTTTATATTCGCCTCCTCATTGCCCTCTATTTTTGCCTGAAATGATTTTCCATAAAAATGTGCCTTTCCCTCGTTGGGCTGAATGATCACATTGTAAAAAACAAATTCACATAAACTGGATATCTCTCCCCGGGACCATTTATCCGGCACATGATTCTCCATCTCATCCATGACCCTCCGAAGACTATCATAATCACCCTGATCTAGAAAATGATAATACAACATAAGAAGATACTTTTTGTAAACAGATAAATCGATCAGTTTACCCGTGTAGGCTACTATCTGGACTTCTAACTCCGCCGGTGCCCTGCCCTCTCGAATCGCCGCATAGCACCGCTCGTACTCACGTCTCATAATCCCGGCCGCCCCGCTGCCTGCCTTCTGCTTCTGATTGAATGCTAGAAGCACCATCAGTACCAAAGTATACCCCACCATAACCATGGCCATCGGCACCGTAAAGACATTTTTTGGCATAAGCTTTGTCCCCCAGATCTGAAAGCAGGCTGTCTCTGTAAAAAACAGTGCCACCGCCATAGAAAATGCCCCGTAGATCAGATTTCTCATCCGTGTATCCTTCGGATCTGTCATACGGCAGCTTATGTAAGGCTGTGGATCACACAGCCCGATAGAATATCCTTTGTTTTTCTTACGAATCTTTATCATAAAAAATATAAAGTGATCAAACTTGAAGTGTAACAATAATCCCCCCACGATTTTGCCAATAGCGGCAGCAATTCCTATGATGATATAACCTGCCAGTGCACCGCCTGCACACATAAAAAACTGAGCTGCCCCGTCCATACATATATCCGCCTTTCTCTAAAAGTCCTCGGATTTACATCCAGATCCTATATATAATTGTATATAAATACAGCGGTTTTGTAAATAGGAAATTCCAGTGCATTCCTCCTGCGCACTACTGCAGCGCTCCCGCCAGCTGCATAACTCCGATGACAGCCAGGGCGATGCCTGCAAAATAGTGAGAGGCTCCGATACACTTTACCCTTTTATCTGCCAGCAGCAAAAATCCATAGGTAAGAATCCCCACAACAAAAGGAAATATATACGCTTCTGCTCCCATGGCACACAGACTGAGACCACCACAGAATGAATCCGAGGCTAGGACACCTCCCAACAGAACTCCTTCCCATGGATCGATGGTCTTAGAGGAATCCGCATCATAATTCTTTTCTTCCCGGTGATGATAGACACCCCAGACCGACCGCACACCGATCACAAACAGCACAAAACCTCCTGCCATCTGGATGTAGGCCGTATCGATAAAATGCCCCATGCCATTTCCCAAGAACACGGCTGCCATGGATGTAATAGCGGAGACCAGCGCCACGATCGCTTTCGTGTACCAGGGGATACGGATATCCCCTGCCCGGTATGCAGCCCCCACCGCCCAGGAATCAATGCTGGCGGATAAACCAAGCAATATTATCTTGATCACGTTCTCCAAATTCTCCTAAAATCCGACTTATTTATTTTATCTTATGATTATCCCGGAGAAAAGTTATAATTCCCGATTTAGAGACATAAAAATGATGTAAAACAGATTCGGGACAACAGGGATGAAAAATAAAAGCGACTGGTACAATACACCTACAAAAGAGGTCGAAAAACATTTTCACACAGATGTAGAAAACGGATTACACCAGAAAAAAGCGGAGGCATTTCTTCAGAAATATGGAAAAAATCAGCTGGCACATAAAAAACCGGACAGCATGTTGAAAAACTTTATCGACCAGTTCAAGGATTTTATGATCATAACTCTCCTGATCGCCGCCGGCATCTCCTTTGCTGTCTCCTGTCTGGAGCATCGGATGGACTTGATCGAGCCCTCTATCATACTCGCCATCGTGATTATTAATGCAATTCTGGGCGTTGTTCAGGAGGCAAAAGCGAGACGTTCCCTGGAGGCCCTAAAAAACCTCTCCGCCCCTCTGGCACTGGTGTACCGAGACGGAGATTTAAAGCAGATCGATTCCTCTCTCTTGGTTCCCGGGGATCTTATCGTGCTGGAAGCGGGAAATCTCGTTCCTGCCGATGCGAGAATCGTATCTGTCATGGGACTCTCCATCGAGGAATCCACCCTGACCGGAGAGACAAATCCCATAGAAAAATCCACCTCTCCCCTCCAACAAGAAAATCTTCCGGTGGCAGAGCAGGTCAATATGGCTTTTTCTGGAACACTTGTCATCTCCGGACACGGTCTTGCTATCGTGACCGCCACTGGCATGAATACTGAGCTGGGACACATCGCCGGAATGATCTCTTCCGAGACGCCGCCGGATACACCGCTCCAGAAAAAACTGAACCATACGGGAAAACTCCTAGGGACACTGGCACTGATCATCTGCCTTGTTCTGTTTGTCCTTGGAATATATAAAAAGCAGCCCGTCTTTTCCATGTTTATGACCTCCGTCAGTCTGGGGGTGGCGGCAATCCCAGAGAGCCTTCCTGCCCTGGTCACGATCATGCTCTCCCTAGGGGTGGAGCGAATGGCGAAAAAACGCGCTATCATCCGCAGGCTTCCCGCTGTGGAAACCCTTGGCAGCGCCACCGTGATCTGTTCTGACAAAACTGGAACTCTCACGGAAAACAAAATGACCGTTGTAAAAACCTATACGATGGACACCGCTCAGCGTTTATTTACATATTTCTGCCTGTGCAGCCACGGCATCGATCCCATGGAGAAAGCGTTGTGGGAGTACGCCGATACCCTGTCCATAAATATGGAGGCAGAGCAGAAAAAAAGACATCTGAAAGACGAACTTCCCTTTGATTCCAAGCGCAAACGAATGACAACATTTCACGAAACCTCAAAGGGTCTTATGAGTATCACCAAAGGCGCTCCGGAAATTATTCTCAAACACTGCAGCCATATCCTGATCGACGGAGAAAAGAAAACGATCACCCACAGCATTAGGCGGAATATCGAACAAATTTTCCAGGGATTTGCCAAAGATGCTTTGCGGGTGCTTGCCCTTGCCTACCGAGAGGATATCGGCTCCCACCTGAAACACGACAAATCCGTCTACGAGGAGAATATGGTATTTGTGGGCCTAGCTGGCTTTATGGATCCTCCCAGAAAGGAGGCAGAATTTGCAGTCACAAAATGTCGCCACGCGGGAATTCGTCCTGTGATGATCACCGGCGACCATCAGGTCACCGCTTCCGCCATCGCCCATAAGCTGGGGATCTGCCGTCATCACGAACAAGTCATGAGCGGAGCCCAGTTAGACCAGATCAGCGATGCCGAGCTCTCCCGTGTCATCTATCAATACCCAGTCTTTGCCAGAGTTTCTCCAGCTCACAAAGTTCGTCTTGTAAAAGCGTTTCAGAACAATGGAGAGGTAGTAGCCATGACCGGGGATGGCGTCAATGACGCACCAGCGCTCCAAAAAGCGGATATCGGCTGTGCCATGGGCAGATCCGGAACCGACGTGGCAAAGAATGCTGCCGATATGATCCTGATGGACGATAATTTTGCCACCATTGTCGATGCGGTGGAAGAGGGCAGAGGGATTTTCCAGAACATAAAAAAGGCCGTTCATTTTCTCCTTTCCTGCAATATTGGGGAGATCATGACGATCTTTGTGGCAATCCTATTGGGAAGAGCCGCACCGCTGCTCCCGGTACAGCTCCTATTCATCAATCTTGTTACCGATTCCTTTCCCGCCATCTGCCTGGGACTGGAACCGCCGGAAAACGATATTATGAACCATCCTCCGGTGTCTGCGGCGAAGGGACTCTTTGGAGGCGGCGGTATGTTTACCATCATCGTCGAGGGCATGTTCATCGGCTCCCTGGCTCTGTTCGCCTATATGCTGGGCGGAGATGCCGCGGGAAGTACGATGTGCTTCGCTGTGCTCTCCCTGTCGCAGCTGATCCATTCCCTGAACATGAGAAGCAGCACCCACTCTATCTTTCAGATTGGATTTTTCACCAATAAAAAGCTTCTGTTCAGTGTGATCTTCTGCATCGCCTTGCAGTGCGCCGCCATATCCGTTCCCACACTACAGATGATCTTCCACACCACATCCCTGTCGATTTCCCAGTGGATCTTAGTAGGGATACTGGCACTGATGCCAGTACCGCTGGTGGAACTGGAGAAAAGGGCTGGCTGAAAAGCGCAGCCCTCCGAGGAATCAGCTTCATACTAGTACAATGAATATTAAGTTGTTTGATGTTAAACGAAGGATTGGATTTCATCTGCCAGGAGCGAAAGTGACGGTGTAGCGTGTGGCAAAGACCATACAAAACAATGGTCTAGCTAGCTTTCACGACGAAGCAGATGGAATTCAAGACAAGTTTACCGTAAACAAACTTAGTTGGACTCGTGATAAATGACCTCCGCATTCCAGATATTTTCAATGTCATCCTCAAAATCGAGGGCAACCATCCAGTTATCCATTTTCTCATCCATTAAATTATACACTGTGACATCTGCATTATAGTGGTTTTCCCACTGACTGGTCACTTCAATTTCAAGTGCTATATTTCCCGTTTCGCCTTCAATGTATTCGGTATTTTCGGCTGCACTGACATGTTCTGTTCTGCCAGCAAAACATCCAAATAGCATACTAAGCACCAACAACAATGCTGTCATTTTATTTAATTTATCATTTATCCTCATGATTTTTACAATATATTTATGGTTAATAAGGCGATTCCCACTTTCGCTTTACATAGTCATCGGCAAACTTAAATCAACTTCAAAGCCGCCGTATTCGCTATGTTTTATCAGCATTTTCCCGCTGTGTGCAAATATGATTTGTTTGACAATGAGCAGTCCTAATCCATGGCGCTGTTCAGTTGTTTTTTCGTCGCATACCATATAATGCGGCGTGTTGTTCAGTTTTTCAATCTGCTCATCTGTCGCACCCACACCATCATCGGCAATAACAACCGTACAAACAGTATCTTCATCTATAACACGAACAAAGATATGACAGCCCTGTTCGTTATGATTCATGCTGTTTTGGATCAGATTGCTTACTGCTCTTTTGATTAAGTCCTTGTCAACATTTGCGGTACAAGAAGTTAAGGTTTCGTCTGTTGCCCATTCAATCGTGTACTTGTCATCAATATTCATGTTGATGCAATCGACCACAACCTGACGGATAACCGCAATCAGGTTCTGCTTTTCAGGATTGACCGGCTGCATATTATATTCCAGCTTGGACGCAAGATTCAGGTCGTTAATCAGATTTCGCATCCGTTTACTCTGCTGTACAATAACCGCCGCTTTTTGACAGTTATCTTCTGATAACTGCTTATCGCTTTCTAACTGTCCGGCATAGCCCATTACAATCGATAGAGGGGTTCGTATGTCGTGGGACACTCCTGCAATCCAATTCGCTCTTGCAGTTTCTCTTTTTCGCAGCTGTCTGCTTTGCATTTGCAAAATATCTGAGGTCTTGTTAATGTTTACCGCAAGCTCAGATAAAAGTCCCTTTTCCCTGATGTGGACTTCTTCGTTTGTTGACAAAGCCTGTATTCCGCCGACAATCGGTTTTACAGATTTTAACAGCTTGGAATTCGCAATCATATAGATGATAAAAATCAAGGCTACATTGATGGCAAAAACAGAAAGAACCGTTTTGGGCAAATTTTTGATTAAATTATAATCCCAACTCGGCCACATGTGTTTCCAAAATCTATCTTTTGGATAGCCGAGTACCACAAGTCCGTTTTCCGCTTCTCCTGTAAAGGTAGGATACCCGTCTATATAGCCACGGGTCAGGTTTGCTATATCTGAAACAGAATATGAAATAGGTACACTTTCAGGGAGATTATCCGTCTGCCATACTACTTTCATTGTTGCATTATCAATAAAGATTGCCCACACATCTGTATTTTGAAGTTCAAGAACTGCATCTTCACCCAAAACATATCCGTTTTCGTTTTGGGACAGCTCATCGGCAACTTCCTGTGCTGTAATCCAAGGGGAACTATTCGGCGCCTGATTCAGCGTATATATGCACAATAAAGCAAAATTCAGAAGAATGAAAAGCACTGAGGTGAGGAGCATAATACCGACAAAACGCCGAATCAGTTTTGGTACACTTTTCATATTACTTACCCTCCGTAACGAGCTTATACCCAAGCCCCTTGATCGTTATCAACGAAACCGGCCGGGATGGATTCGCTTCAATTTTTTCTCTGATACGGCGGATATGCGCCATCAGCGAATTCTCATAACCGAACGGATTATCGCCCCAAGCTGCTTCACACAGCGCGTCAATCGTAACAATTCGTCCGGCATTAC
This sequence comes from Eubacteriaceae bacterium, assembly GCA_910575665.1. Classification (GTDB taxonomy): domain Bacteria; phylum Bacillota; class Clostridia; order Lachnospirales; family Lachnospiraceae; genus Eubacterium_F. Next base: position 46,445 of record CAJTFB010000005.1, read on the forward strand.
GGTATAACGCAGCGAGGATGTCGTGTTCCTTTGCCGTAAGCGAAATATGCTCACCATTCTTGATGATTTCCGCACGCTCAAAATCGATTTCGCTGTCATGCAGCTTCACAAGAGGATTTTCAGTTTTATAACTTCTGCGGAGAATGGCGTTCACACGGAACAAAAGTTCCTTTGGTAAAAAGGGTTTTACCATATAATCGTCCGCACCAAGTCCGAAGCCACGGAACTTATCGTCATCTTCACCGCGGGCAGTTAAAAACAGCACGGGATAGTCAGCTGCTTTTTTCAGCCGCTCCATCAGATCGAACCCATTCCCGTCAGGGAGCATCACATCAAGAATGGCGAACTCAGGTTGATAGCTTTCTGAAACAGCAAGCGATTCACTCACCGTCTTTGCTGTTTTTATATTTTGAAATCCATCCTCGTATAAAATAGAAACGACCATATCCAAAAGCTCCTGCTCGTCATCGACAAGCAAAATACGTTTTTGTTTTAGGTAATCAAAGTCCATAGGTCTGCCTCCTTTATGCTCTTTTTGAAATCCTCAGTCTTGTGCAGCGTTGCCAAAGCGTATTCATTGATAAGGATACGTCTTTTTCGTGTCATTTTTATGCTATTGAATATAAAGCTGCAATGATTAGGGCTTATGGCAGCGGGGACATTCGTCCCTGAAAGCTTTGGAATTGTCGCCTGCAGCGGTCCCCTGTCTTTCATACACTGCGATGAAATGTAAGGTAAACGTAAGGACACGAGAAGGTTAGCACAAGGTTCGGAAGGTACAATGTATTTACAGTGATCAGAAAGGAGCAAATACAATGAATATCATTGAAACAAAAAACTTAACGAAATCGTATGCTGGTTTTACTGCGGTTTCGGGTATCAATCTGCATATCCCGAAAGGCGCTGTCTATGGTTTCCTCGGCCCGAATGGCGCAGGGAAATCCACTACAATGAAAATGTTTCTGGGACTTACCAAACCAACCGGCGGCTCATTTACCATCGATGGGAAGCAGTACTCCGATAACAGAGTTCAAATTTTAAAAGAAATCGGCTCGTTTATTGAAGCTCCCGCTTTCTACGGGAATTTAAGCGGTGAAGAAAACCTTGAAATTATCCGTAAAATATTGGGACTTCCAAAATCCTCCGTAGCGGAAGCTCTTGAAATCGTGGGACTAACGCAGTTTAAGAAGCGGCTTGCAAAAAAATATTCTCTTGGAATGAAACAGAGGTTAGGTCTCGCAAGCGCCTTAATTGGAAAACCGCCGATCCTCATTTTAGACGAGCCTACAAACGGGCTTGACCCTGTGGGTATCCACGAAATCCGAACGCTGATCCGGTCTTTACCGGAAAAGTTTGATTGTACTGTTTTGGTATCGTCGCACTTGCTATCCGAAATAGAACTGATGGCGGATACCATCGGTATCTTGAATCACGGCCGCCTGCTGTTTGAAGGGACGCTGGACCAGCTTAAATTCAACGCCGCTTCACAGGGTTGCCCTACGGATAATCTGGAGGATACATTCCTTGCTTTGATCGACGCTGATAACAGACAAAGGGGGACGGTGCGATGAGCGTTTCGTTGGAATGTAAAAAGGTAAAGCGAACCGGTTTTTTACCGGCTTTTTTCGGCGGCGGTATTTTGGCGGCGGCTGTTCCTGTTATCAACATGGCAGTCCGGTCGGAAATGTATCTTAACCAGCCAGGCAGCCCGGTCCAGATTTTGCTTGGCGCAAACTGGCAGATGATGGCAATGCTAAATGTGCTGCTGGTTGTATCAGGAACCTGCCTTCTATATCATACAGAATACGCCGACAATGCTATGCAGAAAATGAAATCTTTACCCATTAGGGAAAGTTCTATGTTCTTAGGCAAAACAGTTTTGACAATTCTTATAAGCCTTTTTGTTCTTATCATAGAAGCAGGGGCAATCGCCTTTTGCTCCTGCTATTGGTTTAAAATCGGAAACGGTTTTTTCAGTGAACTGTGCAAATGTTTTGGGTATTCGTTATTGCTGATGCTGCCCTGCGTGATTTTGTCGCTTCTTATTTCAGAAGCCTGTAAGAATATGTGGGTATCCCTTGGTATCGGCGTAGTATGCGTATTTACCGCAACGATACTGCCGACAACGAACTTTGCCCTTTCACTTTTTCCCTTTGCAATGCCTTTTCAGGTATTTGCAGGTGCGGACATAACGCAGTCCATGCACTATATTTATGCGGCAGTCGCAGAGCTTGCCGTTTGCGGTTTGGCGCAGCTCATATTCGTAAAAGTAAGGAGGAAGTTTGCATGAGTTTTTTTACACTTGTCGGCGTAGAAGTGAAAAAGATACGCCGTTCTAAAATCCTTTTCATTTTAGCAGTAGCTGCCGTTATTCTTTGGATACCATCTATCTTGAATGCAAAAATGAATTTCGGTATGCAGGGGGAGGGAATTTCGCCGGAAAACAATTTCTTTATTCAGGGTTTTCTGGGAATGGCGTGGTTTATGTTCCCTGCAAGTATGGTAGTCGGAACCGTTCTTTTAAGCCAAACAGAAAGGGCAAATAAGGGTATTTTGAAAATGCTCGCCCTGCCAATCAGCACAGCGAAACTCTGTATGGCAAAGTTTGCTATATTGCTTACACTGGCGGCAGCACAAATCTCAATGATGACAGGTATGTACTATATCAGCGCCGCCATCAGCTCAGGGACACAGGATTATAATTTTATCCTGCCTCCGTTGTTTATTCTGAAAGAAATTAGCTTGATATTTCTATCCGCAATACCGATGATTGCATTTTTTTGGATGTTATCGGTTTGTATTCAGACACCGATTTTCTCTATCGGTATTGGATTGGCTTCGATTGTACCATCGGTATTGATCATAAATACAAAGGTGTGGTTTGCCTACCCAATGTCGTATCCGTTTTTCGTTATCACATCGGAATACGGAAAACTTGCAGCAAATCTTGATACGGCGCAGGTTGAACTCATACCGTGGATACCAGTCGCAATTGTTATTACAATCTTATGTTTAAGCATTTCCTGCCTTCGGTTCGGGCAGGCTGAAAGGAGATAATTATAATGAAAAACAAAATTTTAACCGCTGTCAGTGCCATTATGCTTTTGGTCCCGTGGACTATTTTACCGCTTAGAACTTTTGACTGGGCATTGGAATCCCCCGTCGCTGAAATTATGATTGCCTGTTATGCTGCGTTTATGATTTTCAGCGGAGTGTTCACCATCATTTCTTATGTCAAGGCAAAAGCGCAAAATAATTTAATGAAAGTCTGTTTGACCGTAAACAGTCTTTATGCTGTTGCCGGTGTCGTATTCCTGGGAATGATGATCAATACGCATTTTATGTGAGGTAAAGGATAATCTATAGAAAACTAGGAGGCGCAGAAAAATTGCAGTATATGCCGTAATGGGTATCGGCGGTATCCCGATAGGGATATTACTGATACCCACAGGCATTTTCATAATACTTATTTATTGCATTTATAAGATCATAGATCCGGTTGCTCATTGGGGTGACCAATACGAAAATCTATGATTCAGCAGAAAGCAGGGTGTTGCTTTGAAATGGATTTTACTTACAATGTAATTATATAACCTTTTTACCCGATCAGCTCTTCAATGAGCTTCACCACCTTTTCCGATGCTCTTCCATCGTCCCAGATGTTATATTTCTCACGGAATTTCTCAAAGCGTTCTTCGTATTCCTTTGGATCGTAATTTAGGATATTATCTATAAGTTGTTCCGTATCCGATGAAATCGGTCCTGGCATCTCACCCTCATAGTCAAAATAAAATCCTCTCAAATCATTTCTGTATTTCTCCAGATCGTAGGCATAGAAAAACATTGGCCGCTTCAGGATACTGTAATCAAACATGACAGAAGAATAGTCCGTGATCAACATATCTGACACAAGAAACAGCTCAGCTATGTCATGGCTCTGGTCAAAATGATAAATAAATCCTTTATAGGGAAACCAGTCAATATAATCCATGATCAAATAATGATACTTGACGATCAATATATAGTCCTCATGGAGCCTCTCCATAAGGAGGTCAAAAGAGAGCTTCGGGCTAAATTTATAACTAGAACTCTCTTCAAATTCATCGTCACGAAAAGTCGGAGCATAGAGAAGGATCTTTTTATCCAATGGTAGTCCCAGGCGCTTCTTCAACAACCAGATATCCTCCTCATTGTTTTTGGAAAGCAGCAAGTCATTTCTCGGATACCCGATCTCTAACATCTCTTTATCAAAGGCAAAGGCACGCCGGAAAGTCACCGTGGAAAATGGATTCTGAGAAATGAGATAATCCCAGATCTGAACATTTTTCACAAATCCGTCTTGATAAGAAACAATGTCTGTCTCATTCATCATAAATACATTATCCATGTCAAGAACCAGCTTCTTTAACGGTGTTCCATGCCAGGTCTGGATATAAAAACAGTTTTTCCGCTTTACAAGCCATTCTGGCTGACGGCAGTCAAACACCCATACCTTCGCTGTCGCCATATAGTAGAGATAGCGCAACCGTCCGTAACGGAACTGGTAGCCGTCTCCGGGGATCGGATAGGGAATGCTTTCATAGAACCAGGTACATTCCCATTTCTCCTGATAACCATTTTCCACCATATATTCAAAGATATGCCTTGGATTTCCCGAATAACTCTTTCCCAGACTAGAATCAAATACGATCCGCCTTTTGTTTACCGGGAGCACAACACACATAACACGGTAGATGACAATCACTATTTTTTTTACGAGAAACCGAATCAAATTTCTCATGTTTGCTCCTTCCCGAACACAATATCAATGGCACGCCGGGAAGCAAAACCGTCATCCACACTGCAGAATCTCTCATAAAACTGCTCATAGCGCTCCTTGTACTGTTCCGTAACTTTATCGATATTATGAAGTGCCTCCACAAGTTCATCATTTGTCTGAAGGATCGGTCCCGGAAGCTCAGTATTCATATCGAAGTACATTCCCCGGATCTCTCCTTTGTAATCCTCATAATCGTAGGCAAAAAACAGCATCGGCCGTCTCAGGTTCGCAAAATCAAAAAAGACAGAGGAATAGTCTGTAATGCAGATATCCGAAGCCAGATACAGCCTAGATACATCATTATACGTACTTCCGTTATATACAAAATCCTCCAATCCTGTGAGATCCAGAATATCAGCGATATAATAATGGGTTCGCAGAAGCAGCACGCTGTCTTTGCCAAATTCCCGGCGCATCCGCTCCAGATCCATAGCCAGGGTAAATTTATATTTTGCCTTACCATAAAATTGATTGTCACGCCATGTAGGCGCGTACAGGATCACCCGTTTATCCTCCGGAATACCAAACTCCCGTTTTACTTCCTTAGCGATCTCCCCGGCACGTTCCGAATAAAGAATATCGTTTCGCGGGTATCCTACCTCGATGATCTGCTCCCTCGGATAGCAGAAGGCACGCTCAAACACATCCGTGGAAAAACGGTTCGCTGAGATTAGATAATTCCATGCCTTACTCTGGCGGTAAAACAATTTCTTATGATCCTGGCTCACTGCATGGATATCATCCAGGTCAAAGGCAAGCTTTTTCAGCGGTGTTCCATGCCAGGTTTCCAAAAATACGACGCCTTCCCGTTTTTTAAACCATGCCGGCTGTCTCGTATTACAGATAAAATATTTAGCCCGGGAAGTATAGTATACATACCTCAGGGAATGTCTCTTACAGATAGACGGATGTCCCTTCATCTCTGGGGCCCTCTTATTCAGACACCAGATATAGCGGTATTTGTCTCCATAGGTATCATACAAATATTCATACAGATACTTTGGACTGTCCGAATAGCTCTTCCCAAAAAAACTCTCCACGAATACCCAGTTTTCTTTTGTCGGCATTTTCCTGAAAAAACGTTTATCCAAAAATCTCCAATATTGAATGGGCTTACCAATCAGACCCCTTTTCTTTTTAAAGACGTAGGCGAGCCGTCCCATCGGTTTTGCCAGCCGGTATTTGCCCTTCACGATAAACTCCAGTTCCCGGCGTCTAAAAAATTTCAGATCCTTCTTGATACGCTTTAGATCTTCCTCCGGGATCTTCTGAAGATTTTGTGTATACCTGACACTCTTCTTTCCCTTCAGACTACTAGGGAACTTACCAATGGTATACATACAGAGACAGCGGTACAAAGCATAACGGAGATGTTCATCTGCCTGGGCGAGAATCTCATACGCTTGCTCGTGGCTCTCTATGTACTCACGAGTTTTGCGCTTTCTCTTTTTCTGGCTCAGCGCCGGCAGATGAATCGGATCATTCCGATGCCTCCACACATAGATACTGCTGCCATCCACCCACATCTCTCCAGCTGCCCCGGCAAGAACCTTTGCCACTACCGGCATATCCGAGTAGAACGTATTGTATTCATCAAACTTAATGCCCAGGCTGTCAAAATAATCCTTTCGAATCAACAGATGCTGTATCGTAAAACGTTTTTTCAGTATCTGCTCCAGGCCATCTCCCTCCAGAGGACAGATCCCCTCGATCTCAGAATCCGGTTTGGCTTTCTCAAAATCAAAGCTAACAGGGCGGAACCAGGAACTCCAGCGATTGCCTGTGACCACCTTAGCCTTCTTTACCTCCGCCAGCTTTACCAACTTCGCCAGTGCGTCCTCCCACAGATAATCGTCAGCATCCAAAAAGTAAATATACTCACCCTCTGCATACTTCAATCCCAAATTTCTTGCAGCCGCCACGCCAAAGGGGCGCAGCGGGATCTCCAACTCTCCCTCAAAAGGCGTATCCCCACTCACCACTTCACTACCGGAATCATCCATATCGTTGTCATCTTCACTGGCTGCCTGAGATCTCTCCCGTTCTTCCTTATAGACCTCAAATTCTTCCTCTGTCATGCCCAACGATATTCTTTTTTTATTTTCAAAAAACTGATGTTTTCTGTCAAAATACTCTTCCGCATCAATCTCATCTTCCATCACAATATGCTTTACATTTTTCATAGCCAGCACCTGCTCTGGAACCGCATGCCCATCCTTGTCATCTACTAGAATAATCTCAAAATCAGACAGATTCTGATTCTCGATACTTTGAATGCATTCCTCCAAATAGGATGGCCCCTTCAGATAAGGGACGATAACACTTACCTTTGACATTTTATCCTCCAAACCTTCCTCTGCAATATTTTACTTCTCCTGCCCAGTCAGACCGAATACAACATGTACCACCTTTTCTGTAGCATGTCCGTCTTCCCAGGAACAGTATTTTTTGCAAAAACGATCATATTTTTCCTGATATTCCTCTTTTACCTTATCGATCCGACGAATGGACTCTATAATTTCCTCCGTCTCAAAGAGCATTGGCCCCGGAAGCTCTTCCTCCACATCCATATAAAATCCCCGGAGTACGCTGCGATATTTTTCCAGATCGTAGGTAAAAAATAACATAGGCCTTCTTAGATTTGCATAGTCAAAAAAGACCGAGGAATAATCTGTGATCAAAATATCCGATATCAGATAGAGTCTGGCGATATCATCGTATTTGCTCAGATTCCATGCAAATCCCTCATACTGACTCAGATCAAGAAAATCTGCGATAAAATAATGGGTTCTAAGGATCACCACATACTCTTTTCCCAATTCCCTCTTCATCTGCTCCAGATCCAGTTTCAGAGTAAATTTATACTGGGCATGGCCATAAAATTCATCGTCCCTCCAGGTCGGGGCATAGAGGATCACTTTCTTATCCTCTGGTATACCAAGCTCCGACTTAATCTGTCGCATCAGTTGTTCTTTGTCTTCTCGGTACAAAATATCATTTCTCGGATAACCTGTCTCCAACATTTTCCCATCGTACATAAAGGCACGGCGGAAAATATCTTCCGAAAACTGATTGGGCGCCACCAGATAGTCCCAGGAACGGGTCTGGACATAGAACTGCTCCTTATACAGCGGTGAGGCTGTGGTCACATCTTCCATGTCAAATACCAGTTTCTTCAATGGCGTTCCATGCCAAGTCTCCAAAAATACATTTCCCTTACGCTTGATAAAATACTGGGGTTGTCTTCCATTAAAAACAATATACTTTGCCCTTGCCATATAATAGAAATACTTAAAACTAAACCGCTTCATCTGACCAGATGAGTATGGAAGATTTAGTTTCTTCCCCGCATTCACCCACATATAGTTATATTTCCCTGGATATTTTTCATTAAGGTACTCAAAAATATACTTTGGGCTATCGGAATAGCTTTTCCCAAAAAAGCTCTCAAAGATCACGGTATCCTCCATCATCTTCATCTTAGAAAATACCTTCTCATACAAGTAGCGCTTCATCTTGGCCCGGCTGGTGCAGATCCGGAACAGCGTCTGTTTTCTCGCATGATTCCTGGTCTTCTTGGCAAGTCCCGCCGCATCCCCAGCCATCCCATAGCGGATCAGCTTTTTAGGATGATGCTTCAACATACGGTATACACCATTTCCCAATAACTTTAAGGTATCCTGAAGGACAATCACTGCCTCTTTTTGTTTCGCTGGCTTTGCCTCCACCACAAAAGAAGCAATCCTGGTCACAAGCCACTTGACAAATTTATAATCCAGATACTGATTCTTATTCTCATCCTGGGCAGGAATAAATTTCTTTGCCCTACGATAAGCCTCCATACTCTCAAACACTTTTTTCTCATCATCCTTCGCCTGCAACAACGAAGGCAAGTTCACTGGATCATTATGTTTTCTCTTAATATATAAGCCATCTTCGCAAAACAACGTTTTTTCCGCATGAGAGAGCACCTGCATCAAAAAGGGCAGGTCTGAAAAATAATGCAAATCTTCACAAAATCGAATCGAATGCTCCTGAATCACCTTTCGGGAGATCAACATTCCAAGAATCGTTATCCCTTGAAGACTCTTGGCTCGCATAAGAAGGTATTCATAGGCATTGTCCATATCCCCATCATACACCTTATGCTCCACACCATTCTGGCGGTCCAGCTCCTCTCCGTTGTCAAAATATACCTTTCGGCTGTACCACGTACTCTGAAGTCTACCATAGACCACTCCACCAGGCACTTCCCTTTCCACAAGCCGCTCTAACGTATCCGGAGCCAGATAATCATCGGCATCCATAAAAAAGATGTATTCCCCGGCAGCCGTATCAAGTCCAACATTCCTTGCCGCTGCCACGCCACCTGCGCCTTCTGTGCGGGCAAAATGTATCGGTAGCCCATTCCATTCACTCACATCTGGTTTATCACATCCGTCACATACCATGATCACTTCAAAATCATGGAAACTCTGTTCTGCCAAACTTCCCAGACAGTCCCGGATATAGTTCTTTTCATCGTGATAAGCTACAATTACACTTATCTTCACTGATCATTCCTCCAGCATATTATAATAAGGTATCATACAGATACCCGGCCTATTGATTCAAAATAATTTAATGCTAAATTTTGTACAAACTTTCTGCACGTATTGAGTTTTGCTAAAAGCTCATGGATAAGTCCGACAGGACTTATTTTATCACATGTATATCCTGTGTGGCAAGAAATAAAATGCCCACTTAGCTCAATGGCACCATTAAGCTATAATACAAGTTTACCCCTCTTTTACAAAAAGTACCTGTACTTTCCACACTTATTTGCAGAAAATACAGGTATCTGATACTTTGCCAGGCAGCAACAACAAAGTAACTCGAAGACGCAAAATATCGCCTACAGGCTGTTGTCACCCAAACAATCCGGCAAACCAGTTCGCGATCTTGTCGGCGATCTCAGTGAAAAATTGGATGATTTTCCCAAAAATTCCTTTCGCCTGATCCAGATCGATGTCCAAGTCTTTGAGACGGTTATACACATCTTCTGCCTGCTGTTTCAGTTTATCCACATCCAGATCCAGGTCCTTGATCTTCTCCAGAAGTGCCGCCAGTCTCTGTTCCTGCTCAGCTGTCAGCTTCACATCCAATTCTCCGGCGGATTCTTTAATGATCTCTTTGACCTCTTCCACCGTTTCCACATCACCGTCCAGCACTCTTTGTTTTACCAAAGCTACCAGTTCTTCTGCTTTTTCCGCTCCCAGCTCCTGCCCCAGCTCTCCTGTCAATACGAGCTCATTCGTCGCGGCATCTGCATTTTCTTTTTTCAAATCCTCGCCGGTCATCGTAGAATATGCCTTCATAGCACCTACCAGAGCCGCCGTTCCTGACAGATTAAAAGGACCTGCTACCGTTACTTTAGCATCATTGATCCCCGCTGTGATCAGGGCATTGGTGTACATACCACTAGTGCAATAGGTAATATTTTTTGTGACAACGCTGATGCCCTTTCCCTCTTCTGCTTTTTCGATGCGGACAGAAGAAAGAGCCTTGGTCCCAATCACCGAATCTGAGAGATATTCATCCAGATAGTCATGTTCATCTTCGTTGGTCACCTGAATCACTTCATAATCTGCCAGTTCCTCTTCTGTCACATCCAGAAGAGAAAGAACTGTATTTTTCTGTTCTTTCGTGAGGTCCGCTCCCAGAGATATATAGGGTTTTTCATCTCCCTCTACCGCATCCGCCTTTGAAACGGAGACTGGCATCAAAACCATCCCCAGTGCAACAAGCCCCACTAGAGCCTTTTTCCATTTACTCATATTTCCCCCTATTCCTGCGCGTCATTCTACGCATATATCGCTTTACTAAACTTACAATTAAAAAGATGTTGCAAATTACTTTTTCAGCCGCTCCATCGCCTCTTTGGTGTTTTCAAGAGATCCAAAAGCCGTGAGCCGGAAATATCCTTCCCCACTCGGTCCAAAACCACTTCCCGGAGTTCCCACAATGTTGTGGTTTTCCAGCAAATGATCAAAGAATTCCCAGGAAGTCATCTGATCCGGCGTCTTCAGCCAGATATATGGCGCATTCACGCCACCAAATATCGTATAGCCGGCACTTGTGAGCCCTTCTCTGATAATCTTTGCATTGTTCATATAATAGGCGATCTGGTCTCTCGTCTGTTTCTGTCCCTCATCACTGTACACCGCCTCTCCGGCTCTTTGTATAATATAAGGGGCACCATTAAACTTCGTACCATGTCTTCTCGCCCAGAGACTGTTCAGAGACACGCCGTCACATACAAGCTCCTTCGGGATCACAGTAAATCCAAGACGGGTTCCTGTAAACCCTGCATTCTTAGAAAAGCTTCTCATCTCAATGGCACATTTCTTCGCGCCATCGCACTCAAAGATCGAATGTGGAACATCATCCTCTGAAATATATGCTTCATAAGCTGCATCATATATAATAACAGCACCATTTGTCAAAGCAAAGTCAACCCACTTCTGCAACTGCTCTTTATTCAGTGTCGTTCCCGTGGGATTGTTTGGACAACAGATGTAGATCATATCCGGGATCTCCTTCGGAATATCCGGCACAAAGTTATTCTCCGCTGTACACGGCATATAGATCACGTTAGACCAGCACTCCTTATCTTTCTGGTACTCGCCGGTTCTGCCCGCCATGGCATTCGTATCCACATACACTGGATATACCGGATCACACACCGCGATTCGGTTATTCTGGGAAAAGATATCTCCGATGTTTCCGGAGTCACTCTTTGCACCATCACTGACAAAGATCTCATCGATGGCAATATCCACACCTCTGGCTTTATAATCTTTCTGCGCAATGGCATTTCTCAAAAATTCATACCCCAGATCTGGCGCATAGCCCTTAAAAGTAGACGCATCCGCCATCTCATCTACCGCCTTATGCATCGCTGCGATCACTGCTGGAGCCAGGGGAAGGGTTACATCACCGATTCCAAGACGGATCACTTTTTTATCCGGATTCGCCTGCGTGTACGCATTCACCTTTTTTGCAATAGTGGAAAAAAGATAACTGCCTGGTAATTTCAGATAATTGTCATTTATTTGGTACATAATAAAACCTCCTAGCATTAATGTATGCACTTATTCTATCATCCTCCCTCATTTTATGCAAGTCCTTCTTTACAAACATTTGTTCTTGTGATAAAATTGTTTTCACATTGATGTCTTAATGTTTTTTGAGTCGGGAGGGATGACCATGATCGTTTTTCACATTGATGTCAATAACGCTTATTTGAGCTGGGAAGCGGTTTACCGTCTCACGGAACTAAACGAGACCCTAGATCTGAGGACGATCCCTTCCGTGGTAGGGGGCGATGAACAGAACCGCCATGGCATCGTTCTTGCTAAAAGTATGCCTGCCAAAGCTTTCGGAATCAAGACCGCGGAGACTCTGACTGAGGCCAGAAAAAAATGTCCAGATATTCTCATCGTACCTCCCAGACACCATTTATATAGGATATTTTCCAATGAACTCATCGCCTATCTCAGAACAGTCACCCCTGTAATAGAACAATACAGTATTGATGAAGCTTTTGCTGATATGAGTGGCTGCCCGCTGTTGTCTAGATATTCTCCCGTAGAGGCAGCGGAACAGATCCGGCAGGAGATCTATCATCGTTTCGGCTATACGGTAAATATCGGCGTATCCACCAACAAACTCCTGGCAAAGATGGCATCGGACTTTGAAAAGCCAGACAAAGTCCACAGTCTCTTTCCTAATGAAATAAAAGAAAAAATGTGGCATCTTCCGGTGAGCGATCTGTTTTTTGTCGGGCGCGCCTCTGCCAAAAAACTATACAATCTGGGTATCCGAACCATCGGCGAACTCGCCCGGACAGACAAGGCGATCTTACAGTCCCACATGGGCAAGCACGGTGCTACTATCCACGACTACGCCAATGGAATCGACATCTCCCCAGTGCTGAGTGAACAGGCAGACGCCAAGGGCTGCGGCAATTCCACCACGCTCCCACGGGATGTCACCGATGCCAGGGAAGCCAAAAATATCTTGCTAAAACTATGCGAATCCGTGGGCAGCCGTCTCCGGGCAGATGAATTCATGGCGCAGGTAGTCGCTGTTTCGATCAAAGACAGCCAGTTCCGCCACATCAGCCATCAGTGTACCCTGGCTTCCGCCACAAACACCACCAGTGAATTATACAACTCTGTCTGCGAACTTTTCGATGAATTGTGGGATGGTTCCCCCATCCGCCTGCTCGGTGTATCTACGTCAAAACTCACCAGGGAGCCTCTCCGTCAGATCAATCTTACCGACAGCAAATATTATATGAAGCAGGGACAATTGGAAAAAGCAGTAGATGACATTCGTAAAAAATTTGGGAATGATGCAATTTTCCGCGCATCCTCTCTTGAAAAATCAGCTACTTTTAACGATAATAAAGGTAGATAAATTTAGTTTCAGAAATGACGCAGTAACTGGACAATTAGACAAGTGAATATGTCAGGCTAATATTCGTTGCACTAATACTAATAAACTGGTAAAAGGAGTCGATTTCATGCCTATTTCAAGCAACAGCGTACACAACAATCAAAATCAGTCCGGCAGTATGAACACTGCCTCTGCCAAACGTACCTTTCGTTCCGGAGGAGGCACCATCACGGTGAGAGAAGGAGAGACCTTAAAAGGCGTCGTAAGCGATATTCACGGCAATGAGATCACCATCTCTATGGAAGACGGTTCTTCTTTTACGGGAAAACTTCCGGAAGCCTCCCAGTACTCCATTGGCCAAAAAGCGGCCTTCCAGATCACTGGGCTGGACGGCGGCACCATCTACATGAAGGCGATATCCCAGGCATATCTTCTGGGGATAGAGGACACCATTGAGCAGGCACTCGAAGAGGCAGGGCTCCCGAAAAGTCCAAGAAATCTTGAAATTGTCAGAAGCCTTCTCCTAAACCAGCAATCCATCAGCCGGGAAAATATTGCAGAATCCCTGCAACTGTGTGCCAAATACCCGAATGCGGATGTAAATTCTGTGATCACGATGAAACGGCTGGGCATGCCGATGGACATGGCAACCGTAACTCAGTTTGACCAGTACAACAAGCAGACACACCAGCTCTTGACTCGGATGGATGCCCTGGCAGACTCCATCAATGAACTTCTTACCGAACTCGCCAAAGAAAATCCATCCATCGCCCGGTATGCCACAGGGGAAGTGCTGGATATGATGCTGCAGTCCCTTCCCTCCTTAGAAGAACAGAATCTCACTGCCACACAGCTCCAGGCAAACCTTTCCGCAGCCCCGGGAGCCGAAACAGCAGAAGGTGCTGATCTTCTTCCCGGAGAAGAGAACCAGGAAATTCCTCCGGAAGCAACGGAAGAAAGCCAGGCTGCCGGACAAACTGCCACTTCACCTTTTGCTCGGATGAAGCAGCTTCTGAACGGTATTACCGACCGTGCCTCTTCTCCGGCGGGTGCAGAAGCAAAACCCACTGAGTTTATTCCAGAACAGACCGGCCATCTGCTCACAGCGGAGGAACGCAGCGCCCTGTCTGATCTTCTGGGAAAATATACAGAAAATAAAGAACTCCTTACGGCTCTGGAAAAAGGAGATCTGACGGCAAGAGAACTGCTGACCAATATAAAAAACACCCTTACCACCCTTCCCGATGAAGAACTTCATCGGCTGGTGTCACAAAAGGCGTTCCAAAAGGTAATCAAAGGTCAGTTTTTATCCGGGTGGACGCTCTCTCCCGAGGGGCTGAAAGAAGAGGGAAGCATAGATACCCTCTACAACCGGATGCAGCAGCAGTTTTCCGACCTCACGAACCTGAGCCGGATGTTTGCCACACGAAATTCCGGTGAACAGATCATCAACACCACCTCGGATCTACAGCAGAATCTTGCCTTTATGAAGATGTTGAACGAACAATTCGCCTATATGCAACTTCCACTGAAGTTATCCCAACAAAATGCCCACGGTGATCTCTATGTGATGACACGAAAAAACGCCCTGAAAAAATCCAAGGACAATCTCAAGGTTCTTCTTCACCTGGAGATGGATTCCTTAGGAACACTGGATATCCACATTACAAAAGATCACACCAGCATTTCCACTCAGTTTTATACCGCGAAAGAGACAGCACGAAAACTTCTAGAAAAAAATGTGGAATTATTAAAGGATGCCATCAACGAGCAGGGCTATAGCTTTACTTCCGAATTTCTCGCCAAAGAAAAAGACATCGACCTGGTCCATGACTTTATAGAAAAGGATTCTCCGGCCCCGCCGGCAGCTGTCAAACGCTATAACTTCGACCTTAGAGCATAAAAAAAGGGCTGACTGAAAATCGCAGCCCTCTGGAGAATCAGCAAAGCTGATTCTCCGCTCCGCAAACAAAGAACCTTACTGCCTGGAGAATAAGGGCGGACTAAAATCACAGCCCTTTAACCCCTTAGGATTTACTTCTCTTTAATATCTTTCCAAATAGACAGGCAAATAAAATACCACAGGTCAGCGCCGATGTCACATCAGAGATCGGCTCCGCATAGTAAATAAACATCACATCTCCTGTCAGTTTCGGCAGGATGATCGCCAGCGGAATCAAAAGGATCACTTTTCGCAAAAGGGCGATAAAGAGCGATATCCTCGCCTGCCCCAGCGCAAGAAAAGTGGTCTGGCTAGACATCTGCACACCAAATACTAACATTCCACAGACAAATACCGGCAGAATCTTTTCTACCAGCGAGATCAGTTCCGAACTGTCTGTAAACATTCTGGCAAATATCCCCGGTATCGCCATGATCGATATGGTGAGCAGAATGGTATAAGACATAACGATCCCCAGCATGGTAAAATACGTTTTCTTTACCCGTTCTATATTTCCAGCGCCAAAATTATAACTCATAATGGGCTGGACTCCCTGGGTAAACCCGCTGACCGGAATACTCACAAACTGCATCACACTCTGCATGATGGTCAGCGTTCCCACATACATGTCTCCACCATAACGCTGCAGACCACTGTTCATCACGATAGAAATAAAACTCTCCGTCGCCTGCATGATAAAAGGCGCAACCCCAAGGGACATGATCTTTGCCACGATCTTTCCCCGTATTTTCAAATAATTCTTCCGAATTCCCATCGCCCGTTCTTTTCTCGTCAAAAATCGGAGAACCCAAACTGCACTGACAAACTGTGAGATCACCGTAGCAAGTGCTGCTCCACGAATTCCCATGCCAAACCCAAAGATAAACAGTGGATCCAGCGCGATATTCAGCACCGCTCCGATCAGCACTGACAGCATCGCCGTCCGGGAACATCCCTGGGCTGTGATATAGGGATTCATCCCCAGTGAGATCTGCACAAAGAGCGTACCAAATATATAAATGGTCATATATTCATCTGCAAAAGGAAAGGTGGCGTCACTGGCTCCGATCAGGAACAAAACCGGTCTTTTTATGATAAAAAATAAAATCATTAAAAAAGCAGAAAAAACGAGAAGAAGGGAAAATCCATTTCCCAGGATCCGTTCCGCTTCCTCTTTCTTTCCTCTTCCCAGCGCAATGGCAGAGAGCGGGGCTCCGCCCGCTCCCACAAATGCGCTGAAGGCTGATATGATTACGATCATGGGCAGCGCCAGCCCCACCCCGGTCAGAGCAGTTGCCCCCACTTCTGGAATATGACCGATATAAATCCGGTCTATGATATTGTACAAAAGATTAATGATCTGAGCCACCAGGGTCGGAATCCCCATACTCATCATCAATCGAAACAGCGGGGCAGAGCCCAGTTTTTCTTCATTCGTCATAGTCATCAGCCTTTCACTACGATATTTATAATCCTTCCCGGCACATAGATTTCTTTTACGATATTCATACCGTCGATCTTTTCTGCCACCGCTTCTTTCCCAGCAGCAATCGCTGTATCCTTGTCAGCGTCGATGGCAAGTTTCACCGCAGCTCTCACCTTTCCGTTGACCTGGACAGCGATCTCCTGCATTTTTTCCACGGTCTTCTCTTCCTCATATTCCGGCCAGGAGTTTTCAAACAGATGCTTTTCGTATCCCATGATCTCCCAGAGCTCCTCCGTCATATGAGGCGCCACCGGATTCAACAGTTGAAGCAGCGTCCTAAAATCGTCTCTCGTCAGCTTCTCCGCTTTATAGAACTCATTGATTAGTGCCATCATCGCCGCGATCGCTGTATTGTATTTGAGTGTCTCAAAGTCATTGCTTACCTTTTTGATCGTCTGATGGATCTTCGTCTCCAGGTCTTTGGAATAGCCTTGCTCATCCACAACCATATCCTGAAGCTTCCACACACGGTCAAGAAAACGCCGGCAGCCCTTGACTCCGTCATCGGACCATGCCGCAGCCGCATCAAAAGTACCAATAAACATCTCATAAGTACGAAGGGTATCCGCACCATAAGTATTAACAATATCATCGGGATTTACTACATTTCCCCTGGATTTACTCATCTTCTCCCCATTTTCCCCAAGGATCATACCATGAGAAGTTCTTTTCTGATAAGGCTCCTTTGTAGGTACTACTCCCTGGTCATACAAAAACTTATGCCAGAAGCGGGAATACAGAAGATGAAGGGTTGTGTGCTCCATACCGCCGTTGTACCAGTCCACTGGAAGCCAATAATCCATCGCCTCGCGACTGGCCAGCGCCTCAGAGTTTTTCGGATCGATATATCTCAGGAAATACCAGGAAGATCCCGCCCACTGGGGCATAGTATCCGTCTCCCTTTCTGCTTTTCCGCCACAGCACGGGCAGGTGGTCTCTACCCAGGAACGGATATTTGCGATAGGGGACTCCCCATTGTCGGTAGGCATATAGTTATCCACCTCCGGCAGTTCCAGAGGAAGCTGGTCTTCTGGAACTGGCACGTATCCGCATTTCTCACATTTTACGATAGGGATCGGCTCTCCCCAGTAACGCTGTCTCGAAAATACCCAGTCCCGAAGCTTAAAGTTTGTCTTCGCGGTACCGACGCCTTCTTTTTCCAGCCACTCAACGATGGCCTGTTTCGCCTCCGCTACGGATTTGCCGCTTAAAAAGCCGGAATTCACGAGAGTGCCTGTGGCCACATCCGTATAAGCTGCTTCTTCCACATTTCCTCCCTGGATGACTTCGATGATCGGAAGTTCAAATTTTTTAGCAAATTCCCAGTCTCGCTCGTCGTGAGCAGGTACTGCCATGATGGCACCAGTACCATAACTCATAAGAACATAATCCGACACCCACACTGGAATCTCTTTTCCATTAACCGGATTGACTGCTGACAATCCATCTATGGCCACACCCGTCTTTTCTTTGGCAAGCTCTGTCCTCTCAAAATCGGATTTTCTCGCTGCCATCTCTCGGTATGCCAGGATTTCATCCCAGTTTTTGATCTGATCTTTGTACTTGTCCAGATAGGGGTGCTCTGGGGACACCACCATATAGGTGACACCAAAAAGCGTGTCTGGACGTGTCGTGTAGATCCTCAGCTTCTCTTCCTTATCCTTCAACTGAAAATCTACCTCAGCACCATTGGAACGACCGATCCAGTTTTTCTGAGAAACCTTCACTCTCTCGATGTAATCTACGTCATCCAGATCATCGATAAGTTTATCTGCATACTTCGTAATCTTTAACATCCACTGGCTCTTTACCCTGCGGACAACTTCACTGCCACAGCGCTCACAGACACCATTTACAACCTCCTCATTAGCAAGACCGCATTTACAGGAGGTACACCAGTTGATGGGCATCTCCGATTTGTAAGCCAGCCCTGCCTTAAATAATTTAAGGAAAATCCACTGGGTCCATTTAAAATAATCCGGATCTGTTGTATTTACCTCACGCTCCCAGTCAAAAGAATAGCCCAGTGACTGTAGCTGTGCCTTAAATTTAGCTACATTATTTTTAGTTACTTCCTTTGGATGAACCTTATTCTTGATCGCATAATTTTCGGTGGGAAGCCCAAAGGCATCCCAGCCCATAGGATAAAGTACATTGTAGCCCTGCATTCTCTTTTTGCGTGCCACAATATCCAGTGCTGTATAGGGGCGCGGATGTCCTACATGAAGTCCCTGTCCCGATGGATAAGGGAACTCTACCAGAGCATAGTATTTTGGCTTGGAAAAATCATTTGTCGCCACAAATGCCTTCTCATCCTCCCATATTTTCTGCCATTTCTTCTCAATCTCTTTTGGATTGTACGATGATTTCATAAAGAATTCCTCCTCCATTCTTTGCATATAAATTTTATTATACCAAGTTAATTTCACTTCGTCAACGCAGGTGCCCTTATTTCTTCGGAAACCATTAGCATTTTTGCCGGTCCGCCTCCATATATATTAATAACGATGTAATTACGCGCACGCCTTCCCTGTGCGCAGAATGAGGTACTATGGATCAGCTGTTACAATGGATCGAATCCTATGGCACACCGGCCATCATCCTTCTAATCGCATTGGAATACGCATGCTTTCCCATCTCCAGCGAACTCGTCCTCCCCTTTGCTGGCGCCTTTGGAGCAGGTATTGGACTTTCCCTCCCCCTTCTTATCCTCTATAGCAGCGCCGCCGGTCTAGCGGGTACCAGTCTCACTTATGCTATCGGCCGCTACGGCGGTTCTCCCCTGCTGGAAAAGATCATGGCCCGGTTTCCTTCCAGCAAGAAGCCAATTCTGGCATCCTACCGCACCTTTGGCGACCGGGGCAGACTAGCAGTCTGTGTGGGTAGAGTCATCCCTATCTGTCGGACTTACATAGCCTTCGTGGCTGGAGCATGCGGACAGAGCTATCCCGCTTATGTGATCTTCTCTTCCATCGGCATCACCATATGGAACACACTGCTCATCTGCCTAGGTTACTATTTTTATAATTACCGGGATGTCTTTTTTCACTATTTCGATAAATACAAGACCTTCATTTTAATTATTGGACTTCTTTTGATCCTTTTGCTGTTGTTCTCCCGAAAGACAGAGGCAGAAGAAGAGATTTAAAGGATACAAAAAAATGCTTTCATTTGTATGATACAAATGAAAGCATTTTCTTTACCAAGGCGACAACCAGATTCGAACTGGTGATCAGGGTGTTGCAGACCCACGCCTTACCACTTGGCTATGTCGCCATACACTAATAATATACCATAAAACCCAGATTTATGCAAGTCCTCCTGCAAATTCCATGAATTTTTATGACTCCTACGGGAATCGAACCCGTGTTACCGCCGTGAAAGGGCGATGTCTTAACCGCTTGACCAAGGAGCCAGATCTTTGCTAACGCAAAGCTTATTAGGTTCAATTCGCAATTACACGCTATATGAAGCCTAACAACAAATATACTATCATACTTCTTTTTATATTGCAAGCAATTTTTTTATTTTTTAGTATCGAACGTATGATCCCAAATAAAACCGACGATAAATACTCCACCGCCGTGGGTATATTGACAAAACCGAGAAAACATGTGAAAATAGGATGGTAGTCCGACGGCGGGCTATTCCAAATAATAAGGAGGTATGACATGAAAGAGAAACTACATATTATCAGACACCTTTTTACGTTATCAGCAGCACTGCTTCTTATGCTGGGTCTCATTTCACACCCAGCACAGGCAGCCGGACAGAAAGCAAGCGTATCCGCAAACCGTTCTGCCGGAATCTGCACCTACACGGTACAGGGACTGGATCTTGGAACTAATAATTCCATGACACTACAGGTATCCCGCAAGAATAATCCAGCGGTCGCTTACCAAGAAACCATAGCACTTACCGCTGAAAATTGCACAAACGGCACCTATACAGGTAACTTTTCTTTAAAATCCCTGAACGGTGTATTCGATGAATATAACGTCAATATACTGGTGGGAGATTCCACAATTTCTGCCGGAACCTGTGATTTTTCCGTTCACACTGGAAATCTTTCCATGAAAACAGGGGGCAGCAATGCAAGTACGACCCGCACGATCACAGTTACTTCTTCTGTTCCAGCCGGCGATGTGGTTATTCCTGGAGAGGACAAGCAGGTATATGTTACTGCCTGGCCGGATGGTACTAGTGAGAACAACGCAAAAACTATTGCACTTAAGACACCTTTTGTTGAGGGAAATATGACATTCAGCGCCAACATTGCTCAGGCGGGCACCGCTTATGGAAAATGGAATGTAAAACTGGTTCTGGATAACGGAAACTCCGGAACTCCCCTCACCCTGGCGACAAGCTCCTACCATATCGCCCCCACCCAGAAAACTTTTCTGATTCAAAAGTCAAAATCTCTGGAGAAGAAAAAATCCTTCGGTATCTCTCTGGATGGATTAAAAAATGTGTATGGGGTAAAAAAAGTTCGTTTCCAGATCTATACCAGCAAGGGCAAAAAAATGACCACTGTCACAGGAACCAGCAAAAAGTCTGACGGAAGTAAATATTATGCAGAAGTTTCGCTGAAAAAGCTGGATTATCTTTTGGACCTTTATACCATTAAGGCAGTCCTTACTGATCATAACAACAACACTCATACACTGGACATGACAGCGTTGGCAGATGAACGGGTCCAGAGCGGAACCCTTTCTGTTTCCAGGAAGAAAAATGCCACCTGTCTTTATAAGCTTACCAACCCATATATACCTGGCAACATAAAGAAAGTTCGTTTTGTTTTATATCAGGTAAATGGAAAGAAGCTGAAAAAACAAGGTTCTTATGTCGTAACCGGAACTTCCGGTAAGAAAAAAATATCCCTAAAGGTACCGAATGAAGAAAAGGGCAAGTACAAGCTTCAGGTTTATGGTTACACCAGCTGGGGTAAGAAAGTTTTACTGAACGAAGAAACTTACCGTCTCAGAAAAAAAGATTTAGGTAAGAACGGCTGGTTTTATGAAAAATATGCCGGAAAGACCTATAAGTTCTACTATGTAAACAATAAAAAGCAGACTGATCTCACAGATATTGTAAATCTGAAGAAAAGCAGTTCTTCCAATACAAATCGTCTGTATATTGAATTAAACCGGGCTGCCTGCGCAGTAACGATCTACTTATATAATGAAGAGACGAAGAAGTACGATATTCCAATCAAGACCTGTTCCGTATCTGTGGGACGTGATACATGGACAAATGCCGGAACCAGTGGATTGAACGAAGACTCATCCTACACCCCGCTGGGTACTTACTCCATCTGCACCAACGGCCAGTCTGTAAAATATACCTTAAAAACAATGGTTGAACCAGATGACAGCATTGTCTATGCAAGATGGGCTTCCCACATCGTGGGGAATGTGTATTTCCACGCCATCGCTGTAAGCGCCCAGTCACACTATGCTCTGCCATCCTCTACCTATAACCGTCTCGGATCTCCCGCTTCTGCAGGCTGTGTCCGTATGACCGTGGCAGACGCCAAATGGATCTATGACTATGCTTCTACCGGAACAACCGTAAAAATCGTTAAAGGCAACGCTTCAAAACCAGGACCTCTTGGCAAGTCGCCTGTTATAAAAACCACCAGCGGAATCAATTATGATCCTACTGATCCAGAAGTACCAGACTCTCGCAAAAAGGCGGACTATAAAGCAAAAAGAATCACCGGATACATGACGAAAAAAGGAAAGAAGGTCGGCTACTGATCCCTCTCCTGTCATTAAAAATTTCCAACACAAAACCCCATGTCACCTATGAAGTGACATGGGGTTTTGTATATACAGCCTCTGGCTGATTCCTAATTCTTTATTGTCTCATTTCTTCCTCATTTTTCTTAAGCTTATCTTTAACCTTTTCAAAGACCTCTAGTATCTTTGGATTAAAGGTACCGCACTCTCCATCATAAATCATCTGTACAGCCTTTTCATGACTAAATGCGTCCTTATACACTCTCTTGGCAGTAAGGGCATCGTAGACGTCAGCCACAGATACTACCTGGGCCCATACAGAAATATCATCTCCGCTCAGGCCATCGGGATATCCCTTCCCGTCCCATCGCTCATGATGATGCCGACAAATATCATAACTGTAATTATACAGACCCTCATCCATAATGTTCGGAATATTCTGTAGAATCTCACATCCCTTTACGGTGTGCCCTTTCATGATCTCAAACTCTTCTTTCGTGAGCCTTCCCGGCTTATTCAGGATCATGTCCGGAATGGATATCTTTCCAACATCATGGAGAACCGACGAAGCTGCAATCTTGTCAATCTCTTTCTGGGAAAGATGATACTCTGGATAGGCATCGCTTACTTCCTTCATCAATATTCTCGTCAGTTCACTGATCCTCTTAACGTGCTCACCGGACTCACAATCACGAAACTCAATGACCGTAGCCAACGTCTCGATCATGTTCTGATTGATATAATTCAGTCGGCGCACCTGTTCTTCCACGACACTTTCCAGCTCATTCCGATGGGCATACAGTTCAATCACATTGCCGATCCTACATTTAAGGAAATGTGTCATAAATGGCTTTCTGATAACATCAATAGCACCGAGATGATATCCCTCTAGCAGCATTTCCTGACTATCCGCCGCCGTTATAAGAAATACTGGAACACTCTGAATCTTTCCACTCTCATTCATCCTCTTTAGCACATCAAGCCCATTTATGCCAGGCATAAGCAGATCCAAAAGAACCGCGGATATCTCAAAATGTTCACTTTCGTTTAAGATCTCAATAGCCCTTTCACCGCCGTCAGCTTCAACGATCGTGTAGTCATCCCGGAAAATCTCCGCCAGGATCATACGGTTAATCTCAACATCATCAACAATCAATATACTTTTCTTTTTTTTCATCTCTGACCTCCCCAAAGGCATTTGCTTAAATCCGATCAGGCATATTTCTCAATACACGCCACGATCTTCTCCTGAACAGGAAGGATCTGCTGCAAAACTTCTTTTGCCTGCTGCGGCTGATCTGCCCTTAAGAGTGCCACAATCTCGTCATATGCTTGAAAAAGCGGTGTCAGAGACAAATTTCCTGTAGCGCCCTTGATGGCATGTGCCAGTTCAATCACTTCCCCATAATCGTTACAATCAAAATCCGGATCTACAGATGACTTAGCAAGCATTTCCGGAAATCGAAAAAGCATCTTCTCATAAAATGCAGGATTCCCTGTAAGACGCGCTATCCCTTCGTCTACATCAACACCCAATCCCTTTAATTCATCCAGCATGTTCATCTATTTTTATCCTCCTTTAATATAAAACACACCTGCATTATAACATACAATCGTATATGGCACAATAAATCTTTTTTGATGAAATATAAAAGAAATATTAATTTTTTAAAACAAAAAAATTAGACCGGCTGATCTATTTATGACAGCCGGTCTCTGTTTATGCCTCATATTCTTCTATCATCGGAGCAATCTGGGACAGCATGTTATCCACGTCCTCAAACATCGCGCTTTTCGTCGTCCCCAGTTTGCTGGCATGGTTAATATGCTTCATAACTTCCTGGTACTGATCTTTCGTCTTATCAAAGAAAGTATTGACGTTCTGCAGCGCTCTTTTTGAGTCGTCAATGACATTAGAGATCTCGGATTGAACGGCAGTGGCTCCCTCCGCGGCCTCTGTGATCTGATCAAACCTCTCATAGGTCTGATTCACCTTCTCAAGACTTTGTCCCAAAGCCTGCTGGGAGGTGTCGATATCGGAGTGCAGTTTATCTGTATCTTCCTCTACATCAGCAATACTTGCCTCTACCGCTGCCACCATATTTTTAACTTCATCTGCCAGGCTCTTGACCTCTTCAGCTACCACTTCAAAACCTTTTCCATGCTCTCCCGCTTTTGCTGCTTCAATGGAAGCGTTCAATGCAAGAATATTGGTCTGTTCCGCAATCGAAGTAATTTTGTTCGTACATTTTTTTATTTGCTGCACTGCCGCCTTGAAATCATCAAAGGTGCCTTTCATCTCTTCAAAATGGGTTTCTACCTGCTGGGAACTGGCCTTGAGCTCCTCCACCTCATCCTGTGCCTGGTTTACCGATTGGGCAATCTCACTTTTTATTGTCTCAAACTGACCGGATATCTGATTTATATCAGAAAAAGTACCCTCGAAGTCCTGTAAGGTCTGCTGAAAATTTTCTGCCTGATCAAGAACCCCAAGGAAAGATTGGTTTACCATGCCCAGCTGATTCAGAGAGTCTACTTCCTTTTGCACAAGATCCTTTTGATAGTCTTTCAGGCTTCCCATCACGTGCAAAATGGGATGGGAATCTAAATTATGTTCTTTCTTCTTGAATCGCATATTTCCTTCATCCTCCTTTATTCGAATACCACACAGGTCATGGACTGGTTCACGAACTGGTTGTTATAGTGCTCTCCATATCCCACAAAACCTGCATGATTACCTAAAGCCCCCATTTCCCTCAGATATTCCTGCATATAATTATTCTCAGTAAATAATAAATACCGGAACAGACAGTTTACTGAAAATACGGCAGAGTTCTTCGGAAAATCCTGATAGATTTTACGGATGGTATTCTTCACGATTTCCCTGTAGTCTCCCAACTCCAGCAGGATAAGCACATCAGAATCGTTTACCTGCCGAAAGCATGTCAGGCCATTTTTGCATATGTCCTTAATCGAAATAATACAGGTTTCATTTCCATTGATCTTTCCAAAAGGATTTTTAAAAGTCTGTGTTAATATTTCTTCTTCTGTCACATGGAGAATCTGCTGATACACCTGTTTGGCAGGTTTGCCGTTTAGCTCTCCCAGTATGTATTCTGATTTCTTTGTCTTGGAGGCGATAAAACGGTAATTCCCCATCTGACGATAGATATTTTCCTTGTAAGCTTTTACCCTGCCGTTATTATTTCTGACCAGAGCATAAGCCACCGCATCCTCATAGACCTTACCATTGGCTGAAACTTTGCCGGCGTCTCCGGTTCCTCCTACCAGCGAAATGTTCTTTCGTTTCAACACACTGTGGATCGTTGTCAGAACACAGGCATCATTTCCAGAACAAAAATCAATACATATGGTATCTTTTTGTGAAGCATTAACTTCTGCCACATCCTTCTCTAACCGTTCAATATATTTTACCGGCATCGTGGAAGCCTGCTCCAGTACATTCACTGCTACGCTGACACCATCCGAAAATGCAAGGATTCCCACACCTTTTTCAACTACTTTGCTGTCGTAGCTCATACCGATGCATCCGATACTAGGAATATTGGGAAAAAGCGCCTCTAACTTTTTCACATGGTCCTCAAACTGATCACCGTTGGAAAACAGCATAATTAGCTGAGGATTGCTCACTCCGCGGACTGCCTCCTGCAGATCTCCGCTCTGGCTCATACCAAAAAATTGTTTCACGGTAACGTCCTCCTCTATATCAAAAACTATTATTACCATTTTAACATAGATTTCTAAACTCAACAACAAAAAACTGATCTTATCGACGTATTTCTAAACCCCACACATTTTTAGAGCCGAACACTTATCAGCTCGGCTCTAAAAATGTTTATGTTCATATCTGACTATAACGTTACCGTTCTATTCATTTATATACTGGAATCTTCCCACCAGTTCCTTCAGCATATTTGCCTGGGTTGACAGTTCTTCCGACGCCGCAGCACTTTCCTCCGAGGTAGCCGTATTGGACTCGATAACGCCTGCGATCTGATTGATCCCCTCTGTGATCTGAGCCACTGCCAGCGCCTGATTGTCAGAGGCCTCAGCGATCTCTGCCATGGAGTTATTTACCAGTTTGACATTATCCACTACAGAAAGTAACGATTCCGCTGTAGAATTTGCCAGCTCCATTCCATCTTCCACTGCCTCGATGGCATTCTGGATAAGATCCTTTGTGTTTCTTGCTGCCTCGGAGCTCTGATCTGCCAACACTCCAACCTGTGTCGCTACCACAGCAAATCCTCTTCCATTCTCTCCCGCTCTTGCCGCCTCTATAGACGCATTCAACGCCAGGAGTGCCGTCTGGCTGGCAATCTCTTCTATACTGCTGATGATCTCAGCGATCTTATTAGAAGCTTCCTTGATATTGTTCATGGCTTCCGTATTTTTCTTCATGTGCTCATTGCTTTCTAGGATCTGCTCTCCCATACCTGCAACAATTGTTTTAGCTTGGACAGCATTTCTGGCATTCACTGTTATTTTCTCTGATACCTCTGTGATTGTTGCTGTCAGCTCTTCAATAGCACTTGCCTGATCGGTAGCACCCTCTGCCAGAAGCTGTGCCGCCCCAGACAAGTCAGTTGCTCCATTTTGCACATACTCTGCATTGCTGTCGATCTCCCTCATGGCGTCGCTCAGAGAAGCCACGATTCCCCGGAAAGATTCACTGATCTGTACAAAATCCCCCTTATAGCTGCTGTCCACATTGATCAGGAAGTTTCCATCGGACAGATTTGCGAGATGATCGTCAATATCTGTAATAACCCTTTTCAAATCCTCCACCGTCTCGGATAAACAATTCATCAGTGTTGCCGTCTCATCGTTTGTCTCCGGAATCGGAGTATCTGCATGAAGATCTCCTTCTGCCAGAAGCTTAAGACGCTCCACCACTTCTGCGATCGGTCTGACCACCTTTTTCCCAAGCTGCACACCGCTTCTGATGCCCAAAAATGTAAAGGCTATAACAAAGATAATTGTAACGATCAATGACAGGAAAAACATACCTAAAAATTCATTCCTCACGGCGGCGACACCGATACTCCATCCGTTCATATCTTTGATTGGGGAATAAGCGACTACTTTCGTCTTTCCTCCATAAGAATAGGTACCAGTTCCATTTTCCCCGGCTACCATTTTTTTACAGATCTCGCTGTACTTTTTCAGTTTAGAATTCTCCTGACCCAGGTTAACGCTGTCCTCGATGCCAACAACTTCCGAATTAATATCGGCAATCGTAATCCCTTTGGCATCAAGCATAAATGCAGTACCTCCCTCCCCAACCTTGATGGAGCGCATAACATCATTCAAAAATTCACCGTCCGGGACATAAACAACAGCGCCGACCGGCGTTGTACCAGGAATGCCGTCCTTCCATAACGGCGCGGAAACCGCATAAAATATTGATTTCGTGTCCTCATCGTATGTAGGTGTGGAGACAAAGGTTTCCCCTTTCATAGCTTCCTTAAAATAATCCTGAGCCGAAAAATCTTTTCCAGAGATCACATCAACTCCCTTGTCGTCCAAAAGATAACCACCTTGAAAATTGTGGTCCTTGATTCTCTGGTTCAGAATCTCCTCTTTCTCCTGTACTGACTTTTCCACATCAGCAAGACGGGCGATACTTCCTGTCTCATAGGCGATCGCCGTGTACTGTTTCAGTGATGCCGCCACATAATCCGCCGCTATGTCCGAAGTACTGTCGATCGTATCATTCACTGCACTGATCGAAGAAATATAGCTTAAAACTGAGGCTACCACTCCAAGAAGAACACAACAAAACAGAATCGTCTGCGCAAAACGTTTAGAAATCTTTTTTTCTATACTGACAAACTGACCATCCTTTTCGTTCCTTCCCTGCTTTCCAAATTTCCTATTTTCCCTCTGCATATAATATCCTCATTTCTGTACCGCCCTTTACACGCTGAAATACATACCATGTCTAACGAAACCCGGAAGAATTGTGAGGAAACCACCAGATCGTGATGAATATCAACCAGAATATGTGCCGAGCAGCACATTAACACATATCTTGAAATTATTATATCAAATTTATTAAAAATTTTCTAGCATTTTATAAAAAATATATAAATATTTCTATAAAAAATGTAATTTCCTATAAAGAAAAAAGAGGGTGTTATAGAACAACACCCTCTAAAAATAGGCAGCTGCCTATTAAATTATATGTTGTGCATAAATCAGCAAGCTTCAAAAATCCATTTCTGGCAGGAGTTTGCATAATATGTCCACTGGCATACATTGGAACCATCCGCTGTACCAAAATTATATACATCCAGTGACTTTTTATCGCCTGTCACTTTTGTGACAATGCCATATACATTTGCCTCAGACGTTTTCACAACTTTAAATTTCTGGGCATCGGCGCCATTTGCAGAATATGTCTGTACATTGACTCCATCCTCTTTTGCCCCATACTGGATATCCAACATATAGCCATTTCCATTTTTCAATGTAAAATAACCGTCTCCCTGATTGGATAAATACCATTTCTGACCTTTCACGCCTGTTCCCGTGCCGATCTCCACATTTACGCTGTTCCCTCCAGCATTATTCTTTACCTGAAGATATTTCTGTGCGTTAATGTTCTTGATATAATACCATCCATTTGGTAAGGTCTGGCTGCTTCCCAATTGATTTCCACCTGTAAAACCGGTATCTTTGTATGCCTGTAATACATTATAATAGGAACTCTTTGGAACACTGAGATAGGAAAACAGCAATGGTTTTTCTCCTTTTATCCATGTCACATGATCCGAGATCCCCCACCATGTAAGTCCGGTGATCTTACCGCCCGCCTTTTTTATCCTTAACACATTTTTCATCAGGTCATACAAATACCCTGCCTGGTCCGCATCGGACTTATTTGTAACGTCAAGTTCCGTAATCTGAACCTCAAAACCGGCATTTACAAATGCCTGAAGCGCCGCAGTATAGTATGATACACTAGGGAACGTCGTGCCAAGATGCGACTGCATGCCCACACCGTTACAGATCTTTTTCTCCGCATTGATATAACGGATCATCGTAATGATATTGTCCACTTCCATATAGGTATTGAAATCGTTATACATCAAGCTTACCGAATCTGTAAGTTTAAAATAGTTAATACAATCGTATGCATATTGGAATGCACGTTTTACAAAAGCTGGTTTATTTCCACAATTTCCATAAATCTTACTCCAGCCAGAAGGTGTCGCATGTAAATATTCATTGACAACATCCCACGTGTAAACAACGCTTCCGTATTTACTCGTGTAAACATGGTTCATTATTGTCTTAATATAATATTCCATACGGTTGTTCATCTGTGACTCCGAAACATAGCCATAGTTTGTGGAGTATCCAACCCGGAAAAACCAGTCCGGCGTCTGACTGTGCCAGATCAACGTATGGGCACGAACCCCGATTCCGTTCTCATAACAGATTTTCAGCACCTGGTCAATCGTGTCAAAATTAATTTTAGGAACATACGTTTCCTGCATCGAAGATGGTATATAATAACCTAAATCCCTCGCCGCATTCTGACTGATCAGACTTGGCTGCCAGCCCAGCATCGCATCCGGCTTCATCTCATTTTCTAAAGTAATACTGTTATAATGAGATTTAATGTGAGACAATGTAGCAGGATCCCTTAACTGATTTAACGTTACACAGTTTCCCGAACGCCCCATAACATTTCCATAAGTGTTCAGTAAAGTTTCATTTGCTGCTTTCGTTTCAGTTTTCGGCACCATGATACTCCCCAATACCAGCACGCCGATTAGAATTGCGGAAAACAGACGTTTCCCTTTTTGCATCGCTTTCATAACGAATTAAAACCTCCAATATTTTATTTAATAGTTTTGCCTGACCCCATATGTAACAAATATACCTCCTTTCCCAAAGATTTATCTTGGCAAAACCTATTATCATAAGTATAGCATTGCCTTATTTTTTCTGTCAATAAAATACCTTAACTGTTATACATTTATCTCGGCTTTTACACCCAATAACTCTTTGTTTTCGACCAAAATCGGCTTTACCACCTCTTCTACAAATTCTGTCACCTGACTCGGCGCTCTTCCCACATAACGGCTCGGGTCCATCGTTTTCTGTAACTCTTCCAGCGACATCGGGAACTCCTCATCAGAAGCGATCAATTCCAGCAGATTGTTATCCAATCCCTTTTCTTTCACATTCTTTCCTGCCTCCATCGAAAGGGTACGGATCTTCTCATGAAGCTCCTGGCGATTTCCACCCGCCTTTACCGCATCCATCATAATATTTTCTGTCGCCATAAATGGCAGCTCTGACATCAGGCGCTTTGTAATCACCTTATCATATACTACGAGACCATCTACAACATTCAAAAACAGATCAAGAATTCCATCAATCGTCAGGAATGCTTCCGCCACACTGAGACGTTTATTTGCTGAGTCATCCAGAGTTCTTTCAAACCACTGTGTCGCTGATGTGATCGCCGGATTCAACGCATCGATCATCACATAGCGGGAGAGAGAGGCGATACGCTCACTGCGCATGGGATTTCTCTTGTACGCCATCGCAGAGGAACCGATCTGGCTCTTCTCGAAGGGCTCCTCAATCTCTTTGAGATGTTGAAGAAGACGGATGTCATTGGAGAATTTGTGGGCGCTGGCAGCGATGCCCGCCAGGACATTGCACACCCTTGTGTCCAGTTTCCGTGAATATGTCTGTCCCGACACCGGAAAACATGAATCAAATCCCATTTTCGCCGCAATCATTTTATCTGCTTTCTTACATGCCTCCTCGTCTCCCTCAAAAAGCTCCAGAAAACTGGCCTGGGTTCCCGTCGTCCCCTTTGAGCCAAGTAGCTTCATATGAGATAGTACATGCTCCAAATCTTCCAGGTCCATCACCAGTTCTTCCATCCACAGCGTGGCGCGTTTCCCCACCGTCGTGGGCTGGGCTGGCTGAAAATGGGTAAATGCCAGCGTCGGAAGATCCTTATATTTCATGGCAAAGTCTGAGAGTTCGTGAATTACATTCACCAGTTTTTTCTTAACTAATTTTAAGCCTTCTGTCATAATGATGACATCGGTATTATCCCCCACATAACAGGAAGTAGCCCCCAGATGAATGATCTCTGCCGCCTTCGGACACTGCTTTCCATAGGCATAGACATGACTCATCACATCATGGCGCACCTCTTTTTCACGGGCCTTCGCCACATCATAGTTGATGTCCTCTGCGTGTGACTTCAGTTCTTCAATCTGCTCCTCTGTAATCCGGGGATTCCCCTGGGCATCCTTTAATCCCAATTCCTTTTCTGTCTCCGCCAGTGCGATCCACAGCTTTCTCCATGTGCGAAATTTCATATCAGGAGAAAAAATATACTGCATCTCTTTACTGGCGTATCTCTCTGATAACGGGCTTACATAACAATCTGTGCTCATTGTACCGTTCCTTTCTAAAATGACATGCCGCTTTCAGCGGCACTTCTATATACCTCGAATATCCTCCTCCGGGGGCGCCACCGGATATTTCCCGGAAAAGCATGCATCGCAATACCCCATGTCGCCCCCGATCAGCTCATGGAGCCTCTCACCGTCCAGATACCCCAATGAATCGGCACCGATCATGTTGCAGATCTCATCTACCGTATTATTGTGGGCGATCAGTTGGTCACAGCTTGGCACATCTGTTCCAAAATAACAGGGATGCAAAAACGGAGGCGAGCTAATGCGCACATGTACCTCCGTGGCCCCTGCTGCTTTCAGCATACGCACAATCCGCTCACTGGTGGTTCCTCTAACAATTGAGTCATCCACCATAACAACACGTTTGCCGCGAACCACTTCCTTTATAACATTCAGTTTGATCTTTACGCTGCTTTCCCTCGCCGACTGTTTGGGCTTGATAAAGGTCCGTCCCACATAGCTGTTTTTCATAAAAGCAGTTCCATAGGGAATTCCCGATTGGGCAGAAAATCCCATCGCTGCCACATTACCGGACTCCGGCACGCCCACAACGATATCGGCATCCGCCGGATGCATCTGGGCAAGAATTTTTCCCGCCATGATTCTGCTGTTGTAAACACTCACGCCGTCCAGATAGCTGTCTGGTCTAGCAAAATAAATATACTCGAAAATACATTTTGCCGGTGTGGTATGACACAACGTCTCGTCCGACTGAATACCGTCTGCATCCAGCATCACAATCTCCCCGGGCTTTACATCCCGAACATATTCCGCATCCACAGCATCCAGGGCACAGGTCTCGGAGGCCAGGATATAACTGTTGTCCCTTTTTCCGATCACCAGTGGCCGAAATCCATAGGGATCTCTGGCGCCGATAAGCTTACGAGGACTGGAAATAATGATGGAATACGCCCCCTGAAGCTTCTTCATGGCACATTTCACTGCCTCCTCCGCCGTCGGCACTTTCAGGCGCTCCCTGGCGATCAGATAGGCGATCACCTCGGTGTCAATGGTGGTATGGAAAATCGCCCCCGTATACTCCATTTCCTCCCGCAGTTTATTGGCATTCACTAAGTTCCCGTTATGGGCTAGCATCAGCGTACCTTTTACATAGTTTAAAACCAACGGCTGCACATTCTGGCTATTGCTGGCTCCCGTCGTCGAATAACGAACATGTCCTACCCCGATATTTCCTTTGAGTTTTTCTAACCCCTCCGCATGAAACACCTCATTGACAAGTCCCATTCCTTTCTGGGAAAGCACCTTTCCCTTGGGACCTTCTGTATCACTTACTGCAATCCCGCAGCTCTCCTGACCGCGGTGCTGCAGAGCGAATAAACCATAATAGATGGAAGACGCCACATCGCCTCCATCCAAATCATACATTCCAAATACTCCACATTCCTCATGGAGTTCTACGTCAAAGTGTTCACTCAATTCGGATTCCATTTGCGTCTGTCCTTTCTCGGTTAGTCTGTCAGTCCAATCCTCTTTGCCACCTCATTATAGGCATCCTCTACACCACCGAGATCACGGCGGAAACGGTCCTTATCCAGTTTTTCTCTCGTCTTGATATCCCAGAAACGACATGTATCCGGTGATATCTCGTCGGCAAGAATAATCGTTCCATCCGACGTCTTTCCAAACTCAATCTTGAAATCGATGAGTTCGATGCCGCACTCTTCAAAAAATTCTACCAGGAAATCATTTACCATAAAAGCGTATTTTGTGATCGTATCAATATCTTCCTGGGTCGCGATCCCGATCGCTTTTGCAAAATAATCATTGATCAATGGATCTCCCAAATCATCGTCTTTATAACTAAATTCAAGCGTCGGGCAAAGAAGCTTTCTTCCCTCTTCAATCCCAAGACGCTTGGAAAAACTTCCTGCAGCAGTATTACGGATAATAACTTCAAGTGGTACAATAGATACTTTTTTTACTGCGGTCTCACGGTCACTGAGTTCCTCCACAAAATGAGTTGGAACACCGGCCTTCTCAAGCTTCTGGAACAAAAAGTTTGTCATACGGTTATTGATGACGCCTTTTCCAACGATCGTCCCCTTCTTTTCACCATTAAATGCGGTGGCATCGTCCTTGTAATCAACGATACATACACCTTCTACATCTGTAGCATATACCTTCTTGGCTTTTCCCTCATAGAGCATCTCTTTTTTTTCCACTTTTAAGTCCTCCTTATTTGATTATGCGTAATATATATGATGTTGGGGGATAAAAAGTATTTTATTCCCAACTGATACAACAAACTATTAAGAGCTTTCTAAAACATCTACAACTCCAGCTCCTGGACTCTTTATCATGTTATTCTCCAGGCATCGGATATACTTCCCGAAGGATTTTATTCTGCAATATTCGCAACACCGCCTGATCAATAACTTTTTCATCGATCTCTTCCGTCAGGACAGCTTGATGCAGTGCAGAGACAGCTTCCTGAATATTTTTCGGATTATAAATCATATCGGCACCAGATACAATTGCTTTGACTGCCACCTCGCTGGTGGTATATCTGGTGGTGATCACTGGCAGATCCATCTGTTCTGTCATAATGATCCCCCGAAAGCCAAGTTCTTTCCGAAGCAGATCAGACATAATGATACTGGACATGGAACAAGGAACCTGGGGATCAATTTTATTCAATGACACATGACTAACCATGACCACATCCGTCCCCGCATCGATTCCCGCGGCAAAGGGTTCAAAGTTGACTCTTCTCAGCCGCGACAACCCCGTATCAATGCCTACGGGTGCCAGCTTATGATATTTCGCCACGGAACATATCCCTGGAAACATCTTCAATACGGTGCACAAGTTTCCGCCTTCCTCTGTGTGGCATGCATGCATGCCCTGAATCATTGCCGCTGCTGCCTCACTGACTTTTTCCTCGTCCGTACCAAAGCAACTGGCACAATAGCTATCCTCCAGGAAAGAATCAACAAAACGCTCGTATCTACTCTGATACGCCTGCAACTTTTTCTTGTAAGCTCTGCGTCTTTTCTTCCGTTTCGCTTTTGAGACTTTTTTGGCCGGCGGGATGTATTCTGGCTCTTTTCCCAGAATAGCCACAACACTTTCATCTATCGCTGAGGTATCCATTGATTTTTCTTCTTCGACCACATCCGCCACAGGTGCTAAATTCATATTGAATCCCAAATTAAGGAGTTCTTCTCCAATGATCTCTCCGGTATCCTCCAACTGCTCTACGGTCATATTCTTCCCCATTTCAGAAGGACTGACATAACCCGTGGATTTGATCTCCCCATTTTGAGCCGCTATGGAGTTCTGTCCGCCACCTTCCTCCTGGGTAGCTAGATACAAAGGGATTCGTATTTGCGAACTTACCGCCACATACTCCTTAATCTCTCTTAGCATTGTCTGGATTTGCTTGACTCCTTTTATATTTTGATTATAAAAAACCAAGCCACCGACCTTATACTTGTCCAATGCTTCTAAAAGCTCTGGAATCGCTTCCTCTACTGGCTTCTTACCATTTACCAGCTTGTCGACATCAATGATAAAAAGTTGACCAATCTTTTCTTCCAGCGTCATCGTCTTGAGTAATTCGGCAGCGGCTTCCAGAGCACTATCCTCTGTCTGGGCACTGTTCACAGGATCTGTATTCTCTGTAGACTCAGGTTCACTTCCACAGCCTGTCATCGAAAAACAAAGACAAAACACCAAAAATAAACATAATATCTTTTTCATCTACCTTCTCCTTGGTTCAGTCACACATGATTCGGGCTCATGTCATGGATCAAAATCCTTTTTGCACCAAAGTCTTCGAGCTTCCCAAAAAGAACCATATTTCGTATAACTATCCGAATGTATTATATCAGATAATCCCTCATTATACAAATAAATATTTCACAAAAATAAGGGAAACATTCAAATTTTTTCATAATATTTGTAAATCAGTCAAGCAGTCATTCATATGATATCAATGTAAATTAATTTAGGAGGAACTTAAATATGAGTGATTTATCAGCAACAAACTGCGGTGGCGGATGCTCCTGCAATGAGGGACACAATGGCGGATGCTCTTGGATTATCATCATCCTTCTTCTGTGCTGCTGCGGCGGCGGCAACGGTGGCTGCGGTGGCGGCGGCAGCTGGGGCGGCTTCGGCGGAGACTGCAGCTGCATCATCTGGATCCTGCTGCTTCTGTGCTGCTGCGGCGGCAACGGTGGCTGGGGCGGATGCGGCGGTGGCGGATTCTGCTAATTCCTTCCAGCAAAAAGGTGTCGGGGTTTCAACCCCGGCACCTTTTTTCTTTTGTTTTATCCGATTCGTTTTTCTTTACCTTCCTGCATTCTGCACACTCCAGATCGATTTCATAAATCGTCGTCTCGTCGATGACAATCTCTGTCCGCTCTTTCTCGGTCATGCCATTCTCCTGTTAAACTTTACTTACTATTTATTCTATGAAAATAGAAATCATAGTTTATCATAATTTTTGTGCATGGTTTCTGCATATACCGATTTCACTAATAAGTTCATCCGAACTTATTTTATTTTATCATAAAATCTGGCGATCCGATCCATTCTCGAAGACATACCCACAAACATTCTGTCCACTATAGTCAGCGCCGCCATAGCCTCTACCACCACGACAGCACGGGGAACAATAATCGGATCGTGCCTGCCTTTAATCTGAACCTTGATCTCTTCCCCAGACTGGTTCACTGTGCTCTGTTCCGTAAAAATAGATGGTGTGGGCTTAAAAGCTGCCCGCAATACAATCGGGCTCCCGTCACTGATGCCTCCCAGTATCCCTCCGGCAAAGTTGGTCTTTTTACCGACTTTTCCATCCTTATCGATACAAAATTCATCATTGTTTTGAGATCCGCTTTTTTTTGCCGCCGCAAAACCACTGCCGATCTCAACGCCCTTCACCGCCCCGATGGACATGACCGCCTGTGCCAGTGCCGCATCCAGCTTGCCAAACACCGGATCTCCAATCCCCGCCGGAACTCCTGAGATCACACACTCTATCACCCCTCCCGCCGAATCATGATTCCTCATCTGATCCGCCAGAAATTCTTCTGCCCGTTCCGAAGCTTCCAGATCCGGCATACGAAGCGGGCTTTTTTCAATGTCTTCCAATTTCATTTTCTCTGGATCAACTTCGATGTCTCCGATAGATTTGACATAAGAACTGATCTCAATCCCCAATTCGGCCAGAATCTTTGAGGCAACCGCGCCACCGGCAACACGCCCAATCGTCTCTCTCCCGGAAGATCTCCCGCCTCCCCGATAATCCCGGAACCCATACTTTTCATCAAAGGTATAATCCGCATGTCCCGGCCTGTAATAAGAAGCAATCTCGGAATAATCCCTGGATTTCTGGGACGTATTCAAAACAATCATGGAAATTGGCGTACCTGTAGTTTTGCCCTCGAATACCCCCGATAAAATCTCCACCTTATCTCCTTCTTTTCTCGGCGTGGAATATCTGGTCTCCCCAGGCTTTCTCCGATCTAGATATCGCTGAACATCCTCTTCCATCAGCGGCACCCCCGCCGGACACCCATCTACAACGACTCCAAGCCCTTTTCCATGGGATTCTCCCCACGTAGCAACCGAAAATATTTCACCAAAGATTGAACCAGCCATTTTACCCTCCATACTCGAAAATTCCAAAATTTTGTTTCTTTTTTTCTCCTAATATAGTATAATAAAATTAGCTTTTTTACAATGATATTTTTTAAAGGGAATATTGAAAACGGTTTCCGCCGTAGAAACAAGAAAGGAGAAAGCACTTTATGTTTAGTCAGTTTTTTGGAAATTATCTTTTGAATAAAGGAAAGATTACCAAAGCTCAATTCACCTCATGTATGGAATATATGAGGGCGAATCGGGTAAAACTTGGTCTGATCGCAGAATCCGAAGGGCTTCTTACCCGCGATCAGGCAGACGAACTGAATCATCTCCAGATGCAGAGCGATAAACGTTTCGGTGATCTGGCGATCGAAAAGGGATATCTCACCAACGTAGACATTTCGCATCTGCTCCAGCTTCAGGGAAATCCTTATCTGATTTTTGTTCAGGCATTGGAAGAAAATAAGATCATGAACCGGGATGAGGTCAACAAACTGGTTGCAGAATTCCAGAAGGAGGAAAGTTTCACAAATACAACGCTGGAAGCAATCAAATTTGGAGATTTTGACCGCCTTTTGCCTGCTTTTGTAACAACCAAAAACGAAGGTTATCTCAATCTTATGGCGCTTGCCCTAAGAAATATCGTACGTTTTGTAAGTTCTTACATACGGATCGGCAAAGCTGAAAATGTGACTGACTATTCCGCCAAATACATAGCATACCAAAAAACAACCGGTGCGTATGAAGGATTTCTCGGCTTCGCTAGCGACGATAATTCGATTTTAACAGTGGCAGATGGTTATGCCGGAGAATATTTTGAAAAGCCAGACGAAGATGCTTTAGATTCCGTCTGCGAATTTACAAATTGTATCAATGGTCTTCATGCCACTGAACTGAGCTATCAGGAAGTTATCATTGATATGCTGCCGCCAGAATACATGTTTGATGGCACAATAAAAACATCAGAAGAATTTTTCGTGCTTCCCCTGTACATTACAGGAAAAAGGGTTGATATGATTGTAAAAATGTAGTAGTTATGCGTTCTTTTCAATTATAATCATAACAAAACACATTTTGATGCAGATTTCACATAAGGGAGGTTGTTTTATGGCAACAGTATTGATCGTGGATGACTCCAAAACATCCCGCAGAATATTAAAGAACATTTTGATAGAAAACGGTTACGAAATTATAGGAGAGGCAACGGACGGACAGATCGGTTATGAAAAGTACATAGAATTTCGGCCAGATCTTGTGACATTAGACATCACCATGCCGATTCTAGACGGACTCGGTTGTCTGGAGAAGATCATGCAACTTGACAAAAATGCGAACGTGATCATGGTAACTGCCGCCGGACAGAAATCAAAGATGGTGGAAGCGATAAAACTTGGCGCAGCAGAATTTATCCAGAAACCATTTGAACCAGAACAAATCCTATCCGTAATCAAAACCGTCATATGATTTTGCTACGAGCCATGCAAAAATAAACACAATCCCCTGTTGGGAGCTTGCTCACAAAAAGGGGATTGTGTTTATTTTTATACGGCGACAGCCGTTCAGCGAGATGTAGCGAAGCGGAATCGAGCTGAGCATGGCGACGTATGGGCTCGCGAACTACCGCGCAGCGGCAGTGAGATGAGCATGGCGGCAGGACTGGTGGCAATCCCCTGTTGGGAGCTTGCTCACAAAAAGGGGATTGTGTTTATTTTTATACGGCGACAGCCGTTCAGCGAGATGTAGCGAAGCGGAATCGAGCTGAGCATGGCGACGTATGGGCTCGCGAACTACCGCGCAGCGGCAGTGAGATGAGCATGGCGGCAGGACTGGTGGCAATCCCCTGTTGGGAGCTTGCTCACAAAAAGGGGATTGTGTTTATTTTTATACGGCGACAGCCGTTCAGCGAGATGTAGCGAAGCGGAATCGAGCTGAGCATGGCGACGTATGGGCTCGCGAACTACCGCGCAGCGGTAGTGAGATGAGCATGGCGGCAGGACTAGAACATTGCCCCCTCATCCTCCCCCCTTGACAACCACTTCCCCCCTATTATAAAATTATCTCGACGGCAACAAATCTCACTAGAAAGAAGGGTGTTAGATGTCAGAAGAATATAGCATAAAGAAAAAAATTTCAGATATTATCAACGGAGAATCCGACTCCGAAAGGGCCAGAAAAGAGAGCATGAAGGGAAAAATTGACCGAGCTGATGATATATTTCAATTTTTCTTACTTTTATTTGGACTTGGTTTCTGGGTCATCATGATCCTTAAAATGTTTTTATAAGTATAAAATAACCAGCGCAATGAAAGGAGTTCACAAAGAATGGATTTTGAATTAGGGCAAATTATAAAAATGAAAAAAGCACATCCATGTGGCGAAAACCGCTGGGAGATTTTACGAGTAGGCATGGACTTTCGCCTCAAATGCATGGGCTGTGGCAGGCAGGTCATGGTGCCAAGAAAACTGGTAGAAAAAAACTTCAAAGGCTTTTTATAAAAACTTAGCTGGGCGGCGCCAATCTGAACCTTGTTTCAGATTGACGCCGCCTGGTAAATTCACATCACTTTTTCCTTGCATTTCCAACTTATCCATGCTATAATGATATTCCGTGATGTTAAAAATCATATTCCTTGTTCTTCCCTAAGAAAGTTCTACATCAGAACCACATTTCTTTTAAGGAAGAGCCAGAGACCAAAAGGAGGTGCAGGCAACTATGAATAAGTATGAATTAGCTTTAGTTGTTAGTGCAAAAGTTGATGACGAAGTAAGAAATGCCACTGTCGAAAAAGCAAAAGAAGTTATTACTACTTTCGGCGGTACAATCACAAACGTCGATGAATGGGGCAAGAAAAAACTTGCTTATGAGATTCAGAAGATGGGCGAAGGCTTTTATTACTTTATTCAGTTCGACTCTGAGCCAGATACACCAGGCGAGATTGAACAGCGACTTCGCATTATGGACAACGTGCTTCGATACTTATGCGTAAAACAGGAAGCATAAGAATAGGAGGAATCCTTCCATGAATAAAGTAATTTTAATGGGTAATTTGACAAGAGACCCTGAGATCAGATATTCCCAGGGTGAAAATTCGTTGGCAATTGCTAGATTTAGTATTGCAGTAAACCGCAGATTCGCTCGTCAGGGTGATACTGACACAGATTTCTTCAACTGTACTGCTTTTGGCAGACAGGCTGAGTTTGTAGAAAAATATTTCAAGCAGGGATCCCGTATGCTGCTCACTGGGCGCGTTCAGAACGACAACTACACCAATAAAAACGGTGAAAAAGTGTACAGTGTACAGATCATTGCAGAAGAAGTTGAATTTGCCGAGAGAAAGAGTACTGCTGATGCCAATGCAGCCACAAGAAACAACGGTGGTTTTGGCGGCGGAGCTCCGGAACCAGCTATGGCGGCGGATGATGACTTTATGAACATTCCAGATGGCATAGAAGATGGTTTACCATTTAACTAAATCCTTTGACAACTCATATTCGTTTATAAGGAGGCAATCAAAATGGCTTATAACAAGGGAAACGGTTCAGATTCTCCAATGAGAAGAAGAGGCCCTCGCAGAAGAAAAAAAGTATGTGCATTTTGTGCTGACAAAGAGCACGATTATATCGATTACAAAGATACAAACAAGCTGAAAAGATACATGTCCGAGAGAGGTAAGATTCTTCCTAGAAGAATTACCGGTACATGTGCAAAACATCAGCGCGCTCTTACAGCAGCGATTAAGCGTTCACGTCACGTAGCATTGATGCCATATACATTAGACTGATTTGAATAATAGCTGATTTAACAAAGGGACACCGACAGGATGTCCCTTTTTCTGTGCCCAGTTTTCTGTGCCGATTTCACGATCTTCTTTCCCCAAAAAGCACACCAATATAAAACAAGGGAGATCCTTTGAAAAAGAATCTCCCTCTAAATTTATCCTATCCGTTCACTATACGGCAGGACCTGGTACTATTTCTTTGCTAAATCTCCATGTATCAACCAGAATATCCTCTGCTTTGAATACAAAGAACAATCTGTGTGTTCCTGTGATCGGAGCTGCGAAATTCACTGACATGTCGGCGAATGTTGTATCACTTCCAGTTGATGTAACGGTAAGTTCGCCAACCTTATTTTCCACTTCCATATTATCTATATAAACTTCAACCGTTCCTGTTTCACCAGCATTCGCTATACTCATTGTAAGAGACTGTGCTCCATCCGCGCCAAATGCCACTTTCTCAAGACCAACATAATCACCAGAGTCAATAGAAGAAAGAACACGGTTGTTGCGGTTGTTGTCCTGCTTTGGTCCTACAATCGTAGATGTTCCAACTGACCAGGCAAAGGTTTCAGCCTCTACCATAGCATACGGATTAAAGTCAAGAGTCGACGCCACACCAGTTGTTGTCATCTCAGAGGTAAGGTTTCCATCCTCATCGATCGTCACCATATCTACTCCTGATGTACGGTATCCCTGTGTAAGTCCCATATCCACACCCGGTTTCTGGGAATGATAGAACATATAGAGCTTATCACCTCTCTGCAGTATGCAGTGATGGTTGTTGTTAAATTCATTGCTTGGCACCTCCGGGAAGAAATATGTAGGATTCTTCAGCACTACTTTTGCCTCAGACCACGGTCCCATCGGGTTGTCACTTACCATATAAGCAATGTTGGCAATACCAAGCTTGTTTGTATCCGGACGCTTATCTGCACCATCCCAGTTTGTACAGTAACTGTAATAGTATTTACCGTTGATCTTATTGATTCC
This sequence comes from Eubacteriaceae bacterium, assembly GCA_910575665.1. Lineage (GTDB taxonomy): Bacteria > Bacillota > Clostridia > Lachnospirales > Lachnospiraceae > Eubacterium_F. The sequence continues at coordinate 88,745 of CAJTFB010000005.1, forward strand.
AGAGTCCTCAAACATAGCCGGTGCGTTGATCTCTACCGGATCACCCTTCAGGCTGATCATATCGTCACCAAGTTTTACTACTCTCGCACATTTTGGATGGTCTCTGTCTTTTGCTTCACCAATTCCACCAAAATACAGATACCCCTGTCCGTCGTCATCTACAAATACCGCTGGGTCAAACAGCCAAGGTACTTCTGCACCTCCGCAGTTCGGCGTCTCACGGCTGATCAGCTGTTTTCCAATCGGATCACGCCATGGACCTGTCGGGCTGTCTCCCTCAAGTACACCGATTCCGCTTCCATTGTCTGCAAAGTAGATAAAGAACTTATCTTTTCCATTGATCTTTTTATATGTTACCGCAGGTGCCCAGCTGTTTGTCGCCCATTTTGCAGGACCATTCTTACCAGCCACCTGGATGATTCCCTCATCGGTCCAGTTCACCATATCTTTAGATGAATAGCAGTTCAGTGTTTTCACGTGGGAATAGCTGTTCTTCGGAATCTCTCCGTCCTCGCCAATGATCATTGCCTGGCTGTCATTGGTTCCATATACATAAACTGTTCCCTCGTATTCGATGGCAAATGGATCTGCCATAAAGCGCTGAGCTGCAATTGGATTGTTGTTTCCAACCGGCTTATTCGCCTCAGTCACTCCGTCTGTATTGATCGGGGCGTCTCCGCCCTTTAATGTAATTGAAGAAAGATTAAAGTTCACCGTTGGTCCCTCACTTCCCTTTGTACCAAGAATTAGAAAATATGCATAACCGGATCCGTCAAAGGTCACTTCACCTTTTCCTTCAAATGCCGATGGATATTTCCACTCATCTGGCTTTTCTGGACTGGTTATAAAGAATGTTCCAGCATTATCCTTAAAGCACATACGATAGTCACCGGATATGGTTCCCTCAAACTGAATGCTTGAGAATTTCGACAAATCGACTGGATGATCAAACGCGATGGCATAATATTTCCAGCCGGATTCCACATCCACACTTCCGTCATCTTTTAAAGTCCCGGAAGCATTACCATCTTTATCGGATGGCTTGAGCTGATCACCTGTCATGGTAAATGTCTCAGTCAGAGCATCCTCCGGAGCTGGTTCTTCAATCTCCGGTGTCATCACTGGCTCCTGCTCCCCATCCTTCAATATTCTGGCTTCCATCTTATCAATGCCAAAATCAGCTGCCGTACAGATCACACGCACTTCACGGAATTTACCAGCAGGAACGGTGATCACTTTGAGGATCTGCTCCCACTCTGTATTCAGCTTGCGGCTGACAATCGTATCATACTTCTCTGCGAGGTAAGCACTGTCGTCGTATGTATTTCCTCCATAGAAAATCGCCTTTTTATATTTATCTGCTTCACTTTCTGCTTTTACATAAGCAGAAACCACATATTTCACAGATGACTTGCCAAGACGGTTATCCAGGAATACTACTGGACCGCTCCACTGGCTCTGTTTGATCACCGCATAACCGCTGTTGTCAAGTCCGCCTTCTGGCATGTAAATCGTCTTTCCTTCTGCTGTATCGCTATTTTTGATCACCGCATCTTCAGCGCTCTCAAAATTCTCGATCAGCGGCAGATCTGGCCACGTCACACCGAAAGTTGAGTCGTTTGGATCAATCGCCGGTTTCTCTGTCGGGCTTGTCGTCGGTTTTGATGAAGTTCCTGGGGAATCTGTCTTATCTGCCGGCGGATTTGTCTGTGTTCCCGGTTGGTCTGTCGTACCTGCCGGCGGATTTGCCGATACTCCTGGCTGAGTCGAAGGAGCCGGCGGATTTGTTACAGGTGGTTTTTGTGTAACAACAGGAACCTTCTTCTTTGTCACTGTAACCTTAACATTACCCACCTTACGTTTTTTCTTACCTTTTTTCTCTGTAACAACAATGGTAGTCTTTCCAGCCTTAACGCCTTTTACAACACCCTTCTTGGTAACAGATGCCACCTTTTTCTTCTTACTTTTGAAGGTGTATTTTGCTTTTTTCACCTTGTTTTTAATGACAATCTTTTTCTTTTTGCCAACTTGCACAGAAATCTTTTTCGTCTTCAGCTTGGCTTTTTTAGCCGCCTCAGCCGTCTGACCATTTCCCGGTGCGAATACACTGACACACATCAGTGCAGCAGCTGACAAAAGGGAAATTGCTCGCATTCCCGTTCGCCTCGTCATAAAAAATACCTCCTTTAGGTTTGTGTTTTATATATCAAAAGAAACAAAAAAGAAAACTCTTTCTTGATATATATGTGATTAATTTATATAATTTTAATAATATATGGCAAGCACTGTTTTTTCAATGATTTATCCCGAAACAAACTTGATTTATTCCGCAACTTGGTGTATAATTTTTGATATATTATCATCTTGAAAGGGGGAGGAATTATGATCAAAATTATTTATGCCATGATGGAAGACCATAAAGATGAAGACTTTGAGGATAATTTGGTTTTCGGTCCGGGGGAGTACGAAATTATGCTTTTTGAAGTTCCTGTGAAGATAGAGGTGAACGGGGTCATGGAACATTGTCCAGAATATACCTGTATCCTGTATAAACCCGGCCAGCGCGTCCACTACTATGCCGCTTCCGGTGAACTGATCTATAACTGGATTCGCTTTAACTGCAATGAAGCCCTCTATACAGAATATTTCCTGCCATATGGTATCCCCATCGTATGTCCGGACTTTGGCTGCTATGTCACTTACTGGCAGATGGTGGCCAACGAGAACTACTGGCAGTACAACAGTTCCAATTATGTGAATGAACAGTTGATGCACATCATTTTCCATCGTCTGCATGATTACGCCATGTCCTCTGACCCTTTTGTTTACCGGGATGTATTTATCAAATTGAGAAATTTGATCTATCAATGCCCAGAAGAAGCTTGGACCCTCGAAAAAATGGCTTCTATTGTAAATCTAAGCACCCGCTCCCTGCAAAAATTTTACAAAGAATTTTTTCACACCACATGTATTAACGAAGTGATCAACAGCCGAATCAACCAGGCAAAATTTCTTTTGGCACATACCAGCAGCAGTATACAAGAGATCAGTGAACACTGTGGCTATAACAGCATTGAGCACTTTTGCCGTCAGTTTAAAAAAAGTGAGGGAATGTCCCCTTCTGTCTACCGGAAACAGCCAGAGATTCTGGATCAGGCCGACGAATGTTAGCTAGACATAAATAATAGCCGGCATGCACCATCATACCAGACGGAAAATGCACTGGCACAACGGGCTCCCGGATCTTCACTGCCACATATGTCAAGTTTTTGGCGCAATTAATCATTGAGCCCTTGTCTGGTGTTTTGTATAATGATCTTTAAAGATTGATAAATAAGAAAAACGTCCATAGGAGGATTACATATGATTAAACACACACAATCATCCCGGGTTTTATCAGGTCTGGTACTTGGTTCCCTTGTCATAGGACTTATTAGTGCGCCAGTTTCTGACGCTGCTAAAAAAGCATCCTTGAAAACAAAAAAAATTACTTTAACCGTTGGACAAAAGAAACAAATTCAAATAAAAAACAAAAAGAAAAAAGCGGTATACAGCTTTAAATCTAACAAAAAAGCCATGGCAGCCGTTTCCAAAAAAGGCATTGTTCAGGCAAAAAAGGCGGGAAATGTTAAAATCACCGTAAAAGAAAAATACAAAAAGAAAACGAGATCTCTGGGGACGGTGCAGATTCAGATCAAACAAAAAACAAAACCGGTCCAATCCTCAAATCCGACGCCGGCGGTGCCAGCGACTTCGACTCCAGCAGTCACGAATACTCCACCGGCAAATGTCACGGCATCCCCTGAACCTACGATTACTCCAACTCCGGAGCCGACTCCGACGCCGATCGCAACTCTTCCCCCAAGAGAAGAGGATGACAATTACGACACACCGAAGGGGTTTGATCAGAAAAAAAGTGGTGTGACCTATGGCAGCCTACGTCAGATCAGTTATAATTCCACCACAACGGGAAAGAAACGTATTGCCAACATAATTCTCCCCGCTAATTATTCCGAAGAGAAAGAATACCCTGTTCTTTACCTTCTTCACGGAATCGGCGGCGACCACACCGAGTGGCTCGGCAGCAATCCAGTCCAGGTAATTGGTAACCTGATCGCCGAGGAGATGGCACCTGAAATGATCGTTGTTATGCCGAATGTCCGTGCCCGCGCCGACGATAAGAAAGATCCAAGCGACATATATACAACAGAACATTTTAAAGCATTTGACAACTTCATCAATGACCTGAGGGACGATTTAATGCCTTACATGAAGGAGAATTATCCTATTGCCGAGGGACGGACTAACACTGCCATTGCCGGACTTTCTATGGGAGGCCGTGAATCACTGTACATCGGACTTTCCATGCCGGATACCTTTGGCTATATTGGCGCCTTTGAACCCGCTGTCGGTGTACTTCCATATGACAGGGAGGATGGTCTTTTCACAGAGGACACCTTAAAACTTCCAGATGGTTATAACGATAGAACTTATATTTTGATCTGCAAAGGCACAAAGGATACTACGGTAGGCGATGCTCCATTAAACTACCACAATGCCCTTACCAATAACGGAACACCCCATGCTTATTATACCGTTGATTTCGGTCACGACCATTCAGCATGGAAAAATGGTTTGTACAACTTTGTAAGACGAATATTCTAAATACTCTTTACAGTAAACGGTTATATGAAAATACCACTACACACTAGAAAACAAACCTACATAAAAGATTTTCTAAAAACTCTTTCAACTAATTTTTATATGAAAATACCACTGCGTGCTGGAAAGCAGATCTGTGCAGTGGTATTTTTCTGTACTTCAACAAATTTATTTTTCTTTCCTTTTCCTTTAAATGATGGTATAATGACTTTATATAGCTCGACGGCGCCAATTTGGGAATGGAGGGAAAGGATTGAAGGGAAATAGAATTCAGGGAACATTACGTTCCTACCTGAGATGGCCGCTGCTTCTTTCACCACTGCTGCTCGCCATGAACATTCATATTTATACGATGAGCATAAAAGCCGGTGCTCTGATGACCGGATATGTTCTTCTTTATATTATATTAGCATTCTTGCTATTTTACTTTAAACGCCGGGAACTTCTTCGGGACATCGTACAGTACGCCGTTCGTTTTAATCAGACTGCCGAGCGGTTAGCAGGCGATCTGGCGATTCCCCTTGTGATCACCGATTGGGCTGGTTCCTGTCTCTGGTGTAACAAGCGTTTTCTTTCTACGTTTTACCCGGAAGGTGCAAAAAAACGATTTGCGATAGATTCTGTGATCTCAAATCTCACCGTTGACACCTTTCCAAAAAGTACCACACAAAACTCAGAAATTCACTTTCATACAGAAAATGAATATTTTAAGGCGGTGATCCAGAAAGTAAATGTGGCTGACACCACAAAAAATATTGCAGAAGATGCCGCTACCATGGGACTGGGAGACAACTTCTTTGTGTTCTATATTTTTGACGAGACTGAGATCATCCGTTATATGAAGGAAAATAACGAACAGCGACTGGATGTAGGTCTACTGTATATTGATAACTACGATGAATCCCTAGAGCCGGTGGATGAAGTCCGCCGCGCCCTTTTGGTAGCACTGATCGACCGTAAGATCAATAAATATATGATGCGCATCGATGCCATTACGAAAAAACTGGAAAAGGACAAATATATTTTTCTGTTCCGCCACAAATACCTGTCAGAGCTTCAAAATGATAAATTTTCTCTTTTAGATGAGATCCGGAACGTAAATGTGGGGGATGATGTTTCCATCACCATAAGCATGGGAATCGGCATTCAAGCAGACACCTATAAGAAGCGCCAGGAATACTCCCGCAGTGCCATTGACCTGGCTCTTGCCAGAGGCGGTGATCAGGTTGTGATAAAAACAAAGGATAACATTCTCTATTATGGCGGAAAAAGTATCCAAAAGGAAAAAAATACCCGAGTCAAGGCGAGAGTCAAAGCACATGCTCTCCGGGAATCCATCGAAGCGGCGGAACAAATCATCATTATGGGACATCAGCTGCCGGATGTGGACGCCATGGGAAGTGCCATCGGTATTTACCGTATCGCCAATGCACTTGGAAAAAAAGCTCATATCGTCACTAATAAAGTGACTTCCTCTCTGCGTCCTGTCCTCACAATGCTCATGAAGAATGGGGATTACGATGACGATCTGTTCATCACCGGAGACAGCGCCAAAGGACTGATGACCAGCGGAACTCTTCTGGTAATCGTGGATGTAAATGTTCCATCCTATACAGACGAGCCAGAACTGGTACATCTCGCCTCTTCCCTGGTGGTTTTCGACCATCATCGTCAGGCAGGCGAATCTTTTGAAAACCCTACTCTGTCCTATGTTGAACCCTTCGCCTCATCTACCTGTGAAATGGTGGCAGAAATTCTACAGTATGTAGGGGAAGAAGTACGACTCAAATCCTACGAAGCCGATGTATTGTATTCGGGTATCATGGTGGACACAAATAATTTCATGAACAAACCTGGTGTGAGAACTTTTGAAGCCGTGGCATTCCTGCGCCGTTCTGGAGCAGATATCACGAGGATCCGTAAACTTTTCCGCGCCGATCTGGACGAATATAAGGTGAAAGCAGAGGCGATCCAGAACACAGAAATATTCATGAAAAGCTATGCCATTGCGCTCTGCAATGCAAACCAGTGTGAATCTCCAACGATCGTCGGGGCAAAGATCGCCAACGAACTTCTCGATATCGACGGTATCAAGGCTTCTTTTGTCCTGACAGAATTTGAAGGAAAAATATATATTAGCGCCCGTTCCATCGATGAACTTAATGTACAAGTCGTCATGGAAAAGCTAGGTGGCGGCGGACATATCACTAGTGCCGGTGCACAGTTGGAGGGACGGACCCTTCAAGAGGGCCGGACCGTGATCCGAGATATATTGACTAAAATGAAAGAAGAAGGTGAACTCCAATGAAAGTAATACTTTTAGAAGATGTAAAATCCCTTGGAAAAAAAGGTGAAGTTGTAAATGTAAGTGATGGCTATGCCAGAAACTTTATTTTCAAGAAAAATCTTGGTCTAGAAGCTACTCCGAAAGCACTCAATGATCTGAAGCTCCAGAAGCAGAACGATGAAAAAATCGCTGCTGAGAACCTGGAAAAAGCAAAAGTACTTGCTGGAGAGCTTTCCGGTAAATCGGTAACCCTTTCTATCAAGGCTGGTTCTGACGGACGTGCTTTCGGTTCTGTCTCCACAAAAGAGATTTCCGCTGCCGCAAAGGAGCAGCTTGGCTATGATCTGGATAAAAAGAAAATGCATCTCGCAGAACCGATCAAAAACGTGGGCAGCTTTACGGTTCCGGTAAAGTTGCATCCGAAAGTAACAGCAGAACTAAAAGTAATTGTAAAAGAGAAATGAGACCAGCATGGAAGAACAAATGATCAAACGAATCCTTCCCCACAGCACAGAAGCAGAACAATCTGTGATCGGAGCCATGCTTCTGGACCAGGAAGCCATCATCACCGCATCTGAGATCTTAGTGGCGGAAGATTTCTATAATCCTCAATTCAAAACACTGTATCATGCCATGATCACTCTGTATCAGGAAGGCAAACCAGCAGACCTGGTTACTCTTCAGAATAAATTGAAGGAGCAGGAAGTTCCAGCTGAGTTATGCAGTGTCGAGTTTATCAGCGGCATTATTTCCTCTGTTCCTACCTCAGCCAATATCAAGTATTATGCAGATATCGTAAAGGAAAAAGCCGTGCTCAGAAGACTGATACGGGTATCCGAATCCATCACCAATGAATGTTATCAGGATACAGAAAACCTGGATCAACTTCTCGAACAGACAGAAAAACAGATTTTTGACGTGGTGCAGAATCGTTCCACGAGTGATTTTGTACCCATTCGCCAAGTGGCGTTGGAGACTCTCGAAAGCATCCAGAATGCCGCCAAAACGGTGGGAGCTGTAACTGGCATATCCACAGGCTTTTATGATCTGGATGCCAGGACTGCGGGACTGCAAAAATCCGATCTAATTCTAATCGCCGCCCGTCCTTCCATGGGAAAGACGGCATTTGTCCTGAATATCGCAGAGACCGTCGCCATAAAAAACAACGTTTCCACAGCTATTTTCAGTCTAGAGATGTCAAGAGTCCAGCTGGCAAAACGTCTGATCTCCATGAATTCAAAGGTAGATTCCCAGCACATCCGTGTGGGAAACTTGGCAGATGAGGAGTGGGGAAAGCTTACAGAAAGTACGATTCTTCTCGGAGAATCCCCTCTTGTTATCGACGATACACCTGGCATCAGTATTGCACAGTTGCGTTCAAAATGCCGGAAGCTTAAACTCGAAAACAATCTCGGATTGGTGATTATCGACTACCTGCAGCTTATGTCAGGCTCAGGAAGTCGGAAAAATGAATCCCGTCAACAAGAGATCTCAGATATCTCCCGTTCTCTCAAGGCACTGGCAAGGGAGATTGACTGTCCGGTCATCGCCCTCTCCCAGTTGAGCCGAGCAGTAGAGAGCCGGGAAGACAAACGCCCCATGCTTTCCGATCTACGTGAGTCCGGCGCCATCGAGCAGGACGCCGACGTCGTTATGTTTATTTATCGAGATGAATATTACCACAAAGATTCTGAAGAAAAAGGTGTGACGGAGATCATCATTGGAAAACAACGAAACGGTCCCACCTGCACCATCAAACTGAAATGGCTGGCAGAATACACGAAATTTGCCAATCTTGAGACAAATTAGCTGTTTTTTTCCCTATTTTGTCACTTCGGGGCGAAAGCCGTCGGACGAATCTCGCAAAATATGTGGACCACTACTTGAAGTCCTTATCCTTAATGCTATACTTAAATAGAACATTAAGGAAAGGACTGATTTTATTTTATGAAAGAACCAGTACAGTTATGCTACTCCATATCGGAAGCCGCTAAGCTCATGAAGGTGGAACCCCATGTACTACGCTACTGGGAGGACGAGCTTTGCCTTAACATTCCCCGCAACTCCATGGGACACCGCATATATACAGACGACGACCTGAAGATCTTTAAATCCATACAAAATCTCAAGGCAAATCATATCTCTCTCAAAGATATCAAAAGCCAAATTCCATCTTCGGGACAAGCCTCTGACACAGCAGTCAGTCCCTCCGGACAAAGCGGAATAAAAACAAATGAAAATGCACAACATGGCGACAAAATGACACAATTTAAGTCTATACTTACTAATATCATAAAAGATGCCATGAGTGAAAATTCAAGAGAGCTTAGCGATCATATCAGCTCGAGGGTTTCTGAGGATGTGCGCAAGGAAATTGACTATCTGGTCAGACAGCGTGAAGAGTCAGAAGAGGCCCGGTTCAAACAGCTGGATGAGACTATACGGAATTTTCAGAAGGCGAGACAAGAAGCTGCCGTAGCTAAAGTGAATGAAAAAAATAAGGGAAAAAAGAAACACATATTCCATAAGAAGAAGTAAAAATTCCCATATTTATTTTCCATTAGTACTTGCATTCCCTTTATGAAAATGTTATAATGTCTTCAGAATATCGCTTTGCCTATTAGTGATTTTTCACAATATGGAAGCAAAATAAAAAGGAGGAAGAATGTTTATGTTCTCAAAAGTTTCAAAGAAAATCGTAGCAGGAACATTAATTATGGCAGTGGCTGTATCCTGCGCAAGCGTTTCTGCACCGGAAGCTTCCGCAGCTCCTAAGTTGAACAAGAAGAAACTTACTCTTGCAGTAGGTGGAAAAGATGCTAAACTTACAGCAGGCGCTAAAGCAAAATGGTCAACCAGCAATAAGAAGGTAGCTAATGTTAAAGGAAAAGGGAAATCTGCTACTGTAACAGCAACAGGAGCAGGAAGCTGTACCATTACAGCTAAAGTGGGAAGTAAGAAACTTAATTGTAAAGTAACAGTTAAAGCAGCTAAATCTGGTACTGTTATTTATGATCTTGCAAAAGAGACTGGATCCAACTCTGAGACTGGTGAGTCTTTTGCAGCACCGGTAAAATGTCCTTACAGCACATTCAAGTATGACAGTTTCAGTATGTGGCTCTGCCGCGCTATATTCTATGATCCGGCAAACGGCGGAAAAGACTTTAGAGGAAAGAAGATTAAAATCTCTGTGACAGTTAAGAACTCTGGTAAGAACGATCTTGCTGAGCTTGGATTCTGCTTCAACTACACATCTGGAGGAGCTGCTTCTTATCCATTTGCTTATCATGTAATCGATTCTAAGCTTCGTGCTCAGATTGCAAAGAAATCCAATCAGAAATGGAGCCTCGCTTCTGTAAAGAAGAACAAGGAGCATAAAGGTGCTGTAGTTAAAGAAGGTAAGATTAAGAAGGGTAAGACCTATACATACAACTTTAGCTACACCATTCCTAAGAACGCTATGAACGGCGACAAGGATCCTGATACCAACATCAACTACCCAATCATGTTCTACATCCCGAACCTGAAAGACAATTGTCCATATCAGACAGGTGATGAAATTACAGTATTAAAAGCGAAATTCACTGTAGCATAATTTGTTATGATTGAGTTTTTAACAGACATCTTCTTTGGAAGGTGTCTGTTTTTTTCTAAACAAAAGAGATGAGCCGGTTGACTATGTGCCCCCAAGCACTCTGCGCAGCGCGACGCTGGTAGTTTTTCCCTTCTTCATATAAAAAACCGCGTATTTGCTTTTCACAACAAATACACGGTTCATTCACTGACTCAACGGTGCCAGCGATACAAGTATTCCTCTACAACATATTTATCTCATCGACGTATTCAACGTTTCTTATGCTTTTTCCCTTCCTTTTCGTTGAAACTATCTTCTAGCTGCTGTAAAAGCTTCTTCTGCTCTTTATTGACCGTCGTGGGAACATCAACCACAATATCTACATAGTGATTTCCTCGAAGCTTTTTGTTTCTGAGAGAAGGAACTCCCTTGCCTCTCAGCCTTACTCTCGTTCCGTTCTGGGTTCCTGCTTTCACAGTATAAGCCACTTCACCATCGATGGTTTTTACTACGATCTCTCCTCCCAGCACCGCCTTAGGATAAGATATCTTAACAGTAGAGAAAATATCATAATCACGTCTCTCAAAGTCCGGATTACGCTCCACAAATACCTCTACCAGCAAATCTCCTCTTGCTCCACCATTGGTTCCAGGTTCTCCCTTCCCGCGGATACGGACGCTCTGGCCATGATCAATTCCTGCTGGTATGGATACCTGAATTTTTTTGCGGCTTGATGTATAACCGGTACCATGGCATTCTCCACATTTATCTTTGATCACCTTTCCGGAACCATGACAATGAGGACATGTCGTCACATTCTGTACCATTCCAAACAGGGATTTCTGCGTTGTAACCACCTGTCCCTTACCACCGCAGGTAGCACATGTCTCCGGCGTAGTCCCTGGTTTAGCCCCTGTTCCATGACAAGTGTTACACTCATCCTTTAAATTCAGCTCCAGTTCCTTATCCACACCAAAACAGGCTTCCTCCAGAGTAATCCTGACCTGGGCCCTAAGATTGGCTCCCCTGGTAGGTGCATTGGGATCACGACGCCTTCCACCGCCAAAAAAATCTCCAAAGATATCCCCAAAGATATCTCCCATATCCATACCAGAAAAGTCAAAACCGCCAGCTCCTCCACCATTTTCAAATGCCGCGTGTCCAAACTGATCATACTGCCTTCTCTTTTCCGAATCACTCAGTACCGCATATGCTTCCGAAGCCTCCTTGAACTTTGCCTCTGCCTCGGCATTCCCTGGATTGGTATCAGGATGATATTTTTTCGCTAGCTTACGATAAGCACTTTTTAACTCGCCGTCGCCAGCATTCCGGTCGACGCCCAGCACTTCATAGTAATCACGTTTCTCAACCATTTTCTCTCCTCCAAAACAAAGAACTTTGACTCGTGCCAATACAACAGCACGAGCCCCAGTTCCATATTATCAGCCCAATTTTACAGTTCTCTGAAATCGCCATCCACAACGTCGTCTCCGCCGTTATCCGGCTGACCTGCTCCGGCAGCTGCTCCCATATCAGGTCCTGCACCCTGAGCTCCGCCTGCTGCCTGCTGTGCCTGCTCATAAACCTTAGCAAACACTTGCTGTGCGCTATTCATCAGTGATTCCTTAGCTGCCTTCAGCTCATCAATTTCCGCATCCGACATGGATTCTGCCTGCGTCCTCTCAAGGATCGCCTTCACCTTCTCAATCTCTGCCTGAACCTTTTCCTTTTCTGCGGCATCCACACCTTCTCCAACATCATTCAATGCCTTCTCGGTCTGGAATACCATACTATCCGCCTCATTGCGCACATCAATACCTTCTTTGCGCTTCTTATCCTGAGCTTCAAACTCCGCAGCTTCTTTCACTGCCTTATCAATCTCATCATCCGATAAGTTGGAACCTGCTGTAATGGTGATGTGCTGTTCTTTTCCTGTCCCCAAGTCCTTTGCGGATACGTTTACGATACCATTGGCGTCGATATCAAAAGTAACCTCGATCTGAGGTACTCCACGCATAGCCGGTGGAATTCCATCCAATCTAAACTGTCCCAGCGATTTGTTGTCTCTGGCAAACTGTCTCTCTCCCTGTACCACATTAATATCCACTGCTGTCTGATTATCTGCCGCAGTGGAGAAAATCTGACTTTTCTTTGTAGGAATTGTTGTATTTCTCTCGATCAGCTTTGTAGCAACTCCACCCATGGTCTCAATCGCCAGTGAAAGTGGTGTTACGTCCAGAAGAAGGATATCTCCGGCACCAGTATCTCCGGCCAATTTACCTCCCTGAATGGAAGCACCCAATGCCACACACTCATCTGGGTTCAAGGATTTATTCGGCTCATGGCCAGTGAGCTGTTTCACTTTATCCTGTACTGCTGGGATACGAGTAGAACCACCTACCAGGAGCACTTTGCCAAGCTCAGAAGCGCTAATTCCTGCATCCTTCAACGCATTGGTTACCGGCGTTGCTGTTCTCTCCACAAGATCTGCGGTCAGCTCGTCAAATTTGGCACGAGTGAGGTTCATATCAAAGTGCTTCGGTCCCTCAGCTGTAGCAGTAATAAACGGAAGATTGATGTTGGTGGTAGTCGCCGCAGAAAGTTCTTTTTTCGCCTTTTCTGCTGCCTCTTTCAGACGCTGCATCGCCATCTTATCACCAGAGAGATCAATTCCTTCTGTATTCTTAAACTCATTTACCATATAATCGCAGAGCTTATTATCAAAATCATCACCACCAAGACGGTTGTCACCGGATGTAGACAATACTTCGATCACTCCGTCACCGATCTCGATAATGGATACGTCAAAGGTACCTCCACCCAGGTCGTATACCATGATCTTCTGCTCGCCCTCGTTGTCAAGTCCATAGGCAAGGGCTGCTGCTGTCGGCTCATTGATGATACGTTTTACATCAAGACCAGCAATCTTTCCCGCATCCTTTGTCGCCTGACGCTGTGCATCATTAAAATATGCCGGAACCGTGATCACTGCCTCTGTTACCTTTTCTCCTCCCAGATAATTCTCAGCATCAGATTTTAACTTCTGAAGAATCATAGCAGATATTTCCTGCGGAGAATATTTTTTATCGTCAACTGCTGCACGGTAATCCGTACCCATATGTCTTTTAATAGAAGAAATGGTATTGTCTGCATTGGTAACTGCCTGACGTTTTGCCGGCTCACCGATCAGACGCTCTCCATTCTTTGTAAATGCCACAACAGATGGTGTGGTCCTGGCGCCCTCTGCATTGGCGATTACTACAGGTTTACCACCTTCCATCACTGCAACACAGCTGTTGGTTGTACCTAAGTCAATACCGATAATCTTACTCATGATAATCTCTCCTTTTATTTCTTAAAATTTATATAAATAATATAAAATAACTCTTTTGATTGTGATCTAATTAACCACCTTAACCATGGAATGTCTTACCACACTATCCTTGTACATATATCCCTTCTGGAATTCTTCAGAAATAATGTTGGCTTCCATGGAGTCATCCTCATCATGCATCACTGCATTGTGTAAATTTGGATCAAATTCTTTTCCCACTGCTTCGATGGGAACAACCCCAATCTCTTCGAGCACCGTAGAAAACTGCTTATATACCGCCTCCATGCCTTTGACAAAGGCATTTTCTTTTTCCTCTTCCGTAACTGCCCCCAGGCCTCGTTCAAAATTATCCACCACTTGAAGAATCTTTTCAACCACGGACTTGGCGCCGATCTCAAACATCAATGCCTTTTCCTTTTCTGAGCGGTTTCTAAAATTCTCAAATTCTGCCATATTGCGTAGAAGCCGGTCATTTAATTCTTCGATTTTTTCATCTTTTTTATCTTTTCTCTTTTTCTTCTTTTCTTTTGTAGTCGCCTTGGAACCTTCTTTTTTCTCCGATTCCTGCGCCGCTTCTTCATTCGAAGCCATATTCTCTTCCTCCTGGATATCCTCTGCCTTTTCTTCCGCAGCGATCTCCTCTGCATCGTTCTCGTTGTCTATCTGCTCGTTTAGCTTTTCTTCTTCCACGTTCTCTACCGCCTTTCCATCTATCATTCCTTGGATTTAAAAATATCATCCAACTGCTGCATACAGTTCTCCAGAGTCCCGACCACCTTCTCATAATCCATACGTTTCGGTCCAACGATTCCGATCTTTCCATAAACACCTTCTTTGATCTTATAAGTAGCGGTCACCACAGAACAATTCTTCATAGCTTCCACCGGCGATTCGTCGCCAATGTACACCTGAATCCCATGTTCTTCTGGATCTGCCTCATCGTTGACCCACGCTTCCAGTCTCTGTTTTTCCTCAAAGGTAGATAATAATTCTACCATCTTCTCTTTATCACTGAGTTCCGGATATTTTAAAATATTAGTAGCACCAGAGGTATAAATCTCTGATGTTTCCTCATCCTTCAGCGCCTCTCCGATGCAGTCGAGAATACTAGAAGCAAGATCCCCGTATTCACCGGCCTTCTCTTTGATGTCCTGCATGATCGCCAGATTGATCTCCGTCACATCCAGACCGTTTAAGGCTGCATTTATCAGGAAATTCAACTGTGAGACAATATTATCGTCAATCGGGTATGCCAGATCAATAAACTTGTTATTTACATGGTTATTATCCAGAACAACAATGACCAGAAGCTGTACGTCAGATATCTGATTCAGCTGAATAAACTTAATCTTCTTATGTTCATATCTCGGTTTGGAAACCATGGTGGTATAATTCGTATTCTCAGCAAGCAGCTTCGCCACCTGTTTCAAAAGCAGATCAATCTTATCCGCCTTCTCAATCAGCACTCCCTTCATATCGTCTACTTCTTTTTCTTTATTTTTCAGAACTGTGTCTACATATAGACGATATGCTTTATCCGAGGGAATCCTTCCCGCTGAAGTATGGGGCTGGAGAATATATCCCATTTCCTCCAGATCTGCCATCTCATTTCGGATCGTCGCGGAACTCAGATTCAGATCTGTATACTTGGAAACAGTACGTGAACCAACCGGCTCCCCGCTCTCCATGTAATTATGGATGATCGCTTCCAGAATCTTCTGCTTCCGCTCATCCAATACCATGTAATCACTTCCTTTGTTAGCACTCAGCAATATCGAGTGCTAATCATTGACTAAAATAAAGATAACACCCTTGCACGCGTTTGTCAAGGGTGTTTTTTAGATTTATGATGAAATTTCCATTATATCATCGGGAAATCAAACTGTTTCAAAAAATTTGGAATCGGGTTGCAGTTCTGAAACCACATCACCCTTTCGCTGCCTCTGGCTGCCTTGACAATCTCTCCAGCCCATTCATATTCCTGTAACACTCCCAGGATCGCCAGTATACTCCAAACGACAAAAAACCCTGTGATAATACCAAAGATCGCTCCCCCCAACCTGTTCAGCCCTCCAAGAATGGGTGTATCACCAATAATCTGTAGCAAATGACCAACGATATTGAATACGATAATGGCCACCAAAAGCGCTATGATATATCCAATCCCTTCCCTCGCTGTTAGCGTGTCGGGAAGCCGCTTCGCAACAACCGGCGCTATACCAATAGTCGCGGCGATAATGAGCAGATTTTTAATTACATGGTACAGGCTGAGAAGCAATCCATGTTTGGCTCCGATCAAAATACAGCAAAGTATGACCACCAATAAACATATTTCTAGTACCTGTCCTAGTAATTCTCCTGACATATGCCCTTTCTCCTTTCATTTCCCCGCAGCGATCAGCCGATTTTTATCTTCTTGATCGTTGTCCCATCCAGAAGAAAGTACTGATTGTCTCTCTGCGCTGGAAAAAAGTATTCATATTTTTTTCCAAAATCAAAGGAAAATTTTTCTTTTCCGTTTTTCCTTAATATATGACAACTCTGATCATCTGTGAAAATAATTTCCTGATCTGTCATTATAATATTCGTATATTTATAGCCAATCTTTTCTGACATCTCTTCCTTCCCCCGAAAAGAAAACAGATGTGCATACTGGTCTTCTGTGCTTCCGACATTTCCCGTAAGCACCAAAATATGATCTTCATCGTATGTCAGGCTTTTGATGTCTTTATCAAAGTTTTTTTCAAATACCATCTCCGGCTTTTTCATATTTTCAAAAAAGGAAAAACCATTTTCATAAAAGATAGCTACCTCATCCTCGGTGATAAATTTGATACCGGATATCATATTTTTTTCAAAAGATTTACCACCTACAAGAGTATTCTGGTCCTGACCGACTTCAGTAAAATTATAAAAACAGACTTTATTTTCCATGCCTCCGTCAGCAAGCATATAAGCAGCCACCAAGCTGTCACCATCTGGAGAAATGTCAAAATCCAGCGGATAACCATTGTCTGTCACATTGGTGGGCACCTCTACCATCAATGGTTCTACCGTATTGTAGGGATCGTATATATTGATCACATCCGAATCCTCGTCGTGAAGCAGTACCGCAACCTTTCCGTTGGCAGCCACCTTCAGACGCCCAATGGGAAAAGCCATCTCCATATCCACCCCCGGATCCTTACCATTGTACACATAAAATTTCTTGGCGCCGATATCTGCCACAGCCACATATTCCCCACATACATCTACCATGGGATTTTCCATCTCATATCCGCCGTTCCACAATGTCTTTCCACTTCCGTCGAGAAGGGAGATCCCATCACGGCTATACTTCAAAAGCTTATTTTGAAAGGAACGATAGGTCACATTGTTGCTGTCTGCTCTGGTAACCTCACTCACCACATCATACCCAGAAAAAGATCGGTTCATGTAATAATAGGATACGGTAACGATCGCAGCAATTCCTATAATCAGCGCCGCCCCTATGGAAATAACCAGCAACCGGAAACGGCGTCTCTTTTTTTTCTTTCTCTCATCATCAAAATCCTTCTCCGAAAAATCATACATCTGCCAGCTTCACCCCGTTCCCGAAATCCAAAACATCATCTATTCGACAGTATACCATATGAAATCTTTTTTTTCAATTGCATTCTTCTAGATACGGTTATTGTGGCGGCTGGCCTCCTATGCCACCCTGAGAGACTGCGGCGGCTGGCACCTCCGGAACAGCTGCTGCTCCAGAAACTGCAGCACTGCTCGTCCCCGCTACCGCATTGCCACTAACTACACCACTGCCTATGGTCTCTACTGTCGTCTTTTTATCCTTATCTTTGCCCCCCAGCACAGCGGTTTGAAGCCCCGTGATCTGATTTTTTAATTCGGTCAGACCGTTTTTATTTCCCCATGCTACAACGCCAAGAGCCAGTCCCAGCACAACCACCATCGCTGCCAGCCCATAGGTCCATTTTCCCTCTTCTTGTTTTTTCTTCTCCTCATTTTCCCGGAGAACTCCCCGAATGTTTCGAAGCACCCGGTCATCCTCCTGTTCCACGATATGTACAAACCGATTTGCCTCTTCCATCATATAATTGCGCATCTCAGGATTTTTTTCATAATATATGTAATATCCCTCCTGGCGGCAAAAGCTGCTGTTTTCATAGAGGTAAAAATCATCCCCCGATCCATTTTCTTCATATATATAGAGAAGCTTATCTCCCTCTGAAAAATTCCGCCGGTGTATCTCCAGAAGCCTGTCCATTCCATCCCTGCTCTGTCCTTTTCCCGAAAAGTACCAGCCCACTATGTCCAGATCTGTGAAATTTTCTTTGATATCCGTATAGATGCCTGTCCACATTTCCTGTGAGAACGTATCACTATCCCGCTTATGAAAGTCCTTGATGGAGACCATTCCCGATATCAGAAATACCTTTTCTCTGGCATGATAAAAACGATGTCCCAGAAGCACACCGCCCAACTCTGTGCCTTTTCTCTCCTTAGACATCCTTCTGGCAAAAGACATCACATAGTCCTCTACATATATCTTCGTCTTCCCTTTTGTATCACCTATCTGACGTACGCTTTTTGGTGCTTTCCAGTCCATGATTTCCCTCCGTTTTATTCATTTTGCTCTCATTATAAAACAAGGAAAATAAAATTTTTGTCGCATTCTGAAAAGAAAATCAGATTTTTTATTTTTCATGAGTATTTTTCGTTTATCTGCCAATACTTTTCTTAGATAAGCAGTTATCATGGTAGTGCCGTCGTAGCGGCATGTCCATTTAGAAAGGAAGTACGCAAATGATTTATTATTTTAATCCTGCCGACCGGCACGCATTAAGTGAATTTTCTAGAACTTTATCTATTTTAATGAGAAAACATGATATTTCAAATAGAGAAACTGTAATTGTATGTATCGGCTCCGACCGGGCAACCGGAGATTCGCTGGGACCTATCGTCGGACATTTTCTTGCTATGCACCAAAAAAACTTCCATCTTTATGGCACTCTGGAAAATCCAGTTCATGCCAAAAATCTGGAAGATGCTCTTGAATTTATAAGAAAAAATCACAGAAATCCCGTAATCATCGCCGTTGATGCCTCTCTTGGCATAGCGGAGCACGTCGGTTACATCACCGTGGGGGAGGGATCTCTCGCCCCTGGTGTGGGAGTCTCCAAAGAACTTCCCTCCGTGGGAGATCTGTTTATCACCGGCATCGTCAACCTATCGGGGTTTGGCGGACAGATGCTTCTGCAGACCACCAGGCTAAATCTAGTCATGCGCCTGGCAGATTTTATCTACCGCGGACTGAACCGCAGCCTGATTCGAGAATACGCCTCGTCCTCTTCAAGCCATTCAAAGCTCAGTCCTGCCCTGCAGCGCGCGGAATAATGTCACTTCATCAATATATTCCAAATCACCGCCCACCGGCACTCCGCTGGCAATTCGGGTCACCTTGATACCAGCCGGTTTCAAAAGCTTACTGATATACATCGCCGTAGCCTCTCCCTCCAAAGATGAATTGGTGGCGATGATAACTTCATCCACATCCGTCTGAAGGCGCTGCATCAGTTCCTTTAGGCGGATATCTGCCGGTGTCACCCCCAGCGTCGGATTGATGGCTCCATGAAGCACATGATATACCCCCTCATATTGCCCAGTCTTCTCATAAGCGATAAGATCTCTGGTATCCTCTACCACCATAATGGTCTTCTTATCCCGCTTCGAATTTGCACATATAGGACAGATTTCACTGTCAGTCAGGGTAAAACACTCTTTACAATACCGTACATTTTTTTTCGCTGAGAGAATAACAGAAGATAGCCTCTCGGCCCGTTCCTCCGGCATGTTTATGATATGAAAAGCGAGGCGTTGCGCCGATTTGGCACCTATACTTGGCAGCTGCGCCAATTCTTCAATCAACTGATTGATTGACTCCGAGTAGTAATTCATCAGAATGGAAATCCTCCGCCCAGATTCAGACCGCCGGTCAGTGCTTCCATCGCCTTGGCATTATCTGTTTCCATCTTACGCAGAGCCTCATTGGTGGCTGCCACGATCAAATCTTCTAACATCTCAATATCATCTGGATCCACAACCTCCTCCGAGAGTTTCACAGAAAGAACCTCCTTTTTTCCGGAGACTTTTACAGTCACAGCGCCACCGCCGGCAGTCGCCTCAAATTCTTTATCTTCCATTTCTTTCTGTTGCTCTTCCATCTGGCGCTGCATTTTCTGCGCCTGTTTCATAAGATTGTTCATATTTCCAGGCATTCCCCCCTGGAATCCACCACGTCTTGCCATTGTTGTCTTCCTTTCAATTTTATATCTATTATTTTTTAGTCCATAGACTCGATCTCAATATCACTGTTCGCAAACAGCCCCCTTAATTCAGGAAGCGCATCATATTCTCTCTGATCTGCCACCAGACGAAATTCAATGTTTATCTTCTTTCCGATAAGTTCCTCTGCCACATGACACAGCTTCTCTTTTTGGTCCCCTTCTCCTGAGAAATACGCATATGCTGTATCTTCAGAAAAGGCAATTACCAACGCGCCGGCCTCATCCACTGTCAAAGTCACATGATTCAGCATATTCTTGCTGACCGGATCCAGTTGATTCAGCACCTGATGCCAGTTTCCCGCCAGAGATTTTACCTCGCCAGGAACCGCACTCTCCAGAATCTGCTTCGAAGGGACTTCAACCACGTCTTTGTCAGATGTTGGTTGTAAGTTCTGTACCGTCTGTGTCGCCTCAAGCCCATTTTCTAGCTTCTCTTCTATATTATGAATCCGATTCACGATGGATTCATAATCTTTCTCCATCTCTGGCCGACTCAGCCGAATCAGCGCCACCTCAAACAGTACTCTTTTCTGATCGGAGTATTTCATCTGATTTTCCACTTCAGACAGTACCCGGATGTAGCGGAAGATCATATCCAGTTCCAGCTCCTTCGCCGTCCCGATCAGGGTGTCTAGATTCTCCTGAGACATATCTATAATATCCTCCGGATGCTCTGTACTCTTTACTATCATCAGATTTCTCATATACCAGATCAGCTCGTCACAAAACCGTGCCAGATCCTTTCCCGCGGATATGATCTCGTCGATGATCTGCATCATCTCAGCCACGTTTCCCGCCGCCAACGCTTTCGTAAAGGAGGCATATACCTCATTGTCCACAGCCCCCAACACTTTGAGGACTTTCTCATAAGTCAGTTCCTCACCAAAATAAAAGGAGATGCACTGCTCCAGAAGACTCAGACCATCTCGCAGGGCGCCGTCAGCAAGTTTGGCGATATACGTCAGCGCCCGTTCCTCCGCTGCGATCCCCTCCTGATCCAACAGCTCTCTCAGTCTCGCGGCGATGGTCTCCACTGAAATCCTCTTAAAATCATATCTCTGACACCGAGACAAAATAGTCATGGGAATTTTATGGACTTCCGTCGTTGCCAGTATAAAGATCAGATAAGAAGGCGGCTCCTCCAATGTCTTTAAGAGCGCATTAAATGCACTTGTGGTAAGCATATGCACTTCGTCGATAATATATACTTTATACCTGCCCTGCGCCGGAGAATACTGAACCTCTTCGATCACCTGGCGGATATCGTCTACTTTATTGTTGGATGCCGCATCCATCTCCACCACATTCATGGAATTTCCCGCCGCGATCGCCTGACACATCTCGCACTCACCACAGGGACCCTTTTCTCCAGGTTTTTCACAGTTGACTGCCCTGGCAAATATCTTTGCCACCGTTGTCTTTCCGGTTCCCCGAGTTCCACAGAACAGATAGGCATGTCCAACATGGTCGGATCGGATCTGGTTCTTTAGAGTGGTCACGATATGATCCTGTCCCCTTACCTCCTCGAAATTGTCCGGTCTGAATTTACGGTACAGCGCCTGATAAGACATGCCTAGTCTCCTCCTAACATTATTCCAGTCTGTTTAATCACCAAAACAGATACCAAGATTTTTTGCTTCTTGAATGATCGACGAATCTGGATCTACCATTTTCAATTTCCCCGCCACCTCACTCAAGGGCACAGGAACGATCTCATTTCCTTTGAAACCTACCATATAACCATATTTTCCCTTAAGAATAAGATCTGCTGCCGCTGCTCCGAGACGGCTGGAAATCACCCGGTCATAAGCACATGGACTTCCCCCTCGCTGGGTATGTCCTGGCACCGTAATCCGGATCTCCTGCCCGGTTCGTTCCTGAATCTCCGCTCCGATCTTGTAGGAAATACTTGGATATGGATTATTCTTTAATTTCTCTTTATATTCTTTTTTGGAAAGAGTAGCATCCTCTTTGGAAATAGCTCCCTCTGCCACGGCGAGAATGGAAAATCGTTTTCCCGCCTCTGTTCTCTTTTCGATGGCTGATATAACGGAATCAATGTCATAGGGAATCTCTGGAATCAAGATCACATCTGCCCCGCCTGCGATGCCAGCATGAAGCGTGAGCCAGCCCACCTTATGTCCCATAACTTCCACAATAAACACCCTGCCATGAGAATACGCCGTAGTATGAATACAATCAATGCAGTTTGTCGCTATATCCACTGCACTCTGGAAACCAAAGGTCATATCCGTACCCCAGATATCGTTGTCAATGGTCTTAGGCAGTCCCACAACATTCAGCCCTTCTTCCCGCAGAAGGTTTGCTGTCTTCTGTGTTCCATTGCCACCCAATATGACAAGACAATCCAATTTTAGCTTTTGATAAGTATTTTTCATAGCAAGTACTTTATCCATGCCATTAGCATCTGGCTTTCTCATATGTTTAAAAGGCTGTCTGGAAGATCCGAGAATCGTCCCGCCTTCCGTTAGAATACCCGAGAAATCAGAGGGTTTCATTTTCACGTATTTTTCATACATAAGACCCTTGTACCCTTCCAATATACCGAGAATTTCCACATCCTTATCCGCCTCATAAAGAGTCTTTGCCACTCCCCGCATCGTTGCGTTCAGTGCCTGACAGTCTCCGCCACTGGTCAAAAAAGCTACTCTTCTCATATGCACCTTCCTCTCATTGCCCTTTTACAAGCATTTTTTATGGTCTACAATGTCTGAACTATATGATACCATATTTGCAAATGGTTTTCAATTCATTTAACAGGGAGGACTCTGCTTTCTTATCCCAATGGCGCTTCCACTTTCACAAATCCCACCTGTACACGATCCCTGCCGCTTTCTTTTCCTTCATAAAGCGCCTGATCCGCCGCCTTGATTAATTCATCCATATTCCTTCGGGAATCTCCTTCAATAATGCCGATTGTAACCGTTACCCCCAGTTCCTTATCCTCATAAGAGATCCGGAGCCTTCTTATTTTATCAGCAATCCTCTGGGTTTCTTCCAGGGACTCCTCCAGCCCCTTGTCAGAAAAGACCAGAAGAAATTCCTCTCCGCCCCACCTGGCTGCACAGCCCTGTCTCTTCATATTTTTTCTTAAAATATTTGACACTTTCCGCAACACCAGATCCCCACAGTCATGTCCATAATTATCATTAAATTTCTTGAAAAAATCGATATCTGCAATCGCCACAGAAAAGGCAGAATTCTTCTCTGCGGACTCCTCTATCACCTTTCTGAGCCAGATCTCTCCATAATGGCGGTTATATAATTTCGTAAGAGAATCCTGTTCTACCAGCTCCCGCAGTGCGCACTGCATCTGCACAGCAGATTTTCCAATCCGGCCCAGTTCATCCTTCCGTTGTTCCACGACCTCTCCCAACTCTGCTGTAAAATCCCCTCGTTCCACCTTCATAAGAAAATTTTGAAGGTTCTTCATCGCCACAGTCAACCGCTCCGAATACTGCCACATGATCACACTCATAGCCAGGACCGCCAAAATAATAATCGTCACGATGGGAAGCACTCCCTGTAAAACAATCTCGCTGACATAATTGGACGGTTTTCCTGCAAATATCATGCCGGTACACTTTTTCTGGGAATCATACAGGGGACAATAATACGCAAAATATTCCTGTCCATTAATACTCGTCTCAGCATAAAAGCGCTCCGTTTCTCCTCTATATACGTCTCTGATGATCACGGCATTTGCTTTAGATCCTACAATCGGCTTATCCTCTTTGTTGAGTATCGTAGTAACTACACGAGTATCTTTATAAAAAATGCTTATATCTGAACCGGAAATCTCTTTTAATGTCTCCAGGATCTCTGCTGCCTCCTCTGTCTTCCTGTTCCCCTTAAATATCCCTGTACTCCCGGAATTTTGCTGGTACTCTCCCGGAAACTCTTTTTCGAATATATAGGCCGCTGACTGCGCCACATTCTTCAATCCAGATTCCACTTCTTGATGGACGGATCTTGCCAGTTGGTTGCAACTGCACAATATGATCACGATCCCGAATAAAATAATGGGAATTAAAGTAACGCCCAACAGTCTTTTTCTCAAACCTAAACCTGCCCTCTTCTTCATAGTACCTCCCGATTTTATGTATATATATGTTTAATTATACTATAATATATGGAAAGATTTCAACAAAAAAAACATTCTGTCATTCCTCGATTCTATTCGACATATTTCGACAAAAAGTCACCATTTTACGGGAATTCTTGGCAGCCAGTTCCTATAAAAAAATCCACATAAAAACTGCTGCATCGACCATGCGATGCAGCAGTTTTTATCTGTTATAAATAATGATCCCAGGGTCCAAAAACCTTTTGTCCCCTACATCATAATATACCTTTTATGATCCCTAATTGCGGTGGAAAATGCGTCGAAGGAAATTATACATTCCCGGCTTATACACACTGCCATCATGCCCACCCGGCAGTTCAAAGTAAAGGTGGGGAACCTGATTCGTAGTCAATGCATCCGTGTAATCTTTCGGGAAGTTCTTCACCGTCGTATCGTTTGTTCCTTTCACGATCATCACAAGGGTATCGTTCATATACTTATCCTGCAGAGTAAATGTCTCAGGGGTAAACAATCCATCTTCGTGAACATTCATGTCATTGTGTTCAAAGATTCCTGGCGCTGGGCAAAAAGCCCCGACATAACGGAACGTATCCTGAAGGGTAAAGCCGATATGCAGGCTGACACGTCCTCCCATGGAAAATCCGCATACCGCAGTGTTATCACGCCCTGTCAGCGTGGAATAATGCTCATTAATATATGGCATCAGACATTCTTTTAGATCATTGATAAAATTATCAAATGCCGCATAATGTTCCTTACTAAAGAATTCCAGCCCACTACTATTTCCCTTTTCATTGGCACAGCCATTCGGGAATACAACGATCATTTCCTCTGCGTCCTCGTTTGCAATAGCATTCCAGATGACATTCTGAACTTTATTTCCATAAAATGTCGTTTCATTCTCGCCGATGCCATGATTCATATATACCACCGGATATTTCTTATCCTCGGTATAACCCTTCGGCAGAACGACCTTTGCCTTTCTGGAAACAACAGCATCTTCCTTAATCACAGTGGAATCGTATGTAATATCCTCCACCGTTCCCGCCACCTCGTCATTCACTTTATCGAATCCATCAGGCACACTAGAATCCGTATCCTCGATATATGGACCGATCGGCTTCATGACAGGTGCTGGCGTCTCCGTCTCAAGGGGAGCTTCTGTCTGTTTCGGTTCCTCCGTTTGTTTTGGAACCTCGGTGTTCTGTGGCTGGCTGCTTGACTGTGGAACCGGTGTCACCACAGGCGTTGCGGCTGGACTTGATGAAGGAACTGCTGTAGGCAACGGTTTCTTCCCATCGTCTTTCTTTTTGATCGTAACTACCGTATTCCCAAGCTTTTTCGTTTTTTTCTTATAAGTTTCTTTTACCGTGATCGTAACCTTTCCTGCTTTTTTAGCTGTAACTACGCCGCTCTTAGACACACTCGCCTTAGCCTTTGAAGATGAAACAAAACGGTAAACTGCTTTTTTCTTTTTTCCATTGATAACAATCTTCTTTTTCTGGCCAACTTTCATCGTGATCTTTTTTGTCTTGAGCTTTGTCTTTTTTGCCGCCTGTGAAGCCACAGGTAACGTACTTGAAAAAGCAAGTCCGAGGATAAGCAGCATACAGACCACTCTCTTACTTGAACTTTTAACCAATATAAACACTCCCTTCATCTATACTTGCGCCGGCGTTCCGGCTATTATTATTTGCTTTTAATATACTCATCAATTGCCTTGGCTGCTGATTTACCCGCTCCCATAGCAAGGATCACAGTAGCTGCGCCTGTCACAGCGTCTCCACCGGCATAAACGCCCTCACGGGTCGTCTCACCCTTTTCATCCTTTGTGATCAGACATCCATGATTATTAGCATCCAACCCTGGCGTAGTAGAACGGATCAGCGGATTCGGACTGGTTCCGATGGACATGATTACAGAATCCACATCGAGAACAAACTCACTACCTTCCTTCACGATCGGACGGCGGCGACCGCTCTCATCTGGCTCACCAAGTTCCATCTGCACACACTTCATACCGGATACCATGCCGTCCTCATTGCCGAGGATCTCCACTGGATTGTGCAGTGTCTTGAAGATAATTCCTTCCTCTTCTGCGTGCTCAACCTCTTCTTTTCTCGCTGGTAATTCTTCCATGCCACGACGGTATACGATATACACTTCCTCTGCGCCGAGACGCTTTGCACTTCTTGCGGCATCCATCGCCACATTTCCACCACCCACGACAGCTACTTTCCTTGCATGTTGGATCGGTGTCTTAGAATCTTCTTTATATGCTTTCATTAGATTGATACGGGTCAAGAACTCATTGGCAGAGTATACGCCTTTCAGGCTCTCGCCCGGAATATTCATAAAGCGTGGAAGCCCTGCTCCAGAACCTACAAATACTGCCTCATTTCCTATCTCAAACAACTCATCTATAGTAAGCACTTTACCGATGACCATATTGGTCTCCACGTCAACTCCAATAGCTTTCAGATTGTCAATCTCCTTTTGAACGATCGCCTTGGGAAGACGGAACTCTGGAATACCATAAACCAGCACTCCTCCGGCTAAATGAAGCGCTTCATAGATGGTTACTTTATATCCCATCTTAGCAAGGTCTCCCGCCACCGTAAGTCCACTTGGTCCTGCTCCGATCACAGCCACCTTATGTCCATTCTGCTCTGGCATCACTGGACTGTCGGTGCAGTGCTCTCTGTGATAATCCGCCACAAAACGCTCCAGACGGCCAATCCCTACTGGCTCACCTTTGATTCCCCGCACACATTTTCCCTCACACTGACTTTCCTGCGGGCACACACGTCCGCACACTGCTGGAAGGGAAGTAGACTTGGAAAGGATTTCAAAAGCCCCCTCCATATCCTCATTTGCCACTCTCTCGATAAAAGCAGGGATATCAATCTGTACCGGGCAGGCACTGACACAAGGCTTTTTCGGACAATTCAGACATCTTCTCGCCTCATTTACCGCCATGTCATAAGTATATCCCAGCGCTACCTCTTCAAAATTTTTATTTCTGACGTCCGCATCTTGTACCGGCATCGGACATTTGTTCATATCCATATTACGTTCTGCCATTTTACTCTGCTCCTTTCTTCAGCAAGTTGCAGGCTTCTTCGCGAGCATGCGTCTCAAATTCCTTGTACATAGTTCCGCGGTGCATCGCCTCATCAAAGTCTACCAGATGACCATCAAAGTCAGGGCCGTCCACACAGGCAAACTTCGTCTCGCCGCCCACAGTCAAACGGCAACCGCCGCACATACCGGTACCGTCGATCATAATCGGGTTCATGCTGACCATGGTCTTAATTCCATATTTTTTAGTTGTAAGGCATACAAATTTCATCATGATCAATGGTCCAATGGCGATCACTTCATCGTATTCATTTCCTTCATTGATCAGCTTTTCAAGCGCATCGGTAACCAAGCCTTTTTCCCCATAGCTTCCATCATCTGTCATCATCACAAGTTTATCACTTGCGTTCTTAAATTCTTCCTCTAGGATGACCAGATCCTGATTTCTAAATCCTACGATAGAATGCACTTCTGCACCCATTTCATGCAACTTTTTTGTCACCGGATAGGCAATGGCGCAGCCGACACCTCCGCCGACCACAGCAACCTTTTTCAATCCCTCTGTATGAGTAGGAACCCCGAGAGGTCCCACAAAATCGTGAATATATCCCCCAGCTTCCAGAGTATCTAACTCCATGGTAGATCCTCCAACGATCTGATAAATAATCGTAACCGTTCCTGCTTCCCTGTCATAATCCGCAATTGTCAACGGAATTCTTTCGCTGTCTTCTTTGGCGCGAAAGATGATAAACTGTCCCGGCTCAGCTTTCTTTGCAATTAGCGGAGCCTCCACTACCATTTTAGAAACGGTAGGATTGAGGGACGTTTTCTCTACAATTTTGAACATAAAAATGCCTCCTGCCTTATTTTTAGATAAAAATCGTCAATACTTCTACCTATTTTATCATATTTTAAAACCTTAATCAAGAATTTCCTTCCTCCGCCGGGTCAAACAGCATATGATCCAAAATTTCACAAGCCTGCCCCACCAGTTCCGGGCAAGGTCTCTTTTTGTAATATTCGGAGCTTCGTGGTTCAGGAACAGCCCCTGTCCGATATTCTTCTGAAACCGTGGTCTGCCCGCCATCCAGTCCCAGCAGCTCCCGGCAGATAATACTGCCATTCTGTTTTTCAAACTCTTTTGTCAGCTTCTGTATCATCTCATAGTTTTCCTTTTTCTGTTCTTTATCCTTCGGATCTGAGGATGCCGTGATCATCCCCGCAACCATAGCCATACCAGATACGGTACCACACACATGGCGAAGTCTTCCCAAACCGCCCCCAAAGGAAGCAGACATTTTTGCCGCCATATCCCAGTCCAGCCCCAGTTCGTCCGCATATGCTAGCACCACCGACTGGGAGCAGTTATATCCCTTCTTAAATAATTCTATCGCTTTTTCTTTTCTGGATTCCATTTTTTCTCCTCCTTTTCAAGATCCATGAGACAAATTGACGCCCGGAGCTGTCTCAACAGCATCAGCAGGCATTCGCATTCTTTCTCTTCTTTTCATCCTGCCACATTTTATTGACAAAATCAAGGTTTCGTAATAAAGTAAATTTATAACGGTTGTTGCACAACCATATATTCTGTGAAAGAGAGGCTTTATAGTACTATGAGTGAATGCAATCATGATTGTTCCAGTTGCAGTTCAAACTGCGCGGACAGATCGCCCGAATCTATGCTGGAAAAACCACATCCCGACAGCAGTGTTAAAAAAGTAATCGGCGTTGTCAGCGGTAAAGGCGGTGTGGGCAAGTCCATGGTCACCGACCTTCTCGCAGTGGCATTTAGCAGGAAAGGATATCACTGTGGTATTCTGGATGCAGATATCACTGGTCCATCGATCCCGAAGGCCTTTGGGATCACGGAAAAAGCCATGGGAAATGCCACGACTATTTTTCCGGTTAAATCAAAAACAAACATAGATATCATGTCCATCAATCTTCTACTGGAAGATGAGACCGATCCTGTCATCTGGAGAGGACCTGTCATCGCCGGAACCGTAAAACAATTCTGGACCGATGTACTTTGGGAAAATGTAGACTATCTCTTTGTGGATATGCCTCCTGGTACGGGAGATGTTCCACTGACCGTTTTCCAATCTCTACCCTTGGACGGCATTGTCGTCGTAACCACCCCTCAGGATCTAGTATCCCTGATCGTGAGCAAAGCAGTAAAAATGGCAGAAATGATGAAGATACCAGTACTGGGAATTGTAGAAAACATGAGTTATGCCCTGTGTCCTGACTGTGGTAAACATATTTCTGTATTTGGAGAGAGCCATGTGAAAGAGATCGCTGACCAGTATGGATTAATTGTCCTCAGCCAGCTTCCCATCAATCCAGAACTTACCAAAGCCGTAGATCAAGGAAATATTGAAGATTTTTCTTTTGATTACATGGATGACGCGGTAAAAATTATCGAAAACCTGGAGGTATCGTAACATGGATACTCCTG
Source organism: Eubacteriaceae bacterium (assembly GCA_910575665.1). GTDB lineage: Bacteria > Bacillota > Clostridia > Lachnospirales > Lachnospiraceae > Eubacterium_F. The sequence continues at coordinate 118,593 of CAJTFB010000005.1, forward strand.
TCTGTTATATATTTGGTGCAGGGGAATTTTCCTCCTGCGACATATCACTTATGGATGAAGATCTGGTCATTGCTGCCGATGGCGGCTATGACCACCTGATTCAAATCGGGCTTCGGGCAGATATTGCCCTGGGAGATTTTGATTCTATTCAATCCCATGAAATATGGGAGGATACGATCTGTGAAAAGTATACCTATCCTTCGGAAAAGGATGATACCGATATGATGCTTGCCATCAAACTGGGACTCTCCAAAGGCTACCATACTTTCGAGATCTATGGTGGATTGGGTGGACGATTGGACCACTCCATAGCCAATATTCAGGCGTTGTCCTACCTTGCCGCCGAAGGGGCCCAAGGAGTTCTCCATCACGCTCAGTACGATTTGACCGTGATCCACAATTCCGGTTTTACAATCCCAAAGAATTTTATCGGTTATGTCTCAGTATTCTCCCTCAGTGACAAAAGTCAAAATGTAACAATCAAAGGCTTAAAGTATGAAATTGAAGGAAGCACCCTGACAAATCACTTCCCCTTGGGAATCAGCAACGAAGCTATTGGAAAAAAAGGAAGTATTAGCGTAGAAAAGGGAACCCTTCTAATCCTGTGGCAAGGTAAAGCAATGTAAAAATTTATTTTTATAACTGATATATTTCCCTCTCTCTCTCAAGAAGCGCTTTATAATTATATACAAGCGTTTCCTGATCTGCAAAATCATACTCAAAACTACCTTTTAGAAAACGATATGACATTAGAGTCCAGTCATTGCAAAGCTGGTTCATTTTTATGTAATAATCCTGTTGTTTCTTATCTGCAAACAAATTTATAAGCATCTTCAACTGAGGAACGTGGGTATCTGTCATAATATTATGGGCAATTTTACGAAGTTCAAATCCCCTCAGCGAAGACAAATCCGAGTAAAGATATTCACAATAATCTAAGCCTGTCCTCAGCCTGCTGCCCTGTTCTAATTTTATATTCTCTTCCATATGATTTTTCTTCGCCTGTACCCAATTAGTCTCTTTCTCTTTTTTATCCCAGGTGACTTCCCCTTCTATGTAAGCAATGGGAATTGGTTGATGCTGACCAATTTCAAGAATGTTCTCAAAAGGAAGAATCCCCTTATGTGTCGTCGGCTGAGAAGATGAAGCACAAGCATCCACGATGTGTAGCCCCTCCTTATCAACTCCTGTCACCAGTGCGCAATGCTGTATCCCGTCATTGACAAAGGCCTTATAATATCCATAATCTCTCGAATTCAATGAAATCATAAATGCACCATGTTCCGACAGAATCTCATATGCCACTTCTCCAATGTGCTGTGGCAAAATCTCTCCCGTCTTATATGCAATCTGATTTTCTGAACAAAAATAATGTATGCCCTGAATAAAGTTAGCACTTAGACTGATTCCATCCTGATATGACAAACTGAGCCTGACACCAGCATAGGGAAGCTGTACCTCTAATTCACTTAACCTCACTCCCTTATAGCGCATCATTTGAAGAAATGATCCCATAAAGCAATTATTGCATTCGCACATCGGGAAGTTCGCTTCCAATACCAGTTCCATACCTATTTCCATATCCATAATCAGTTCCTCCTTAAAAATTCTTTTGTTCTTTTACTATTATACAGTAAATGGGGAAAAGATGGTATACTTTTGCGCGAATCGTGTTATTTCGTGTCTGAAATAACGATGCTTCGTCGTTTGTGGCCATTTTTTATGATTTCAGACACGAAATCGCACAGTTCGCGCATTCCCCCTTGTATTTGTCTTTTTTTCCGATATACTATTACCCAAGTCGACTGCACCGGTGCATTGCATATTTTTCGTACAAGGAGGATACTGCAATATGGCAGTCATTCACACGGAACAGTTTCTAAATCAGATCCAGTCATCCTATCAGTTCACGGATCTTGAAATGAAGCGGTTAAAATACACACTGAAGGCTGTAAGTTCAGAACTGATCAAGACATTGATGCTTTCTGTTTTATTTTTCAAATTGGGACACCTCCCCGAATTTTTTGTCGGTGTATTAGTTCTTATAACCATCCGGTGCAATTCAGGTGGCCTTCATATGGAACACTTTATTACCTGTCTTTTATTTACGCTTACTTTTATGTTTTTGTCGGTTATTGTACTTCCGTCTTTTGTATCCGTCCCGTATCCGATCAAACCTGTGATTTTGGCACTATGTATCCTGATCACATTTCTGACGGCACCAGTAGCATCAAAAAAAAGGCCCTCGGCAACACCAGAGACAAAACGCCGGTACCGTAACAGGGCAACAGTGCTTTTGTTTATATTCTCTATTGCTATTATCATTTTGAAAACAACTCCAATCGCAGACATCTGCTTCTGGATTATTGTTTTACAGACATTACAACTACTTTGTGCCGCTGCCGCACAGAAAGGAGGGAATTATGAAAAAATTTAATAGCACTCTTTTATTTAAAATCTGCAGTTTATGCATCGCCATGGCTGCTATGATGACCACTAGTGTTATCAGCTACTGTTTCTGGGGCGAGCCAGAGTATCCGACAGAAGACTAAACACAAAGCAGTAAAGGAAAACAAGTTAAACCAACCAGACACAAAATAAAAAGGCTTATTTTCATGTAAGCCTTTTTATTTTAATCCGCACTGAAAACCAATCCATTTCTTCCACCTTGTATTTATTCATGTACAATTCTCCCTTATAGTGGTTCAACGTATCCAACACATTATGCAGGCCGAGTCCCCGCATCTCCCCATTTCCCTTTGTACTATATCCTTTCTTTGGAAAATTGGTGATCTCATGCATATCTGTGCTCCGGATCGGATTAGATATCATAAATTCATACCGGTCCCCCTCTTCATGCAAAGACAACCGGATCTCCTTTTTGAGATAGTTAGTCTCAACCTCTTCAATGGCATTATCAATCAGATTGCCAAAGGTTCCGATCAACTCTGTAAGGGGAATATTAGTATTTATCTTCTTCACAGATATCTCCTGTGAAATATGTATGCCCCGGTTTACTGCCTCTGAAAATTTGACTCCAAGAAAACCTGACAACACCGGATCTTCCATCTTTATCAGACTGTAAAATGCATCCATCCTCTCAATCTTTGACATATAATCTATCAGCGTCGCCGCCAGACAATCGTAGGTATGACAACGATTGATTATTCCATAGATTGCCTGCAGATGGGCATCGAATTGATGCTGTTGCTGGCGGATTCTTGTGATCACATCCCGCATAGGTTTTTCAAATTTGCTCCGCTCCTTCAGTTCGACCTCGTTTTTGATAAACTGCGACATCATTGGAAATATGATAACGATCAATAAAAGCAGAAAAATAAAGCTGTATATTGGCATGCTTTCCAAAACACGAAAATAGGTCACGGCAAAGAGCATGATACTCCCCACCGCTGCACAGATATAGCACAGCATCTTATAACGGCATTTCACAAAATCCTGAACCATATTCCAGTTGATCCACCTCTTATAGCGGGCGATACACACCAGAAGCAGCGTGCCACCGGTTCCGATAAGCCCCGCCCGAAAATCTCCCACCATCTCCTTCCAGAAAAAAGCAAAGGGAATATAAAGCATAAGCTCGATGGCACTTACCATCAGAAACGCAATAATGCAATACAGAATACAAATATTTATGTTCCCATGATAGATCAGCTTCGCACCAGCAATCATAGTGGCATATACTAAAAGCATCCACAATCCGGCCAGCTGATACATATTGAAAATACCTAATATCGTAATTTGCAGCAATATCAATCCCAATTTCTTTCCTATATCCTTTTTCACCCCACCCCCAAACAGACTGTCAACAACCATTATATTAGCAACCTGTTCTATCCCTGCCATTAAAATATTACTAATCATGCTCAATTACTCCTTGTATTTCTGAAAACCATTTTGTTCTTCCAAAGTCGATCATTTGGTCTTCTTTGTATACTTTCAGATATTTATTAACTCTGTCGATATGTTCCACATGATCCAGATTCACCAGGATCCCGCGGCGACACTCCACAAAAGGATTGAATCCCATGGCATTTAATTCTTTCTGGATCTGTTTCAATGTCAGCTTATTCACATAAAATTTATCCGATATCGTATGTATGAGCAATCTTCTATTAATACAGCGGATCGTTATAATTTCATCTATTTTTATAGGATAAAAGACAGAATCAACCTTAAAATAAAGATATTGCTCTCTGCTGACAGACTTCCTGTCCCTGAGAAGCTTGTCTATTTCCTCGGCAAGCTGCTTCTGCTTCTTTTCATCAATCGGTTTTAAAATATAACTATAACAGGAAACTTCACGATATGAATGGAGTTCGAGATTGGCAATAGATGTCACAAAGATAATCGGCGTAACCTCATAATAATCAATATTGCGAATCTGTTTGGCAAACTTTACGCCTGACACATCATTTCCCTGCAGGTCATGTAAGGAAATGTCGACAAGAAACAGATCCATATGACATTCAAGTGCAATCTGCATCGCCTCTCTTTCATCAAATGCCGGATAAACTGTTACACTTTCTTTGCTCGTAGTAACGATATCACATAACAACTGATTGCACTCAACTTCATCTTCAAGTACAAGAATGTTTTTCAATTTATCTCACCTAACACTTTCACTGAACGTATCAGCTAACGATCTCATCTCAAAAAGCGGACGGAGCGAGCTGTCCCCCTGACCATATTATACCTGTATTGCGATAAAATGTAAACAAAGAGAACGGATATATTATCCACATTATTTAGGACAATGTATCCGTTTCGTCGTTCCCCTGATATTTTTGCGCCTTCTGCGTCATTTCCAAAATATATTTCTTCATGTTCTCATTCAGTTTTGAATAATATTTTAACAACAGAATCTCTCTGTTTCCACGCACCAGACCCTCCATCTCTGCAAAAGGATTCTTTCTCGGGCTGATCTCCAGTACGTAATCCGCAGACACATCAAAATACGTAGCGTACTTTGTGATCTCGATAGAATTTGGATAACTTTTGCCTTGTTCCAGCAGACTAATGCGCTGTTGCGTCAAATCCAAAGCTTTGCCAAGTTCTTTCTGTGATAGTTTGTTTGAAATACGCAATTCCAATAATCTCATAAGCACACATCCTTTATACAATATAGCATAAATGTAAATATGAGACTTTTTCACATTAAATATACGTAACCCGGTGCTTATTCACATTGTTTCGAAGTAACTAATACTTTCTTTACATGTGAATCACTATTTTTTACCTTTTCTATATACAAAATAAACTCTTTCTGGAAAGCTTACAATAAGATATAAATAAAAGAGTCTGTCCCTGCTTCAGAACAAACTCTTAAAACCTACATTTCCCAGAAAAATGCGGTTAACAGGACTTGAACCTGCACGGGATCCCCCACTAGAACCTAAATCTAGCGCGTCTGCCAATTCCGCCATAACCGCAAGCATAAATATTATAACAGAAAAGATAAGATAATGTCAAACACAATCCTATTTTTTTTACTCAATAACACGATTAAGCCAGCTCAGCAACATCATCGAACTATTTACGCTCTATCACTAAAGCCCCAGAAATCTCCGAATTCTCTTCATCTTTTCCTTTGTCATACGATATCCGTGCCAGTAGGCAGTCTCCAGCTTCTGTACATTGCTCTCAAAACTGTTCAGAAGATAATTTGGGCGCAGGATCATAACCTTTCCCTCCCGCTCCCACTGCTCACAGAGGCGCACGATCTTATTGTAGCGGTCCGGCCTGGACAGGATCGCCTCCCTGACAGCGGGGTACTTGTGGGCAAGGATCCTCGCCCCCAGCTTGTCGTATTTTCCAAGACGTTTGACGAACCCCTTCGGCTGGGTCAGTACCACTAAAAGCCTGTCACATCCATCCGCAAATGCTTTCTTCACTGGAATCGGATCCGCGATTCCACCATCGTAATATTTTTCACCATTCAACTCAATTGCCGGGAAAAACAGGGGCATGGCACAGGTGGCACGAAGCATCGAATACCGATCATCCATATCCATCGCATCCATATACTGTGCTTCCCCAGTGTGCGCATTTGTTACGCCGACCAGACATGTCCCCTCATATTTCTTAAATGTGTCCATATCAAAAGGAACCAGACTATTGGGAATCTCTCCAAATACAAAATCCAGGCCGAAGATGCTCCTATGCTTTCGGTAATTGGACCTGCCCATGTATCTCTTATCATTTCTATATTTCTGTAAAATCTCCAGATTTCTTCCCTTTTGACGCGATATATAAGACACACCATCCGAAATCCCCGCAGACACCCCGATACAGTAGGGCATCATAATATCCTCAGACAGCAGTGCATCCATCACCCCGCAGCTAAACACCGGGCGAAATGTTCCACCCTCTAAAACCAAACCGTTCATATCGCTTTCCTCCTAATCCGACATACCACTTACAACAGTATCACCATACATCATAGTATGAGAGTATCACAAACTTTTTATGATGTCAACTCAAATACTCCGAAACATAGTTTTCAATACCACATCCCACCTTTTTACATATCACTTGTTGTCTCTATACCGATAGCCTCAAAAACATGCACTTTGCCTTAGCGAAAAAAAATAAAGCTACAAAGCCTTCCTCTTCAAGACTCTGCAGCTCAAACACAAACAATATCAATATCTATTTAGTACATAAATCAAAGAACCCATTAACAATAGGAATTAAACAACATTCCGGTATACACAGACGAAGCATAGGCATACCCAATATCACTCCGGTGAAGGTGTGCATAACTAAATACTTTTTTCTCGACATACTCCATCGGATTCATACTCATATATTCACACTTATCCTTCAGCTCTTTCATAAACTTCACAGGAACCTGAAACTCTTTTTCCTTGTTAATGCTGAGAAATCCATCTTCTTCGACAGTAAATCCTGCCGCCTCCAGGTCTTCTTTATTGGCAGCCACCAGATTCCGAAGCTCGCATCCCGGACGTGAAGGTTTGTTCTTCAAATCCCCATACTCGTCACTTCTGGTCAGCAGTTTATTAAACAGCTCCAGTGTTTTCTCCGCATGTTCTTCTGCCTCTTCCGGTTTTCCATCCAGGGTATTCTGTGCTGCCTCCCCCATCTCCATAGAAATTTCCTTAACATCAAGAGCATAGATCTGTGTATCCGGGGAAAGCCGGATCATGGCAAGGGGATTTGCATTATTCAGCGAAACGATGCTCTTATATTTATTTTTCAGTTCTTTTCTATCATGTACATTGGTCTTTGGAGATACCTTCGGAATATATCCCCCTATAAAATAATTGTATACTTCAACCATGAAATCACCTCTTTACTTTTTAAATATCCTGAAGTAAAGTCCTACCTCCATGTAAAGTGAACTTAAAACTCTGGTTATACAAATTCATTATACTACGAAATGATCATTAGTGCAATATGTACACTGCACAAATTTTTTTTATAAATATGATGCTTTTTATTGATTTTTTTTTATAAATGCTTTAAAATAAAGTTACTGATTTTGATTAAATTTTAACAGAATAAATGAAAGGATGGTTTACTAACATGAACAACATGCCAGAAATGAAAATCGGAATTGTTGCAGTAAGTCGTGACTGTTTCCCAGAGACGCTTTCTGTAAACAGAAGAAAAGCTTTAGTTGAGGCGTACACAAAGAAATATGATGCAGCTGACATCTATGAGTGCCCCATCTGTATCGTAGAGAGTGAAATTCATATGGTACAGGCTTTGGAGGACATTAAGAAAGCCGGATGTAACGCACTTTGTGTATATCTCGGAAACTTTGGTCCTGAAATTTCTGAGACTCTTCTTGCAAAGCATTTTGACGGACCTAAGATGTTCGTTGCTGCTGCTGAGGAGACCGGAAACAGTTTGTTAGACGGACGTGGAGACGCTTACTGTGGTATGCTTAACGCAAGCTACAATCTGAAGCTGCGCAATGTAAAAGCATATATTCCTGAGTATCCGGTGGGAACTGCTGAGGGATGTGCTGACATGATCCATGAATTCCTTCCAATTGCCCGTGCCGTATATGCACTGGAGAACCTGAAGATCATCAGCTTTGGTCCTCGTCCACTGAACTTCCTTGCTTGTAATGCTCCGATCAAACAGCTTTACAATCTTGGCATTGAGATCGAAGAGAATTCAGAGCTTGATCTTTTCGAGGCATTTAATAATCATGCAGGCGACGAAAGAATTCCTGAAGTTGTAAAAGATATGGAGAACGAACTGGGTGCAGGTAATAAGAAACCTGAGATCCTTGAGAAACTTGCCCAGTATGAGCTGACTCTTCTTGACTGGATCGAAGATCACAAAGGTTACCGCAAATATGTTGCTATCGCTGGCAAATGCTGGCCTGCATTCCAGACACAGTTTGGTTTCGTACCATGCTATGTAAACAGCCGTCTGACAGCAAAAGGCATTCCGGTATCCTGTGAGGTAGACATCTACGGAGCACTTTCTGAGTTCATCGGAACTGCTGTAAGCCTGGATGCTGTAACCCTTCTCGACATCAACAACTCCGTACCACAGGATCTGTACGATGAGGATATCAAGGGCAAATATGCCAGCTATACACTGAAAGATACATTTATGGGATTCCACTGCGGAAACACCGCTTCCAGCAAGCTGTCCTTCTGTGAGATGAAATATCAGAAGATCATGGCTCGTTCCCTTCCAATCGAAGTTACCAACGGAACACTGGAAGGCGATATTGTTCCTGGAGACATCACATTCTTCCGTCTTCAGAGTACCGCAGATACCAAACTTCGTGCTTACATAGCACACGGTGAAGTACTTCCGGTTGCTACAAGAAGCTTTGGTGCCATCGGTATCTTTGCAATTCCTGAGATGGGAAGATTCTACCGCCACGTATTGATCGAAGGCAACTATCCGCATCACGGTGCCGTTGCATTTGGACATTTCGGAAAGACATTATACGAAGTATTCAAATATATCGGTGTAGATGTAAATGAGATTGGATACAATCAGCCGGCAGGCGTTCGCTATCCGACAGAAAACCCATTTGCATAAATACATGCAGTTGAATTATCGTTTGTAATTTACATGCCAGCGGCCCTGAGGTCGGCACCTCGCCCCTCTCTGGCCGCTGCTTTTTTATAATTGCCTGGCTTTATGATTGCTCACTGCTGGCAGTTATTTCTTAACATAAAGTTTATAGGAGGATTTACTGTGAAAAATTGCATTGATATGCCAATTTTTCACAGGGGTATTTGTGCCGAGAACGTCACAAATACCCCCTTATCCGACACGAGAAAAGCTGCTACAGCAGTTTTTCTCGTGCGGTTCCTCGAACAAAAAACGTTCTCGGAATGGAGGATTTATATGTATTACATAGGTGTTGACCTCGGTACATCCGCTGTGAAGCTTCTTCTTATGGAAGCAGATGGATCGATCAAAAACATTGTTTCAAAAGAATATCCCTTGTCTTTCCCAAATCCCGGGTGGTCAGAACAGAGCCCTGATGACTGGTGGAATGCTGTTGTTGAGGGAATCAAGGAACTGACAAACGGTTTCGAAGCTTCCCAGGTGGCAGGCATCAGCTTTGGTGGACAGATGCATGGGCTGGTGATTCTGGATCAGGATGATAACGTAATCCGTCCGGCGATCCTCTGGAATGATGGACGTACCACAAAAGAAACCAACTATCTGAATGATGTCATCGGTAAAGATAAATTATCCCAGTACACAGCAAATATCGCTTTTGCCGGTTTTACTGCGCCAAAGATTCTCTGGGTAAAAGAAAATGAACCGGAAAACTTTGCTAAGATTGCAAAGATCATGCTCCCGAAAGATTATATTGCCTATAAAATGACAGGCGTTCATAGCTGCGACTATTCCGACGCTTCCGGTATGCTTCTTATGGACGTAAAGAACAAATGCTGGTCAAAGGAAATGATGGAGATCTGCTCCGTAAATGAAGAACAGCTTCCGAAACTTTTCGAGAGCTATGAGATCACAGGTGCTCTCACAGAAGCTGCTGCCGCTGAACTGGGACTTACCACAACATGCAAGATCGCTGCCGGCGCCGGAGACAATGCCGCTGCTGCTGTCGGAACGGGAACTGTAGGCGACGGCGGATGCAACATTTCTCTCGGAACCTCGGGAACTATCTTTATTTCCAGCAAGGAGTTCGGTGTGGATAAATTCAACGCCCTTCACTCCTTTGCCCATGCCGACGGAAATTATCATCTTATGGGCTGTATGCTCAGCGCTGCTTCCTGCAACAAATGGTGGATGGACGATATCATCGGCACCAAAGATTATCCGGCAGAGCAGAAGCCGATCACCGATGACAAACTGGGCGAGAACAACGTGTATTATCTCCCCTATCTTATGGGTGAGCGTTCTCCTCATAACAATCCAGATGCCCGCGCCCTCTTTATCGGTATGTCCATGGACTCCACAAGAGCGGACATGACCCAGGCAGTTCTGGAAGGTGTGGCATTTGCTATCCGTGATTCCTTTGAAGTGGCTAAGGATCTTGGCATCAACATCACAGAAACAAAGATCTGTGGCGGCGGTGCAAAGAGCCCGCTCTGGAGAAAGATCATTGCTAACGTTCTCGGAATCAAGGTAAACATTATCGAGAGCGAAGAAGGCCCTGGCCTTGGCGGCGCCATGCTGGCTGCCGTTGCTTGCGGAGAATACGCTTCCGTGGAAGAAGCTGCTGCTAAAATCGTCAAAGTCATTGACTGTGTGGAGCCAGATGCTGCTCTCACAGCTAAGTACGATGCAAAATATGCTAAATTCAAGGAAATCTATCCGACAGTGAAAAATCTGTATGATACGTTAAAGGCCTAGTGTAACGCCCCTTTATGCAAAACAGGAATCTCCCATAAAATCCAGTGTTTATCTGGATTTCTATGGGAGATTCCTGTTTCATGGTGTTTCTAAGAATTCTTCTTTTCCAATCTATGTAATTACAGTGTCTTTATCTTTACCTTTTTTTCCAATCCGCTTTTTCGCAGCATCTTCGTGTACTTTTTCTTCCTGCTCTTTGGCACCTTGATCACTACCTTGGAAGACAGACCAGAAAAGGAGCCTTTGGCAATGCTTTTTACCTTTTTTGACCGTATTTCGATCAGACAGAGGTCTTTGGTTGGCAGATCGAAATCATAATTTACGGCAAAAACTTTTCCTCTATAAGACAGTCCTTTTTTTATCGTTGTTACATTCTTGGGCAGCGTGATCCTTTTCAGTTTTGTACCGGAAAACGCGGACATGGAAACAGTTGTCACAGCTTCCGGGATTTCTAAAGTTCTCAGGTTCTTACAATTGGCGAAATCATGCTGTTTGATTTCCTTCATACCTTTTGAAAGTTTAATCTTTGTAAGGGATCTGCAATCATAAAATAAATTCTTATTCGTTTTGAATACACTGTCTGGCATAGATATTTCCTTCAATTTTAGACATGCCCCCAATGTTCCTAAGGTTTTCAGTGTATCTGGCAGTGTGAGTTGTTCCAGTCTCTCACACCCATAAAATGCATCCCCTTCTATACTTTTAATATTTACAGATAACTTAACAAATCTAAGATTCATACAAGCTGTAAAAGCCCCATTACCGATCCGTGTTACTGAATCGGCAATGATGACAGATTTAGCTTCCGTAAACCCATAAAACGCTTCTTTACCGATTGCGGTAATTCCATCATTTATTATGATGTGTTCTGCCTTTCTATGCCAGACATACCAGTCTGGTTCTGGTATATGTCCATCCATCACAAAATCTTTTATGCCTTTATTTCCTGAAAAAGTGAGGGTTTTCGTCTTTACATCGTACACCCAGGTATTTCCGTTCCCATCTGTTCCACTAGTCGTTTGGGCTGTGGCATTACAAGGGATACTGCCTGCACATAAAATAATACAAAGCAGGATTGCTGTCCATTTTTTTATTTCCATGCTCTTACCACCTTTATGCCATCACAGTGTTTTGATCTTTACCTTTTTTTCCAATCCGCTTTTTCGCAGCATCTTCGTGTACTTTTTCTTCCTGCTCTTTGGCACCTTGATCACTACTTTGGACGACAAACCAGAAAAGGAGCCTTTGGCAATGCTTTTTACCTTTTTTGATTTTATTTCGATCAGACGGAGGTCTCTGGTTGGCAGCTCGGAATCATTATTTACTGCAAAAACTTTATCTTTTCCGCGATAAGGCATCCCTTTTTTTATCGTTGTTACATTTTTCGGCAGCGTGATCTTTTTCAGTTTTGTCCCGGAAAAAGCAGACATGGAAACAGTCGTCACAGCTTCCGGGATTTCTAAAGTTCTCAGGTTCTTACAATTAGCAAAATCATACTGCTTGATTTCTTTCATGCCTTTTGGCAGCTTGATCTTTGTAAGGGATTTACATCCAACAAATAGCGACTCATATGTCTTGGACACGCTGTCCGGTATGATAACTTCTTTCAGTTTTGAACATGAACCAAATGATCCCAGGGTTTTCAGAGTATCGGGCAGTGTGAGGTGTTCCAATTTGTTACAACCATAAAATGCTTCCCCCCGTATACTTTTAATATTTGCAGATAACTTGACAGACGTTAAATTCATGCAAAATATAAATGCTCCATCTCCGATCCACGTTATCGAATCTGTCATAACAACGGTCTTCAAGTCTACAAATGAATAGAATGCCCATTGTCCTATTCCAGTAATTCCATCGTTTATTATAATATGTTCTACCTTATCACTCCAGACATACCAGTCTGGTTCCGGACTATGGCCATCCATCGTAAAATCTTCTATACCTTTATTTCCTGAAAAAGTGAGGGTTTTTGTTTTTACATCATACACCCATGTATTGCCGTTTCCATCTGTTCCACTGGTCTTTTTTGCTGCAGCATTGCAAGGGCTAGGGATACTACCTGTACATAAAATAATGCAGAGCAGGATTGCTGTCCATTTTTTTATTTCCATGCTTTCACCACCTTCTTAATATTTGCATTCCCAGCATTGTTTACGACTGTTTTAAGCTTGTTATTATCTCCTGGTTTTAGATACTTTGTTAAATTTAGTATTCCATAGGATTTTATCACATAGTTTTTCTTATCCGACCCTTTTTTAATCTTCGACGCTTTTTTAACAGACTTATAATAATAAATGTATTCAAACACCTTTTTGTTTCCCTTTTTATGCTTCGACACAGCCTGATTTATGATGGCACTGCATACTCTTTTTGCACTTTTATCATATCTGCTTGATATACATTTCGTGGAATCCGCAAAGTTTTTATCTGCATTAAATTTACCATTAGAATCTTTGGGACCATGCTTTAATACATCCCACTGTTTACAAAGAACTTTTAATTTTTTTTCTTTCAAATTTTTTCGGTCATTTCCCTTCACTCCCGTCGTGCTGTGGGAAAATATATCAGCCGCCGTATGCAATGCCATTCCATATACAAAGTTTGCCTTATCTTCTTTCTTTGTTATTTTATAATTTTTAAACCCTAAATTGGCAGCCTTTTTAAAGCTATTATAATAATTCTTATCTAATTTGGGGAATTTTCCACTTTTGTACAGTTTTGAAGCTGCTTCAGTCATGGTAATGTACGCATCCACATAATTTTTTTTGAAATATCCATGAAATTCCGGGTGGTCCTTCATTCCCCTCACTGTAGATTTTTTGTTATCAGACCATATTGCACCTTTTTTTAGAAAATCAAAGTCTCCTTTTGCAACGGCTTGATGATTTACACCACTCCAGTACCCCTGAACCACTTCTTCGTCCGTCAGCAGTAATGTATGGTCATTATCTGCCAGCAAGGACATCTTCTCCGCACCTGATCCATGATATCCCTCCGCAAATGTTCCGTACTGCTCCAGGGCATAGGCGCAATCGATCAGGCCATGCCCATACTTTGCAGGTTCCCCAAGGGGATGTGCCGAGGCATCAATCAGCTTTCGGATAAAATCGGCAGACTGGGAAGAGTCCTGCTGCCACAAAATAGCAGCCAGGGCAGACACCTGCGGGGCCGCCATGCTGGTTCCAGACTGGTTTGTCAAGATCTCGAAGGGGCCGTAGGTGGTTACGTCTTCCCCAGGCGCCACAACCTCGATCTCGTTTCCGGTGGGGGATGATCCGGTCTGCTCCCCATTACATTTTACAGCGCCCACGGCCATCACTTCTTCATACTTCGCCGGATACTGGACGGTCTTTCCATCCCCCGCTGCGGCAACGATCAGTATTCCCTTTGCAGAGGCGTTTTTGACGGCGTTGTGCAGTTTGGCTGAATCTTTTTCCAGTCCGCAGCTGATGTTCAGGATCTTAACGCCCTTTTCCACAGCCCAGTTGATTCCATTCACCAGCTGGTCCACGGTGGTCTTGTTTGATTCGTCCAGGACTTCGGCGGAGTAAAGTTTCACATAGGGATTGATTCCGCTGACTTTTTCTGTGGTCAGCTGCTTTAAGTATTTGTTATCAAACTGGTATGAGTCTTCATTTCGGGATGGATCCGAAGCGAGGATGCCTGCCACGGCTGTCCCGTGCCCGGATAAATCCCCAAAAATCGGGTTCTTTTCGGTATAGGCGGTGACAAAGTTTTCAGCTGCTGCCACTTTTATATTCGAAGAATAATCGATTCCCGAATCGATGATGCCTATCTTTATCGTGTTCTTGTTTTTTTGAATTGCTTCCAGTACGGTTTCATCGTTGGCACGGATCATGGTCCGGTTCCATTCCTTGTCAAAATCAAGATACCAGTCATCCTTCCGGTACTGGTATAATTTGATGTCATAAGGTTTTTTGAACTCTGCCCCCTCAGGGAAATGGATCTGCATGCCGAAGGTTTCACTCTCTCCAGGCCGGATCACTGAATTGTACTCACAGTTGGCTATTTTATATGTATTTCCGTTCCGGCTTTCTATTTTAGCCCTCCAGATGTTCTGTATCTCAAAATCAAAACTACATTCCATGGACCAGTTTTCGATATTTTTATCTGAGTTGTTGTTCAGGGTGGCGTTCATGATACAGCCGTCATGCCATTGGTTTACCACATCAAATTGGATCTGGCATTCCTTATTGTTTACCACAAGCCTGTCCCCAAGAATTTTATAGGACCGGGGAATATCCACGGATTCTCCTTTGTATGCCGCCTGAAAGCCAAAGGAAACAGACTCCCCCGGCCGGATGTTCTGATTGTGGCCTGCGTTTTTTATATTGTAATAGTTTGCCCCGCGATAGTCAATACTGGCATTCCAGATGTTAACATATTCATCTGCAGACTGATAGGACAATTCCCAGTTTTCTATCGTTGTACTGCCCGTATTGAATATGGTCACATTGGCTATGTAGCCCTGGTCCCACTGGGATACAATCTGATATTCGATCCTGAAATTTTCTCCTGTATAGGTGGTAGTCTGCTGATTTGTTCCTGCATAGCAGGCTGTTTTGTTGAATGGCTGGCATACCCCCGACAGCATCATTCCAATAATCAATAGGATTGCTAAAGCTCTTTTCATATTTCACCTTTTCCTTTCTGCTGGTTATTTACAACTTCTTCTGTATTTTTGCATTGGTATTGTAGTTGTTATTTACATTATACATAATCAGACATAATACAACAAGAACAACAGTTCGACATATATCGACAGGATTCGACAAGGCGAATGTAACCGTTTTGGGTCACCCCCTTCCCTGAATATTCTTAAAAATGAAAAAAGATGGCCAAAGGGTACTTCACATGAGGAAGTGCCCCTTGTGGCATTTTAGGAAATTTGTAAAGACGATTGGCTATGATGAATTTGTAGGAATAATTAAATATACTGGAGAAAACTACAATGAAATCATTATTTGAGCAATTCGGAGGTATATACCGAAAAGAAAGCGATTATACAGTTCCTAAGCTTGAAACACCAGACACAGGAAATTTTGAAATCGGTATTTATGGACAGCGACATTTATATTTTCTACAACATTACTTAGAATAACTTATAAAGACTTATTAGACAGAGATTCTAATGTCATTTTGTTACATGAATTTGATAAAGCAAATCCTGTTTTTCATAGTGCTTTTTATCAATTATTTGATGAAGGCGTTTATGAAGACCAAAATTACAAGGTCAATCTGGATTATGCTATTATTATTTGTACTTCAAATTACAAAACAGAAAGCGAAATAAAGGAACAATTAGGCACTCCTATCTTTAACCGCTTTGATGCAGTTATCCATTTCGAGGATTTGTCTGATGAAGCAAAGGAAAAAATAGCGAGAAATTTTATCCAAGAAACTATTGAGAAATATAAAGAAGATACTATCAAAATGGATGAGAATATTTTATTGCGTTTACAAAAATCAGCGATTGCATATTCAAGTGCACGAGAAATTAAACATCTGATTCAAAATACTTTTTCACTATATGCCATAAGGCAACTATGTCTAAATGATGTGACAAGTGAATCAAACGATTAGAAATTGATGACCATTATTTGAGGATATCTCTTAAAATATCGAAAGGAATTTATAAATATGGTGTGTGCGTATCGCGGGACAAAGAATCAAATAAAATTGAACTAAACCGTACGGGTATCCCTCACTGCTTACTGGCTCTATTTTTTATTCCGCAATTTTTTACAATTCAAATTTTGTGCTTATTGTTATGATATTAACAGGCAGGTACACTGTCAAAAAATTTGAAAGGAAGTGCTGAGAATGGATTATAAAAATCTGTTTGAAAAATTCAATGAGGGAGGAAAGCTACTTTTACCAGATGCTGCGGTAGCCTTTGACGCTATTCCGTGGGCGAAACATCCTACTTCCTCGGGTGTGGAGTTAAAACATATTATCACATCCGAAAAGACAGATGGACAGTTCAGCTTCCATCTTGTGAGGATAGCCCCTAATAAGAAGATTGGCAATCATATCCACGAGAAGCAATTAGAAACACATGAAGTTATTTCTGGTGCAGGTATATGTGTGAACAATGGAACAAATCTGCCCTATGAAGCAGGCGTAATTTCTATTTTTCCTATCGGAGTGCCGCACGAGGTCATTGCAGGAGAAAATGGTCTTTACCTGTTCGCAAAATTTATGCCTGCATTGTGCTAGCTCGATGGCGCCAATTTGAACCCTGCCTCCGACTTGTGATTTTCCAATTTGCTACGTCAACGTCAATCAACGTACCTCCAGTACGTTTCATTCCATTTCCTTGTAAATTGGAAAATCACAAGCGGAGGTCGAAGATTTCGGATTGTGATAGCAGCAAAATAGCTAGGCGCTTGAATGAGGTGATGTGGTGGCATCATCGAATGAAAGCAACAACGCTATTTTGCTACTAGCGCAGTACGAAACAGGGTTCAAATTGGCACCGTCGAGCTAACTCGTTTCCCCAGTTTTAATTGTTTGGGAAGATAATTTGTAAGTTAGCGGAGGTAAGCCTACCTGTTTTTTAAATTGCTTTATGAAATGGCTTTGGTCGCAAAAACCTGTGGACAAAGCCACTTCTGTTATTGTTTCGGCGTTGTGCAGCAATCGTTGTGCCTTGCGGATACGGTTTTGAAGTTGAAATTGATGCGGCGTAAGCCCCACTTCTGCCTTAAAGCTTCGGATAAAATGATATTTGCTAATAAATGCGTTTTGTGCCATTTCTTCAATACTAAATTTGTCTTCAGGATATAATTCCAACTGCTTTTTTAGGTTATTGATAAATGGATTTTGGCTTTCAGAGTGCCAATCTGTATAGGCGGCAAACGAGTTTACGCCGTCCAATAATTGTAATATCTGATACGGATTGATTCTTTCTGTATTGAAAGCATTCATTAACAGAGCCATTATGTTATGCCTTATTTTATCGGCGGAATAGTGTGCGGCAATATTTTTATCAATACATAAACTTAACAAAGTATAGCTGCTATGTGCTGAAATACTATGCGGCATATATGGGCAAATGATAAAGGTCTGATTTTTTTCATAAACCTTTTCATTGTTATTCGCAGTCAACACAATAGAGCCATCTAACACAATGCCGATTGTGAATACAGAAACATGGTTATGTGTAGGATAGGATATTGTTGAATTTTCGCAGAAAATCAATTCCATGCCCATATTTGAGTTATATATGTAGCGTATGAAGTTTGTTGCCATAAGTATTACTTCCTAACTATTTATGTGCCTGTCAGATACTGTGATTTATTCCCGCGAGCAACGAGCCAAGCGGACATACTGGTATGTCCATTTGGCGACTGCCGCGAGGGAAATATCCCTTGGGATATTTTTCTTACTCGCTGAGGTTTTCATCTCCCCATTGCTTCATGTGTTCAAAAACGGGAATGAAACTTTTGCCTAAGTCAGTAAGGTTATACTCCACACGGGGAGGTACTTCTTTATAGTCATAACGGGAAATGAAGCCGTCGGCTTCCAGTTCCCGAAGCTGTTTTGTTAGGCTTGATTCCGTAATGTCACCGATATGCCTGCGAAGCTCTCCAAAGCGGTGTATATCCCTAAAGGCAATATAATAGATGATTTCAATTTTCCATTTACCGCCCAAGATTTTTTGTATGGTAGAAACTGTTTTGCAGCGTTCAACAGCCAATGTACTTTTTTTCATTCCTGCCACTCCTTTTTGAAATAGTATAACACACTTTTCTCAAAAATCAATGTACCGTTTCAATATAGGTACTACAAAAAAGTACAGTACTTGTAAAATCAATGTACAAAAGTATAATTAGTATAGGTTACAGAAAAGGAGAGGTGTTTATGCACTACACAGGAACAATTTGGCGACCACCGTATGAAGCGGCATCACTTTTGTTAGAGGTAACAGCAGGCTGTACGCATCATAAATGTAAGTTTTGTACTTTGTATCATGATTTGCCATTCAAATTCAGAATGTCCCCTTTGGAGGATATTGAGAGTGATTTACGGGAGGTTAAAAGAGCAACGAAAGGTTGGAACAGCGGGCGTACCCGCCGAGTATTTTTGACGGGAGCTAACCCCTTTGTTTTGTCTTATGACAAATTAACTGCGATTGCAGAGCTAATCCGCAAATATCTCCCGTCAGTTACATCTATCGGCTCGTTTGCGAGGATTACAGATGTTACTCCTAAAACCGATGAGGAGCTTGCCAAACTGCGGGATATGGGATATGACGGTCTGACAATAGGAATAGAAACAGGCGATGACGAAGCCCTGCGGTTTATGAACAAGGGATATACCTCGGCGGACATTATAGATCAATGCCAGAGATTAGATACAGCAGACATTCATTACAGTTTCTTTTACTTGGTGAGCATTTCTGGAGCAGGTCGTGGAGAAATCGGAGCAAAATTGACGGCTGAACTATGCAACCAGATACACCCTGCGCTTATCGGGGCAAATATGCTTACGATTTATCCCGATTCTGAACTTTATGCTGAAATACAGCGTGGGAACTGGCAGGAAGAAGGAGAACTCGAAAAATACAAAGAGGTACGGACGCTCATTGAAAATTTGCAGATACCTACCATCTTTGCGGCAATGGGAGCTTCCAATGCGTATCAGTTTCATGGGCAACTGCCGAAAGACAAGAAAAAGCTGTTGGCACTTCTTGATGATATCATAGGAAATGTCAGCGAAGAGGAATTACAACGATATAGAAAAAGTGTTCATCATCTGTAAGTGAAACACCCTGCAGGTATACCTATATGCGCAAAAAGCAACGCAAGAATAAGGAAAGGAGGGGCAATCATGCACTTTACAGACAGAACTTGGCGACCACCGTATGAAGCACACTCGGTCATCATACAGGCTACTTCTGGCTGCACCTATAATAAATGCAAGTTTTGTAGTCTGTATAAAAACGAGTGCTTCCGAATGTCGCCCATTAAAGAATTTGAGGAGGATTTAGCAGAGATAAAAAGTTATCAGCCAAACGCCCGAAGAATTTTCTGGACAGGAGCTAACCCCTTTGCAATGAGCTATGAAAATCTTAAACTGCGGGCGTTGACGGTAAGGGACTATCTGATCAAGTGTCAGACAATGGCTATGTTTGCGAGTATCCGTGATGCTAAAAACAAAGAGGTATGGCAGCTAAGGAAATTAAGGGCGATGGGCATTAACGGACTGAGTATCGGCGTGGAAAGCGGCGATGACGAAACGCTTGCCCTTGCAAATAAAGGATATACAGCTGCTGATATTCTGGAACAATGCAGAAAATTAGATGAAGCAGGCATTGAATACTACTTTGTTTATATGACAGGGCTTGCGGGAAAAGGTGGCGGATACCGTAATGCAAGGAATAGTGCTGAACTGTTCAGCCAGCTCAATCCGTATTTTGTTTCCGTGGACTCTCTTACGCTTTTCCCCGACACAGAGCTGTACCAGATGGCACAGCAAGGTTTGTTTGTCCCTGCTGAAGAAAAAGAGCGTATCCGTGAACTGCAAATGCTAATCAACAACTTAAATATACGCACACATTTATTTGCAAACACGGTTTCAAATTTCACGCCTGTAACGGCGTATCTTCCATATGACCGTGAAAAGGTTACAAACGAACTGCAATTTGTTTTAGATAACACGGACGAAAGGGAGATGGGGACTATGAAAAAATCTCTGTAAAAAATGAATAGCAGTGTTCCAAAAAGGTCTTCTATGATAAAATCAAATTATCAAAGGAGGCCTTTTACTATGGCAAACAAAA
>CAJTFB010000006.1 GCA_910575665.1 Eubacteriaceae bacterium
CAACAATAATTATGTAAAGAAATATATGTATCGAAAGCAGAGAACGCTGCATTCTAACGGCTATTTCTCTGCTTTCTTTTCATAATTACTTTCTCTACATAAGGATGCCCTGCCTATTGATGGCAGAATGGGTGAAAGAAAGACCAGAGGTCAATCCTCTGGCTGCTCTTTTGCCTTACATATTCCCTGCGCTGTCCCTGCTATGATAGTCAGTTCCGCATCATCAAAAAAGCATCCAATTGACTGCGTAAGATTATTTTTCTTGTCAAAGTTCATGGGATATAATGTTGTAGTGAACATTTACGGTTGCATACTTGTTAAAGTTCTTTTTGATGGATATAATATTATGGTACGTTGGGTAGTCAGATATGTTTGAATATATGGCAGCCCAGGAAAGCGAAAAAATAGAACGTATCACTTCGGTGGTACGGCGGATATCTAAAAAAATCAGATTGTGGGCGCAATAAACATCTATCGGATATGGCTCATTCTGAAAGATGCACAAAAGCCTGTTGATATTCGAAAAAAAGTAGGAACTTGACCACTTTTTGACTTTTAAGCTTTATAATATTTTAGATTAGGAGGTTTTTGCTATGGCATATAAGATACTCATTGTTGATGATGAAAAAATGCTGACTGAATTATTATCAAGCCACTTGCAGGATTGTGGATATGAGACTTTTGTAGCGGAAGATGCGGAGCAGGCAATATCAATGCTGAATACATATCCAGATTTAATTTTGCTTGACATCAACATGCCCGAAATGGACGGATTGGAGCTATGCAAGATTATCCGTAATAATGTCACCTGCCCTATTTTGTTTTTGACAGCTCGGATTACAGAACAGGACAAGGTAAACGGTTTGCAGGTCGGCGGCGATGACTACATAACCAAGCCTTTTAGTTTACAAGAATTGACCGCAAGGGTGGCGGCTCACCTGCGGAGGGACGAGAGAAGCAAGTGTACTCCTAAAATCGTATCTTCACAAGGCTTAATTGTAAATCTTGCTGAACGCAAAATTTTTTATGGAGAAAGGTCGCTGAACTTATCAAATCGTGAATTTGATATTGTCGAGTTTCTGATGAGTAACGCTAACCAGATATTTGATAAAGAACGGATATACGAAACCGTATGGGGCTTTAATGCTGAGGGCGACAGCAATGTTATTAAAGAGCATATCCGAAAAATCAGAAATAAACTGACGGAAGCTACGGGCAAGGAATATATAGAAACAGTTTGGGGGATGGGATACAGATGGAAAAAATGAAGAAAGTAAAATCTATTAAAAGTGCATTTATCTGGGCGGTTGCCATTACAATGATAATTGTTTTTACATCCTCTGCTTTGACAATTTATATCTGTTATCGTATGCAGAAGATTATCCTCCCCGACTCACAGGAAATTTGGCTGCATACACAGACTATTATGGCAGATGGGACAGTATCTGAGGCAAAGCAAAGATTGATACTTGATGAACCTTCTAAAGTGTCTATGCTTGCCCCCGCTAAAACGGAAGAAGAAAAGTTAGGGGATACAGAATTTACAATAGAGAGAATAGAATCCAGCTTCTCCACACTTCGCCCGAAACAACAGTTACTATATAGAGCAATAAGCATTTCTATGGTAGGGCTTCCTTTTATCTATTCAGTTATAGGAATCATGTTATGTGCATGGTGGTTTTATAGAAAAAAGCTATCGCCGCCAATTCAGGTTCTTGCAGATGCAACAAAGCATATAAAGGGGCAAGACCTTGATTTTACGGTTGCTTATAACAGTAACGATGAATTAGGCAGGCTCTGCACAGCTTTTGAAGAAATGCGGCAAGCTTTGTATGATAACAACCGACAGCTATGGAATATGATTGAGCAGCGGAGAATTTTACAGGCATCAGTGGCACATGACCTCAGAAATCCGATTGCGATTATAGAGGGCTATGTCGAATATATGCAGCAATGCTTTACAAATGGAAGTCTGAATGATGAGAAATTGCAGCATACACTATCCAACCTTGCGATAACCTCAAAACGACTTGAGCGTTATACAGATTATATTCGTGATTTGAATACCATTGAAGAAACCGAAACAAAGTATTCTGTCGTTCAGTTGCCAGATTTTTTGAAAAATGCTACAGAAAGCCTTTCACTTATTGCAGGACAACATAGCCTGGAGATTGAATATCATTCTACCGTATCCAAATGTCAAGTAAAATTAGATGAGCAAATATTTTACCGTATTGTTGAGAATATCTTTTCCAATGCCATTCGATATGCTAATAGCAAAGTGAGTTTCCTATACACATTTATTGATGATGTACTTACTATAACCATTACAGACGACGGCAAAGGATTTTCAAAGGCAATGCTCCGCAAAAAGAATACCTTTCTTTATTCTGAGGATAAAACGGGTGAACATATGGGATTGGGATTGGCTACAAGCCGTGTCCTTAGCCAGAAACACGGCGGATGTTTAGAACTTTCAAATGTTACTCCGAGTGGAGCTTGTGTAACAATTAAACTTGCAGTCAACAAAGCGGGATGATATTTTCAACCCTTTATTGATAATGTTGGCGTTAATCATACCTTTTCCCATTTATCGAGCAACATAAATACATAAAAAGTAAGACGCAGAACCAGCAGACTTGTGAGAAATCACTGTTTGTTGGTTTTTCTTGTGTAATTTTCTATTTCTTGACCGCATTTTGACATTTGGCTTTTATAATTGAAATATATCAAACATGACAGGAGGATAAACAATGCGAAAACGAATATTATCATTAGTTATGGTTTGCGGCTTGCTATTCACTACGACAGCTTGCGGAAATTATAACATAGAAGACGGAAAAGCTCCCCCGCAAAACACGGAAGAAAATCCATTTACAAAATCAGAGGAAGATGGTTCTTTAGGTTTTTTCAGCCACGAGGAAGTGAGTCCCACCAGAGCGGATGACCAGAGTGTTTTACCGTATGAATATAACGGCGGAGAATTTACCTTGGACTATCAGTTTACATCAGAGGGAAAATTGGATAACATAGGCTTCCTGCTCTTTTTGGACGGAAAGCCACAGGCGTACAAGGTAAATGATAAGAGGGCGGAATATGAGTATCTCCATTGTTTTAAAACATCAGAAAAGCACAAAGAAAAATTTTCGTTTGTGTTTACACCGAACACGGGAAAAAAAGGTGATACCCTAAATATTACAATCCTGAGCATTACCAATCCCGCTTTCCAACCCGATATGAAAGAAACATCAAGTTACGGTTGGTATCACCAACACCTTGAAAGAGTGCTGAAACTGCATTTTAATGAGGATGCTCCAGACACCGATATCTTTTATGGAGAAAGTGAAAATATTTTTCGTGATGTCAGCGTTGCAGAAGAAAAAATCACTTCCTCTTTTATTGAGAATGATCTTGTGAAAAACGGTTGGAATGGAATTACTATGGATACATTGGATAGCGGCGTTTATTCAACTATTTCATATGATGGCGAATTAGTGTATGACAATA
Organism: Eubacteriaceae bacterium; assembly: GCA_910575665.1. Taxonomy (GTDB): domain Bacteria; phylum Bacillota; class Clostridia; order Lachnospirales; family Lachnospiraceae; genus Eubacterium_F. The sequence goes on from CAJTFB010000006.1 coordinate 3,508, forward strand.
TCAATCTTACCAATAAAGATACACTTACAGTGCGTTACACGATTTGCGGAACGCCAGGTACAAGGTATGGCATATCATTCTTCTTAAATCATAAGCCTATATCGTTTGATAAAGTGATTTCATACGATGCAACATTAAGCAAAGGAAATGTGTGGATAATTGAAGCCATCGTAGACACCTCTAAATTAGATGACTTCAATACTTTCTATGCGGTAGCTGTTGCTGCAAGCAATGATTGTTCTACAAATAAGACAGGTTCAATTTTGTTTTATAAGGAGGGCTGAAAAATGAAAACGAAATCCATGTGCATTATGCTTATACTTGCTTTTGCTCTTAATCTGTCAGCTTGTGGTAACAGTCAGGAAAATGTGAATAGTTCTGAAAACGGAATCTCCATAGATGTGCCACAATCCGAAGAAAATAACACATCGGAAAAAACAGGAAGTGAAAGCAGCGACAATAATAAGTCCAACCCACAGAATAGTGATACAGATAAAAATACTATGGATGTTGGCACAGTGAATGGCTCGGCTTTCTCTGGAAAGGTCAGCGGCTGTTATTACGCTGATGGCAATCGGATTATTGTTGCAGCAGATAAGCTCTATCTTTATGATACTGGGAAAAGCGAGACTATAGCAAGTGCGGATATTTTTTTGAATGAGTTATGTGTGCAGCCTTATTCGGACGGGTATTTCATTGTCGGTGAAGAAAATAGCAGCGGCAGCACGGGTTCATTTGCAACGGCACAAAGCAGTAATGGAGTAAAAGGATACCTATTGAATAAGGATTTTGTTGTTGAGAATACGATTTCCTTTAGTGGGCTGCTAAATGATGATTCTGTCCTCCAAATGGCGAGTGTCACCATTTCACAGGACGGAAAACAAATCGCTATCGGCGGATTACAAGGACTTTATCTCTATGATATTTCTTCCAAAAAGATACATGCCATTCTGAGCTATTCCAAAAATGGCAGGGCAAATAATATGCAGATTGTAACGATGGATAGTCTTGCATTTACGGGAGATAAAACTTTAACTTATGTAGGTATGGGAATAAGCTCTAATGGCGGGGATGGAGTCTCTGTTTATGGAACAGTATCCACAGACAATGCAAGTCTTAGTATCACAAAAAAAGCCGACTATGAAGTGGATGTTGAAGAAGTGCAAAAGGGAGGGAACTTACTTGTCATGCCCCAGAGCTTTAACAAAAATAATGGAACGCTGCTAATGCTTGATACTGCATCTAATACAGAAAAAAAGTTTACATTCTCAAGTAGCAGCGAAGGAAAGGACGGGGTTTTCTGCTCTGAGCAAGGTAAATATTTTGCTACTTCCATTTTGGGAGAAGCAAGCGTAACAATTAATATTTATGATACAGCATCGGGAAAGGTTATCCATACCGAAACGGTCAAGGACAAAAACAGTACTTATTTCCAGCGTGTCCCGCAGATTTTAATTTTGGATGAATCCGGCACCTGTATCGTTGTGCTTGGGCGAGGTATTGGCGAGGTAAGCACTTTGATAACAACATTTGGCTTTAAGGGGTAATTATCTATGAAAGTATCATTTCAGAATATTTCAAAACAGTATAAAGGTAAATATGCCCTAAAGAATTTTACCACTGAACTCTCGGAGGGCGTCTATGGACTTTTAGGGGCTAACGGAGCAGGAAAAACAACGCTGATAAATATATTTGTCGGCATTTTGGGCAGCGATAATGGAACTGTTTTGATAGACGGTCAAGATGCAAAAAAAATGGGCAAAGACTTTTTATCAAAAATCGGATATATGCCGCAATACCCTATCTTCTATCGGGATTTTACGGTAATGGATTTCCTGTTATATATGTGCGCATTAAAAGGAATCCCTGCGGAACAAGGAAAAGAACGGGCTTTTGAGCTTCTGGGCATTGTCAATCTTTTAGATGCGAAAGATAAAAAGATTGGCGCTCTTTCTGGTGGTATGCGGCAGAGAGTCGGCATTGTCCAGGCAATGTTAGGCGACCCTAAAATCCTTATTTTAGACGAGCCTACAGCAGGACTTGACCCAAGTGAACGCATCCGCTTTCGCAATTTGATTTCACAGTTTGCACAGGGACGGACGATTTTGCTGGCTACCCATATCGTTTCTGATGTCGAGTGTATTGCAAAAGAGATTATTATTCTCAAAGAAGGCACATTGATTACGCAAGGAACTACCGACGTATTAGAACAGAGTATCTATGGTAAAGTGTGGGAAGTGACAACAAACGCCAAAGAGGCTGCTTGCCTTAGCAACAAATATTATGTCAGTAATATGAAGCAGCAGGGCGAAAATTTTTCAGTGAGGATTGTAAGCGATAGTTCGCCCGCAACAAACGCAGTAAAAGCTTCCCCTAACTTGGAAGATGTATTTTTATATTATTTCCGCGGGCAATGAGTCAAGTGCCGTGCTTGCACGAGCATTTGACGAATGCCGCGAGAGTCGAAAGACATTGGAGAGAAAAAATGACACGCTTAATCAGATATGAATTTTACAAATTGTTTTGCAAGCGGTCAATACTTGTTGTACTTATTCTGTTCAGCGTAATAAACCTGTTCAAAATAAATAATGAATTTCATTCCTATTCCTACTTGGCAGACGGGAAAGACAGCCGCAGTTGGAACAGCGTGTATTGGCAGCTCTATGAGAAATATCGTGGAGAGATAACTTCCGATAAAATCAACAATCTTCTTGACCTGTATCAGCCGTTAGAAGATGCTACGGCTGATATGACGGCAAGCACAGACACAGATGACCCGAATACGATGACGGGAAATATATATAGTGACGAAAACATCTTAGAAAAATACTATGTACAGCCTATGGAATATTTCTATAATTATCGGACTTATGCTTCGGAAGTGGCAAAGAAGGCAAAAGAAAATGCTGCATTTTACAAGGAACAAGGACAGACTTATGAAGTGCGTAAAAACAGTGTTATTTACAATCTTTATTCTGGACGGAATATACCAGCTTTTGCCTATCAGGAAATGTATAACTATTATTTGAACTATGACTTTTCAAATATATTGGTTTTGTTTCTTTGTTTATACGGAATTATCAGCACTTTCGTCTATGAAAAGGAAACGCAGATGGATATGCTGTTACTGACGAACCCTAATGGCGGTAAAAAAACCGTATTAGCTAAAATTGTTGCAGTTACTTTATTTGTAATAAGTGTTGTAATATGGTTTTCCGTTCTGGATTATCTTGGCTTTTCCTTTTCATTTGGAACAATGGAAGGATATAATCTTCCTCTGTATGCCATCAGCAATTTCAGTACGGCTGCGGTAAACTGCAATTTGTGGCAATACGTAGTTCTATCCGCAATTACAAAAGCAATCGGCATATGGACTATGAGTATGGTATTCCTACTGATTTCCATGTTTTGGCGTAATGCTCTTATCCCATTTGTCGCTGATTTTGGAGCAGCCTTATGTTTGATTATTATAGGTGCGTCACAAAGTTACTCAAGCAATATTTGGCTAAAGATAATAAACCCATACTCGTTGCTCACTAACCGCATTCTGTTCGGCAAGACGGAATTTATCGGTTTTGCGGGTTATCCAATACAAAGTTTTTTGGCAGCTATTATTTTTGCCGTAATAGTGGGAATGGTTGTAATAACGGTAATGGTTATACTTTCTAAAAAGAACTGCCATTGCCGGGACAGGAGGATAAAATGTCTGGATTCATGTACGAAATAAAAAAGATAATGCTCCACCAAAAGGGGCTGCTCTATATCGTCATTGTCCTATTGTTTGGAACTGTATGGCTCGTTGCATCAGACAATCCTTATAATAGTGCAATGGAACAGTACAAAAGTGAATATGAATGGTATCTTGATAAGGTAAATGGATACTGTACCGATGAATCTTCTCTTTATCTGGAACAGGAAGCAGAGAGAATTGCAGACGCCAGGGAGAAACAAAATTATCTTTTGCAAAGCTACTATGATGGCAAAATCAGTGAAAGCGAATATAAGAAGGAGAGCCAGGAAATTGGAAAGGTTCTGGAACATCAGAACGGATTTGAGGTCGTTTATCAGCAATATCTCTACACCTGCGAAAATGCCAAAAACCGCTATTTTCTTCAAACGAACGGATGGACGGGGCTTCTTGGCGGAGGTACGCTCAATTTTGTCCTGTTCCTTGGCATTTTGCTTTTGGTTACGCCCGTATTCTGTTCCGAGTATAGCTGCCAGATGGATGCTTTGATTTTGACCTCAAAAGAGGGACGAAAAAGCTCTTTGCATAAGCTGCTCATTGTTATTTCGGGCGTCCTCTTGATGTGCGTAAGCATATCGCTCATTGAATACGGATTTTACAGCCTCAAATATGGACTGCCTAATGGAAATTATCCCATCCAAAGCCTTAGTTACTTTGCAGGCAGCAACAAAAGCATAACTTTATTCGAGGGATATGTATATATAGGATTGCTCCGTCTTTTTGGCAGCGTGTTTTTAACAATACTTCTTATGTTTATTTCTGTTTTGGCGAAAAAGTATGCGGTGACCCTGCTTGCAGGTGCAGTATCGGTCATTATTCCCTATGTAGGTCTATCCAAAACAATTATTTACCGGCTGCCGTTGCCTTTGCCATTTCTGCTCGGAACAGACTTTTTTGCAGGAGATATTGTTTCAAGTGATGCTTTTACAGGTGATGAGAAAATTGTTTTTGCAGAGATTAATACTATTACACTGCTGATTTTGTTTTTAGTATCCGTATTCTTATGTATTTTGGCTGCCGCTTGGATTTTACGGAGCAATTCTAACAAATGGCAAATGAAAACAAGGAAAATGCGAAATGTACCGACTCTTGCTATCATACTTAGTTTAGTATTGACAATGACAGGATGTTCAGATAACGGAAAAAGCCAGAATTTTATTTATAATTCATCGGCGGAATATGATTGTATGGGCTATGAAATAACACAGGACGCAGAAACTTTCGACTATTATCTTAAAAATGCTTCCACGGGAGAAATGCTTCATTTAGTACGCTCACCTATGTTTGGGGCGTTTTCTGATGAAGAAAAGGTATGTGCGTTTTGTGTATGTTCACCATATCTATATTATACGACATCGGTTACGGAAAGCTATGTGAACCGTGTCGGAAACTATAACAGCAGCATAACAAAGGTGTCGGTGGTAGAACTTAATTTAGATACCTTTGAGGAAAAAATTGTTTTTGAACAGATTACAAATTCTGGTCGTTCCCTCTTTGACATTGATTATGAGACGGGTGATAAATGGAAGTTTTTAGAGTTCCATCACGATTTTTTCATAAATAATGACAGCATATTTTTCATTGGCGATGATGGCATAACAGAAGTAAACCGTTTCACGAAAGGCATTACAAAACTTGACATCCCTACAAGTGGAAATATCTCATTCGATGGAGAAAACATTTTTTACAAAAACGAGCAATCAGTTTTAACAAGGTATCATGTTCCAAGTGGCGAAACTTTTACTTATGAAAAAGTAGTTGCGTATGATTTCTGCATTGATGAGCAGTCGATTTATTATGTATCCAGAACAGACGGAAGTCGTGTATATTCCTGCAACAAGGATGGGAACAACAAAAGGTTGATTAGCGATACGCCCGCAATGTCGGTTACTTGTGATGCTGGCAACATTTATATATTAGCAAAAGAAAGCGGGGAGAACATCGTTTTATCAAAAAGTCGTTAAATAATGCCTAATTCTTGACCAGTTTTTGACTTTCCTATGAAACAATATATTTTGGAAAAAGGAATGAGGAACAAATGCGGCAATGGATAAAAAACAACATAGAAAGAGAAAAAAGTTCAAACGGCTTGTGATAGCTTATCTGCTAAGGGCAGTCGTTATACTGATACCATTAATAATGATAATACTTATGGTTTGCAATACCAATACATATACAGATACGAACACTGGCAATGGCGCTGCTCCTATTACTTCAACAGCTGACTACGTTTCAAAGTTTTGCGTCATCATAGATGCAGGACATGGCGGAAGTGACGGTGGGACTGTCAGTGGAAAAATTATAGAAAAGGATATTAACCTTTCGGTTGCATTGAAGTTAAAAACGATTCTGGAGGATAACAATATAGAAGTTATTCTGACCAGAAACTCCGATGAGAAGATGAACCTTGCACAGCGGACTTCTGTTGCAATCTTTGATTGACCGCTGTACAGGTGAGATTTATGAGGATTACAGGAATGGCGGGAAAGTGCCGACTTTATGTACCCTGCGGGAGAAACTCCTTCATCAGAAAGAGCGGGAGGCAAAAAACCTAGCCCTGGCCCTGGAGTTGTTTACCAGTGGAAGTCTGGACGCCTTTGCTCATGAAACCAACGTGGACGTGAATAACCGCATGGTGGTGTACGATATTCTGGATTTAGGAAAACAGCTGAAAACCATGGGACTTCTTGTGATCACAGACGCTATGCTGAATCGGGTGACGGAAAACTGGAAAAAAGGAAAGCGCACCCATATCTTTCTGGATGAATTTCATGTGGTATTTGAGAATGAGTTTTCCGGAACATTTTTTAATTCGGCGTGGCGCAGGTTTCGGAAAAGAAACGCTTTTCCCAATGCCATCACGCAGAATGTGGAATATCTGCTGGATTCCGTTCTTGCCAGCACCATGTTATCCAACAGCGAATTTATAGTTATGCTGAATCAGGCAGCGTCAGACCGCCAGAAACTGGCAGAACTTTTGAATATTTCCAAGGAGCAGATGAGTTATATTACCAATGCTGACGCCGGGTGCGGATTGATTAAGTATGGGAGTTCGCTTGTACCCTTTGTCAATCAGTTTCCTGAAAATACCAGACTGTATAAGCTGATGACGACAAAACCGGGGGAAAATAATAATTGTATCAAATAATTTTTGCAGAATGCCCATTTTTTGATTGCTATTTGCCATCAAAAATGTTACAGTAGTTATATCAAGGAATTGTTTTTAAATGGAGGCGATGGAAATGGGACAGTCTACAATTAGTGTACGGTTGGATGATAGCATTAAAAAACAATTTGACAGCCTTTGTGCAGAATTTGGAATGTCTGCGTCCACAGCGTTTAATATCTATGCCCGGACAGTTGTCAGGCAGAGAAAAATCCCCTTTGAAATTTCAGCGGACAATGATCCGTTTTATGTGGAATCCAATACAAAGGTTCTGAAAGAATCTATGGAACAGATGGAAAAGCACCCAGAGAGGAATGTCGTAAAAACACTGGAAGAACTGGAGGAACTTGCGGATGGCTGATATTTCATTTTCAGAGCGGGCATGGGAAGATTTCCAGTATTGGTTGGGACAGGACAAAAAACGGTAAAGAGGATCACAGCGCTGCTAAAGGATATCAGCCGAAACCCGTTTGATGGAATTGGAAAGCCGGAGCCGCTGATTGGCGAAAAAGGGAAATGGAGCAGACGCATTAACGGGGCAGACCGTCTTGTGTATTCTGTGGATGACCGGGGCGTCAATGTATACCAGTGTAAAGGACATTATGATGACAAATAAATATCGTATAGTAAAGTACGGATGTAACCGAAAGCATAAGCTATTGTGAAGGAATTCATGATGGCTTTTTTTGTGAAAAAAAGACAGTCAGACCGGAAGTAAAATCTTCTGGCGGGCTGTCTTTTTCTATGGAGGTGCCTATATGGAGGAGATCAGATTTTATGTAAGAACAGATTTAACAGCAGGCAGGAAGAAAAATGCCAGAGAACAAAGGGAAGGGGGTTGTTAGGATGGAGGCAGCAGTAAATTTGAGGGAACAGCCGGAATAAAAAATTTGCTTTATGTGCTGGAAAGCAGTGGGCTGAAGGAAGAACAGCAGGAAGTAGAAACTCTTGTAGACTACTTGAAGAGCATGGAAAACCAATTTTCTCGGATGTTAAGTGAATTAAGAGAAATGCAGGGTGGTGTTAGAATATAAATAGTACAAGTTAGACATGGAAAATTGATAGTAAAAAAGGTATGATAGAAAGCAAATGGAGGAATGAACATGGCTAAACAGTACACAGAAGAATTTAAGAAAGATGCCGTAAGATACTGGCAGGGACACAGAGAACTTGGCATTTCCAAATGCGCAAAGAATCTGGGCATTGGCAAAAGCACCCTTTCCCAGTGGGCAAAAGTATTTAATGAAAATGATGGAGCTGTACCATTCCCATCAGAACTATGGTGCCCCCAAAATTACAGTGTGCCTGAAGAAAGAAGGGGAAACAATATCAGAGAAAACAGTAGGAAATTATATGCGGGAAATGGGAATTAAAGCACAGTATATAAAGCACTATACAGTGACTACGGTAGATTCTGATTTCAGCAGCGAATTAAAAAACATACTGAATGAACAAATTAATCCGGAAGAGCCGGATGCGTTCTGGTGTTCAGACATCACTTATATCTGGACTTTTGAGGGTTTTACGTACCTGACGAGTATCATGGACCTGTTTTCAAGAAAATCAGGAAGCCACAAAGGAAATGAAGAGAAGTTACTCGAAGAAAGCATATCCATGGGATAATGCCTGTATAGAATCATTTCATGCACTGATAAAAAGGGAATGGCTGAACCGCTTCAGGATAAAAAATTATAACCATGCCTACAGGCTGGTATTTGAATATATAGAAACCTTTTATAATACGGTAAGAATACACAGCCACTGTGGATATCAGTCGCCAAATGAATATGAAAGAGATTATATGAGGAGCTTGAAAGATATGGAGACGCAGGCAGGATAATATGTATTACAGAAAAAAGTTCACGTTTAACTTGTACTTTTTCTTGACATAATACCACACATTCATCAAAACTGTCACGGAAAATGTATTCTGGACGGGGAACTTATCGTTCCAGTGGATGGAAAGCCGGATTTTTACCAGTTGCAGAAACGACACTGGCCACAAATCTCTTCAAGATCAAGTTGGCGGCTTCCCACATTCCGGCGGCATGTTTCCCGTTATATTGAGAGACATGGAAAAGCGTTATTTGAGATGGCGAAGCAGCAGGAACTGGAGGGAGTGGTGTGGCCTGCTGACATATAGGATTCTGATAGTTTGTTGTACTTGTAAAACAGAAGAAATTGTGCTATTATATTAACTGATGAGTTATATCTTCTATCAAATTCAAAATATGAAAAATCGAGATTTGAGGTGTATGTGCTTGCATGACTTAGTTATATTTGATTATTTTGTTTTTCTCGGCACTCACCGTGTATTGGAGGTGAACTATTATGAAAAAGAGTTTTATTTTATGGTTAATTGTTTCAGTAGTAATTATGTTAGTTCTACCATGGCTGGCAGTAACATTTGTCAAAGGCGATGGAGGAATGGCAGTTTGTTTTCTTCTGTTTTTTGCGATAAATCCACTTTATTCTGTTATTGTTGGTGTGTATGCGGGAAAGGACATAAGAAATCTATGGAGTCTGCCGGTTCTATCCGCAGTATTTTATCTGATTGGCACATGGGTGTTTTTTGAGATGAGTGAAACAGCATTTATTCTCAATGCGTTAGTTTATCTTGTTTTGGGAATTGTGGCTATGCTGGTTTTGGCAGTTGTCCGTAAGAAAGCTAAATAATACTTTCCAATTTATTAGGGAATTAAACGAAGCGACAAACCGGAATGTTGAGAGGAAAAAATGAGCGAAATGACACAAAATTATTATGGAAGTCTTTGCACGGAAATGTATAAAATTTTGCACAGCGAAGTTCTATATGACGAGCTGGAATTTAATCTTTCCTATGCTCAAAAAGGAATGTCAATTTTGGAACCATTATGTGGAAGCAGAGGATTTTTAGTTCCATTTTTGGACTGAGAATATAATATCAGTGGAATAGATTTATCTGCAAAAATGCTTGCAAAATTAAGACAAAAAGCTCCAGATGCAAAAGTATTTCAAGAAGATATATCGGAATTTGAGTCGACGGATAAATTTGACTATCCCCAATTATTACAAACAACTACGAGGAAAATAAAACTATGAGAAGAAGCGATAGGGAAATCAAAGACAAAATAATGATTGAGAAATTAATCGCAGGTGAACAGGTGTTAAGAATTGCATTCTATGACGAAGGCGATATTTATATTGTGCCTGTCAATTATGATGGTGTAACTATAGTTGTGAACAAAATAAAAAGAATAAGATTATCCGACCATATAACTCAAATCAAGGAATTGAAGTATCTAATACTTATAAAGGTAAAAATACAAAAAACAAAATGGTAAATAAAAATAAAGTATACTTTTCAGCAGGTGATGAGAGCAAGAACAAACCTTTGATAATTTGTATGATGACTTTATATAAAAAAAGTAAGTCTGATTTATCCAAAAATGGAAGTTTTCGAACGCAGATGCGTGTAATACCTGAGAAAGTCAGTTTTAAGAAAAGGGAAATGGAAGGATTACATTTATATGGTGAGGATATTTTCTTTATACGTGTGGCGGACATTATTGATTTTGATATGATGACATGCTTAAACTATACGAAAGCTTTAAGGCATAAAGATGAAGCCGTTGTTTCATAGATTTTCTGTATGTTTTGCGACGGCTCCTTATATGTTAAGATATACTGGACGCCTGTGCTTTTTCACCTCTCATCAGGTGGAGATTGTTGTAAAAAATGATAAAATATGTTATATTATGTTATATTGTTTGATCAAAGGAGAGCGGCATAGTATATGAGTCTTGACAAAAAATCGCAGCAACCATTGTATGCACAGTTAATGAAAGAATTAAAGGATATGATCCATAGCGGACTGTATAAGGCTGGGGATCAGATACCGACAGAGACAGAATTGTCGGAAAAATATCAGGTGAGCCGAATTACGGTACGGCGGACAATTGAAGAGTTGTGTGCACAGGGTGTTTTAGTAAAGCGTCAGGGGAAGGGGACTTTTGTAGAAGCACCGAAAATTTTCCGTATGGTTGAGAATGACAATAATATGAGCTTCTCGGAATCGTGTCGCGCAAACGGCCGGAAACCGTCTTCCCATGTGCTGTCATGTCGTATTATGGAAGTGGAGGACTGGCAGAACGAATTTCTGCGGCTGTCTGGTGACCGGACACTCTATCATATTGAGCGTGTATTGTCCGCAGATGATTTGCCGATCATATACGAGCATATTTACATTCCGGTAAGCCGTGTCCCCAATCTGCAGGTGCAGAAGCTGGAAAACGGCTCCCTCTTCCGGCTTCTGCGTGAAGAGTACCAGGTATTCGAATCCGAAAAAGGGCGCAGCACAATAGAGGTTCGCATGGCGCCACAGTCTATAGTGGAGCATCTTCGGATGAACACGGGGGAACCTGTGATGATCCTGATCAGTTATATGAATGACGATGAAGAAAATCCGCTTTATATTAGTTATGAAATTATAGCAGGTTCGCGCTACCGGATATCGATGTGAAAGGTTATATCAGACGGAGATAAAGGGCTACAAAATTCGATTTTATTGGACGAAAAATACCAGAAATCGGAATTTGTGGCTCTTTTTTTGTGCAATTTTTCTAAAATCAAATTTGCAAAAATATGGACTATTTACAAACCTCTTGCCAGAAGAAAAGATCATATTGTATTATAACGTTATATTATGATATAATCATTTCAAGAAAGGAGGAGGAAAAATGGGAAAACAGTATTCGATGGTGATAGCAGCCAGAAATCTGTTTGACAGTGTAGGAGACGAAGCGTATGAGGGGTATTTGTGCCTGAAAGATCATGTGATTGTGAAGGTGGGGACGGGAAAGCCTGAGCAGAAGATTCTTGATGATGCACAGCAGGTTTTTCAGTTTGAGGAAGAGCTTGTAATGCCGGGAATCACCGATACACATACATTTTTTACTGGATATGCGGTGTTTCATATCGGCGTGGACGTATCTAAGGTGCAAAGCAGTGAGGAAGGACTGGAGGTCCTGAAAGTTTATGAAGAAGAGAAGCATCCTGCCGGAGCACTGTTCGGACATGGTTGGGACCCCGGACAGTGGAGCCGTCAGGACGGTGAGAGGATGCTTGAGGAAAATTATTCTGAAAAGCCGGTAATCCTTTTTGCGGCGGACAGGTCGACCTGTATCATGAACCAGAAGGCCCGTGAAGTTTATCAGTTTACGCCGGAAGAATGTTATCCGGAAAGCTATTACCGTATCATGCGAGAATATCTCAATGACCGTGATTTTATCGAACAGGAGTTTTCGGCCTATATGAACATGATGAATGCAAGGGGCGTTACTACGGTAAAGGAAATGGGATTTGATGATTTTTACGGATTTACAGATTTCTTGAAGGAGATGGAAGATTCCGAAAAGCTGCATTTGCGTACCTTCTTTATGTCACAGCCGGTGGGCGAGAAGATGAACCTGGAACATGCCAGAAGGATGCGCGATTTATTTACTGGAGATAAAGTTCGGTTCAGTGGATTTAACAGGATGACGGACGGTACGATTGCCGCTTATAAAGGTGATCTGAAGGAACCTTACGAAAATGAGGCATTTACCTGCAGCTTTGAGGTTCCGTATGAAGAGATAGAAGCGGATGTTCTTGCGGCAGATCAGGAAGGCTTCCGCTGGACGTTGCACGCACAGGGCGACGGGGCGGTAGGAAAGATCACAGATATTTACGAAAAATGCCAGAAAGAGAATGGAAAGCTTGTGAACCGTCATGCGATTACGGACATGGAATTTACTGACCCGGATGATCTTGAGAGGCTTGGTGCAATGGGAGTGACGGCGGAGCTATACTTTCAGATCATGTCACTGGATCCTGCTGGGGTGCTGACAGAGAATATTGAAAAGACGATCGGTGCCAAAAGAGGCAAAAATTACTGGAATCGCCGGAAAATGCAGGACTGCGGAATGAACTTAAGTGGCGCGACGGATCTGCCGCTCCTGATCACAAGTGTACCGGAATCTGTTTACTATTCCTGCGGTGGTTATATGGACGGAAGGGAAGAACCGTTTCAGACGGAAAATACAATCACGGTTTCCGAGCTTTTGAAGGCGTGGACGATCGGTGGACAGAAGAACCTCAATATGGACAGCCGGATTGGCACGCTGGAGGAAGGAAAGTATGCGGATATTGCAGTCTTTGACCGGAATCTTCTGACAGTTGGAAAAAAGGAAGCGAAAGAGGCAGAAACCGTGATGACGGTTATGGATGGAAAAATTGTTTACACAAGGAAAGGATGAGAATATGAAAAAAGAGAAAAAATTCAAACTTCACATGCCGCATGTACTTACATTGATCTTTTTTCTGATCATCGTGGTTGCAGTCCTGACATGGATTCTTCCAAGCGGTGAATTTGAACGGACGATTATGGAGACATCGACAGGTGAGAGAAGCGTAGCCGTAGATGGTACGTACCATACGACAGAAAAGATTCTGGAGGACGGAACCGATTTAAGACAGGGAATATCGCAGATCCTGATGGCGCCTGGACGGGGCATTCAGTTTGCGATCGAGGTTCTGGCGTTTGTATTCATTATCGGCGGCGTATTTCAGATCATGGCGAAAACAAATGCGCTAAATATGGGGATTCAGAAAATCGTAAAGAAGCTTGGAAAGAAGGAAATCCTGATTATTCCGATTTTGATGCTGCTGTTTGGTCTTGGCGGAAGTACTTTCGGAATGTCGGATGAGCTGGTGCCGTTTTACCTGCTGATTATGCCGGTTATGTTTGCGATGGGATATGATTCAATGACGACATTCATGACCGTGTGCCTCTCGGCAACCGTCGGTTATGCTGCATCGACCATCAACCCGTTCAGCGTGCTTGTGGCACAGGGAATCGCAGGAATTCAGGGAAATCCGCAGCTTGTGTTCCGAATGATACAGTGGGTGATTATGATGGCAGTGATCATCGCATTTGTCACATGGCGTGCCATGAAGATAAAAAAAGACCCGGAAAAATCCATCACCTATCAGGATGATATTGCAAAGAAAAAAGAGATGGCGTCGGAAATTGATTTTGATCAGGATATTACGTTCCGGCAGAAACTAGTGCTGGCAACTTTTGTGATCGGAATGGTTCTCGTGGTCGTCGGACTTGTAAAATTTGGCTGGTATATGAATGAGTTGTCCATGTGCTTCTTTGGGATGGGCATTCTGATGGGGATATTCGGTGGACTTAATGAGAAGGGGATTGCAGAAGAGTTCATTACCGGTGTAAAGGATATCGCATTTGCGGCGATGGTAATCGGATTCTGTAGCGGAATTATGGTAATTGCTCAGGACGGAATGATCATCGATACAATCTTAAATGCACTCAGCAATATGATCGCAAATTCAAACAACGCAATGTTTGTGGGCGTGATGTACGTGGTACAGACCATTCTGACACTTCTGGTGCCGTCTTCATCGGGCCTGGCGGCTCTTTCCATGCCGGTTATGGCACCGCTTTGTGACCTTCACGGGGTAAATCCGGAAGCGGCGGTTACGGTTTTACAGTATGCGAACCAGCTTACGAATCTGATGAGCCCGGTGGCGGGAACAACGGTAGCAGGTCTTGCAATCTGCAAGATTTCCTTCGGACAGTGGTGGAAGACGATCTGGAAAGTATTTCTGATTATGACGGTTCTTGCAATTGTATTTAGTACAATTTCAGCCGGTCTGGCATAGGTGTAAAAATTTACTTTTAGGAGGTTGTGATGAAAAGAGCGGTGGCAGTAGGTTTCAGCTGTGTGGATGTATATGAAAATCTGAACAAATGGTATCCGACCGGAAACGGGATTGACTGGGGAATTCATCTGGCAAGGCTCGGTATTCCCACGGCGGTGGTAAGCGCGGTTGGAGATGATGTGTACGGACAGGAAATGAAGAAGAGGCTGACAGAAGAGGGCATCGAAGTTTCCCATCTTGAGATCAAAAAAGGAAGAACCTGCCAGATGTTGATGGCACTGAAAAACGGTGTGGACCGTGTGCACATGCAGGAGATCTCCGGTGTGATGGAAGATTACCATATCACCCAGGATCAGTATGAGTATGCAGCCGGATTTGACTATCTGCACACAGATCTGTTCGGCGGAGTGTTGGAGCATTTAAGAGGATGGCATGAGCAGGGGGTGAAAATTGTGATGGATTTCTCCGTATTCACAAAAGAGCCGGAGTATCATTGCATGGATATTTTCCCGAATGTGGATTACGTGTTTTTCTCGACGGATGAAGAAGATGAGGAAGCGTTGAAGGCGTGGATGAAGGAAATAAAGGCGCAGGGCCCGGCAGTTGTGACAGCCACGATGGGAGAGAACGGAAGCATTTCCTATGACGGCGATAAGTTTTATTGCATGGGAATCCATAAAGCGGATGTTGTAAATACGGTAGGTGCCGGAGACAGCTATATTGCGGGTTTCACATATGGACTGATGACGGACAGTACGATACCTGTTTGTATGGAAAAGGGCGCACAGATTTCAGCAGAGGTTGTTGCAAGGTTTGAGCCTTATTAAGTTGGAGAGCCGTTTCTGCGGCGGAATGAGAGGAAAAGATGGTTATAGATATGCATGTGCATCCGGTATTTTATAAAGATATCTGTGGTGACGAAGAGGAACTGGCTTTCCGTGAGGACACTTTCGGGGTCTGGAAGCAGGGACCGATGAGCTTTGAGGAAGCGTTTGCGGAGATGGACTATGGGAAAATTGACAAAGAAGTGCTTCTGCCGCTTGACGTCAGTACGACAGCAGGGGGATATGTGGTGACAAATGAGCAGGTTGCAAAGCTCGTGGAGCTGGAGCCTGACCGGCTAATTGGATTCGCATCCGTGGACCCTCATCGGGAAGATGCACTGGAAGTACTCGAAAAAGCATTTACGGAATTAGGCATGAAAGGCCTGAAACTGAATCCGTCGAAGCAGAAATTTCATCCGATGGATAAAGAGCTGCTGCCTATTTATGAATTATGTGAGAAGAAGGATAAGCCCATTATTTTCCATGCGGGGACTTCATGGGAGCCGGATACGCCGGCAAAGAATAGTCATCCGTTGGAATTTGAAGAGATTTTTATCCGGTATCCGGATTTAAGATGCTGCCTTGCGCATTTCGCATGGCCTTGGGTACGGGAAATGTGTATGTTAATGCTGAAATATCCCAATGTATATACAGACACATCTGTCCTCTATCTGGATTCCCCGGAAGAGTCGATTCACCGGTTGTTTACGGTGGATATGGGGGCGCGCTGGGCAGAAAGGGCTTTTGCAAAACAGATTTTGTTTGCATCCAACACGCCGAGATTCCGTGCATTTAAAATACGCAGGGCAATTGAAAAGCTTCCCATTATAAAGGAAGTAAAAGAAGATATTCTTGGCGGTAATGCAGTCAGATTTCTGGGAATGGAGCAGACGTATGGTAAAGCTTGAAATAATAGAACGAATGAGTCATAAACCGGAAGAGTATATGCTGATCACGGAGGACGTACACCGGCTTGTAGAGACAAGCGGCATCAGGGACGGGCTTGCAGCGGTGATAACAGCCCATACGACAACCGGAATTATAGTAAATGAAGCGCTTCACTGCGTGGAGAGGGATATCAGCGGTATGCTGGAAAAGATGGCGCCGCTTGATGCGGATTATGCACATGCGCATTTTCTGCCCTCTTACGGAGCGACTGGAAATAATTCCCAGGGGCATTTGAAAAGCCTGGTGTGCGGAAATTCATGTATGTTCCCGGTGATTGACGGAAAAATTGTATGCGGAGGTGCGCAGGATATTTACCTGGTGGATTTTGACGGGCCGCAGAAGAGGAAAATTTATGTGGAGGTTATAGGTGAACCAAAATAATCAAATAATAAAGGAATAGGAGAAGAAGAAATGAACAGACCAGAAGAATTAATCAAAAAAATCTATGAGGAGCAGGGAAACATTCATGATGTATTTCTTACGGCATGTGGAGGCTCTTTGGTGGACCTTTATCCAGGATATTATTTTATCAATGCAGAATCAGAGACGATGCACTCTCATTGGATTACGGCAAAGGAACTCATTGTGTCTCCTTCCAGATTCTTAAAGACGGGAGCGCTTGTGATTTTGTGTTCACACGGCGGAAATACGGGTGAGACGGTGGAAGCTGCAAAACTGGCAAAAGAACGCGGAGCGGCGATTATCACAATGACACACAATCCGGATTCCATCTGTGCGAAGGAAGAAATGAATCCGGTCGTGTACAGTTGGGAGGATGATACGAATGAGAAAGACCGGCCACAGGGGATCGTACTGCGTGTTCTCAATGAGCTGATGAAGCTTCAGGAGCCTTCCTATGCGAAATACGACGCAGTCCTTGACGGTCTGGAAAAAGCGGACGGTATTGTGCGTACGGCCGTGAAGAAAGTAAAGAATCGTACCTGGGTGTTTGCGGAAAAATATTTTGAAGAGCCGTTTCTTTATATAATGGGTTCCGGCGCTTCCTACTCCCAGGCATATGGATTTGCCATCTGCTCCCTGCAGGAGATGCAGTGGATGGACTGCTGCTATCTGCACTCAGGAGAATATTTCCACGGCCCCTTTGAGTGTACAGATGAAGATCACCTCTATATTCTGTTGATGGGCACGGGTGCAGCGAGAGTAATGGATGAGAGAGCACTCTCATTCCTTCAGAAGTATGGCAAAAAATATGAAGTGATTGATGCTGTGGAGCTTGGAATTGACGCAATTGATGCAAGTGTGAATGAATATTTCTGTCCGATGGTATTTTATGCAATGTCTGTTGCGTACCGCACAGGACTTCAGGACAAGAGAAGACATCCGCTTGACATGAGAAGATATATGGGCGTTGTGGAATATTAATTGAAATTCGGAAAGGAGAAGAATGGTGGCGGAACATAATGTAAATATTTTGGGGTTTGGTGATAATGTAGTAGATCAGTACGAACATATCAAGACTATGTATCCGGGAGGAAACTGCGTGAACTTCTGTGTTTATGCAAAGATGTTCGGAGTAGAGCGCTCTGCTTATATGGGATACTTCGGAAACGATGCAAATGCAGAATATGTAATTGATGTGCTTGAAAAGGTCAAAATTGAGACTGTGAAGTGTGAACAGTTAGAAGGTGAGAACGGATGGTCACGCGTTAGCCTTGTAGATGGAGATCGTGTATTTGTCGGATGGAATGATGGCGGAATCCGCGGAAAGACACCGTTTATCCTGGACCGTTTCGATATCGAATATATCCGGCAGTTTGATCTTGTGCATACAGGAAATTACTGTTTTACGGAAAAGGAACTGCACAAAATCAGGGAGGCAGGCGTGCCGGTGTCCTTTGACTTTTCTGATGATTCCACAGAGGAATATTACAAAGAAATTCTTCCACATGTGACTTACGCATTCTGTTCCTTTGACGGGGACGACAAGGCGGTAAGGGCACACCTTAAAATGATGGTGGACGGCGGTGCGAAGTTTGCAACGGCATCCCGTGGCTCTAAGGGCTGTATTCTCTATGATGGGCAGGCATACTATGAACAGCCGGCAGTTCCGATCGAAAGGGTAGTCGACACGATGGGTGCAGGTGATTCCCTGATCACATCGTTTCTGATCGGGTACACAGACCGCACAAAGAAAGGCATAGAACAGTCTGCGGCAATCAGAGAAAGCCTTGCGGATGCGGCGGCCTTTGCTTCCAGAATCTGCGGAATTGAAGGTGCGTTCGGATACGGCACAAGCTATCAGTAACAATCATATGAGCCGTTTTCCTCTGAAACTGCCGTTTGCCAAAGGAGAAGAGTAGATGAATCGGGAGAAAAAGAAAATAATAGTTCTCATCAGTTTGATTCTTTTAGGGGGACTGTTTTGGGGGAGCCAGAGTACAGTGCAGATACTGGCCGGACCGCAGAAGGTGGTTGTGGGAACGAACGCGGAATATGCACCCTTTGAATATCTGGACAGTGACGGGAATCTGACAGGATTTGACTATGAGCTTTTAGAAGCAGTTGCGAAATCGGAGGGAGTGGAGCTTGAATGGCGGGACATGCCGTTTGACTCTCTTGTGGGATCAATGGAAGCTGGTGACATTGAGGTGATCGCAGCTGGGATTGGTCCCACAAAAGAGCGTGAAAAAAGCGTTGATTTTTCGGATGTTTATTATTCGGGTTCTCAGAGTATCATAAGCAGGAGTGATTATAAATTTGAGGATTTTGCCTCTCTGTCCGGGAAAAAGGTGGCGGTTCTGGAAGGCTCACAAAGTGATTTTATTGTATCCGGGGAAAATACGGATTATGGTACTGTTGAAAATGCGGTTCCAATCCGCTTTAAAACGGCATCAAGTGTGGTCATGGAATTAAAGAACGGCGGAGCGGATGCGGTCCTGATTGACACAATTATGGCAGAAATCTACTGCAGGGAGACGGATGGCATTGTGTCGGAGGACATACCAGGGACGGAAGAAGATACGGTTTTCTGTATTGAAAAGGGCAATGAGGAAATCCGGGAGATGATCAACAGCGGCTTAAATAAGGTAAGGCAGGAAGGGATATATGACGAATTATATGAAAAATATTTTTCCGGGGAGGAAGAAGGTGGAACGGAGATTACGGCAGTGTCAGAGCAGACGGGATTTTTGGAAACTCTTAAATTCATTTTTCTGGAGGAAAACCGCTGGAAATATTATGTAAATGGACTTAAGATTACAATTATTGTGTCTTTGCTGTCTATGTGCGTGGGGATGGTGATCGGACTTTGTGTCGCACTGATCCGCCTGGATGCGGATAGGAAGCGGAAGGTAACGATTGTGTCGGGAATTATGAGTGCGTATGTGGATGTGATAAGAGGGACGCCTTCTGTGCTTCAGCTTATGATTATTTATTTCGCGCTCTTTCACAGCAGGCTTGGGTATGTGGCGGCGGTTGTGAGCTTTGGAATCAACAGCGGCGCATACGTGTCGGAAGTCATCCGCGGCGGGATTCTGGCAGTGGATCGTGGGCAGATGGAGGCCGGGAGGTCGCTTGGACTGGGGTATGGAGACACAATGCGGTTTATCATCATACCACAGGCTGTAAAAAACATACTGCCTGCTATGGGAAATGAATTTATCCAGTTAATTAAAGAGACATCCATCTTAGGCTATGTTGGCATTGTGGATTTGACAAAAGCTTCTAGCTATGTTTCTTCCAGAACGTATCAGATGTTTATTCCTCTGGTGGCGGCAGGCATGATGTATTACCTGATTGTGAAAGTGTTGTCGGTAATGCTTGGGAAACTCGAAAGGAGGCTTCGGGAAAGTGATTGATGTAAAAGAGCTGAGAAAATCCTTCGGGGACATACATGTCTTAAACGGTGTGAACGTGCATGTGGACAGGGGCGAGTGCGTCTGCATTATCGGACCTTCCGGATCGGGCAAATCCACGTTTCTGCGCTGTCTGAATTTACTTGAAATTTCGGATGGCGGTGAGATCACCGTGAATGGACAGGAAATTTCTGACGGAAAAATGAAGGTAGACCAGTACCGCGAAAATATAGGAATGGTGTTTCAGCATTTTAATTTATTTCCCAATATGACGGTTCTAAAGAACATAACGCTTGCACCAGTGCGGCTTGGAAAGTGGGCTGCCGATGAAGCTGGAGAGAAAGCGCTTGCGCTTTTAGAACGTGTGGGGCTTGAGAAGAAGGCACAGGCGTATCCAAACAGGTTGTCCGGCGGACAGAAACAGAGAGTTGCGATTGCCAGAGCACTTGCTATGAATCCCGAAATTCTTTTATTTGATGAGCCGACATCCGCGCTTGATCCGGAGATGGTCGGGGAGGTGCTTGAGGTTATGAAGAAGCTTGTCAGGGAGGGGATTACCATGCTTGTCGTCACACATGAGATGGGATTTGCCAAGGAGGTAAGCAGCCGAGTTCTATTCTTCGATCACGGTGTCGTGCTTGAGGAAGGGAAACCGGAAAAACTGTTTGAGAATCCAGAACATCAGAGGACAAAGAGTTTTTTGTCGAAAGTGCTTTGCTGAATGCGGCTTTGGAGGAATAACAATAAAAATCTGAAATAAGAATATCCCGAGGAAAATATCGTGCTGTAAAGCACAGGGTTCCGCGGGATGTTCTTATTTTGGGTTAAGGGGGTTAAAAATCAGTATTCACCGACAGCCCCTTGCTGTATCCTGTGACTTGGGGAGTGGGAAACTGTTACAGCTGCGGCAGCCCCAGATAATTCAGCAGTCCCACATAGATTCCATAGGCAAACTGATACTGCATGGTGGTCAACAGGATATAATCTTCATAATTTGAAATATAGGCGAGTTCTACGAGGACGGATGGCATCTGTGTCCGGCGCAGAACATACAATGACGGTCTTACATAAATACCGTTATTTTTTGTGCCCACTCGGCGGACGATCTCCTGAACGATATCGGTGCCCAGGTAATAAGAGGGGCTTCCTTCTGCGTATACATATGCTTCTGTGCCGTTGATTGCCGGATTTACATTGGAATTTACATGAATGCTGATAAAATAGTCCGCTCCCCAGGTGTTTGCCATATCCACTCGCTCCCTGAGGCTGGAGTTGGTATCATAGCCCAGGATCTCGGTAGGGGTCTGGCGGGATACTGCCACTTCAAAACGGTAGTCAGCGGCGAGAATGTTTGAAAGATAGGCGCCGACGATATAGGTGATATCCTGCTCTCTGGCACCAAAACCTTCTGCGCCAGCGTTAAATCCGTAAGGATTGTGTCCTTGGTCGATAAAAACCTTGATTGCCATACCATGATCTCCACTTTTTATTTTATAAATTATTATATGAGATTTTAATTTGCCTTGTTACGAATAGATTTGTTTTTTTCGGGGATAGTAGGTATGAAAGTTGAGCTAAGTGAAGAGGCTGTGAATGCTTTAACATGGAAATGGAGATTATTTTATGGAAGATATTCTTTATATTAAAGTAGAGCAAAATATTCCGGTGACAAAGCGAGATCTGAAATTAAAAGATGTAGCGACTCTGTACAGTACGAACACGACCATGGTGCAGAAGCTGGAAAAGGAACCCTTCTATACGTTGCCTCCCGATGGTGAGAAGCTGACGATGTTCACGATCACCAAAGTTTATGAGGCCATCCACCGGGTTTATCCAGATGTAACGATAGAGAACCTGGGAGAACAGGATTTTATCGTGGAGTACGAATCGGGCAAAAAGCCTTCCAAAGCCTGGGAATACACCAAGGCAGTCCTGGTGGCATTCATTGTATTTTTCGGGGCGGCTTTTACAATCATGACTTTTAATGAGGACGTAAATGTATCGGGAGTATTTGATAAGATCTACCTGATGGTCACTGGGAATGAGCAAACCGGTGGCTCGATACTGGAGATTTGTTATGCCATTGGGATCCCCATTGGCATCATTGTGTTCTATAACCATTTTAAGAGAAGAGATATCAAAAATGATCCGACGCCGATCCAGGTGGAGATGCGAACCTATGAGGAGCAGATGAATAAGGCGATGATCAAATCTGCATCGAGGGAGGGAAAGACCATTGACGTTAATTGAAAATGTCTTCCTGGGCTTTCTGGGACTGAGTTTTGGTTTGACGGTATCGGCAGGGGTGTTTGCCTTTATTACCATGCTGGATGTGATTCCCAGGCTTACCCACCGTACTGGGACAGCGGCTCATCTCTATGGCTATGAGAACACAATTATCCTGGGAGGAACTCTGGGAAATATACTGATTTTATTTGTCAGGAGTTTTCCTGTAACCTATGTGGGATTAGCGATCTTTGGGCTGTTTTCCGGTATCTTTATAGGTTGCCTGGCGATGGCGCTGGCAGAAAGTCTCCGGGTGATCCCGATCTTTGTAAAACGACTGAAGATGAAGGAAGGACTACCGATCATTTTGATCGCTATAGCGCTGGGCAAATTAGCGGGTACCATCTTTCAATATTTTTTCTAATGCTTTGAAAAGCCAGAAAGGAAGTATGTGATTATGAATAACCAGAAGACAGATATCAAGGATGTGATCTATGAAACCGTTCCCCAGGAGAGGGACGATAAATATAATGACTATGTGGATGAGAATACGCCGAAAGTCAGCTGGATGATCAATCTTTGCAAGGCATTTCTGGTAGGCGGCATCATCTGCACGCTGGGTCAGGGGTTGATTAATCTTTATATGTATCTTGGTCTGGATAAGGAGACAGCCTCACTCTATAACACGCTGTCGCTCATTCTGCTCAGTGTTGTGCTGACAGGTTTGAATATTTATCCCAAGATCGCGAATTTTGCCGGAGCCGGGACGCTGGTGCCCATCACGGGATTTGCCAACAGCGTGGCAGCCCCTGCCATAGAATTCAAAAAAGAGGGCTGGGTGTTTGGTGTGGGATGTAAGATTTTTACCATCGCTGGTCCTGTGATCCTGTATGGCGTCGTCACCAGCTGGGTGCTGGGGCTGATCTACTGGATCGGCAAATGGATCGGCTGGTTCTGAAAATAAAGCAGGGTGTCCCTGTGGTTATATAGCTCAAATTCGCGTCATCAGCTATACGACCACAGGGACACCCTCAGTCTGTTTGGGACGAAAGCCGGATCATGCCAGGCAGCGTCACATATTAATCTTCAATGTCTTTTTCAAATTCGATGATGGCGCCAGTTGCGGCATTGATCTTTACTTCATACTCATAGATTCCTTTTCGAAGCTCTACCTCATAGACAGCGATGCCGTCGTCCTTGTCGAACTCAAATTTGGTGATGGAAGCGCCAGGTGCTTTTTTCAATGCGATATTTCTAGCTTTTGATTCTCCGATATAGCCTTTTTGGGAAGAAGAGGATGAAAGCTGTTTCCATTCGTATTCCAGAAGTTTTCCGTTTTTAGCGTTGTATACCAGTTTATATTGGCGTTTTCCCTTTTTCAGAGAGACCTTATACTCGGAGAGACCATCGTCCACAGAAAGACGGGTGGAGATAATCCGGCTGCCCTTTACTAGTTTGCGTGCTTTTGTCTTAATCTTTGACATGCTCACATTTTTTTTGTTCTGGATGGAATAACTGGTGTTGGGAAGTTCCCACTCATATTCGATCAGCTTGTTGTCAGAGTGTCGGTATTTCAGACTATATTTTTTGTTCTTCTTAACAAGAGACACTTCAACTACTGCTTTGCCGTCGTCCATATCCATCTCAACTTCCGTTATAGTAGCACCAGGAACTTTTTTCTGAGCTGCTCTACTAGCTTTGTCAGTGTTGTATTTTGCTTCTACTGTCGACGAAAGCATGGCGAGCGAAAGGGAGGAAGCTAGACATAAAACACTTATTTTTTTAATCCAATTTTTTTTCATGTTCAACATCCTTTCTAAAAAATTTGTTTTTCGACTTTCATTATATTGAAAAAAAATCAAAATGTAAAGAGGTAATTTTTCGTTGAGAAATATAGGAAAATAGTGTATAATAGATAGAACATTATGGGTAGCCTGAAAGCAACATTTACATGGAGAGTACAGCAGCGCGGAGAAATGGAGGAAGGTCATGATCGAGAATAAAAAAGTTCTTGCCATTATACCTGCCAGGGGAGGGAGCAAGGGAATCCCGAAAAAGAATATTAAGGCGGTATCTGGAAAGCCACTGATCAATTATACCATTGAGGCGGCCAAAGAGTGTAAGTACATAGATAAGGTGATCGTTTCGACAGATGATAAGGAGATCGCAGAGGTTTCCATGAGGGCGGGGGCTATTGTGCCCTTTTTAAGACCAGATGAGCTGGCTACGGACGAGGCAAAGACGATTGATGTGGTGCTGCATGCTATTGAATTCTATGAGAGAAAGGCAGAACGCTATGATATTATCGTCCTTTTGCAGCCCACTAGTCCGTTGCGGACTGGGGAAGATATTCAAAAAGCACTGGAATACTTCATCAGAAAGGGAGAAAAATCTGTGGTGTCTATCTCAGAGGTGGATGATCCTCCACTGTTGATACGGCAATTTGGAGAAAACAACGAATTGGTGAAGCTGCTGGATGAGGATAGCACCGTCCGGCGCCAGGATATGAAAAAGTATTACCGCATCAATGGGGCGATCTATATAAACAGTATGTCAGAGCTGAATGAAAGTACCAGCTTTAACGACAATGTACTGGGGTACGTATTGGCGAAGGAGCACAGCATCGATGTGGATGATCCGGAAGATCTGGTAATGGCAGAATACTTTCTCTCAAAAAAATGTGATGGTGAATTTTTATCCTTTATTGTTTATTGATACGTGTCGATATAATAGATATAATAGTTATTGTAGATATTGTTCGTTTATGGCTTGGAGGAAGGCTTATGTATAGTAGAATAGGAAGATACATTGGAATGGGATTGGCTGTTCTGGTGATCGGGGCCACTGCAGTGGGAACTGTGGGACAGACAGAATGCCAGGCAGCAAAGAAGAAACCAAAGAAGATTCAAGTGTTGACAGAGAAGAACAGCAGTCTTCGGATGTCGGCGGGGGATCAAAAGAAGATCTCCTTTGAGGTTTTGCCGAAAAAAGCGAATCAAAAGTTAACTTTTAAATCTTCTCGGAAAAATGTTGTGAAAGTGTCTGCTAAGGGTGTTTTGACAGCGGTCAAAAAAGGAAATGCCACGATCACCTTGCAGTCAAAGGCAAAAAAAACAGTAAAGACCAAATTAAAGGTGGCAGTGGAAGCAAAGAAATCTACTGTTTCTAACAGTGAGATCAAAGCATATCAGGCGGCGGCAGTGAATCTTGCTCCGCCGGCAAGCGTTCAGATATCGGATTTGATTCCTTCGTATCTGGCGGCGCCCAAAGCTGGGACTGCTACCGGAATCACGTTAAATCAGAACTATGTGGAACTGGCGGCAGGAGAAAGTTTTCAGTTGATTGCCACGATTACCCCGGTTACTTCTACTGATAAGGTCGTGTGGACCATAGATCATCTCGGAGGTATCAACGTATATACGACAGGAAATATATTTGTGACAGAGGATACCCCAGTGGGGACGGAAGCGATCGTTACAGCGACCTGCGGAAATGCCAAAGCCACCTGTAAGGTTGTGACGGTTCAGGGTCCTTGTGAGCATGTGTGGGGGGCGTGGGCCACTGTCCTGTCACCGGAGTGTATGACAGAGGGAACAGAGCGGTCTACGTGTCAAAAATGTTCCAAGGTTCGAGAGAGAGCTGTTGCGGCGACGGGACATAACTGGGTCAGCAAAGTTTTGACTGAGCCCACCTGCGCTGAGGCCGGAGAGAGAGAACTGACCTGCCAGAGTTGCAGTGAAACCAAAAAAGAGATCATAAAGGCAAAAGGACATACATGGATCACCAATGGCACAGTTTTGGAAGAGCCAACTTGTACGAAGGCAGGAAAGATGCAGTATACTTGTACGGTAAAGGACTGTGATGGTGAAAAGATAGAAGCCATAAAGGCGTCAGGACATTCATGGGACACAGGAGAGATTACCAGTAGTCCCACTTGTACGAAAGCTGGGCAGAGAACCTATCACTGTACGATCGAAGGCTGTACTGGGACAAAGAAAGAGACCATCGATGCCACAGGGCATACCTGGACTTATGGTGAGATTACAATTCCACCGGAATGTGAAAAGAACGGGCGAAGAGACTTTTCCTGTCTGATCTGTTCCGCCAAGAAGTATACTACAGTGCCCAAACTTGGTCATACCTGGGATGCGGGTAAGGTGACGAAGGAGCCCACCTGTGACCGGACGGGGGAGAGAATTTTTACCTGTGGAACTTGTTTACAAGAAAGAAGTGAGTCCATCAGTGCACTGGGGCATAAGTTATCTGATACGTATACAACGGATAAGGAGCCTGCCTGCACCCAGCAGGGAAGAGAATCCCTGCACTGTACGAGAGATGGCTGTGATTACGTTACGAATATAAGGCTTATACCGATGCTTGGTCATGATTGGGATGCGGGTGTGGTGACGAGCGATCCGACTTGTATTCGTCCAGGTACCAGGAGACTTTCCTGTCAGAGAGATGGTTGCAGTGAACAAATGTCAAAATTGATTCCTGCGCTGGGGCATGACTGGACAGACGATTATGTGATCACGATGGAAGCGACTTGTACTGGTGCAGGGCGCAGGGCGCAGATTTGCCAGAGAACAGGCTGTACAAAGGTGAAGAACGAACAGCTAGAGGACCCTCTGGGGCATGACTGGGATCTGAATAATGTGGAACATGTGGACGCTACCTGTACAACAGAAGGATCAGATATCTTTACTTGTAAACGAACGTATTTGGATGTAGAAGGTAATACCAAGACTTGCGGCAGGCGCAAGAAAGAGATCCTGCCGGCAAAAAAACATTCCTTTGCTTCCACCTTTACAGTGGACTGGGCGCCAACTTGTGTATTGGCGGGGCAACAGTCCAAACACTGCATAAATAGCTGGACCAATAAGGAAGGAAAGACAGAGAGCTGTGAGGTGGCGGATGAAATCACCGTACTAGAGCCATTGGGGCACACCTGGTCAGCGTGGCGTGTGACCGTTCAGCCTTCCCACGGAGTATTGGGCGAGGAGAGCCGTTCCTGCTCTGTCTGCAAGGAGGTGCAGACCAGGGGCAAGGCAGAAGAGCATCGATACGATTCCAATGGAACCTGTCAGGCTTGTGGAGACAAGGTCACACTTACCCAGTCTAAAATTAGCGATTGGGAATATACAGTGAATACAACAGAGAAAACAGTTTTGTTGAAAAAATATATCGGATCTGCACCAGGCATAAAGATTCCGGCGCAGATGGTAGTGGATGTGGATGGTGTCACGGGCACCTATGCAGTAAAGTTTGCCGGCGGATATGGACAGAGACCACAGACGGGAGTTTTTGCTTCCAATACCAGATGTCCTATCGAGGCAGTGAGTTTTGATGCTGGTGTAAAACTGGAGAATATGCAGTATATGTTCTCAGGCTGTACCAAACTCAAAGCAGTATTGAATCTCCCAACATCCGTAACGGATATGACAGGAACATTTAAGGGCTGTAGTTCGCTGATCTCTGTAAGCGCCCTTCCGGCAGGACTGACAGCACTTACAAGTACCTTTGAGGATTGCAGTAGCCTGGGTTATGTGCCAGCCATTCCGGCAGCAGTCGAGAGTATGTACGCTGCTTTTAAGAATTGTACCTCTCTGGTTAATGCACCTGTGCTGCCTGCCAAATTGACGAATTTGAGCTGGACCTTTAGTGGCTGTACCGCCCTGTCGCAGTCTCCGGTAATTCCGGCGACGGTGACAGAAATGACAAATACCTTTGAGAACACAGCGTTGTTAAGTGTTCCTACAGATATTCCGGCAGGAGTAAAAAAACTGACGATGACATTTTATAACTGTCAGGGGCTGGAACGCGTTCCGAATCTGCCATCCACCATAGAAACGATGGAATATACCTTTAAGAATTGTAAGAATATTTGTTATATCGTACCACTTCCGTCCACGGTGACCAGAAAAGTAGATGTGTTTGCCGGATGTGATAAGCTGGTACAGTAGACTAATACACTATAGTAGGCGGGGGGCAATTTGCACCTCGCCTATTGTTTAGCTGGCTCGTTGCGCAGTTAGCTTTATGAGCGCCAATCCGATTCAGGGGTTATATTGGCGCTGCTGAGCTAGGAATAAAAAACAAAAACAGCCCTGCATTTCAAAGCAAAACTGTGAAATGCAGGGCTGTTTTTACTGGTTACAACCACATTGTAATTCTTAACTTTTACATAGATATATATAAAAATTAGTTATTAAATTCGATTATAACTTTGTTACGTTTGCTGCCTGTGGTCCTTTTTCGCCGTCGATTACTTCAAATTCAACCTCATCGCCCTCATCAAGAACCTTGAAGCCGTCCATCTGTAATGCAGAAAAATGAACGAATACGTCATTTCCTGTCTCGTCGGAGATAAATCCGAATCCTTTTTTGGCATTAAACCATTTTACTGTACCTTTCATGTTATTGCCTCCTAAAAACTTAAAATATTAATACTTACTAACCATAACACATCTATTTATAAAAGTCAAAGGATTTCTTTCTTTTTGAAAACTTGAAATGTTCTATAAAATGTAGTATCATGTATTTAGCTCGACGGCGCTAATATGTAAAGATTCAACAGATATTATAAGTGAGAAATGAGGTAAAAAGATGAGCGACAAGTTAAAGGTAGGTATCCTAGGTGGTACTGGTATGGTAGGACAGAGATTTATTTCACTTTTGGAAAATCATCCCTGGTTTGAGGTGACGGCGATTGCAGCCAGTCCGAGAAGTGCAGGAAAAACCTATGAAGATGCAGTGGGTGGTCGTTGGAAGATGCAGACACCGATGCCAGAAGCAGTAAAGAAAATTGTCGTTAAAAATGTAAATGATGTGGAAGAAGTCAGCAGTACGGTGGATTTTGTGTTCAGTGCGGTTGACATGACAAAGGAAGAGATCCGTGATATAGAAGAGGCATATGCCAAGACGGAGACGCCGGTGGTTTCCAACAACAGCGCACACCGCTGGACTCCGGATGTACCGATGGTGGTACCGGAGATCAATCCGGAGCATCTGGAGGTGATCGAGAGCCAGAAGGAACGTCTTGGGACGAAGAGAGGCTTTATCGTTGTTAAGCCAAATTGCTCGATTCAGAGTTATACCCCAGCGCTGACGGCATGGAAGAAGTTTGAGCCTACACTTGTAGTAGCTACGACCTATCAGGCGATTTCTGGAGCAGGTAAGACTTTTACCGAGTGGCCAGAGATGGAACATAACATCATTCCTTATATCGGTGGAGAGGAAGAAAAGAGCGAGCAGGAGCCGCTTCGTATCTTTGGAACGGTAGTGGATGGAAAGATTGAAAAGGCGGAAACTCCGCTGATTACCACCCAGTGTATCCGTGTGCCGGTTCTGGATGGGCATACGGCAGCAGTATTCGTGAATTTTGCCAAGAAGCCCACAAAGGAGGAGTTGATCCAGGCACTGATAGAATTTCGCGGACTTCCCCAGGAATTGGAACTTCCTAATGCACCGAAACAGTTTATCCAGTATCTGGAGGATGATAATCGTCCCCAGGTGGCATTGGATGTAGACTATGAGAATGGATTTGGTGTGAGTATCGGGCGTCTGCGGGAAGACAGTCATTTTGACTGGAAATTTGTGGGGCTTTCCCATAATACTGTCCGCGGTGCGGCAGGAGGCGGCGTTCTGATCGCCGAGCTCTTAAAGGCACAGGGTTATATCAAGAAAAAATAATGAGTTTATACTACTTTAGTAAAGGAGGCAGCGATGGATAAATTTCGAATTCTTGTGAAGGGGATCGTGCAGTGCAACGGAAAATATCTGGTTGTGGAAAAATGGTACGATGACCGGATTTTTGAACCGTATCAGTGGGAATTTTTGGATGGCGTTCTGGAGTTTTCGGAGACTCCGGAGAAAGCCGTACAAAGGGTAGTGGAAGAGAAAGCAGGACTTCATGTTCAAGTGGATAAACCTCTGTATACGTGGGGATTTACAGTGGGCGAGGTGTGCAGCATCGGCATCGCTTTTGAATGTTCTTCCCAGACGGAAGAGGTCGTTCTTGCTGAGGACCTGAATGACAGCAGATGGGTTACAAAAGAGGAGCTGGCTGAGGTGATCACCAATGAGGCTGTTGTAAAGGATATTGAAAAAGCAGGTCTTACGAGCAATTTCAATCTGGATGATTTTGGAAAGGTGGATCTGTTTATTGAACCTATTGATTAAAAACGGACATCTATTGGATCCAGCCAGCGGATATGATGAGATCGGTGATCTGTATGTGAGCGATGGAAAAATCGCGGACAGAGGCATGTTTTCCGAAGAGAAGCGACAAGAATTTGCGGCAGCGGGAACGAAGGTCATCGATGCAGCCGGAAAGTACGTGATGCCTGGGTTTGTAGATCTGCATGTACATTTGAGAGAACCAGGTTATGAGTACAAAGAAACCATAAAGACGGGGACGACGGCAGCGGCCAAGGGCGGTTTTACTGCTGTCTGCCCAATGCCAAACACGAATCCTTCTACCGATTGTCCGGAGATGGTACAAAAAGTGCTGGAGATCGCAGAGAAGGACAGTCCGATCCATGTATATCCGGTAGGAGCTGTGACAAAAGGTCAGAGAGGTAAAGAACTGGCGGATATCGAAGGTATGGTGAAGGCGGGGATCAAAGCCATCAGTGAGGATGGCAAAAGTGTGATGAATGCCAGTCTGTACCGACAGGGAATGCAGGAGGCCAAAAGACTTTCTATTCCGGTATTTGCCCACTGCGAAGATATCAATATGGTAGAAAAGGGCGCCATGAATGCTGGCAAAAGAGCTGAGGAACTGGGAATAAGGGGAATTAGCAACGCTGTGGAGGACGTAATCGTGGCGCGGGATATCTTATTGTCAAAAGAGACGGGTGCCAGACTTCATCTTTGCCATTGTTCTACCGAGGACAGTGTGGAGATGATCCGCATCGCCAGAGAAGAAGGGCTCCCGGTAAGTGGTGAGGTGTGTCCACATCATTTTACACTGACGGATAAAGACATTCCCGCCGACGATGCAGATTATAAGATGAATCCTCCTCTTCGCTCATCTACAGATGTAGAAAAACTGAAACAGGGGCTGGGAAGCGGGATCATGGAAGCCATTTCTACCGATCATGCCCCTCACAGTGCGGAAGAGAAGAACCGTTCCATAGCGGAGGCGCCTTTTGGTATCGTTGGTTCGGAAACCGCATTTTCTCTGGCTGTGACAGAGCTTGTGAAGACTGGAATTCTCACGCCCCTGGAATTGGCGCACCGGATGAGCACCGGTCCCTGCAGGATCTTGGGTGTTGAAGGTGGGTCGCTTGAACCGGGGAGGCCGGCGGATATCACCATAGCAGATTTTGACGCTGAATATGAGATTGACAAAAATGAGTTTGTATCAAAAGGGAAGAACACGCCCTTCCACGGACGGAACGTATCCGGTAGGATAGAGTATACCATCGTGGGCGGGGAAGTGGTATATTCTTTTGACTCTCTCAATTAAACAGAGCCCTCTGACGATTGGAAAGGAGAAACAGAATGATTAATGTACTGGTTGACAAGATAAAAAAGATGGAAGCACCCATTGTCGTAGGACTAGATCCTATGCTGGATTATGTGCCAGAATATTTGCTGCAGAATGCCATCCGTGAACAGGGTGAAACCCTGGAAGCAGCAGCAGAGGCAGTCTGGCAGTATAACAAGGGGATCGTGGATGCCATCTATGATATCGTTCCCGCTGTGAAACCTCAGATCGCTATGTATGAACAGTTTGGTATACCGGGGCTTGAGGTGTTTAAGAGAACTGTTGATTACTGTAAGAAAAAGGGACTGGTGGTCATCGGGGATGTAAAGCGGGGGGATATTGGATCCACTTCCGCGGCATACGCTACAGGACATATCGGGAAAGTACAGGTCGGAAGCAAGAAACTTGCCGGCTTTGACGAAGATTTTATCACGGTAAATCCCTATTTTGGAGTGGATGGAATCAAACCTTTCGTCGATGTGTGCAAAGAGGAGAAAAAGGGATTGTTTATCCTGGTAAAGACATCGAACCCGTCCAGCGGAGAGTTCCAGGATCAGAAGATCGATGGAAAACCATTGTATGAACTGGTTGGTGAGCAAGTGGTAAAATGGGGAGAAGAGTGCATGGGAGACACCTATAGTTACGTAGGGGCAGTAGTGGGTGCGACCTACCCGGAGATGGGCAAGATTATGAGGAAGGTTATGCCAAAAACTTATATTCTCGTACCTGGCTACGGAGCCCAGGGAGGAACTGCGAAGGATCTTCTTCCGTATTTTAATGAAGACGGTTTGGGAGCTATCGTGAATTCTTCCAGAGGGATTATCGCGGCATATAAGCAGCCTGCTTACGAAAAGTTTGGAGAAGCAGGATTTGCCGAGGCAGCCAGACAGGCTGCGCTGAACATGAAAGAGGACATAAACAGTATTTTCTAATTGTAAAAGGAGGTTATTTTATGAAAAAAATGACAAAGATTTTAGCGCTTATGATGTGTGTGGTTCTGTCCATCGGTTGTCTGACCGGATGCGGCGGGAAAAGCGAAGAGGAGGTCTTGATGTCTGCCATTACCGGCATAAATAATGCTGAGAGTTGTGAAGTAGAAGTCAGCATGGCAGGCAAGATGTCCATGAAGATGGGAGAAGAGGCTCAGGATCTGGATATGAAGATGGATATGAAAGGTACATCCTTTCAAGATCCATTGAAAATGAAAATAACTGGTTCGGTGGCAGCGATGGGACAGTCCACAACGATGGAGTCTTACATCCAGAAAGAGAATGAAAAATATGTGCTCTACAGTAATGTAGAGGGAACCTGGACGAAGATGGAGCTGGGGGATCTGGATACCGCGCTTGCTTCTTCCGGCATGAGTTCATATTCCAATCAGTTAAGCGCCGACATTGGCAAATATACAAAAAAGGAAGAAAAGAAAGAGGGAGAAACAACTTACCTTGTATATGATTATACGGTAAGCGGTGAGGAAATGGAGTCCATGTTAGAGGGGAGCACCTCCAGCGTCAAATCATTGTTAGGTGATTCCGTAGATGCAAAAGAATACGAAGATCTTATGAACAGAGTCGTTTCCAGTATCGGAAATGTGACACTGACGGTATATGTGGATAAGAAAAAGCAGGAGATCAGCCGCGTGGAGTATCCAATGACCGATATGATGAATAGGATGTTCGAAGAGTTTATGAAATATATAAAAGATAAGGCATTGGAAGAGGCCACAGAGGACGAAGCAGAAGAAGCAAAAGAGATAATGGATTCCATAGAGATGAAAGTTTCCGATATGAATATGTCTGTATCTTACAAAAATGTAAACAAAGCGGAAGACTTTGAGATTCCAGATGAAGCACTGAAGGCAAAATCAATGAATGCTGCTTAGAGCAGTCTTGAATAAGAGGAGCAGGATATGAGTAAACAGAAAAGTCTATGCCGTGTCCGGGAGTCAGTACAGCTGGCTCCCGCTGTATATAGCCTGTGGCTGGAGGCGCCGGATATAGTGAAACATGCCCTTCCGGGACAATTTGTATCCCTGTACTGTCAGGAGAGGGACAGGCTTCTGCCAAGACCCATCAGTATCTGTGAACTGGATCGGGAAGCGGGGAGCCTGAGACTGGTGTACCGTGTTGTGGGAGCGGGAACGGAGGAATTCTCCCGGCTGGTTTCAGGGGATCAGATCGAGGTATTGGGGCCTCTGGGAAATGGATTTGAGCGTGAGGGGAAGAAACCGTTGCTGATCGGTGGCGGTATCGGTATTCCACCGATGTTGGAACTGGCAAAACAATTTGGCGGAAGCGCTACGGTTGTGCTGGGATACCGAGACAGCGACATGTTTTTAAAGGAAGAACTTGAAGCATACACAAGAGTCTATGTCGCTACGGACGATGGAAGCGCAGGCACGAAGGGAACTGTGATCGATGCCATAAATGAACAAAAGCTTCTGGAAGACGGGGTGGATGTGATCTATTCCTGTGGACCGACACCGATGTTGCGGGGAGTAAAACACTTTGCCCAGGAGCATGATATCAAGGCGTATCTGTCCATGGAAGAACGTATGGCTTGTGGAGTGGGGGCATGTCTAGCGTGTGTCTGTCAGTCGACAGAGATCGATGATCATTCCAAGGTGAAAAATAAGAGAGTCTGCAAGGATGGCCCAGTATTTTTGTCTACGGAAGTAGAATTATAGACGATTGAAAATGTGAGGGAGAACGATATGAGTTTGGAAGTTAATTTCGCAGGAATACCCTTTAAGAATCCGGTTACGACGGCGTCAGGAACTTTTGGTTCGGGCATGGAATACAGTGAGTTCGTGGATCTTAGCCGGCTGGGGGCAGTGACGACAAAAGGAGTTGCCAGTGTGCCCTGGGAGGGAAATCCCACGCCTAGGATCGCGGAGACCCACGCTGGTATGTTAAATGCCATCGGTCTTCAGAATCCAGGAATCGATACCTTTATCCAGAGAGACCTTCCCTTTCTACAGGAGAAGAATGCTAGAGTGATCGTGAACATATGCGGGAGCTCCAAAGAGGATTATGTGGAAGTGGCGGAACGTCTGGCAGAGGAGTCGGTGGATATGCTGGAGATCAATATTTCCTGTCCGAATGTAAAGGCAGGAGGAATCGCTTTTGGTCAGAAGCCGGAGATGGCAGAGGAGATCACCAAGGCGGTAAAGCAGGTGGCAAAACAGCCAGTCATCATGAAACTCAGCCCCAATGTGACAGATATTGCTGAGATGGCAAGAGCGGTGGAAGCAGGTGGGGCCGATGGGGTTTCTCTGATCAATACGCTGACAGGAATGAAGATTGATGTGGCGAGAAAGACTTTTGCCATCGCCAATCAGACCGCGGGAATGTCCGGTCCCTGTGTGAAGCCGGTGGCAGTGCGTATGGTGTACCAGGTGGCGCATGCGGTAAACATTCCGGTTCTTGGTATGGGCGGGATTCAGAACACCGAGGATGCCTTGGAATTTCTTATGGCGGGAGCTACGATGGTAGCGGTAGGGACAGCAAACTTTTTTAACCCCTGTGCCACGACAGAGATCATCGACGGGCTGGAACGCTATGTGAAGGAAGAGGGGCTATCGAGCATTACGGATATTATCGGGTGTGTGGGTTAGCTTACTATTGAGAATAAACATAAAAATGATATAGCAAAAAGAAGTATTGTTTTAGAATTGAGGAGATTATAATGAAAGTGCCACATTTGGTTCAATATCAAGGAAGCAAAAGAGTTATTGCACCTGAAATTATAAAATTCTTTCCAGATAAGATTGATAGGCTAGTAGAACCGTTTTCGGGAACATGCGCTATATCAATTTTGGCGGCAGCCGAAAATAAATGTGATAATTTTTGGGTTAATGATATAAACGAGCCGCTGATAAAGATGATGGAAGAATGTGTAAATTTGCCTGAAAGATTAGTAAGTGAGTATTTGGATATATGGGAAGGACAGTTTCAAACAGATCAGAATAATATAGATTATTTTTACAAGGTTAGAGAAGAATTTAATTGCGGAAAGAAAGATTCTGCCAGAATATTGTTTTTGCTAGCAAGAGTGGTTAAAGGTGCTGTTCGTTATAATGTTCGTGGCGAATTAAATCAATCTTGTGATAAAAGAAGGTATGGAACAAAGCCACAAATAATATCCAATAATGCTTTTAAAATATCAAAATTGTTGAAGGGAAAAACATACTTTACGAGTGAAGATTATAAAAAAATTTTGGCATTAACAAAGCCAGGAGATTTAGTTTATATGGATCCACCATACCAAGGTACTTCAAATAGACAGAACCCAAGAGATAATCGTTACATACAAGGTGTAGACTTTGAAGAATTTGTGGCGGAACTTGCAAAGCTAAATGATCGTGGTATAGATTTTATTGTAAGTTATGATGGTATGACAGGAGATAAAATAATAGGAAAGTATCTTCCTGAGGAACTTAATTTAAATCATATATATATTAATGCTGGATTATCAGCGCAGGCAACGCTTAACGGAAAAAAAGAAATAACGTATGAGTCTTTATATACAAGTAAAAATTTAAAAAGAAAACAAGATGAATATGTGCAATTAGAATTTTGTTTTGGATGATGGAGAAAAAGATGGATATACCTGAGGATTTTAAAGAAGTTTTAGATGCTGTAACCAATAAGAGAGCAAGATTTGTAATAGACACTATTTTAAATAAGTGATTTTGTAGCACAGAGGATTTAAAAAATGGCGGGTATGAACATGCTCCCAGAGCGGCTAGGGATGTAAGAGAATTAGGAATCCCATTGGATACATTTAAAATTAAGGATAGCAGTGGGAAAACCATTGCTGCTTATAAATTTGGAGATTGGGAAGCGGCAAAGAAATCTAACCAATTGTTAAAAGTATCGGGGCGAACCCAGATTACAGAAAAATTGAAAAATGCATTGATTGACCGTTATGGAGCAAAATGTCATTTGTATGGAGAAGAATATCCGGCGAGATTATTGCAACCGGATCATAGAGTTCCTTACGAAATAGGCGGAGATCCAATCGATATGCTGAATACTGATTATTTTATGCTGTTATCACCGTCAGCTAATAGAGATAAATCATGGGCTTGTGAGCATTGTTCAAATTGGGCTGAAAAAAATATAGATATGTGTAAAATATGTTATTATGCATATCCCGAAGAATATCAGCATATTGCGGGAGTAAGAGAAAAGAAACTAGAACTTGTTTTTAGAAATGAAGATTTTAATTTATTTAATGAGATAGTAAAAAAGGCGAATTTACATAATACATCATATCAGAGCGAGGTAAAAAGAATGATAAATTACTATCATAAGATAAATGGAATAAGGGATAAATAAAAACGAGCAGATGGAGGTGTAAAATGCGAAAGGCATTATGTGTAGGCATTGATTTGCGTCTATATCAAAAGCGCGAAATAAAGTTATAATTTTGGATAGTTGTTTTAGTGGAGAGATTGCTAATTCGGTAGAAATGCCCAATTATTCAGTTCTACAAGATGGAACAACGTTGCTTGCAGCTTGTGGAAAATCAGAATATGCTACGGAAGAATTATGCAAGATGCAAGTATTGTAGTTTGTTCTAATAGGCCCGCGAATAATAATGGTATGTCTATTGAAGAAGTAAAATTTGCTGTTGAGATTGGAAAACCTGTGATTGCTGTAAGTATTACAAATAGTATCCGCAGATTTGTCGGGGAATATGACAATATTTTTGCAATAGTAAATCAGCAAGCCATAATAAATGATGTAATTGAAGTATAAACAGGCTTGTATTCATATAAAACCTAAATAAAAATAGTAAAGTGCAACGAAAACACGCCGAGTTCGATTGGCGCCATTGTGTCAGCCTGTCCATTGCCAATTGACAGATTAAAGTCACCATGCTATAATTAAGTTCTGGTAGCTTGACGACGCCGTCGAGTTATAACAATCTTCAGGGCGAGGTGCAATTCCTCACCGGCGGTTACAGCCCGCGACCGGCTCGGCACATGTTGCCGCTGCCGCTGATTTGGTGAAATTCCAAAGCCGACAGTATAGTCTGGATGGAAGAAGATGGTTCGGGATATTATAAGAATAAGATTTTTTACGAGCCCTGAATATAATTGTATTTATATTCAGGGCTTTTTGAATATTCTGCGCTGTGGAAGGAGGAATCCCTTATGACACACGAAGATTATATGAAACGTGCCCTGGAGCTGGCAAAGACTGCCATGGGACACACCTCACCCAATCCTATGGTGGGATGTGTGGTGGTGAAAGGCGGAAGGATCGTGGCAGAGGGATGCCATGAGAAATATGGTGCATTTCACGCGGAGCGAAATGCACTGACAAAATGCAGGGAGGATGTGGAAGGGGCAGATTTGTATGTTACCCTGGAACCCTGCTGCCATCAGGGAAAGACGCCGCCCTGCACGGATATCATTATAGAAAAAAAGATCGGCAGGGTTTTTGTGGGGGCTATGGATCCCAATCCGAAAGTGGCGGGAAATGGCGTGCGCCTGCTGAGAGAAAAGGGGATTCAGGTGGAGACCGGGATTCTGGAAAAAGAATGTCTGGAGCTCAACGAGATATTTTTTTACTTTATCCGCACCAGAATGCCTTTTGTGGCGATGAAATATGCCATGACGCTGGACGGAAAGATCGCCGCCTATACCGGAGATTCCAAATGGGTGACAGGGGAAGCAGCCAGGGAGCATGTGCATGCACTCCGAAATAAGTATTCTGCCATAATGGTTGGAGTGGATACGGTCCTCGCTGACGATCCCGTGCTGAACTGCCGCATCCCGAAGGGGACAGATCCGGTTCGCATCATCTGCGATACCCATCTCAGGATTCCAGAGGAGAGCCAGATTGTAACATCCGCGTCGAAGATCCGGACGATTGTGGCCTATGCTGGGGATGGAAAGGAAGAAAAGAAAGAAAAACTTTTGTCTACTGGCGTAGAATTAATCCGGTGCGGGGATGGAAATCAGGTTGACCTGGAACTGTTATTTCAAAAGCTGGGAGAGATGCAGATCGACAGCGTTTTGGTGGAGGGAGGCGGAACATTACATGGTTCCCTTCTTCTGACCGGACTTGTAAACCGGGTGTATGCCTATGTTGCGCCGAAGCTGATCGGAGGAAGAGAGGCAAAATCCCCAGTGGAGGGGACTGGTTTTGCCAGAATGAGAGAGGCAGAAGTTCTTGAGAAAATAGAAATCATCTCCTTTGGGGAAGATATCTGTATCACAGGAATAATGCCGAAAAAGGGGGCGGACACATGTTTACCGGAATAATCGAAGAGATTGGAAGGATTGATTTCATCAAGAAGGGAACCCAGTCAGCAGTGTTGGGAATCCGCTGCCAGAAGGTGCTGGAGGGAACCAAGATCGGTGATAGTATCGCTGTCAACGGAGTGTGTCTCACAGTGACCAGTCTGCATGAACAGGGCTATACGGCGGATGTCATGGCGGAGACGCTGGAGAGAAGCTCCCTTGGCAGCCTGTCAAAGAACAGCCCGGTGAACTTAGAG
Organism: Eubacteriaceae bacterium; assembly: GCA_910575665.1. GTDB lineage: Bacteria > Bacillota > Clostridia > Lachnospirales > Lachnospiraceae > Eubacterium_F. The sequence continues at coordinate 42,947 of CAJTFB010000006.1, forward strand.
CGGGCGATGGCAGCAGATGGACGCTTTGGCGGTCACATTGTGGCTGGGCATATCGACGGCACTGGGAAGGTCCGGGATATCTACCGGGATGAGACCGCGGTATGGTATACGATAGAGGCAGAGTCTCAGCTTCTGAGGTACGTTGTGGAAAAGGGCTCCATCGCCATAGACGGTATCAGTTTGACGGTGGCAAGGGTGACAGAGAGAGATTTCTCCGTGTCCATCATTCCCCACACCCAGGGGGAAACCAGTCTGGGATTTCGTCAGAAGGGTGACATTGTAAATCTTGAGTGTGATGTGATCGGAAAATATGTAGAAAAACTGATGAAACCAGCAAATGATACTACTGGAGTAGAATCGAACATTACGGATACGTTTCTTATGGAACATGGATTTATATGATGCCAGGGTCAAAAGGTCAAAAGGCCGTTCATGCTTGCATGATAAGGCCATTGAACTTGAGACCCGCCAAACATGAGAAAGGAGCGATTTACGGAGTAAATCAGCGGATTTCGAATGTTTGAGGATTGCGAGAGTTGTGAAACAACGAAGCAATCCGAGGCATCAGCCAGGGTCAAAAGGTCTTTTGGCTCTGTTACAAAATATTTCTAAGCAGGAGGTAGGTCATGGACGAAAAAGAACAGTTTGGCAAACTGGAGCAGGCATTACAGGATTTGAGAGATGGGAAACTGATCCTTGTGATTGATGACCCGGAGCGGGAAAATGAAGGAGATCTGATCTGTGCGGCAGAGCATGCCACGCCAGAAAATGTGAATGCCATGGCAAGTCTGGCAAAGGGGCTGATCTGTATGCCCATGAGCCAGCAGATGTGTGAAAAGCTGGGGCTCAACCAGATGGTGGAGGTAAATACGGATAACCATACCACCGCGTTTACGGTATCCATTGATCACGTGGATACTACGACGGGAATCTCGGCATTTGAGAGATCTTTGACGGCGATAAAAACCGTGGAAAAGGAAGCAAAACCGGAGGACTTCCGGAGACCAGGACATATGTTTCCGCTGGAGGCGAGAGAGGGCGGCGTCCTCAAACGGGCGGGACACACGGAAGCGACGGTGGATCTCATGAAACTGGCGGGGCTGAAAGAATGCGGTCTCTGCTGTGAGATCATGAGAGAAGACGGTACCATGATGCGTACCACGGAACTACTTGAGTTTGCCAGGGAGCACGGGTTTACTGTGATTACCATCGAAGAGATCATACGCCACAGACTAGAAGAGGAGAGTCTCGTGGAAAAGGAAGCAGATGCGAAGCTTCCCACAAAGTTTGGCGATTTCCGGATCCATGGCTATGTAAATAAATTAAATGGAGAACACCATGTGGCGCTGACGATGGGAGATATTTCCGACGGCGAACCGGTGCTGTGCCGGGTGCATTCGGAGTGTCTCACAGGAGATGTATTTGGCTCTAGACGATGCGACTGTGGAGAGCAGTTAGAGAGCGCCATGAAACAGATCGCGGCAGAGGGCCGGGGAATTCTTTTGTATATGCGCCAAGAGGGCCGGGGAATCGGCCTCATCAATAAATTAAAGGCATATGAGCTGCAGGAGCAGGGATATGATACGGTGGAGGCAAATGTAAAACTGGGGTTTGCACCAGATCTCAGGGAATATGGGATTGGCGCCCAGATCTTATATGACCTCGGTGTAAAGCAACTGCGTCTGCTGACCAATAATCCCACCAAAATCACCGGCCTCAGCGGCTATGGGATAAAGATTCTGGAGCGGGTGCCCATTCAGATCGAACCGAAGAGAGAAGATTTCAAATATCTTCTGACGAAACAGGAAAAAATGCAGCATATGACAAATTATAAAAAAGAAATGGAGGGGTGTTAGAAGGAAATGTAGTTTTCAAATATCTTCTGACAATGCAGCATATGACAAATTATAAAAAAGAAATGGAGGAAAAATAAATGAGAGTGTTAGAAGGAAATGTAATAGGAAATGGAATGAAGGTAGGTATCGTGGCAGCGAGATTTAATGAATTTATCGTTTCCAAGCTGGTGGGAGGGGCAGAGGATGCTCTGAGACGACATGAGGTGGATACAGAAAACAATGTGGATCTGGCCTGGGTCCCTGGCGCATTCGAGATTCCGATGACAGCCCAGAAGATGGCGGAATCTGGAAAGTATGATGCCGTGATCTGCCTGGGTGCCGTGATCAAAGGATCTACTTCCCATTATGACTATGTATGCGCTGAGGTGAGCAAGGGAATTGCCACAGTGGGATTGAAGACGGGAGTTCCGACGATTTTCGGAGTGATCACGACAGATAATATAGAGCAGGCCATCGAGCGCGCCGGCACAAAGGCCGGAAATAAAGGGTACGATGCGGCGACCACGGCCATCGAGATGGTAAATCTGATGAAAAAAATCTAAGAGGGAGGAAATTTCCATGACGATCTTATATCCTCTGTATGGGAATCTATATGTGAATATGACCAACCGTTGTCCCTGTGCCTGTACCTTCTGCCTCCGCCAGAATGGGGAGGAGCTGAATGGCTCCGGCAGTTTATGGCTAAAGCAGGAGCCTACGGTAGAAGAGGTGAAAGCAGAGTTTGACAAATTTCCGCCGGACACCTATCAGGATCTAGTTTTCTGCGGTTACGGAGAGCCCACGGAACGACTGGAGGATCTGCTGGAGGTGGCCGCCTTTGCCAAAGAAAAGTTTGGAAAGAAGATCCGGGTAAATACAAATGGACTTGCCAATCTGATGTATGGAAAAGACGTGACGCCGATGTTTGAGGGAAAGGTAGATGCCATTTCCATCAGTCTCAATACGCCAGATCCAGAACAATATCTGGAACTTACTAGAAATAAATTTGGTATCGGTTCCTTTGACGCCATGTTAAAATTTGCAGGAGATGTAAAAAGGTATGTGCCCAGCGTGACGATGACGACTGTGGCGACGACCATCACCGAAGAGGAAGAGGACCGGTGCCGAAAGATCTGTGAAGATCTGGGTGTCAGTTACCGGATCCGTTCCTTTGAGAGTTAGGAGATAGATCAGATGAACAAAATTGACCCAGTGTACTCTGTACCGGATGGTTTTGACCAGCCAGTACAGGGAAGAAAATACGGGAAGGTGGAGACTATTTCTTATGATTCCACGACCACAGAGACCACGCGGAAGGCGAGTGTTCTTCTGCCGGCAGAATACGATGACAAAAAGATCTATCCTGTGCTTTATCTTCTTCATGGCATCGGTGGCGATCACAGAGAATGGCTGGAGGGAACCCCACAATATGTCATTGGCAATCTGGTGTCGGAGGGGAAGGGCAGGGATATGATCGTGGTCATGCCCAATGTGCGGGCGAGAAAAGACGACCGTGTGCCGGAAGATGTATACTGTCTTGCGAACACAACTGCCTTTGACAATTTTATCCATGATTTGCGGGACAACCTTATGCCCTATGTCGAGGCAAAATATCCGGTGGCTAAGGGCAGGGAGAATACGTCGGTAGCCGGGCTCTCCATGGGAGGAAGAGAGGCTTTGTATATCGGCATCACAATGGCAGACCGCTTTGGGAGTATCGGTGCCTTCTGTCCGGCATTTGGGATTTTTGCCTACGAGGACATATTGTCAGAGCCGGGGCTTTTTACCAGGGAGACATTGAAACTGCCGGATTCCTATAATGGAAAAACGCTTCTGCTGATCTGCACCGGAGACCGGGATGAGGTGGTAAAAGAGAATCCCCAGATGTACCACGAGGCTCTGGAAGAAAATGGGACAGAGCATCTATACTATGTCACGGAGGGCGGCCATGATTTTCAGGTCTGGAAACATGGTCTGTATCAATTTGCGAAGCGGATATTTCAGCGGTAAATCAGGCAGCGTCAGACTAAGAAAAAGGAGAGAAATCCATGGAGATTGCAACAAGACATTTTGTCCGTCCGGAATATATGAATCATCACAACAGTCTGTATGCGGGATACATATCAGAATGGATCACAGAGGCAGCCTTTATCGGGATGGCAAAGGTCATGGGGCATACCAGTCATTTTGTACTGGCGGCGGTCCGAGGGATCAATGTGACAAGATCGGTCTATACCGGCAGCATACTAGAACTGGGCTATGAAGTGAAATACATAGGGACTACAAGTGTAGAGCTATCCATTGAAGGAAGAGACTTCCTCTCCGGCGACATGCACTGTGAGGGAAGCGTGGTTTTTGTCAACGTGGATGATGAGGGGAAAAAGACGCCTCACGGGCTGGAAAGGCTTCCGGGTGTCAGTGCGCTGGAGAAATAAGATTGGCGGAAAGAGAAAAGGAGATATGGCGATGCAGATAGAAGAGGTACAGGAAAGGTCACAGAGGATCTGTGACAATATGGAGCGGGTTATCCTGGGGAAAAGAGAAGTTATGGAATATGTACTGGCGGCGTTTCTTGCCGGAGGCCACGTTCTTCTGGAGGATGTGCCGGGGACCGGCAAGACCATGCTTGCCAAAAGTCTGGCGGCATCCTTTGGCATGAGTTTTAAGCGGGTGCAGTTCACGCCGGATCTCCTGCCCTCGGATGTCACGGGAATTCATTATTTTAATCCGAAGACCAGTGAATTTGAATTTCGTCCCGGCGGCATTTTCAGCAATATTCTGCTGGCCGATGAGATCAACCGCGCCACCCCCAGGACCCAGTCCAGTCTTCTGGAATGTATGGAGGAGGGGCAGGCGACCATTGATGGCGACACCATGAAAGTAGGCGAGCCGTTTTTTGTTATCGCTACCCAGAACCCGGTGGAGACCAGCGGGACATTTCCTTTGCCGGAAGCCCAGCTGGACCGCTTTATGATGAAGCTCTCCATGGGTTATCCGGCAGAAAAGAGCGAACTAGAGCTGCTTCGACGGGTGGTGGATGAAGGAGACCTTCTGGCAGAGCTTTCACCAGTGTGTACCCATGAGGAGTTTATACAGATGCAGAAGGCATGTGAACAGGTTCGTGTACACGATCTGATCCTCGGTTATGTGCTGGAGATCGCGAAAAAGAGCCGTGAGAATAAAAACCTTGCTCTTGGGATCAGTTCCCGGGGGGCTATCGCTCTGGTGCGGGCGGCACGATGCTATGCGGCGGTGACGGGAAGTGAATTTGTTACGCCGGATATGATCAAAAAGCTGGCGCCGATGGTATTGCCACACCGAATTCTGCTGGCAGACTCCTACATGAGTGGAAAGGAGCCAGCGGATTATATCCGTGAAATATTAGGCGCTGTGGCGGCGCCGACGGAGGAAGCATTTAGAGCATGAGTATAATGATATTGGCAGCAGTTTTGGTGGTGCTGGGCTGTTGGATTGCTATCCTGAGGATGGGATACCAGTATGAGAAGAACTGGACGAAGGATTTTGAACTGGAAATTTCCTTTTCCCAGGAACAGGCGGGAGAGGGGGATACCCTCTGGCTCTATGAGGTCATAACCAACAACAAAGAAATGATCCTGCCAGCGGTCTCCGTGAGATTTAAAACCTCTAAATTTTTAAAATTTGAAGATATGGACAGTGGTTCTGTATCGGATTATTTTTACCGCAATGATGTGATCAGCGTCAGAGGGTACGAGCAGGTGCGCCGGAAACTACGGATCAAATGTGCCAGACGGGGGATATACTCCATACAGGAAGCGGAGCTCGCTGGCAGGGATTATTTTCTCCAAAGAACCTATCTGGATAAAAAGGAGGTGGAAGCGGGACTGATCGTATATCCCTCCTTTGTGGGAATCGAGAGGATACTGCCTCTGTTTCAGAAAAGCTATGGGGATATGAGAACGAGCATTCCCATGTTTGAAGATCCTTTTGAATATGTCGGGGTGAGGGGATACCTGCCGGGGGACAGGATGAACCGGATCCATTGGAATGCCTCGGCGAAGACCGGAAACTGGCAGGTGAAGACCAGCGCATATAAGGCAGGACAACCGGCTTTGGTCCTGCTGAATCTTGGGTCTCCAGGGAATTTTATCAATCAGGCTGCCATGGAAGAAAATATAAGGATCGCCTGTTCCCTTGTACATTTTCTGGACCGGCAGGGGCTTGAAACCATGCTGGTGGCAAATGGCGGCGAGGGATTTCGTCTCCGGGGCAGCGGCAAGGGATATATGGCACAGGTTCGACGAAAGTTGGCGGCGGTGACCTACGAGACTCAGATCCAGAGCGGCGTGGGGATGCTGCAGAGGGAGCAGGATAATCTGGCTGAAAATGTACATCTCTTTTTCATCTCTTCCCAGGGGAAGCCTGAGATACAGCAGGAACTGGCAAAGATCCTGCACCGGGGGATATCTGTGACCTGGGTGGCGGTGACAGCCGGTGGGGAGGACGATACCAGACAGCTGCTTCCGGCGCTGGAGCCCTGTATTTTCCGATGGAAGGCTTAGCTGGCGAAAGGCGGAGGAGATATGGAAAAAAATCAAAAAGTTAGGCGACGGTACAATAATATTGTCACCTTTTATTATTATCTGGTTGTATGTTATTTCATCATAGCCGGCTCTGTGATGGGCGGTGGTGTTGGAGAGACCGTGATCTTATGTATAATTCTGGGGGCGGCAGGCTATTTTATTTTTAGCTATCGCAGCAGTCATGAGAGCAGGCGGGAGAGAGAACAAAATAAGGAAAGGAGATGTTATCTTCTTCCCTGGATTCTTGTACTTATCCTTTCATTTTTCATGCCCGCCGCCTCTGCGGAGGTTTCGCTGGAGAGCCAGAGTGTCAGCCGGATTCAGGGAGTGATCCTCTTTGCCCTGGTACTGTTTATATTTTCGGTTTTTCTTTATGCGGAATATTTTCATGAAAAATATTTGACTATATATGCCAATCCCAGTGTAAGCCCGGAAATGTTGAAACGGTTTGAGAAAAATACTCTGGCCGGCCTGAAACGAAAGCTGATGACGGCGGGGATCGCTGCCCTGACGATAGGTATCATTGCAGCGGCAGGTATGTCTACAAATGTAGAATTGGATTCTGTTCCCAGGGAGCGCCAGGAACAGAAAGAGATCGAAAGGAAAGAGAAAACAAAATCCTATCCGATGAAAGCCAGGCAGCGGGAGATTGTGAAGGAGACGGAAGAAGAGAGAAGTTCTTTTGTTCAGGTCCTGCTTTATGTGTTAGAGAAATTTATGCAGATTCTCATGCTCCTCTTTTTGATCATCGCCGTTCTATGGATTCTTTATATCATACTCAAAGGCCTGCTCAATTTCAGGCTGCCAGAGTTTGTTTGGAGCGAAGAGAACAAAGAGGTAGAGATGGAGGGTATGGATGAGTATATCTCATTGCGACAGACTGTCCGCAGGGAAGTATCCTTTCCAGAAGATGCCAACGGACGGATTCGCCGTTGTTTTTATCGTTATATCTGGAAGAGGGCGGGAAAACAGGTGGATGTCAGCATGACGCCCTGGGAGCTGGCGGGAGAATATCTGCCAGAAGAACAGGAGGATGGTCTTACAGAGGAGCAGAGGCAGGTGGTTATCCTCTATGAGAAAGCGAGATACAGCGGAAAAGAATGTACGGAAGAGGAGGCGGAGAGGGTGAGGAAAATCTGCCTTCCCAAAAGGAAATAGTTTATGAAAAGAGGGTATCCAGGGAACCTTCCTTATGTGAAGTGTTTCCTTGGACACCCTCTTTTTATATTTGGAGTCCTCTTGATAGAATTTCCATCAATATTTCATATCTTTCAGGATATCGCAGAAATCAAAGGTGGAAAAATAATCCTGGGGAGTCTCGCCCCGTCGGATCATCTGTACACTGCCGTCTTCTTTCAGAAGAAGTTCCGGGGATTTGAGTTTGCCATTGTAATTATATCCCATGGCATAGCCGTGGGCCCCGGTGTCGTGGATCACAAGATAATCTCCGATCTCAATCTCTGGAAGCAGGCGGTCCACTGCGAATTTGTCATTGTTTTCACAGAGGGAACCAGTAATATCGTATTTGTGGTCGCAGGGCTCATTTTCTTTGCCAAGAACGGTGATGTGGTGGTAAGCACCGTACATCGCCGGACGCATAAGGTCACAGGCACAGGTGTTTACACCGGCGTATTCTTTGTAGATATGTTTCTGGTGAATACATTTGGTGACGAGATTGCCATAGGGACCCAGCATAAATCGTCCCAGCTCCGTGAAGATCGCCACATCCCCCAGTCCGGCGGGGACAAGGATTTTTTCAAACTGCGCTCTGACACCCTCGCCAATTATTTTTATATCATTTGGCTTTTTGTCCGGCGTGTAGGGGATTCCGATGCCGCCGGAGAGATTGATAAACCGGATGTTGGCTCCGGTTTTTTCTTTTAACTCCACCGCCAGCTCAAAAAGGATGCCCGCCAGTGTGGGATAGTAGTCGTTGCTCACGGTATTGCTGGCGATAAACGCATGAATTCCAAAATATTTGGCGCCAAGGCTCATCAGCTTTTTAAATCCCTCCACAAGCTGTTCTTTCGTAAACCCGTATTTGGCATCTCCAGGGTTGTCCATGATGTCGGTGCCCAGCTCAAAGACTCCGCCGGGATTGAAACGGCAGCAGATGGTCTCAGGAATGCCAGGACCCTCCGCCAGATAGTCGATATGTGTATAATCATCCAGATTAATGTAGGCGCCGAGGGCAGCAGCTTTTTGGTACTCTTCCATAGGTGTCACATTGGATGAGAACATGATGTCGTCTCCCTTGAAGCCAAGGGCTTCTGACATCATCAGCTCTGTCAGGGAAGAACAGTCCACACCACAGCCTTCTTCCTGAAGGATTTTCAGGATAAATGGATTGGGTGTCGCTTTGACGGCAAAATATTCACGGTAACCTTTATTCCAGGAAAATGCCTCTTTCAAAGCGCGGGCATTTTCACGAATTGCTTTTTCGTCATAAATATGGAAGGGAGTTGGAAATGTTTTTTCGATTTCCTTTACCTGTTCCAGATTAACGATGGGTTTTTTCATTAATAATTCCTCCTTGTCTGTGTGGCTTTAGCCTGACGGTGCCAAATCGGGCTCGATTTGGTATCGTCAGGCTACTTTCATAGTATAGCCACATTTATTCGTTCTGTCAATCACAGTGGATAGGAATTTCAACAGAAAAGATGTCTTGACTTAAGTACGAAATCGGACTATAATAACAAAAAGAGTCCGATATCGGACATATGAGAAAGGAGACCGGGATGGAGGATAGAATATGCGAAGAGTTGAGAGAGTTTAACAAAATTTATAAGGAATTTGATGATCTGTGGCATGAGACTGCCCTGCATATCGGCCTGTCAGACAGTGCTTTTGATATTTTATATTCGGTGTACTGTCTTGGGGATGGCTGTCTGCAGAGAGATATTTGCGCATTGTCATTTGGACGGAAGCAGACCATCAATTCGGCGATCCAGAAACTGGTAAAAGAAGGGCTACTCCGGATGAAACAGGGAAAAGGGAGGGAGATGCATATTTATTTGACGGAAGCGGGGAATACATTTGTGAGACAAAAGGTGGAACCTTTGGTGAAGATAGAGAACAGCGTCTGGAGTGAGATGCCACCAGAAGAGAGACAGGAGCTGATCCGGTTGACAAAGCAGTATGTGAATGACTATCGCATAAAAATTAGAAAGCTGATTGCAGATCATGTAATAGGAGGGGATTAAAATGAAGATCCAGTTATCGGAACATTTTACTTATAAAAAATTACTGCGCTTTGTTCTGCCATCTATTGTAATGATGATTTTTACATCCATTTATGGAGTGGTGGACGGTCTTTTTGTGTCAAATTATGTGGGAAAGACCGCCTTTGCGGCGGTGAATCTGGTCATGCCCCTGCTGATGCTGCTCAGTGCCCTGGGGTTTATGATGGGAACCGGGGGAAGCGCCATCGTGGCAAAGACGCTGGGACAGGGGGATAAAGAAAGGGCGAACCGCTATTTTTCCATGATGGTGTATGTGACTGTGGTGGGAGGCGTAGTTTTAACCGTGCTGGGCCTGGTTTTTCTGCGTCCCATCGTGACCGCCCTGGGAGCGGAGGGAGAGATGATCGGCGAGTGCCTGATCTATGGAAGGATCAGCCTGGCTTCCCTGACATTTTTTATGGTTCAGAATGTGTTTCAGAGCTTTTTTGTGGCGGCAGAAAAACCTCATCTGGGGCTTGGGGTCATGGTAGCGGCAGGGGTGACCAATATGGTATTGGATTATCTCTTTATCGCGATTCTGGGCTGGGGGATCGCAGGCGCAGCGGCGGCGACAGCTGCCGGGGAGACCGTGGGGGGGATCGTTCCGCTGATCTATTTTTTCAGAAAAAATACCAGTCTTCTCCGATTGACAAAGACAAAGATAAAAGGGAAGATCCTGTTAAAAGCCTGCACCAACGGTTCTTCCGAGTTGATGACAAATCTGTCTATGTCTCTTGTCAATATGCTCTATAATGTGCAATTGATGAGATTGGCAGGAGAGGATGGAGTGGCAGCGTATGGTGTGATCATGTATGTAAACTTTATTTTTCTGGCAACCTTTATCGGATATTCCATCGGCAGCGCCCCCATTGTGGGGTACCACTTTGGCGCCCAGAACCACTATGAGCTGAAAAATCTGTTTCAGAAGAGTATGAGACTGATTGGAGGCTGGGGAGGGCTGCTTATGCTTCTGGCGTTCGCGCTTTCTGGTCCGTTGGCGCAGTTTTTTGTCGGTTATGATGCAGAATTGTTAGCGATGACCAGTCACGGTCTCCGGCTGTATGCCCTGGCGTTTTTGGTGAGCGGTTTCAATATCTATGGATCTGCTTTTTTTACGGCGCTGAACAACGGGCTGGTTTCGGCTGTCATTTCATTCTTAAGGACATTGGTATTCCAGATGGCAGCTGTGCTGATCTTGCCGAGGTTACTGGGACTCAATGGAATCTGGTTGGCGGTTCTTGTGGCAGAGCTGCTGGCATTGGGGGTGACGCTCCAATTCTTCATACGAAAGAAAAAGGTGTATCATTATCTGTAATCTGATTCAGCATTCAGATCAACGAAAGATATTTATTTTCTTGAAACATTTCTCCTGTTTTTTCCGTCTAATGTATGAATCAAAAAGGAGGTGAGAGATTTGAGAAGGCTTGTAAAACGGGCGCAGGGCGGAGATGCCGATGCCTTTGTACAGCTGATCGAGGGGAATCGGCAGAGTCTGTATAAAGTGGCGGTCTGTTATGTGAAAAACCCAGAGGATGCAGCGGACATCATACAGGATACCATCCTTACCGCATTTGAGAAGATCGGGGATCTGAGACAGCCAAAATACTTCCGCACATGGTTGATCCGGCTGCTGATCAACAAGGCGAAAGATTTTCTGGAAAAACGCAGCTGGGAGGTGGCCTTTGGTGAGATTCCGGACCGGGAGCACAGCGATGGTGTGCTGGAATCAGGTGTATGTGGAGATGAATGACGGAAGTTTGATCGGTCAGCAGATCGAACAGCCAGAAGCGGATAAGGATCAGGTGAGGCGAAGCTATGGCGCCCAGACCAGGATAAAGAATAACCAATGGGTGTCAAAAGAGAGGTTAATCTTCTCTTCTCTGGTGGATGTAGATCATGTCAGAGCCATATGGTTTGGAAAGCAGCGAATCGAGGTATGACTAAAAATACGCCAGCAGGGCAAAAGTTCTCCTTGAAAAAAAACGCATGTTCCGTTACAATATTGATTTGGAAACCTTGACGGACACCCGCCAGTTGCCTGGCGGGTGTCCTCAGGTGTGGAGCATTGTTTTTTGAAAGGATGTAATGAATGGATAAATATGATGGAAGCCAGATCGTAATATTAGAGGGACTGGAAGCAGTGAGAAAGCGCCCCGGAATGTATATTGGAAGTACGGGGACAAGGGGACTTCATCACCTGATCTGGGAGATCCTTGATAACGGCATCGATGAGCATCTTGCTGGGTTTTGCTCAGAGATACATATTACTCTGACAAAGGATGGCGGGGTCTCTGTAGAGGATAACGGCAGAGGGGTGCCAGTAGATATCCACCCCACCAAGAAGATTCCGACGGTCCGGGTGGTGTATACGATCCTCCATGCCGGCGGTAAATTTAACAATAGTGTATATAAAGTATCCGGAGGACTTCACGGTGTAGGGGCATCGGTAGTCAATGCGCTGTCTAAGAGCATGACAGTGGAAGTCAGGAAGGATGGCAAGGTATACCGGGATGAGTACACAGACGGGGGAAAACCAGCGGTGAAGTTAGATCATGGACAACTTCCGGTGGCAGGAAAGTGTACGAAAAACGATACGGGGACGAAGGTGACCTTTTATCCCGATGATACCATATTTGAAACTGTCGAATTTAAGCCAGAGACCATCAAAAAGAAGCTGAAAGAGATCGCCTACCTGAATAAAAATCTAAAGATTATTTTTACGGACGAACACACTGGTGAAAGCGTTGTGTTCCAGGAGGAATTTGGAATCCAGAGCTATGTCAGTTACATTAACCGTGACGTAACACCTCTGCATAAAGATGTTATTTATGTTGAGGGAATTAGTGGAGAGATCGAGGTGGAAGTGGCATTTCAGTATGTAAATACCTTTACGGAGCAGATCAATTCCTATTGTAACCGTATCAATGTGACAGATGGGGGAACACTGGTCACCGGGTTTAAGATGGCACTGACCCGCGTGATGAATCAGTACGCCAGAGAACTTGGATTTCTAAAAAATAACGAAGAAAATTACGATGGCAAAGACATCCGAAATGGCTTGGTAGCGATCGTCTCCATCAAGCATCCAGATCCCCAGTTTGAGAGCCAGACGAAAAACAAGCTGGGAAATACCGATGCGAAGACGGCGGTGGACGATGTGTTCAGCCAGGAGATACAGCGGTATTTTGATAAAAATGTAGAGGTACTGAAAACCATCCTAGAAAATGTCCGCAAATCCTTTAAAGCCAGGACCGCCAGCGATAAGGCGAGACGCTCTGTGTTAAAGGAACTGATGAATGTGGACACGAAGAGCAAGCTGGCTGCCTGTTCTTCCAAAAAGCCGGAGGAGTGTGAGATCTATATCGTGGAGGGAGATTCCGCTGGCGGTACCGTTAAGACGGCGAGAAACCGGAGGACTCAGGCAGTGCTGCCGCTGCGAGGAAAGATCCTGAATGTGGAGAAGGCGCCGCTGGAAAAAATATTATTGAACAATGAGATCAAGTCGATGATCGCTTCCTTTGGATGCGGCATCGGGGATGATTTTGATATCAGAAAGCTTCGGTATGACAAGATCATTATCCTAACGGATGCCGATGTGGACGGTGCCCATATTAGCACACTGCTTCTGACATTCTTTTACCGGTTTATGCCGGAGCTGATCTATCAGGGCAAGGTGTACCGGGGACTGCCCCCCCTTTATAAGGTAGACTATGAGGATGTGGAAAAGAAAAAGAAAGTAAAAAAGAGCGAATACCTATTTAATGATTTTGAGCTGGAGAAGTTCCGAAAGACAGGAAAGAAGATCCAGGGCCTGCAGCGATATAAAGGGCTGGGTGAGATGGATGATGTGCAGCTCTGGGAGACGACGCTGGATCCTGACAGCCGCGTACTTGCCCAGGTATCCATCAGCGATACCGTGGAGGCAGATGAGGTGACCGACGTGCTTATGGGAAGCAATGTCCCGCCCAGACGACAATTTATTATGGAAGAAGCGCGGTATGCGAATGTTGATATATAACATTGATTGGAGGAGACTATGAGTCAGCTGAAAGAGAATATCATACAGTTGGATTTTGCGGAGGAGATGAAAACCTCCTACCGAGATTATGCCGTCAGTGTCATCGTATCACGGGCGCTGCCGGATGTCCGAGACGGATTAAAACCGGTACAGCGGAGGATCTTATATGCCATGAAAGAGCTGGGGCTTTCGCCAGATAAGCCTCACCGGAAAAGTGCCCGTATCGTCGGAGATACGATGGGTAAATACCATCCCCACGGAGATACTTCGATCTACGACGCACTGGTTCATATGACCGAGGAGTATTCGTTGAATACGCCCTTGGTGGACGGACATGGAAATTTTGGATCTATAGACGGAGACGGGGCAGCGGCCATGCGTTATACGGAGGCGAGGCTTTCTAAGGCTGCCATGACGATGTTGGATAATCTGGAAAAGGGACTGGTGGAGTTCCATCCGAACTTTGATGAGAGTGAAAAAGAGCCGATGGTACTTCCGGCGATGATCCCTAATCTTCTGATCAACGGAACGACTGGAATCGCCGTGGGTATGGCGACAAATATCCCGCCCCATAATCCAGGAGAGGTGATCGATGCGGTCATCGCCTGTATGGACCGTCCAGGTATTTCCATCCAAAAACTGATGGATTATGTGCCGGCGCCGGATTTCCCCACGGGAGGCATCATAACCAATTCCGCGGAGCTGTCTTCCATCTATGAGACCGGAGAAGGGCGCATCAAGCTGCGTGCCAGAACGGAGATCGAGAAGGGCGACAATGGGCGGACCAATATCGTGATTACAGAGATTCCATATACGGTATCCGGCAATAAAACAAAACTGGTGGAGACACTCTCATCTCTTGTCAAGGAAAAGGTATTCGATGAGATCTATGATGTCAGAGATGAGTCCTCCAAGGAAGGCATCCGTATCGTGATCGAGGTGAAAAAGGACCGTGACATCGAAAATTTATTAAACGGGCTATATAAGAAGACACAGATGGAGGATACCTATGGCGTCAATCTGCTGGCGATCTCCAGCGGACAGCCTAAATTATTCAATCTGAAGTCTATGATCGAAGAGTTTATCCTGTTTCAGGAGGAGTTATATACCAGAGAGTATCGTTTCCTGTTAGAAAAGGCAAAAAAACGCCTGGAGATCGTCGAAGGGCTGATGAAGGCGACAGACGTCATTGACCTGATCATTGAGATTCTCCGGGGTAGCTCTTCTGTAAAGCAGGCAAAGGCATGCCTGATCGAAGGCATCACAAAGGATATTCAATTTAAAAGTGCAGCTTCCGAAAAGCAGGCGGCGACTCTTTTATTTACGGAAGTGCAGGCGGATGCTATCCTTGCCATGCCACTGAGTAAGCTGATCGGCCTGGAGATTCTAAAGCTTCACGAGGAAAATGATTCTCTGCTGGCAAATATTGAACAGTATGAGAAAGTGTTGGGGAACACGAAAGAACTTTACAAGGTAATCAAGACAAGGCTGCGGGAATTTAAGAAAGCTTTTGGAAGACCGCGCCGCACAGAACTTCTTGATGTGGTGGCAAAGGCGTATGTAGAGGAGATCAAGATCGAGGATATCTATGTGTGCATCGACCGCTTTGGATACACCAAATCCATGGATGAAGGGGCATTTTCCAGGGCGTCGGAGGAGGCGAAGGGAGAGTATCCCCATATTATAAAAATGAAAAATACCGACAAGCTGTGCCTGTTTACCAATCAAGGAAATATGCATCAGATCAAAGCGGAGAAGATTCCCCGTTGCAAGATGAAGGACAAAGGAACGCTGGTTCATAGCCTGTGCAGGATGTCCAATGACGAAGATGCCCTTTTGTATATTTCCTTTGAAGATTTATTTGAGTCCATGCTTTTCTTTGCCACGGGCAGCGGTTATGTGAAGCTGGTGTCCGGCGCCGAATTTGAGACCAACCGCCTTCAGGTGGCGGCAACTAAGTTAGATTCGGAAGACAAAGTGACAGGGGTGATCTCGCTGTCCGCTACGGATGTGTTAGAAGGGAATAAAAAAGTAATTCTGCTCACCGGGAACGGTTTATCTCTGGGATTTCCTTTGAGCGAGGTCAGTGAATTTAAGAAAACCAGCCGAGGAGTAAAGGGAATTGCATTGGATAAAAACGACAGTCTTGTGTTTTCTACGATTGTAGATGTAAATACGGAGACCTTTGAGTACGATGGCAAAACCTTGAATGCGAAGAAGGTGAGAAACCGGAAGAGAGCGGCGAAGGGACAAAAGGCGACGTTAAATTAGTTCATATTGGTACCAGCACACTAGGGAATGTATTTAGAGGCGTTAATATTGTTAAGCAAGAAAAATGTTTTTAATTTTTTCTTGCTTTTTTCATATTTACTGGTATAATAAAATAAAACATATGTTCTATCTATTTGGTGCGATTTTATTATATTGATAACATATATATTAAGCTATATACTAATGTTAAATACAATGGAGGGAGGAATAAGCATGTACAAAGCAATTGATTTATCAAAGTATATTGTTTCTAAATGTGTGCGAGATAATATTCCAATTAGTAATTTACAGCTTCAAAAAATCTTATATTATATTCAAAAAGAATTTTTGCGTGATAAGGGTCAGGTGTCGTTTTCTGATGATATTGAGGCTTGGCAGTTTGGTCCAGTAGTGCCTAATGTGTATTATTTCTTTTGTGGTTTTGGAGCAATGCCGATTTCAAGAATGTATGATGATATCAGTGTGAGTGGAATTGATTTAGTTAAAGTTGATGCTATTGTGGAGGAGAAAAGAATATTAGATCCCTGGGTTCTGGTAAGCGATACACATAAACCAGATGGTGCATGGGCCACAATATATAAAAATGGATCTGGTAATCATAAAGTGATTCCTATACCACTCATTAAGGCGGTGGGGTAGTGATGGATTCATATAAAGAGAAGAAATTAAGAGAGGAATTTTGTGACATTTTATTTGAACTTGCAAAATCGCAAGAATTATTTCAGGATGTTCATAGTCGGATTAGTATATATAAACGTTTAGAAAATCTGTATGGTGCAACCGAACAAAATGAATCTTTTCGGCATTTTTATTCTGATATATTCTCTGTGCTTACACAGATACAACAAGATCAGTCTCTTGGGGATATTAATATTCTAGGGCAAAATTTAGATTTGATCAGAAGTGGATATAAGCCACAAAATAAAGATGACAATGGGAGGATTATATGTAGAGGCAAGAAATCATAGAATTATTATTAGCACATTGATTTGGATGGTATGAATTTATTAAACAAAAGAATTATCTCAATGGCCAGACAGCGTATACGATTCGGTCATTTGAGATAAATTTTTTTTTAGGGTTAAGGTGTTTCCTTAATCGTCCGATACATATTGTAAGAAACGTTAAATGATTTATTTAGGTGGTGAAGATTATGAGAATTGACGCATATATGCAGGTGAATCAGCTTTATAAGACAGGCAAGCCGAGGTCTTCTGCGAAATCTTCCAGGTCGGATTCGACAGACAGTTTGGAGATATCCAGCATCGGAAAAGATTATCAAGTCGCCAGAAAAGCTGTGTCGGATCATTCTGATGTAAGGGAAGAAAAGGTACAGGATATTATGGAACGGATGAAAGCCGGAACCTACAATGTATCCATAGAGGATGTTGCAGACAAGCTTGCGGACCGTCTGCTTGGATAACGAACAGGAGGTTTTCCTTTGGCGAGCTTAATAGAAGAATTGATAGGAACTCTTGACCGGGAAGAAAAGATTTATGCCAATCTGATACCGGTTCAGGAAGAGAAGATAAGAGCGATCGTGGCGAATGATCTAGAAGCTCTGGGACGTCTGTCCGGTGAGGAGCAGAGGATGATGGATGAAGTTGGAAATCTTGAGGTCAAGCGGATGCGAGTGACAGAAGACATTGCTACTGTTCTTGGAAAGGCTGCAGGGGATATGAATTTAGAGCAGATCATCCAAGCTCTTGGCAAACAGCCCGATGAACAAAAGAAATTACAGCGCCTGCACGACAAGCTGAGACGGACCATGGCGCGGCTGCAGGAACTGAATACTCAGAATAAAGAGTTATTAACGCAAGCATTAGAAATGGTAGAATATAATATGAATGTGATAAGAAGTACACGGATGTCTTCGGGAAGCAGTAATTATTCAAGCGACGCTGCACAGGTGGATATGCCCACCTATGGAGCAGGGAGCTTTGATGCGAAGCAATGATTGACAGCTTGTAGCATCAAAGATCCTGTGTAGCAGATGTATCGCTGGGTGCCCACATTTGTGTGCTTCTTTTGTTTTGTGAATAAATTATAGTTGGAAAAGAGGAAAAATCGTATGGGAAATCTATTTGCAAGTTTTAATACAGGTGTCTCTGGGCTGCATTCGGCACAGACATCCATGAATACAGCGGCCCACAACCTTGCGAATGCTACTACGCCAGGGCATACAAGACAGCAGGCAGTTGTGACAGATGCGTTCTATTCGTCCAGGTATGGGGCGTACTCCAACAAGATACAGGTTGGTCTTGGAACGGATGTAGTAAAGATTCGGCAGATACGCAATACTTTTTTGGATGATCAGTACCGGCTTCAGGTAGGGCGCCAGGGTTTTTATGAGGCGCAGTATGATGCGGTTGTGGAGATGGAGGAGCTGTTTGGAGAGCTGGAAGCACAGGAGTTTCTTACCTCTATGACAGATTTGTGGAATGCGGTGCAGGAGTTGTCAAAAACACCTAATGATATTACCTGCCGTTCCGAATTGGTCTCTCAGGCGGCTCAGTTTACAGAACGCGCTCAGGTCTTGCAGCAACAATTAAACGAATATCAGAAAAATATGAATGCAGAGGTGCAGAATCAGGTCGATGCGATCAACGATATCGTGTCTCAGATCCGGGATTATAATATGCTGATCCGCAAGTATGAGGCGACGGGAGAAAGTGCTAATGATTATCGTGATGCCAGAAATCTTCTTTTGGATCAGCTGGGCTCGATTATAACATTTAAGCCGATCGAAGAGAAAGATGGTACAATATCTATCTATACAGAAGGATCTTACCTGCTGGAAGGAAATCATCAGTATCGGTTAAACACAGCGTATGAAAGTTCCACTTCCAAACTGCTTAAGCCAGTATGGGAGACCGGTGAGGATTACTTTTTCCGTGGAGAACTGGCATACTCTCCTGAGACCAATACCGACGTGGGTTCCCTCAGAGGACTTTTGGTGGCAAGAGGAAATCATGCCGCAGACTTTAGGGATTTGCCTGTGAAACCAGTGGAAGAAGACTTCATGGATGAATTTGGGACACTGGATGAAAGAGCGTGGTTTAATGCCAATGAGAAATATAAAAAAGATGTAGAAGAGTATAATGAGTATGTTGAACCTTCTATTGTGATGAAGGTTCAGGCGGAGTTTGACCAGCTTGTCAGAGGTGTTGCTATGATGATGAATGACACGCTCTGTCCGAACAAAGAACTGGAGCTGGCAGATGGGACGAAGATCAAGGTGCTGGATACCGATAAGGCTCCGATCGGTGACGATGCGAACGAGACGGTGGGAACAGAGCTTTTTATCCGACGGAAAACACCACGGTACACCGAAAAGATGGTGGAAGTCCTGAACGAAGACGGAACCACCAGTAGCATTAAGGTTTATCAATATAATGAAGAGGATGTTGAGGATCGTTACACCTTGTATACCATCGATCAATTGGAGGTAAATCCAGAGCTTTTAAGAGATCCGTCTAAACTCCCATTGACAGCAAATCCGAATTCTGGTTTTGCGGATGGATTTACTCAGTTTATCTGTGCTGACCTGGCGGAAAAGTGGCAGAAAGATTTTTCAACGCTGGATCCCAATTCCATGACTACCTATAATTTTGCCGGATATTATGGAGCTCTGATAGGACAATTTTCTACCGATGGAAATGTGTGGATGGGAATTATAGAGAATCAGGTCATGACAGTAAATTCCATAGAGGGTGAGAGACAGAATGTGATGGGAGTAGCCACTGACGAGGAACTGTCAGATTTGATTAAATTTCAGAAATGCTTTGACGCATCATCGAGATATATCACCGTTGTTGACGAGATGATCGAGCATCTGATAACCAGCTTATAGGAATGGAGGAGAAGAAATGTCTACATTTCAGGGATTAGAAATCGCAAAATCAGGAATGCTTACCTATAATGCATGTATGCAGACAGCAGCACATAACCTCGCTAATGTGGGAACGAGAGGGTATTCCAGACAGGTAGTAAAAACAAGTGCCCAGATTCGGAATGTAAGTTCTATTAAAGTAATAGGAGCCGGCGCCTATGTGCAGGAAGTGGTGCGGGAACGAAACAATTACTACGACATCAAGTATAGAAAAGAAAACGCAACTTATAATAAATATGGTACACATTCTTATTATCTGAAGCATGTCCAGACGTATATTTATGCAAAAAATGAAGAGGATGGCGGGATCACCACAGCCTTTGACCAATTTTGCAAAACTCTTACGGGTTCCGTGGGGGATGGTGGCGATGCCACAAAGAGAAAAGAAATTACGACCGTTGCTGATACATTGACCTCTTTTATACAGAGTACCGCTTCGGACCTTCGGGATCTCCAGGAGGAAGCCAATGAAGAGATCAAAAGCTGCGTGTATCAGATCAACGCTCTTGCACAAAAGATTGCATCGGTAACGAAACAGATCAATACCCTGGAAGCATACGGGAATCCAGCAAATGATCTCCGGGATCAGAGAGAGGTACTGATCGATGAACTTTCAGAGTACTGTAATGTGAAAGTAGTGGAAGAAGAACCGGCAAACGGTGTCGGACTGCCCCAGTTTTATCTTTATGTCAATGGCGGCATTCTCCTGGATACCTACCGTGTCAATGAATTAAAGGTAACGGAGATGGAAACGACAAAAGCCATCAATGACATATCTGGTCTTTATAAAGTATCATGGGCAGACGGGTCTCCTTTTAATGAATATAGTTCTGACTTGGGCGGAAAGTTGCAGGGACTTTACGAAGTTCGGGATGGTAATAATTCGACGACGTTATCAGGAACGATAGCAGGTATCGAAAATAATAAAGATGGCAATATTGTTGTAACGATGAGTGGTGCTAATATTAACGACGTAAATCTGTTAAATATACCGGCACAGGACGGAGAGATCACGATAAATAACAGCACTTACAGTTATGATACATTTGAGGTGCAGGTATCGGACAGTGGTGAATTTACATATAAATTCACACTTAAACAAAACATGAGTGTGGATGATGCGAAAGCGCTGCAGCATGCGGTGAATGTTCAGGCAGACGTTGTGGTTGGTGACAATGTGGCGTATAAAGGAGTTCCCTATTATATGGCCCAGCTCAATGAATTTGTGAGGACTTACTCTCAAAAATTCAATGATACCCACAAGGGCGGTTATGATGACTACGAGAATCAGGGCATCGATTTCTTCAACGCCAAAGTACCGGCGGACGGCGCCAATTATATATTTACTTCCAAAGGCGAGGGCGGGCATGATGCTTCCTTTACCTCCCTGGCAAAAAAAGAAGAAAATGGAAGTTATACGGGAAGTTATTATTATATGACGGCATTGAATATCTGTGTGACAGATGCTGTGATGAAAGATCCCAAACTCCTTGCTTTTAATGGAATGCAAGAGGGTGGAAAATCCGAAGGTTTAAATCTCAAAAAGCTTGCGGATTTAAAAGATGATTCCAAGATGTTTCTTCATGGAGCGCCGGATTCTTTCCTGCAGTCTATGACAGCAGATGTGGGAGTGGATTGTAAAAAGGCACTGACCATGGAAGAGAACCAGTTGAGTATACGTGATGCGGTGGATATTCAAAGGCAGGCAGTATCTGGTCCCGACGAGGATGAGGAGACGGAAGCCCTGCTTACTTTCCAGAAAATGTTGTTTAACCAGTATAAGGTACTTTCAGTGATGAATGAAGTGCTTGACAAACTGATCAATCAAATGGCAGTATAAAAGATCTGCCACACATATATCAAATAAAAAAGGACGTGGATGATTTATGCGGATTACCAATAACATGATGAGAAATAATGCAATGCTCCATATTCAAAAGAATAAGGCGGCATATAACAAATATTTTGAGCAGTATGCGTCTGAGAAAAAGATTCAGAACCCATCTGATAATCCGACGATCGCGGTGCGTGCCCTTCGGTTCCGTACCACGATGATCGAGATTGAACAGTATCTTTCCAACTGTGATGATGCGGAAAACTGGATGGATGCCACAGAAGAGCCGATTGATAAAGTGAATAAAATCCTGGATGGGATGCTGGAATACGTGACTCACGCGGCGAACGATCCCAACAACGCAGACGACCGGGAGACCATTGCCAAGCAGCTCCGCCAGAATGCGGATGCTATTTATCAGGAGCATGCCAACAGAGATTATGCGGGGCGCTATGTCTTTACGGGATATCGTACCGATGTACCTCTTCTCTTTGATGCGGATCAGAGCGATACGACGTATACTATCACGGAGAACTTGGAGATCAACGAGATCCAGAAATATGCCTATGTATATGGTCAGGCAAGTTACGATGATACGAAAGATGCATCGGATTATGCCAATGAGGCCTCAGAATTCTTACAGACTCACCGTATTCTTTTGTCCTATAATAACTGTGACAAAGAAGATGTTACCATTACCTATAAGGATGTAAACGGTGACAGCCACACCGTGACAGCAGTCACAAAAAGTATTCCCGACAACCAGACTTATAATGAGCAGTATCATCCGGGGGAGAACGAGGTGTATTTTGTACCGGAGACCGGGGAATTGATTTTCGGGGATGCGATATATGATTCCATCCGTGCAGGATCTGAATTGTCGGCACAATTCAACAAAACTCAGTTTACCAGCAGCAATATTCGTCCGGAGCATTATTTTAACTGTCGGGCAGAGAATAATAACACCGGAGTTGTGAAAAACTATGATAATGTAACCGAACAGAAAATCAACTATCAGGTTAATTTCAGTCAGACTCTGACGGTGAATACCCTTGCCTGCGATACCTTTGACACAACCATTGGCAGGGCAGTGGACGATATTTATAAGGTGATCAACGATCTGGAGATCATGGAGAAAAATTATGCTGCAATCAAAAAGCGGATTGATGACTGCGACCCAAATGATAAGGAAAAACTGGCAGATCTGCAGGAGCTTTATGATCAGATTGGTACACAGATTACCCTGCAAAATACGGTGCTGACCAATTCCTATTCTCATGCTATCACAGTATTTCAGGATGCCAAGAATAAGCTGAACGTATCCTTAGCGGATCACGGTGCGAGATACTCCAGATTGAAGATGACTCAGAGTGGACTGGAGGTTTTGAAGACAGGAACCGATGAGGCAAAATCAGAGAATGAAGATGCGGACCTTGAGGAGGCGTATGTCAATTATACAGAGGCCGATCTTCTCTACCAGGCATCCCTTCAGGCGACATCAAAAATACTGGGAACTTCGTTACTTGATTTTATTTAATACGTAGGCTGGCGGCAATACTTGTGTAATGCACAATAAGGCAAAGGTGAACTGCGTTCACCTTGCGAATGGAGGTTACTATGCTGATACAGACAAAATATTTTGGGGAGATTGATCTGACGGAAGATAAAATCATTACGTTGGAACGTGGACTTTTTGGATTTGAGGAATTTAAAAAATATACGATATTGTATGATTGTGAAAAGAAAGACGGCGCCAATATTTCCTGGTTTCAAAGCGTCGACGAACCCACGCTTGCCCTTCCGGTGATCAACCCATTACTGGTCAAGGAGGATTACAATCCGGTGGTTGAAGATGAGTTGCTTTCCGGAATCGGGGAAATTTCAGAGGAAAACCTGGTGATTCTTCTCACGATGACGGTTCCTGCTAATATTAAGGAGATGTCTGTGAACCTGAAAGCACCCATCATTATCAACGCGGACACCAGAAAGGGAGCACAGCTTATAGTGGAAAATCGGGATTATGAGGTGAAATATAAGATATATGATCTCCTCAAAGAAAAGAAGGAGGCGTGATTTTATGTTAGCACTGGCAAGAAAGGTAAATGAATCCATTATCATTAATGATAATGTGGAGGTTGCGATCCTGGAGATCAAAGGCGATCAAGTAAAGATCGGCATCAGTGCCCCCAAATCTGTGCCGGTATATCGCAAGGAATTGTACGTCCAGATACAGGAAGCAAACAAAGAGGCAGTAAATATGGCCAGTCCGGAGAGTTTATCGGATCTGTTAAAATAGCAGTGGGGAAAAGTTAATCCGGAAAATGTAGGTAAAAGGGTTAACTTTTCCTTTTTTTATGTCGATAATCTCAGTAAGAACGGTTGAAGTTTGCATATGATACACATGGAGGTGTTAGAAATGGATTTAGAAAAAATATCAAATGTAAATTCAAATTATAGCTCGGCAGAGGCAGTTAAAGTGAGCGCGCCGAAGCCGGTAAAAACAGATGAGATGCATACCAGTCATACGATGACGAATGCGGTTCCAAAGACATCACAGCCGATGCCGGCGGATGCAAAGGGGAATGCTGAGCAGCAAGGAGGCGATCAGCAGAGAGAACATGCACCGAGTGAGGCTACGATGGATGATGCAGTGAAAAGAGCAAATCTGAAAATGGAACATACTCGCTGTGAATATTCTTATCATAAGAAGACCAACAGGGTGTCCATTAAGGTTATCAATTCCGATACGAATGAAGTGGTTCGGGAGATCCCTCCGGAAAAATCACTGGATATGCTTCAGAAGATGTGGGAGATGGCTGGTATCTTAGTGGATGAGAAGAGATAGAAGGAAAAAGGAGGAATAAGTTATGCCAATTCGTATGAGCGGACTTGCTTCAGGACTTGACACAGAAGCGATCGTTGGAGCGCTGATGTCAGCACAGAGCCTGAAGAAAACAAAAGTAGAAAGAGAAAAAACCAAACTTGAGTGGAAACAGACCAAGTGGGCAGAATTAAATACAAAATTACTTAAACTTTATAATGAGCACGTATCAAAGCTTCAGCTGCAGGCCTCTTATATGACGAAAAAAGCGTCGGTGTCGGATTCTACAAAGGTAAGTATTAAAGCAAATAACAAGGCGGCGAACGGAAGCTATTCATTGGAGATAAAAAGTATTGCGACTTCCCAGCACCTGACAGGAGGCAAGATTAATGCGGATTCAGTGAATACAAAGCTGACAGAAATTGATCCAACTCTGCTGAATAAAGAGATCACGATTACCAATGGTGATAAGACTAAAAAATTTGCTGTTACATCAGAAACGACGATTCAAGACTTTACGAAAGCACTGGGAGAGGCTGGATTAAGTGCTAATTATGATACAGAGCAGAAGAGACTCTTTATCAGCAGCAAAGACAGCGGATTAAAAAATGCTTTTTCCATTACTACTTCTGGTATATCCGCAGCAGAGGTGAGCGGACGGGAAGCTCTTCGCAATGCCGTAGGCTACAGCAGCATGTCCAGTGCCAATAAAAAGATTGTGGACGAGGCGATGGATCAGCTTCAGAATTCTGGCGTGGGTACAGAAGCCTATGACAAGGCGCTGGAGGCTCTTTCCAAAGCAGCTTATGAGACAAAGTCAGCGGCGGCAAATACGGCTGCGACAACTTATGTGAAGGCAAAGCTTTACGGCGAAAATTACGATTCATATAAGACAAAGGCAGAGGAGAGTCTCAAATCCAATTATTATAATGATGATGGAACAGTGAAAGAGACACTGGCAAAAAAATATGGTGATAGCTTCGATATAATGACCCAGGAAGATAAAGAAAAACTTGGTGTAGAGAATATGACCAAGGAGGAATATATCGACTGGGCAGCAAAGAAAGAGCTGGATCAAGAAGTAGCTAAGAAAGCGGATGCAGATACTACCAGCTTTGTCAATACGAAGATCAGCACAGACAGCGACGTCAAGCTGGAGATCCAGGCGGCAGCCTTTGCTGGAAAGACAGCTGCAGATATTGAGGGACTGAGCCAGGTGGCGAAGGACAAATATTACACCACAGGTGTTCAGGGCTTTGATGGAACTACTACTTTCACCCAGGATAGTGTGAAAGCGGATATCACTGCAGATGTGAGCAACTATGCTTCTATTACCGATCGTTATGAGACACTTTCCGGATCGGCATTGAGTGGTCTGGGGCTTGCTGATGTTACAGTTGCAGCGGATGGAACTGTAAGTGTCAACGGAGGGGCGAATGATTCTTCTAATACCTCCATTCCATCAGGTATGGCGTTGATCGCAGCTTCTGACAGTAAGATCATACTGAATGGTGCGGAAATGACTTCCTCTTCTTCAGTCGTTTCTGCCAATGGTCTGGAGATTTCTTTGACAGGAATTACGAAGACGGATGAGCCGATTACCTTCTCGATCACCAACGATGTGGATAGTGTATATAATTCTGTAAAGAGTTTCCTGAAAGATTACAATGAGATCATGAAGGAGATGAATACACTTCTTGACGCAAAATCTGCGAAGGGTTATGAACCGCTTACCAGTGAGCAGAAAAAAGAGATGTCGGATGATGATATCAAGCTCTGGGAGGATAAGATCAAAGGATCGTTGTTACGTAATGACTCAACACTGGACGGAATCGTTTCAGGAATGCGTGGTGCGATGATGAGCCAGGTGACTTATGAAGGAAAGACCTACTCCCTCGCCAGCTTTGGTATTATGACTTCTACCGATTATCTTGAGGGCGGCTTGCTCCATATCTATGGGGACAAAGATGATTCTGTCTATGCAGACAAAGATGATAAGTTGAGGAAAGCTCTGAATGATGATCCGGATGCAGTGATCAATGTACTTACTGGAATCTTTGGTAATCTCAAGGATACAATGAGTAAGAAGATGGCAGGAAATAAGATGAGCAGCGCGCTGACCTTCTATAATGACATTAAGATGAAGGATGATCTCAAACAGTACGAAAAAGATATTAAGAGCTGGGAAGATCGTCTGGCTTCCATGGAAGAAATGTATTATAAGAAATTCACAGCGATGGAGACCGCACTTGCGAAACTGCAGTCCCAGCAGAACTCTCTGGGTAGTTTGTTTGGAGGATTCTAATTTAGATTAATATATTTTATGAACATATTCATACACGTAAAGGGCAAGAATTTTCTCTTGCTCTTTATGTGGTAGTAAATGAGAAAAGGAGATTCATATGGACACGAACTTCGCGAATGCCTATCAGAAAAATGCAATCATGACGGCATCTTCTGCCGAACTCACATTGATGTTATATGAAGGAGCGATCAAGTTCTGTAATATAGGGATCGTTGCCATCGAAAAGAAAGATTTTGAAAAAGCGAATACCAATATCAAGAAAGCACAGGCGATTATTACGGAGCTTCGGGCAACACTGGATCATAAGTATAAGGTCTGGGAAGATTTTGATCGCGTATACGATTATATTTATCGCCGGCTGGTAGATGGAAATATAAAGAAAGACATTGAGATTATCGAGGATGCCCTGAAGTATATACGGGAGATGAGAGATACATGGAAGGAAGTTATGCGTCTGAACAGGGTAGGCAATTAGTTGAATAAAACGAATGGATGTGAGCAGATGGAGAGACAGAACGAGAATAGCGTCTATGTTAATATGATGGTAGATGCTTTGAAGCGAAAGAAGCAGATTCTCCTTTTCCTGCTGGAAAAGACAAAACAGCAGGAGAGTTTGTTAAAAGATGAAGAGATGAATCCAGATGAATTTACGAAGACCATAGAAGAAAAGGGAGATCGGATCGATGAGATCAATCAGATGGATGAGGGATTTGATACGCTGTTCAAGCATGTAGAGAGAGAAATTATGGCAAACAAAATGGCGTATAAGGAACAGATCCAGCAGATGCAGCAGTTGATCGGAGAGGTGTCAGAACTAGGGATTCAGATTCAGGCATTGGAACATCAGAACAGCGGGCATTTTAAAATATATCTCGCCAATCAGAGAAAAAATATAAGGGATTTTCATATAAGTAATAAGACGGTATCCAGTTATTATCAGAATATGGCAGAAGCACATAAACCGGATCAGTCCTATTTTTTTAATCAAACGAAGTGATATTAGTATGGAAGCTGCAAAGATATATGCGGGCTTCCATACGTTCTTTATGAATTGAATGTGTCGCCAGTGGCGGTAAGATACGAATATGCAGAAATGAGGTAAATTATGAAGAGCATATGTGAGTTAGTACAAGCATTGGACGGGGGAGTGGTTCCAGTTGTGAATCGTGGGACAGAGACGTTCCGGCTGGGCAGCAGCTACAATGGGCGTTACGCGGCAGAGCGCTGGGTGGATCATTATGTGGAAGAAAGAGTGGAAAATGTAGTTTTATTTGGACTAGGAGACTGTCAGATCGTGCTGCAGCTGCTGAGAAAGGTGCCAGGGTATGTGTTGGTATATGAGCCGGACCCTGCTATTTTTCAAGAAGTCCGCCAATCTCCTTTGTTTTCAAAATTTCGGGATAAAGAGAAATTATATATTCTGTACGGAGGGGAGGATCAGTGGATTCCACTGCGTGATGTGATAACGGACATTCTCAATGACGATTGTGTGGAGACCACGGCGGTACTGACCCATCCGAGCTATCTGGCACACTACCAGGAAGAGTATAAGATGCTTATGGATGTGTGCCAGCTGGTGTGCGATGCCATGGGATTTACCCAAGGAGCGATCCAGAGACATATGAAAGCGATGCTGGCAAATATCATAGATAATATACCATATATGAAAGGGGCAATACCGCTGGCGCGGCTGGTAAAATACTGGGATCCAGATATACCGGTGATTATGGTGGCGGCAGGACCCTCTTTGAAGAAAAATCTGGAGGTTCTCAGACAGATTGATCAAAGGGCATACATCTTCTGTCTTGACGCGGCATTGTCGACGCTGCTGAGGGCTGGGATTGTCCCGGATTTGGTGGGCTCTACGGATGGTATAAAGAATATGAACTGTTTTGAAGAGCCGGGAAGTTTTGATATACCCTATTTGGTGACCAGTAATACGAAGCACGAAATTATTAAAAATCTAACCAATGCCAAAATTTTTGGCTATGACCACAGGGCAGTGAGGATCATGTATGAAAAACAAGGGATTGAGCTGGCGCAGATACCGGCTCAGTTCGGCATCGCTGCCGGGGTTTTTGCAGCCCTTGTGGAGCTGGGCACAAAAAAGATTGTTCTTGTGGGACAGGATCTGGCTTATTCGGAAGATAAAAAAAGTCATACGGATGGCAGGGATGAAGGTTTTGTGGAAGAAAAGGCGAGTCAGACAGAAGGATATTATGGGGGATTGGTATATACCCGTATGGACTGGGAGAAATTCCGGGAGTGGTTTGAGGAAATGATCGAGATGCTGCCGCCGGATCAGGTGGTTATTAACGCCACCGAGGGAGGGGCGAAGATTCATGGTGCGGTTCAGATGTCTCTTCAGGAAGTGATCGATCATCTGCCGGAGCGCCGGAGTTCTTTTCAGGATGTTGTCTCAGATGAACGGGTTAAGATCTCGGAGAAAGAATATCGGGGAATTATGGCAGATTGGGAAAGAATGCGTACAGATATAGAGAAGGTGAAGCGTATCGGATACAAGAAGGCGTTTTTTGAAATAGATTACCATAAGATGCCGGCGATGGATCTGGTAATTGGCTATATGAGATATCTGAAGGATGTACCTGAACGGAAAGAGCGTTTTAAGCTAGCAGTGGACTATGTCTATGATGAGATTCATAAGAGAATTGGCGATAAGGAGACGGGAAAATGAATCAAGAGGAATTAAAAGAAAAGCTGACCTTATTGGCGGACTGTTTTTATCAGGAGCGAAATGAGGAGGGGATGGAGCAGATCATGGAATTAGCACCATTTATAGGAATGGTGCCCCAGTGGAAGGCGTTTATCGATCCTTTATTTGATGCTCTTGAGGGAGAAGATTACATTCTTGCAGCAGATATTATACAACATGAACTGGTGGAGATGAAATAGCAATGAGAAAAGAACAGAATTCCCCTAAACGAATTTTATTTATTACCGGGACCAGAGCAGATTACGGCAAGATCAAATCGATTATGAAGACCATGGACCGCTCAGATCGGTATGAGGTATTTATTTATGTATCGGGAATGCATCTGCTTTCCCAGTATGGAAGTACGTATCGGGAGGTTCTCAAAGACCAGTATGAGAATGTGCATGTGGCCTTTGGTCAGCAGCATACCGATGATATGAGTTATAATCTTGGGGTGGTGTTGACCAATCTTGCCCCCTATACAGCCCAGGTGAGACCGGATATGATCGTTGTACACGGTGATCGTATCGATGCGCTGGCGGGTGCGATCACAGGAGCTTTGAATAATATCCTTGTCGCACATATCGAGGGGGGAGAGATATCGGGTACCATTGATGATTCCATCCGCCATGCCGTCTCCAAATTTGCCCATCTGCATTTTGTATGTAATGAAGAGGCCAAAAAGAGGATTATTCAGCTAGGAGAAAGCGAAAAACATATTTTTGTGATCGGTTCGCCTGACATAGATATTATGCTGGGAAACCATCTTCCTTCGTTGGACAAAGCAAAGACATACTACGATATCACCTTTGAGGAATATGCCATCTTTATGTATCACCCAGTCACGACAGAGGTGGCGCAGTTAGGAGAGCATATTAAAAAAGTGATCGAGGCATTGCGTATTTCCAAAAGAAATTATATTGTTATCTATCCCAATAACGATCTAGGAACAGAGATTATCCTGGAAAATGTGCGCAAATTGGATGAAGAAGAGCATTTTGCCGTGTATCCTTCGTTGCGGTTTGAGTATTTTCTGACACTGCTTCGTCATGCCCAGTTTATTATCGGAAATTCCAGCGCTGGAATCCGGGAAAGCGGAATCTATGGTGTGCCTGCTGTGGATATTGGCACAAGGCAAGAGGGGAGATATGACCAAGATACCTTGAAAAATGTCCAGCATGTGGAAGAGAGTGTAGAGCAGATCACGGAGGCGATCTGCAGGACAGAGGAACATGCGATCCGGTGCCACAATTTTGGCCTCGGAAACAGTACAGAAAAATTTCTGCAGATTCTGGATCAGGAGGATGTGTGGAAATGTGAGATGCAAAAGAGGTTTGTGGATCTTTCTTAAAAGTCAGCGCACATTTAAAAAAAAAATTAAAATAAAGGGTTAAGGAAATAAAAAGTACTCCGATATATATAATGTCAAAGAAAAAATGGCAAGAGAGAAGTATAGTAACTAAAGCAGGAGGCTGCCCTCTTTGCTGGGCCCGCATAGAAGATAGTCACTGCTTTAGATATTATAAAAATTAAAAAAAATATCGGCATGGAAGCCGGTTTAAATTCAAGGAGGAATGTATTATGATAGTACAGCATAATATTACATCAATGAACGCCAACAGACAGTTGGGTATCGTAGGAGGAAACCTTGCAAAGTCCACAGAGAAACTTTCCAGTGGATACAGAGTAAACCGTGCAGCAGATGATGCAGCAGGACTTGCAATTTCCGAGAAAATGAGAGCACAGGTTCGTGGTCTGAACAGAGCTTCTGACAACGCACAGGATGGTATCTCCCTGATCCAGACAGCAGAGGGTGCTTTGGATCAGAAACATGCAATCCTTCAGAGAACACGTGAGCTGGTAGTTCAGGCTTCCAACAGTGGTGTTCTTGATAGCGGAAGCGCAGACTTCCAGAAGATCCAGGACGAGATCAATGAGCTGAAAGCTGAGTACAACCGTATCGATACAGATACAGAGTTCAACAAGAAAAAACTGTTGAACGGCAGCTACAAGAACCAGTATCTGCAGCTTGGTGCTAACAAAGGCCAGGGTATCAGCGTAAATATCTCTTCCACAGCTTGGCAGGCAGTTACTGTTACAGCTGGTGACAAGACTATTACAAATCAGATCTCCATTGTAGACAAAATGCTTGACAATGTATCTACAGTACGAAGCAAACTGGGTGCTATCCAGAACCGTCTTGAGTACACAGTAAAAGTAGATGACAACACAGCTGAGAACATGTCCGCAGCAGAGTCCCGTATCCGTGATACAGATATGGCAGACGAGATGACAAGATTCTCCAAAGAGAGCATCTTGCAGCAGGCAGCTACATCCATGCTGGCTCAGGCAAATCAGGCAAATCAGGGAGTACTTTCTCTTCTCCAGTAATCTGGCAGCCTGATGATGTGTAGTTGCTTACGCAACTTGGAATGTGCAGAAACCATGCACAAAAATTTTGATTGGAAATATCATAATAAAAGTTGGGGAAGGAGCTATCTGTACCAGCGATCAGATCGCTGGTACAGTAGCTCTTTTTCTTTTTAGACAATAAAGGATATAATGATACTGTTATGATACTTTTTGTTTGGTGATATGGGAGAATTGTTATGTTATTTAGTGTTTGTGTACCATCCTATAATAGAGGACACCGGGCGTATGAATTGATCCAGAGACTCCTGGGGATGTCATTGGATGAAACCCAAATTGAGATCATATGTTCCAATAATGGAAGTGATAAGAATGTGGAAGGTTATGAAGAACTGAAAAAAATCCGGGACAAGCGGTTTGTGTATCATGAGTTTTCAACAAACCAGGGATTTGCTGGGAATGTGAATCAGGTGATCAAGATGTCTCATGGGGACTTCTGCATGCTTTTAAGCGATGAAGACTGGATTTTAGAAGAAAACCTTGAATTTTACCTTCGTATGATGGATAAATATCCAGATATCGGAGTGATACGTCCCCGGACAGGCTTTGCTTTTGCGGATATAGAGGATTGTTTTGCCGGAGCGGGAAAACAGGCGATCGATGCCTTTTATATGCGGGGCCTCTATGTGTCTGGCATGATTTTTAACCGGCATATTGTCACGGATCAGATGATCGACGAGTATGCAGAGAAGTACCGTGACAATACAGGATATATTTATTATCCCCATATGTTTATAAGTACGTATGCATTATTGAGGGGGCATTTTTTTGCCAGTGATGTTTGGCTGGTATCGGAGGGAGAGACAGAAGAGGATCTGCAGGTGATGGACAAGGCGGCGGAGATTCCGGCATATGATGCCTACGATAACGTGATCAAGCAGATGCATGGGTTCATAGAACATATTAAGGATCTGGAGCTTCCTCTTCCGATGCAGTTTGATATGCTGGTTATGGTATTTGAGCAGCATGCTTATTTGATTCGCCATCGCAGAGAGGGGTATGAGGCTGGCGGATTCGATTATCCAGGAATAATGAGATTAATGGCGCAGAAAATGAAGGATGAACTGCATGATATGAAGCTTCCCTTCCAAAAAGAAGATTTCGAAGCGGTATGTCAATTTATTGATTCGATAACGATGAAAGCGAATGAGGAGTGACAGAGGTTATGTTGTTTAGTATTTGTATTCCCTCCTATAATCGGGGACACAGGGCTGCTCAGTTGGTAAAAAAACTTTTAGCACTGCCATACAGTGAGGATAGGATTGAAATTATTTTTTCAAACAATGGAAGCGATAAATATAAAAAAGAGTATCAAGAGATCAAGATAATAAAAGATAAGCGGTTCAGGTACCATGAATTTGAAAGTAACCAGGGATTTGCTAGGAATATCAATCAGGTGATCAAAATGTCTCATGGAGAGTTTTGTATGCTCCTGAGTGATGAGGATGAGATTCTGATGGAAAACCTGGATAATTATATGAACTTTCTGGACATGCACCCGGAACTGGGTCTGGTAAAAAGTTGTACCAGCCTTGCTTACAGTGATCTGCAAACACAATATGTTTCTAATAGAGGAGAAGCGGTGGATCATTTTTATTTGATGGGAAATTATATATCAGGAACCATTTATAATAGAAACATAATTTCAAATGAATTGATTGAAGATTATGAGAAGAGATATCAGAAAAACGAGGCCTATATTTATTATGTGCATCTTTTTCTGGATGCCTACGCATTGCTGCATGGAAATTACTGCAGCAGTGATCTGCTTTTGATCGAGGAAGGGGTTCCAGCGGATCGTTTTGATACAGGACCAGACAGCCCGGATCCTACGGTTCCCGTCTTTGGGACCTATGAGAGCCGGATCGCTCAGATGCATGGATTTCTGGAACAGGTGCGAGATCTGGAGGCTGAACCAGCTATTGTATTTCAAATGCTGGCCCGTGTCATGGAGCGGGTCGTAGAATGGATCAATATCCAGAAAGACAAATATATTTCCCACGGTGATGACTGGGGTAAGATCATGGAGCTGTTGGCGGAGCACATATGTGGGGAGATTTTATTGATAGAGTCCATGCTTGGGAAAGAAGAGACTGCCTTGTTGTATGAATATATGGAAGCCCTTACGGGCACCAGCGGCGAGCGAGAAGAAGGACAGAGTATGAAAAAGCAGGTAGAAGATGTGATTCAGAGCGGTGATGCGGCTGCCGCACTGGCAATGATCGAAGAATATGAGAAGATGTGTCCAGAAGATTTTGAACTGTTTTCTTATTATATATCTTATTATTTGATGACTGAGGATTACGAGACCGCACTGGAGACAGCCAAAAGGGCAGTACAAACAAATCCATTTGACATTGAATCAAATTATAATTTTGCTGTGTGCAGTGAGTTAATGGGTAAGGTCTCCCAGGCCTATGATTATTATAAAAGAACAGAATATCTTCAATGGAGTTATGAGAAAGAGATCTTACCAGGAGAAGAATTAAAAGAGCGGGCAGAGACCCTTCGGCAGGCAGCTATGGAGGATGAGATCCTGATGGCGGAGATCAATAAGGCGGATATCCGGTATATATATGCTACTTCTGAGCCATTCAGGGACCCGGAATATAAAGTAATAGGTTCTTTTATTGTGGATGCATCGGATGATATGTACTATGTCGGGCGGTGTGACGGCTGGTATGAGTCCTATCTGAAACATGAATTAAACCGGGATATATACATGGCAAAATGTGAGATGTTTTTGATGGATCGGATTGGTACCGATTATACGGTGGATGCCGGAAACAATGAAGTTCTTGTACCTGTAGCAATGAATTATATGGTAAAGGAAGAAACGGGAAATACTCTTACGGACATGAGCTCCATGGGAGATACAAATTATTGGGATTCGGCGTGTTGTAAGTATAATTTTATTCCAGTCACTGGAAAGAGTCAGCTTCACTGTGGCAGTCCGGCTCTCTTTGCTAAGCCTCTTCCCCTTCACCAGCCAAAGGATAAGGAACATAAGAGACTGGTGCTGAATCTTTTTATGGATAGTTTTAACTGGAACGTGGTAGAGGAATATGGACTGGAGACACTGATGCCTCATACTTACCAGTATTTTTCCAAGGGAATGATATGTAATAATTACTATTCCTGTGCCGAGTATACCCATCCGAGTATAGCGTCTTATTGGACAGGCAGATACCCTTCCCATCATATGAATCTAGATGAACATTACAGATGGGATTTTATGGAGGGGATAAAGGTATTTCCAGCGTATTTTAAAGAAAAAGGGTATGTGACAGCGAAGATCGGGGGAAATGATTCAGTTACACCGACACAGGGCTATATTCGTGGCATAGATCGATTTATCTATCAGAAAAATATACAGGGGCTGACTGTGAAAGAGGTGGTCTCTGATGCCATCGAACACATAGAGACATTTCGTGAGACAAATCAGTTTTTATGGTTGGATATCGTTGACCTTCATCATGTGGCTGGGCGATTTTTACGGAGCCTGATGACCCAGGCAGGGTGTCCTCTTGACACGAGAGTTTTGGATAATAATGGAGGAAATACGGTTAAGCAGAACCGGAGTTTCAATCAGGAGAAGATTTATATCCAGGAGTTAAAAAAGATCGATCTGTATCTCTCTCTTTTGTATCATTACATCAGTGAAAACTATAAGGAGGATGAGATCGTTGTTTCCCTTTTCTCTGATCACGGGACAGCCTTTCTCGTGGATAATGACCAGCCTTTTTTGTCTGACCAGCGATGCAAGGTACCGCTTTTGCTTCGTGGCAGTGGTGTAAAGAAGGGAGTATGTGATGAGGTTATTTCCGCTGCGGATTATGCGGGGATACTGTGCAGGTTGTCCGGCATTGAGTATGATTATAAAGGGACGGATGCACAGCTTCCAGTGGTGTTTGGCGGGCAGAAAGAGAGGGAATATGCGCTCTCTCAAAGTATTTTTCTGGGGGATCCCTATCAGGCAGCTTTTCATGGAAAAGACGTTCACTGTTATTTTAGCACGGATAAACCAGTACAGGAATGTTTCCGGATCGATCTCGAGGGAAGTAAGTATTGCTGTTTTGACAAATTAGGGAAGGATATAACAGGTGAAACGAACATTCGTAAGTACAACGGTGTGTTCCGGGATCAGGTGAGACATCTGATTCAGTATAAATAGATCAAATGAGGAAGGTGTGGGTGATATGCAGGCTGTGATTCTTGCGGCGGGAATGGGAAAGAGACTGAAAAATCTGACAGAGAATAATACCAAGTGCATGGTTCAGGTCAACGGTGTCACACTGATCCAGCGGATGCTGAGACAGCTGGATTAGCAGGACCTGGAACGGATCGTGATCGTCGTCGGGTATAAGAAGGATATTTTAATCGAGTATATCCATTCGCTAGAAGTCCGTACACCGATTGAGTTTATAGAGAATACGATCTATGACCAGACGAATAATATTTATTCTCTGGCGCTGGCGAAACATGTTCTTTTGGAATCTGATACGGTTTTATTGGAGTCAGATCTGATCTTTGAGGATTCTGTTCTTACGGATCTTATTCAGGATCCCAGGGAAACCCTGGCGCTGGTGGACCGGTATGAGAGCTGGATGGATGGTACGGTGGTTAAAATATCTGACAGGGACGAGATATTGGATTTCGTCCCTGGGAATAAGTTTGTGTTTGAGGACATTCCCAGATATTATAAAACGGTCAATATTTATAAATTCAGCCGACATTTTTCGGCGACCCAGTATGTTCCTTTTTTAGAGGCTTATTCAACGGCATTGGGGAATAACGAATACTATGAGCAGGTACTCCGTGTACTCACTCTGTTAAATAACACGAGTATCCGGGCAAAGCGGTTGAATGGACAGAAGTGGTATGAAATCGATGATATTCAGGATTTAGATATTGCCTCTTCTATTTTTTCAGACAGGGATGACAGACTCAAAAAGATGCAGAAAAGATATGGGGGATACTGGAGGTATCCGAAAATATTAGATTTCTGTTATCTGGTGAACCCATATTTTCCACCCCAGAGGCTGATCGCCGAGATGAAGGCCAATTTTGAGAAGCTGTTGACAGAGTATCCGTCGGGAGCGGCAGTGAATTCCCTTCTTGCTGCGAAAAATTTCTCTGTGAGAAAAGAGCAGATTGTCGTAGGAAATGGTGCAGCTGAACTGATCAAGGTTCTCATGGAAAATCGAAAGGGTAACATCGGATTTATTCGTCCTTCTTTTGAAGAATATATTCATCGTGTGGATACAGAGGATGCTGTTGTCTATGTTCCTGATCATGAAGATTTTATCTATGGGGCAGAAGATGTTCTGGAGTATTTTCAAGACAAAGATATTGCGATGCTTGTTCTCGTCAATCCAGACAATCCCACTGGTAATTTTATTTCTAAGGTAGATGTAATAAAAATGGCAGAAAATCTGAACCGGCGGGGGATCCTTCTGCTTGTGGACGAGAGTTTTGTGGATTTTGCGGAAGATCCGCAAGCCTCTTTGATTTCTGAGGAGATTCTGGATGCCAATAAGAATCTGATTGTCATCAAAAGTATCTCAAAGTCCTATGGTGTTCCAGGACTGAGGCTGGGAATTGCTGTGTCCTCTGATGAATCCATAATTCGATTGTTGTCAGAGGAGGTTTCAATATGGAATATAAATTCTTTTGCAGAGTTTTATATGCAGATCGAGGAAAAATACAAGCCAGACTATGAGAGGGCACTGATCCGGTTCCGTGAGGTCAGAAAAAGATTTGTAAAGGAGCTGAAAGGGATTTCTTTTATTACGCCCCTTCCCAGCGAGGCAAACTATATTATGTGCCGTCTGACGGAAGGTTGGTCGGCAACGGAACTGACGGTGCGGCTTCTCGTGGATCATGATATCTTTATAAAAGATCTGAGTTCTAAAATTCCGGCGGGGGACTGTGTGCGGATCGCTGTCCGGACAGAGGAAGATAATGAGCGGCTGGTATCGGTACTGAGATCATTGGAAAAGGAGTAAAAAGAGTGAAAAATAAATTTTTCACTCTGCAAGTTTGTGCGCGCACGCCCAAACTTGTGTGATGCGCAAAAGGCGTGCGCGCATGGAGGAAAAGATGAAACATTGTGTGATCGGCGGGGGAAATATCGGCACATTGATGGCAGCAGAAATGGCGCACAGGGGAGAGACCGTTACCATTTACACTTCCTCTCCTGGGCGTTTTTCAGATCACATCGATGTGTACGACAACCAAAATAATTTTTTGTACCGGGCAGGGGGTATTCAGGTTTCTGGCATTTTGGAGACCGCCGTTTCAGGCGTTGATTATATCTGGATCACTTTGCCAGCATTTATGTTTGAACATCTCTCCAAAGAACTTTCAACGATTGTGAAACCGGGTCAGAAAATTGGAATCGTGCCGGGGACCGGTGGTGCGGAGTATGCATTTGGAGATCTGATCCAAAAAGGGTGTACGCTGTTTGGCTTTCAGCGTACTCACAGCATCGCACGTTTGAAAGACTATGGGAAATCCGTGTTTGAGCTGGGAAGAAAAAAAGAACTGTACATTGCAGCGGTCCAAAGAGAAGATACAGAGGAGGTTTGTCAGCGTACAGAAGAGTTTTTGGGGATTCCCTGTCGGCGACTGCCCAATTATCTCTGCGTCACATTGACGCCGTCTAATGCCATCCTGCATACTTCCAGGCTGTATTCGATGTTTCGGGAGTACCGAAAGGGAAAAGTTTATAAGGAAAACTTTTTGTTTTATGAGAGCTGGGATGATTTGGCTTCCCAGGTGCTTTTTGCATGTGATGACGAGTTACAGTTACTATGCAGGAAGCTTCACGATCTGGATCTGAAGGAAGTGTTGTCATTAAAGACATATTATGAGAGTGAGGCTGCTGCGGATCTGACCAAAAAGATCCATAGTATCACTGCATTTCATGGGATCTTAAGTCCTATGAAGAGGGAAGGAGAAGGCTGGATGCCGGATTTTGACTCCCGGTATTTCCGCTCAGATTTTTGCTATGGCCTTAAGGTGATTATGGATATCGCCGATGCCGCGGAAGTAGATACTCCTGTCATGGACAAGCTTTGGAACTGGTATATTCAATTGCCAGAGAATAAAGAGACAGATAATGTTCCCTATTTTCAAATTCCGATTTCGGGGATGGATCAGTTGTATAAGATCTATGCCCATGGATAACCTGGGAACGCTTAGAAGATATTTCCTTGTATTTCTATTATAATTATGATACCATATGAGATAATCTATGTATTATAATATAATGTGGTTCAACGATGCTGTTGAGCTGGACAAGGAGCTTGCGATGAAAAAGGTACACATTATTATGTATCATTATGTGCGCGATCTGGTGCACAGCAGATATCCGGAGATCCGGGGACTGGATCAGTCCCTGTTTATCCAGCAGATGGATCATATCATGAAACATTATAGGGTGATCACGATGGAGAGTCTGCTGGAGGCCTATTCCAAAGAAGATTTTTCCGGCATTCCGGATAATGCCCTGCT
The DNA here is from genome assembly GCA_910575665.1 of Eubacteriaceae bacterium. Lineage (GTDB taxonomy): Bacteria > Bacillota > Clostridia > Lachnospirales > Lachnospiraceae > Eubacterium_F. Next base: position 82,367 of record CAJTFB010000006.1, read on the forward strand.
TTTGACCTTTGACGATGGTTACGTAGATCATTATACCGTGGTCTATCCGATCCTGAAAAAATATGGGGTGCAGGGATCTTTTTTTCCAAATGCCATGGCGGTAAAAGAGCATAAGCTTCTGACGGTAAACCGGATTCATTTTATACTGGCGGAGGCAGAGCGGAAGGGGAAGATGAGGGAACTGGTGTCGGACTGTTTTTGCAGTATGGACAAGTATCGTATGGCGGGCGCTGATATTGAGGAAAATCAGAAGATTTATGACCGCATAGGGGTTCCCAACCGATGGGATTCCGGTGAAGTTATTTTTGTGAAACGATTATTGCAGAATGAACTGCCGGAGGAGATGCGCAATGAAATGGCCAAAGAATTTTTTGCCAAGTATGTCGGAGTGGAGGAAGATGTATTTGCCAGGGAGTTGTATATGAATATGGACCAGATCCGATGCATGAAGCAGGGAGGAATGTTTTTTGGCATTCATGGATACGACCATTATTGGCTGGGGAAACTACCGGTGGAGCAAATGCAAAAGGATGTAGAAAAGGCGCTTACATATTTCGATGGAATTATTGACAGAGATAGCTGGGTGATGAATTATCCCTATGGAAATTACAGTGATGACGTCATTGAATATATCAGGCAGGCTGGGTGCAGACTGGGCGTGTCAGTCGAGGCGAGAGTGGCAGAACTGGGTAAGGACCATCCCTATACACTGCCGAGACTGGATACCAATGATATTTATCCAAAAGGAGATAAGGGGTAATTAACGCCAGGTGGCGTATCATGGCTACCCAGTGATCAAACAGAAATAATTTGCACCGCAATGGAAAAAGGTGTATAATAGAGCCAATTATATTTAGGAGGAACCAACTATGCTGGACATTAAATTTTTACGTGAAAATCCGGATGTTGTGAAGGAAAATATCAAAAATAAATTTCAGGACAGAAAACTTCCGCTGGTGGATGAGGTGATCGCATTGGACAAGGAGAGCCGTGCCACGCAGCAGGAGGCGGATGAGCTTCGTGCAAACCGTAAGAAGATTTCAAAAAATATAGGTGGACTGATGGCCCAGGGCAAGAAGGAAGAGGCAGAGGCGTTAAAAGCAGAAGTGGCGAAAGGCGCTGAGAGGCTTGCTGAACTGGAGAAGAGAGAAGACGAGCTGGGGAAAAAGATTCGGGAGATTATGATGACCATTCCCAATATTATCGATCCCAGTGTGCCCATCGGAAAAGATGACAGTGAAAATGTAGAGATCGAAAAATTTGGTGAGCCGGTGGTTCCGGATTTTGAAATCCCCTATCACACCGAGATTATGGAAAAATTTGATGGTATTGATCTGGATGCGGCCAGGGACGTAGCAGGCAACGGATTTTATTATCTGATGGGAGATATGGCGAGGCTTCATTCGGCGGTGATCTCTTATGCCAGAGACTTTATGATTGACCGCGGATTTACCTATTACGTGCCGCCGTTTATGATCCGGAGTAATGTTGTGACCGGAGTTATGAGTTTTGATGAGATGGATGCTATGATGTATAAGATCGAGGGAGAGGATTTGTACCTGATCGGAACCAGTGAGCACTCCATGATCGGAAAATTTATTGATAAGATACTTCCAGAGGACAAGCTTCCCCAGACGCTGACCAGTTATTCTCCTTGCTTCCGCAAGGAAAAAGGCGCTCATGGGATAGAGGAGCGGGGAGTATACCGCATCCATCAGTTTGAGAAGCAGGAAATGATCGTTGTCTGCAAGCCTGATGAGAGTATGCAGTGGTTTGAGAAGCTTTGGCAGAACACCGTAGATCTGTTCCGCTCTCTGGATATTCCTGTGCGGACGCTGGAGTGCTGTTCCGGTGATCTGGCAGATTTAAAAGTGAAATCCATCGATGTGGAGGCATGGTCTCCGAGACAGAAGAAGTATTTTGAGGTGGGAAGCTGTTCCAATCTGGGGGATGCCCAGGCGAGACGTCTTAAAATACGTGTGGTTGGGGAAAAGGGAAAATATTTTGCCCATACATTAAACAATACGGTAGTGGCGCCGCCGCGTATGCTGATCGCATTTTTGGAGAACAATCTCAATGCAGATGGTTCAGTGAATATTCCGAAGGCATTGCAGCCATATATGGGAGGAAAAGAGAAGATCGACGTCAAATAGGTGACAGAAGCGGGATAATGGGGGGATAAGTTGAAAATCAGGGTGGCATATGACAAAGATAAAAAAACAGGTGAAGGCACAGGAATCTGTGTGATGGAGGGAAAGGTGGCGAAGGCTGGTCTGTCTGGGTGGTTTTCTGGCATAAGGCTGGGCGGACATGCGGTCGCCAATATTTCCCTTGTCATCATAAGCAGACCCCGCTGGCAGGACCAAGAGAAGATGCAGTTGCAAGATCGCCTTTTAAGGAATTTTGCACACTGGTTTTCTCACGAGTTGCCGGAGTGCCTTTCTTTTATTTATGCCAGAAAGAGCACGGGGAAGAAAAAGCTTCTGGAATCAGCTGCCATTTCCCTCCTGGTGCGGCGGTGGCAGGATCTTTTGGAGGGAGCATTGGGGGATATAACAGCTTCCGGGAAACTGCCGGTTGACTTTGCTATTCTGTTGTTCTGGGAAGAACAGTATCTATTTTGTGGCGGTGGCGACATACATATTCTAGAATACAGCAGATCCAGGGGAATGAGCCGGTGGCTTACCTGTGAGGAGCGACACAGCTTTGCCGATGTGCTGGGGGAGACGGGAGAAATCTTTTTTAAAGCTCGTAATGTGAGAGAACATTGTCTATTTATTCTTAGTCCGGAACCGATCGATCCGGAAATTCCAAAATTATTGATAGAGAAGAACATAAGAAACGGATACGGCCAGCTGCTGCATCAACTGCTGGATAAAAGCAGTAGGATTCTTTTGGCAGAGTGTATTCCGTCTGTCAAGATATCGTTTGACAGTGCACATTTGCGCCATTGAGTCAGGTTCTGGTTCATAAGGAGAGGGAAATTATGGAAAAATATACTTTGATTAAAAAATTGGGAGAGGGCGGAACCTCCGGCGTCTATCTGGGAGCGGACAGGGTGACAGGCAGGCGGGTTGCCATAAAGAAATATTCCAGGGGAGGTGATCTCTCCTGGGTAGAAAATGAGAGATGTCTATTGGAGAGTCTGGATCATCCGGCGATTCCTAAAGTCAAGGAGGTAGTATGCCAGGGTGGATATTTCTATCTGGTTATGGAGTATGTACCGGGGAAGACAATGAAGGAGTGGATCACAAGCAGAGGCAGGATTGCAGAAGAGCAGGTCAGCCGCTGGGGTTTTGAGTTGTGTGGGGTGCTTTCCTGTCTGCATGGGAGCGGAAACCGGATCTTATTCAGAGATCTAAAACCTGGAAATATCATGATATCCCCAACAGGTCAGATCCGCCTTGTCGATTTTGGAGCTGCCCTTCGGATGAGAGTAGGGGCGTATGGTACGCCGCAGGTGACGCCAAAGGAACCTCTGGGGACGCCCGGCTATGCCGCACCGGAGCAGTTTGTGAGACTGGGACAGCTGACACCGGCGGCAGATATCTATGCCCTTGGGGCCGTGTTATACCACGGGCTGAGTGGCTATCGCCCCGATCCATCTTCATTTTCCAAGCGGATTCCACTTAGGAAGCTGAACCGGAATATATCCAGAGGAATGGAATATATCGTGATGAAGTGTCTGGAGAACGAATTGGATAGAAGATACCAAACCGTGGAACAGATAAAAAGAGACCTGGAGGATACAGCTTGTTGTTATAAAAAGAACAAAAAGAAGCTGTATCTTCTCCGGTCTGAGTTACTGATATAAATGTGTCAGCCCACTAATTTCCTTTGCTGCTGAGCGGATTGGAAGCGTGCTCCCAGAAGAGGTTGTTGTCCGGTGCTGGCAGATCTTCTTCGTTGTAGAGAGATTTCTGGCGGATCTGCGCGGCTCTCTGTTCTGAGATCCCATCCTTAGTGTTTTTGTTTTCTGCCTGGTTGATGTTTGTTTCGTTGTTGTTCTTGTTATCCATATTGGTCATTCCTTTCCATTTTTGGATAGTATCTGCAATTTCAGGCATAGTATTCACAGAATGCGGGAAATATGCTAAAATAAGACAGAAAAAAGGAGGGAGCAGATTTATGAGGAAATATGATACGGTGATTTTTGACCTGGATGGGACACTTTTGAATACATTGGAAGATCTTTGTGACTGCGTAAATGTTATTATGCAGCGGTTTGGATGGGAAGTTCATACCCTAGAGCAGATCCGCCATTATGTCGGAAATGGCATTGGGAAGCTGATGGAACGCTCTGTTCCAGAGGGCAGGGATAACCCCCGGTTTGAGGAAGCTTTTAAGGAATTTCGGGAATATTATACTGGGCACTGCCGGATCAAGACAAGGCCCTATGACGGCGTACTGGAACTGATGAGAACTTTAAAAGAGAATGGTTTTCATATCGCTATTGTATCCAATAAAAATGATGCCGCTGTGAAGGAACTAAATGGTATTTATTTTTCTAGGTTTACGGAGTCCGCTATTGGTGACAGGGAGGGGCAGCAGAGGAAACCTGCCCCAGATGCGGTATACGCCGCACTGGAGGAGATGGGGTGTGGCAGGGAGCGAGCTGTCTACATCGGTGATTCAGAAGTGGATTACCAGACTGCGGTAAACAGTGGTCTGGATTGTATTTTGGTGAGCTGGGGGTTTCGGGAGCGGAAGTTGCTGGAAAGTTTTGAAAAGGCAGTAGTGGTGGATGAATGTCAGGAGATTGAGAACATGTTATTATGAAAAATCTGTTCAGCGACCTTATAGTAGGATGATAAATATGTAGTTTGACGGCGCCAATCCGAACCTTGTTCGTCTTGACGCCGTCAATTTAGTGTGATGACACCCTTGAACTAATGGCAGTGCACCATATTTTAGTATCTGGTGTATACGCGGAAACCACTAGAAGCAAGGGAAGAAGCCGTTATTTTCCGATCCCAGTGAACGGAAGAATTGTAATTACCCTCCACCACGGTAATATGGCTAGAAGATTTAGTGAGCACAATCACGGAGTGACTGTTTCCGATCCGGATGTTATCTCCCACGCGAATCCGATCAAATGAGGCATGGGTCTGATAACTTTTCTCTGTGCCAAACACTGTATCACTGAGCTTTGCGGCAAAGCCATAACAGCCGTAGCCGTTGCCAAAGCGGGGGGAATAATAGTAATAACTGTTGGTAAGAGGCATTCCCTCCGGATAGGTACTGCGCAGTGAATTCAGTACGGAGTAAGCGCTTGTTTCTGTCACCGAACCGGATGGAGTGTCAGGTGTTGGGACCGTTGTGGGTTTCGGAACGGTGGTAGGTTTTGGAACCGAACTAGGCTTTGGCATCGTGGTGGGTTTTGGAACTGTAGTTGGCTTTGGCGCCTGGGAAACAGTCGGTTTTTGAGCAGGTGGTGTACCAGGGGCAGTTGGCTTTGGAGTTGCCGTAGGTTTTGGAACTGGTTTATTACTGTTTTTTACGGTTACCCTGCAGACCAGTTTTTTATTCTTTATCGTTGCTGTCACATTTGCTTTTCCGGCCTTTTTTGCGGTGACTTTTCCCTGGCGATTGACAGTGACAATTTTCTTATTAGTGGATCTCCATTTTACATTTTTTGATTTGCGTCCCCGGATTTTTAGAGTGTAACTTTTCCCTGGGCGCAGCGTCAGTTTTTTGTGGTTCAGGCTCAGAGAAGCCGCCTCTGAGTTCGCTGGTGTGGCAAGAACAGCCAGCAGTGAGAGGGAGAGAACTCCCGTTAAAAGCTTTGTATTTGTTGTATGTCTCATATAGACTCATTCCTTTCTTAATTTCATGTATTTTGTTATAACGGTTTCATCGAGCAAGCCGAATGGAACCGTCGGCCTAGCCGAACGATGCCAAGTATAACACAAAATGTTACAAAAGTGTTACAAAAATTACAATTGTATGAAATTACCAAAATAATTGGAATATATTCCGGTTCTTGCGAATTAGGATAACCTGTGATATGATGTGTTCAGTACAGAGAAATGAGGAATAACATGAAACAGAGATTTACAGATCTTGCAAACACCTGTTACCAACGGGGGCATTATACCTTTACTCATTTTTTGACGCCAGCGCAGATCGATGAATTCTTTCAGATACAGAGTGAGCTTTCTTTTGTGGGGTACGCTCTGGAGGGCGGAAGTGAGATGGCGGAGCGCCAGATGCTTCGTTTTGGGGATGAGGAAATGTTTGGATATGTGGAAGAGTTTCCCATCTGCTGTATCCACTGTCATCCACTCACACCCAAATTTGCAGAGAAGCTGGGACACCGGGACGTGCTGGGGGCGCTTATGAATCTGGGGATCGAGAGGGATGTGATCGGTGATATCTGGATACAGGACAAAGAGTGCTATTTTTTCTGTCTGGCGGGGATGAAAGAATTTATCTGCGATTCCTTGATAAAGATCCGGCATACCAATGTGAGATGCCATGAGATCGAGAAACTGCCAGAAGAATTTAAGCCGGTATTGGCAGCAGAAGAGCATATCATCCCGTCGGAACGCTGCGATGCTCTGGTTGCCAAAGTTTATCATTTGTCACGCGGTAAGTGTATCCCATTGTTTCAGGAGAAAAGGGTATTTGTCAATAGTAGACAGTACGAGAATAATAGCGGAGCTCTGAAACCAGGAGACGTGGTGAGTGTTCGGGGTTATGGAAAGTTTATTTACCAGGGAGTAGTAAGAGAGACAAAAAAAGGACGTATCACAGTAAAGATAGAAAAATATATATGAAAGCAGGGGAAGAATGGATAAGAGAGAGAAGATACGCCGGGGAATTATGTTGGGGTTAGCGGGATTGATGGCATTGATCCTTGTATTTGGAAAAAATGAAAAAGAAGATAAAATGGAGACTACAAAAGTAGAAAACCATACGCCGGCGCCGGTGAGCACAGGGACAGCAATAATCTCTGCACCGCAGCCCACTCCCACTCCAGAACATGCCATCTATTCCTATCTTCAGGGGCCAAAATCCTGGAAGGAAAAACGGCCATGGTCTGGCAAATGGGGGAAAGAGATTCATGACGGAGCCTCCTTTGGCAGTTTCGGTTGTGGGTTTTGTTGTATGGCCAATATTTATTCTACAATAACAGAATACAAATGTACACCTCTTGATATCTATGAGAGAGCGAAGAAAGTCAGCTTCTATGGCGGCGGCGGGGCCATATCCTGGAAGCTTATGAGGAAGACCATGGCAGATATCGGTTTTAATGTGGAGTTGGGAGAGAAGCCTCCAACCTATGGAGAATTTGCAGATAAGATGAAACAGACGCAGGCGATGCTCGTGCTGGTATCCAGTTACAATGATGATTCTTACTGGAAAGATACGCCAGGGCACTATGTAACTCTTTTTATGTATGATGAGGGAACGCAGGATGTATTTTTGGCGGATTCTGGAGATCCGGAGCATAATCGCCACCAGGTTCCGCTGAAAATGATTTACAAAGCATTGAAAACTAGCAGTGATTTTCAGTATATGTCAGTTCTTTCTTATGATGAAAATAAGGATAACTGGAAACATAAATCAACGGAGGGAGACTGGATCTCTCCTGAAGAAATGAAATAAAGCGGATAGGCTTTGGAATGGAGGAAACGATGAGATTTGTGGTACAACGGGTAAAAAATGCTTCGGTGGTGAGCGATGGTAAAGTATTGGGTGAGATTGGAAGGGGACTACTGGTGCTGATCGGGATTGGGCAGGACGACAATGAAGAAATTGCCGATAAAATGGTTCAAAAATTGGTGAACATGAGAATTTTTGAAGATCTGGATGGCAAGACCAATCTGGGATTGAAGGATGTGGAGGGGGAACTTATGCTGGTGTCCCAATTCACTCTTTATGCAGACTGCCGAAAAGGGAACCGTCCTTCCTTTACGGCAGCAGGCGCGCCGGATATGGCAGAGCAGCTCTATGAATATATCAAGGGACAGTGTGCAGAGGAGATTATCTCTGTGAAATGTGGAGAATTTGGTGCGGATATGAAGGTGGAATTGTTAAACGATGGACCTTTTACCGTGATTCTTGATAGTGCGGAGATTGGCTGTTGATGGCGCCGTCGAGCTAGTGCACTGTATCACTCACATTTCGCCAAATGACTTGTCTGAAAATGAATGATACAGCACACTAGGTTGAAAAAGATTATAATGTATGATAAAATAATATTGTCGTGCTGACATACAAAGGGATTCCTGAGTGGGAAGGCGGCAGTGTATAAGAAGAATAAAATTGAGGAATCGTTACAGTCCGGCGGTGTGCCAAAGGATCAAAAATTTATTTTCGTTGTATGGATTCCTTCTGTTATTTTTATATACTGTATTCGAGAAATCCCGGCAGGTAGCCGGGATTTTTTTACGCGAAGGAGTGTGATTGTATATGAAAAAAAGACTTGCTGTCATTGGGATCATTGTGGAAAAGGCAGAATCAGCGGAAGATGTCAATGATATCCTTCATTCATATCGAGAGTACATTGTGGGACGGATGGGGATTCCCTATCGCGAGCGGGATATGTCGGTGATCAGTGTGATCGTGGATGGCCCAAACGACGTGATTAGTTCCATGTCAGGAAAGCTAGGTATGGTGGATGGTGTGACCAGCAAAGCAGTGTATGCCACAAAGTAACCTGCCAAAGCGAGAATGAAAAAGAAGAAAGGGAGACGAGAAGATATGTATAATCCAAAATCAAGTATAGCGACAGAATTTATTGACGATACGGAGATCCGTAAGTCGCTGGAATATGCGGAAAAAAATAAAGGAAACAAGGAACTGATTGATTCGATATTGAAAAAGGCCTGGGAGATGAAGGGAATTTCTCACCAGGAAGCCGCCGTCTTATTGGAATGTGAGTTAGAAGAGGAAAATCAGGAGATTCAGAAGCTGGCAAAAGAGATTAAAAAGCGATTTTATGGAAACCGGATCGTGATGTTTGCTCCCCTGTATCTATCCAATTATTGTGTGAACGGCTGTACATACTGCCCGTATCACCATTGTAACGAACATATCCGAAGGAAAAAATTGAGCCAGGAGGAGATCCGTCAGGAAGTGATCGCCCTTCAGGATATGGGGCATAAACGGCTTGCCATCGAAGCCGGAGAGGATCCAGTGAATAATCCCATAGAATATATTCTGGAGAGTATTGAAACGATTTATGGCATCAAGCATAAAAATGGGGCGATCCGGCGGGTGAACGTCAATATTGCTGCTACAACTGTAGAAAACTATCGAAAACTTCACGATGCTGGCATTGGAACCTACATCCTGTTTCAGGAGACCTATAATAAGGAGAGCTATGAGCAGCTGCATCCGACGGGACCCAAACATGATTATGCCTATCACACCGAGGCGATGGACCGGGCGATGGAAGGCGGTATCGATGATGTGGGTCTGGGGGTTTTGTTTGGTTTGAACATGTACCGCTATGAGCTGGTAGGAATTATCATGCACGCGGAACATCTGGAGGCGAAATTTGGTGTCGGTCCCCACACCATCAGTGTGCCAAGGATCTGTCCCGCGGATGATATTGATCCAGAGAATTTTTCCAACGCCATTTCCGATGAAATATTTGAAAAGATTGTCTCGGTGATTCGTATCGCAGTTCCTTATACCGGCATGATTGTATCCACGCGGGAATCTAAAGAGACAAGGAAGAAAGTGCTTGATCTTGGCATTTCTCAGATCAGTGGCGGCTCCAGGACCAGCGTTGGCGGTTATGTGGAGGAAGAGACCATAGAAGAAAATTCCGCACAATTCGATGTCAGTGACCGCAGAACACTGGATGAAGTGGTAAACTGGCTGCTGGGGCTTGGCTATATCCCCAGCTTCTGTACGGCATGTTACCGCGAAGGAAGGACCGGGGACCGCTTTATGAAGCTTTTGAAATCTGGTCAGATCGTCAACTGCTGCCAGCCCAATGCCCTGATGACACTCAAAGAGTATCTGGAGGATTATGCCTCAGAGGATACAAAAAAGAAAGGTGAGGAAGTGATCCGCAGGGAGCTGGAGGTAATTACCAATCCTGTCGTAAAGGAAAAGGCGGCGGAGTATATTGATAACATCCATAAGGGCAAAAGAGATTTTAGGTTCTGATTGACATTTTCAGGTGAATTTATACTTTTTCGCAAGTTCCCCAAAGATATCGTCATAGTGGGGAGCCGTATTGGTTTACAAAAATAGATGATTGCCAAGCTGATACTTCCAAGAAATAGTAAATCCTCCTATACTTCCAGTTTGCTCTGTGATACGGAATACAGCAGCCGTAGAAAGAACAGCGGTTTGTTGTGGAAGTTTTGATGATACATGAATTTTTTTCTTCCTTTCATTATGTTAGAAGAAATGAAATATTATAAAAAGGGATTCTGAGTTCGATGCCCCGGAATCCCTTCTATGATACATATCATGTTTCTATAGCGCTTTCGAGCTGGCTTAATTTAGCGTCAGGTGCAGGGCAAATCCCCCGAACTCACCTTTCAGATAGATAAATTTCAAAGCGCCCTTTTCATTGTACAAGGCGGTGTCCATATCAAATTCCACACCTTGGGCGGAAAGATGATAAACCGCGCGGTCTACAGAATTACATCCGACAGCGATATGTCCCATCGTGCCTTTTCCCTGGGACTTCATGACCTCTACACCCTCGCCGCAGAAATAGGAGCCCACTGCTTCGTTTTTAGCAAAGCCAAACATAGTGGCAAAGGCATTCGCAGTAGAAGCTGCAGTAGTGTCATCTGGCGAATTGATGCCGATGTGTTTGATGCGGAAACCTAGCATATTTCTTACTGCTTCTTTGGTCAATGCTGTAATTTCATCAAATTTACCAGCGTTTACCAGATCACCGCTCACCATCCAGCTACCTCCGCAGGCAACGATCCTGTCATAGGCAAGATAGTCGTTGAGATTTTTTGCATTTATGCCTCCGGTGGGCATGAATTTCATGTTCACATAGGGTGCTGCCATAGACTTAATGAGCTTCAGTCCTCCGATGGCTTCTGCCGGGAAGATCTTTACCACATCTAGTCCGAAAGCAAGCGCCTGTTCGATGTCGCTAGGGTTGGCACAGCCAGGAGTGACGGGAATGTTTTTATCGACACAGTATTTTACCACTTCAGGATTAAGTCCTGGGCTGACGATGAATTTGGCTCCTGCGCCGACAGCGCGGTCCACCTGTTCTGTTGTAAGGACCGTACCTGCACCGACAAACATCTGGGGAAATTCTGTGGTCATGACCCGGATGGCTTCTTCGGCACAGTCTGTACGGAAAGTAACCTCAGCACAGGGCAGTCCGCCGTCGCAGAGAGCTTTGGCAAGAGGTCTTGCATCGTTGATATCATTTAATGCCACTACAGGCACGATACCGATCTGTGAAAGTTTAACAAGAGTATCATTCATTTTGAAATCCTTCTTTCTTGAATATTAATCAATTATATAATGCTGGGAAAAGATGTTTTTCCCAGCGGATACCACATAAAAAGGTGTACATAAGCAACACTCTGATTTATCTATTTTATTATACCCTTTTTTGGGGATAAGTCAAATAAAAAAGGTTATTTTATTTATAAAGTAATTGTGTTTTACTTTTAATTAGAGTAAAATAAAAAAGAAGTTTGCCCAGAGGCGGACAGGAGGGAGCGGTGACATGTCAATGCTAAAGGATATTTATGATTCACGAGGGAATGGCAGAGCGGTTCAGGTCATATCTGAATGTTATATTCTTCCGGAGGGGACGGAAGCAGTCTGCTATCAGGAGATGAGCGGAAATTATTCCGTATATGTGCTGGAAAAGCAGCAATTTCACAGCAATTATTTTAAAAGAGATGAGCGCTGGGAGGAGAATCCAGAAAGACTGGAGCCAAATATGGGAAATATTGTACAAAGAAGGCCCAGGGCAAACGAGAGAAGAGAAGACCGCCGAAATGACGGTCAGGAAGTCCATCAGATGTCTGAGCTGATCCGGTTTCTGGATGCAGATACATACCGGGAAAAAATTAAGATACTGGAGGAGATGAAAGACAGACTGGATGATCATATGTTAAACAATATGGCGGTCAGCCTCGATCTGTCATTGGAGGACGGGGTGGACGGATATACCTATATCATGTCCGAGTTAAAGATAAGAAGTCGGTTTGAGGGCAAGCGTGGAGAGCGATTATGAATTATAGGCTAAAGATACAGTATGATGGAACGCGGTACAAAGGGTGGCAGAGACAAAAAGGAGCGGAGATGACCATACAGGGAAAGTTGGAGAAGGTACTTTCAGTGTATGCTGGCAGGGAGATGGAGATCCAGGGGGCGGGACGCACCGACGCGGGAGTGCATGCGCAGGAACAGGTGGCAAACGTGCACTTGCCAGAAAACTGTGCTCCGGAACCGGGCGTGTTAAAAGAGTATCTGAATGGATATCTACCAGAGGACATCCGAGTCTTATCGGTGGAGCGGGCAGGAGAGCGGTTTCACAGCCGGCTCAATGCTCGGGGAAAGCGGTATGGTTACCATATTATAAAGCATGACAGAGATTGCGTATTTCAGAGAAAATACGCCTGGAAGGCAGAGAATGCTCTGGATCTTGGTAAGATGAAAAAGGCAGCAGGGTATCTCCTGGGAAAGCATGATTTTCAGAGTTTTTGTTCCAGGGCTTCTAAGAAAAAATCCACAGTGAGAACCATCCATTCCATTGATATACAGGAGACCGAAGACCAAATTTATTTTATTTATGAGGGAAATGGTTTTCTACATAATATGGTGCGGATCCTGACGGGGACACTGGTGGAGATTGGATCGGGAAAGCTTCAGCCGGAAGAAATCCCAGGGATATTGGAAAAGCGGCAGCGCCAGTATGCCGGGGAAACCGCCCCGGCAAGAGGGTTATTTCTAGAAAAGGTGTATTATGACTAATATGATATTGGGGTCAAAAGGCATTTTGAACTTTTGACCCCGGTAACCTAATATTCTACAATTGAAGAAAGGTGGCGGGACAAGTGAGGGAAATGGAGTTTAAAATGGAGCGAGAAGGGCTCGTGGAACCCGGACAGTCTATTCAGATTACAGAGGGAGTACTTCCCAGTGCGTATTATTATACGATTGTACCGGCAGTGGCCATGTCAGGAAACATTCCCTTTTCCGAACGGTTGGAAAGTAGGGAAGGTGTGGTAAAAGATATCATCCAGAATGAGAAGGGGTATTATGTGATCGCGGAGTTTGATGAATAACCCCGTCATAACTGGAGAAAATAAACAATTAATCTATCATGTAATGTAAAGGAGGATGAATGAGAGATGGAACGGGAAAATGCGTGGAAGGCATATACGAAAAAGGAGCTGAAGGAGCTAAATCAGCTGAATAAGGAATACCGAAAATTTTTGGATGAGGGAAAGACAGAGCGGGAATGCGTGGCGCTGGCAGTGCGTATGGCAGAAGAGGCTGGTTATGAGAACTTGGCAGATCTTGTGGCATCCGGCAAAAAGATCAAGGCTGGCGACAAGGTATATTCTGTAGGAATGAAGAAAATGATTTCCCTGTTTCAAATCGGCAGACGGCCACTGGAAGACGGAATGGCAATCCTTGGTGCACACATTGATTCCCCCAGGTTGGATATCAAACAGAATCCATTGTATGAGGAGGGTGGTTTTGCCTATCTGGATACCCATTATTACGGCGGCATCAAAAAATACCAGTGGGTAACGCTTCCCCTGGCGCTCCACGGTGTGGTTGTGAAAAAGGACGGCAGTGTGGTAGAAGTCAATATAGGGGAAGAGGAGAAAGACCCTGTATTTTGTGTGACAGATCTTCTTATCCATCTTGCCGGGGAGCGGATGGAGAAAAAAGCCAATAAAGTGATCGAGGGAGAAGAGCTGGATATTCTTTTTGGCAGCATGCCTTTAAAAGGTGAAGAAAAGGAAGCGGTGAAAAAGAGCGTGTTGGAGATCCTTAAGGACAAATATAGTATGGAAGAGGAAGATTTCCTCTCGGCGGAACTGGAAGTGGTACCTGCGGGAAAGGCGAGAGAATCGGGAATCGATGCCAGCATGATCATGGGGTACGGGCAGGATGACAGAGTTTGTGCCTTTACATCCTTGAAAGCGATGCTGGAGGTAGAGGATACCGAATATACCACTTGCTGCCTACTGGTAGACAAAGAGGAGATTGGGAGTGTGGGAGCCACCGGAATGCAGTCCAAAACCTTTGAGAACACGGTAGCAGAGCTGCTAAATGGCATGGGAGATTACAGCGAATTGGCGCTTCGGAGGTGTCTCTCAAATTCTAAAATGCTCTCTTCTGATGTCAGCGCTGCCTTTGATCCAACTTTTAAAGCTGCCTATGAACCGAAGAATGCGGCATATTTTGGAAAAGGAATGGTCTTTAATAAATTTACCGGTGCCAGAGGAAAGTCTGGCAGCAACGATGCCAATGCCGAGTATTTTGCGGGGATTCGCCGTATCCTGGAGGATAAAAAGGTGGCGTATCAGACGGCAGAGCTGGGCAAGGTAGATGTGGGAGGCGGAGGAACCATCGCCTACATTATGGCACTTTATGGTATGGAAGTGATTGACTGTGGAGTGGCTGTACTGAATATGCATGCGCCCTGGGAGATCGTGAGCAAGGCAGATGTATATGAGACGAAAAAAGGCTACGTGGTATTTTTGGAGGACATCTTTTTATCAAAGTAAATAAAAATGATTGACAACGCCCCTGTTTGGAAGTAGAATTGTTTATGGAAATTACTTTTATAAATAAGAAGTAATTTTCAAAGGAATAAGTACTTTAAACAGCGGGCGTTTTGCCGATGCCCGAAAAGAAAGGAGTTATGGTTAATGAAAAACTATATCAAGGCAATGGTAACATTTGTATTTTTGATGGCTGCGGCAGCTGTTATGCCAAATACAGCAAGCGCAGCAGAACTGGCGACGCCAACAGGTGTTCATCAGACGGATGCTGACAAAAATAATGTGAAGATTGTATGGAATGCAGTTCCAAATGCTGACACATATTTATGGTCCTGGAGTGCGGATGGAGTTTCGGGATGGTCAGAAGGTAAATATGATTATAGTGTCAAACCGGAAACGATTATTAGTCAGTTGAGCGCTGGTACGACATATTATGTGCGCATCAAGGCAGCAGATACTTCAGATTATGAAAATATTCAGTTAAGCGACTGGTCTCAGCCGATCCAGGTAGCGACAGCACCAGATGCAGCTCAGATGGGGGCGCTTACAGTGGCAGATGTCTCAGCTACTTCTCTTACGATCACATGGACACCATGTCCGGGAGCAACTTCTTATAACGTTTATGATGGAACGACAAAAACGCTGCTGGGAACCGTGACAAATACTACATATGTAAGAAATAGTCTGGCACCAGGAAATTCATATTCTATCCAGGTAGTACCTGTGAGGACGACAGAGGCTGGATATGCTGCTTTTGACAGCTATCGTATTCTATCTAATGTCTATACGAAACCAAATAAACCGGTGAAACCGTCTACGGCAAACTTTGGGCTTTCCAGTATTTACTACAATAACAATGCAGCCTACTTTGGAGCAACTGATCCATCCAAATCTGCCAACGGATATGAGATAGAAGTATATACAATGAAGGGCAACAAGAAGGTATTTACTGCTACAAGATCTAGTAACAGATTTGCTGTAAAGAGAAACACAGCTTACAAATATCGCTGCCGTTTCTATGCAACCTATGGCAATGAAAAGATTTATGGTGACTGGTCCGGCTACAGATATTTTGTATATCAGACGGTCAGCGGCAAGAAGTACAGCAACCGTATTAAGATGAGCTGGAAAAAAGTTGCCAATGCGAAGAATTATACTGTGTCTATTTCCACGAAGGAAAAGGGCGGTTACAAAAAGGTAAAAACTCTCAGCAGTAAATCTACCAGTCTTACCATTCGCAAATGCGGCAAATCAAAGATCAAAAGGAACAGAACTTACTATGTAAAGGTTGTTGCTAATCTCAAAGATGGAAAGAAATCCGTTAAGAGTGATACTTATTATGTAGGTAAGGCGTACTAATTTGAATAGTAAAAGGGCTGTCCGCGGGGCAGCCCTTTTTTAGGGAGTTAAAAGCCTGTGTTTTTTACTAGGCTTTTTTTCAAATTTTTCTGGAGAGTGGTGGCAGATATGACAATAAAATGCTATAATTATAGAGTATGATGATAGGGTCAAAAGGTCAAAATGCCGTTCATGCCAGCATGATACGCATTTGACCTGGGACCAGTGATGGGAACCGTCGCGATTTTCCGTGTTGTCAGGAGAGGAAGAGTAATGATAGTGAATTGGAAAAATATAATACGGGCAGGAATTGCAGTAGCAGCATCAGGATTTTTGTTATCAGGAATGAATGCTGCTGTATCTGAGGCGAGGACGAAAAAGGTATCTTCCGTAAAATTTAAGGTTTCAGGGAAATATCTTCTTATCAATAAACGAGAAAAAAAGAAGCTTTCGGTGAAGTTTAAGCCCAAAAAAGGTGTGAATAAAAAATTAAATTGGACCAGTTCCAGAAAAAAGATTGTTTCGGTCAATCAAAAGGGAGTGATTCGTGGGAAAAAATATGGTAAAGCCACGATCACAGCCAGGGCAAAGGATGGTTCCGGCAAATTTGCGAAACTTCAAGTACGTGTGGGGAAAAAAGTGAATCAGGTAAAGATACAGGGAAGCGCCATGGATCTGGATGTTGGTTCATCTGCCAGTCTTGGAACGAAAGTATCCCCTTCCCAGGCTACGATTAAGAAGGTTAAGTACCGCACCTCCAATGAAAGTACAGCTACGGTATCTAAATCCGGAACCGTTTATGGGAAGTCCAAAGGAACAGCGACGATCACAGCTTACAGCACAGATGGTTCCGGCAAGAAGGCATCCTGTCGGGTAAACGTGCGAGTTCCATCTCAATCCGTGCGTTTGGATGCGGAGGGGAAGATCCAGCTGGAGGTGGGAAAAACGGTGACGGTCAATGCCTCTGTGCAACCTTCTAATGCGTCCAACCGCGATGTTCGTTATACCAGTTCCAATCCGGCGGTGGCGAAGGTGTCCCAGCTGGGAGTGGTCACAGGAGTAAACACCGGAACAGCGACGATCCGGGTAGATGCAGCCGATGGCAGAGCTTCGGCTACGGTAGAAGTGGAGGTATTTAAGGTGGAAATTCAGAATGAAAAATTGATCGCACACCGGGGCTACAGTTCGGAGGCTCCAGAAAATACGACCGCGGCATTTGAACTGGCAGTCCAAAATAGATTTTATGGAGTAGAATGTGATCTGAGAAAGACCTATGATGGAAAATTTGTGATCATGCACGATGCAGATCTGAATCGAATGTGCGGTTATAACCTGGATATCTCCAACCTGGATCTGCAGCAGCTGAAAAAATATAAAATTACCGGGGGACGTAATATTTCTCTATATCCTGATCTGACAGTGCCCACACTGGAAGAATATTTGGATATCCTTTCTACTAGCAGCACGGTGCATCCATTTATCGAGCTCAAAGTGGAATATACGGAAAGGGAGCTCAAAGAGATCGTGAGTCAGGTCAAAAAGAAGGGATTACTGGAACGTACATTCTTTATCAGTGTGCACAAATCCAACCTTCTCACCCTAAAAAAGATCGAAGGGATTTTCAAAGAAGGCCTTCAATATGTATATGGGGCAGAAAGTAACAATAAGCTTGAGCCGGTCAGTAGCGATGTTATCAATTGGTGTATCGAAAACCAGATTGACCTGGATGCCAAGCACACGCTTCTCACTGCTTCCGATGTATCACTTCTTCATGACAACGGAAGAAAAGTAAATGTGTGGACCGTAAATTCTGTATCCCGTGCCTGTGAGCTTGTCAAAGACTTTAACGTTGACATGGTGACGACGGAATATTTACTGAAATCATAAAATGAAATTCCCCCTGTGGTGTTGCCTGATTCAGGCAACACCACAGGGGGAATTTTTTTAAAATTAGATATTGACCATTAGTCATTTTTGTGCTAAACTAAGTGCGTAGATTAAAATGACTAATGGTCATTTTTGTGGAAAAGCATTAATAAAAGGAGGCTATAAGTATGAATAGGTTTGGCAAATTTGTTACGAGACACAAATATATCATACTTATCATCGGTATTCTGCTCATCATTCCGTCTGCGATCGGAATGAGTATGACGAGGGTAAACTATGATGTTCTCAGTTATCTTCCCAACACGTTGGAGACGGTGGAAGGACAGGATATCATGGTAGATGAGTTCGGCATGGGGGCATTTTCCATGATTGTGGTAGAACATATGGAAAACAAGGATGTGGTGAAACTAAAGGAAAAACTGCAGGAGGTGGAACATGTAGAGAAGATCATCTGGTATGACTCCGTGGCGGACATTTCACTGCCTACGGTAATGTTACCTGGAGATCTGAAAGAGGCACTCTTTAACGATGACGCCACCATGATGATCGCACTGTTTGACGATACCACATCTTCTGACGATACCATGGGAGCTGTCACGGAGATGAGAGAGATCGTGAAAGATCAGGCATTTATCAGCGGTATGTCCGGCGTGGTGACAGACATCAAGAATCTGGCGCTGGCAGAGATGCCCATCTATGTGGTGATCGCGGCGACATTGTCCCTGCTGGTTCTTCTGTTGACGATGGAATCCCTTGTTACCCCTGTGATCTTTCTTCTTGGTATCGGGGTTTCCATTCTCTACAATCTGGGGAGCAATATTTTCCTTGGAGAGATTTCTTACATCACAGAGGCGTTGACTGCGGTGCTACAGCTGGGAGTGACGATGGATTATTCCATCTTCCTGCTGGAGAGCTACCAGGCAAATAAAATCCGGTTTGAGGGAGACAAAGACCGCGCCATGGCACATGCCATCGGGAATACCTTTAAGTCTGTGGTCGGAAGTTCGGTGACGACAGTAGCTGGTTTTGTGGCGCTCTGTTTTATGACCTTTGCGTTGGGGAAGGATCTGGGAATCGTGATGGCAAAGGGCGTTGTGATCGGAGTGATCGCCTGTGTGACTTTGCTGCCCTCCATGATCCTTATATTAGATAAATGGATCGAAAAGACAACCCACAAAAATATTTTCCCTAAATTTGAGAGAACGAGTAAATTTATCTCCAAACATTATATTGTGGCGCTGATTATTTTTGCCGTTGCATTTTTCCCGGCATTTTATGGAAACGATAACATTGAGGTTTATTACAACATCGACAGTTCCCTGCCCCAGACACTGGATTCGGCAGTTGCCAATAAGAAGCTGGAAGAGAAATTTAACATGAATAACATGCACGTGCTTCTGATGAAAAATGGAATGTCTGTCAAAGAGAAAAATGATATGCGGGAAGAGATCGAGAAAGTGGATGGTGTCAAATGGATGCTGGGGATCAATTCCTTTGTCGGCGCCAGCGTTCCTGATGACATGATCCCCTCCAAATACAGGGATATGCTGATGAGCGACAATTACGAGCTGCAGTTCATCTGCTCTAATTATAAAACGGCGACGGATGAGGTGAATGCCCAGATCGCCCAGATCAATGACATTGTGAAAAAATACAGCGAAGAGTCCATGGTGATCGGAGAGGCGCCGCTGACGAAGGATCTGGCAGATGTAACAGATGTGGATCTTGCCAGTGTCAATTATATCTCCATCGCAGCGATTTTCCTCATCATATTGCTGGTGTTTAAATCCATTTCGCTGCCGGTGATTCTTGTGAGTGTGATCGAGTTCGCGATCTTTGTCAATATGTCCTTTGCTTATTACAGTGGTACCAGCTTGCCCTTTGTGGCGAGTATCGTCATCGGGACGATTCAGCTGGGGGCTACCGTGGACTATGCGATCCTGATGACAACCCGCTATCACAAAGAACGGGTGGTAAACCGGAAGACGAAGAAGGAAGCAGTGGCTATCGCCCATAGAACTTCCATCAAGTCCATTATCATAAGCGGCATCAGCTTTTTTGCCTCTACTTTTGGTGTATGTGTGTATTCCAGTATCGACATGATCAGTTCCATCACTACGCTGCTGGCCAGGGGAGCGGTGATCAGTACCTTAGTGGTGATCTGTATCCTGCCTGCCATGCTGACATTGTTTGATAAGGTGATCTGTAAGACCACCTGGGATATGAGAAAAATAGATTATTAAGAAAATAGAAAGGAAGATGTGTTATGAATCGAAATCGTAAGTTAAGCAGAGTAGGAAAAACAATCGTATCAGGTCTTGTGGTGACCAGTCTGATCCTCGGAAATGGTACCATGATTCAGGCAGAGAAGGTGACCAAAGAAGAATCCGTATATGTCAATGCCGCTGCCGATGGAGATGCTGAGAAGATTACCGTATCGGACTGGTTGAAAAATGCGGGAATTAATGGTACACTGAAAGATAAGTCAGAATTGAAGGATATTACCAATGTAAAAGGTGATGAAACTTTTGAACAGAGTGGAGACGGCGTGAGCTGGAATGCCGGGGCACAGGATATTTACTATCAGGGAACGACGGATAAGGAGCTGCCGGTGGGTGTAAAACTGGTCTACGAACTGGATGGCAAGGAGATATCACCAGAGGAACTGCCGGGAAAAAGCGGAGCCCTGAAAATCCGGGTGTCCTATACAAACCGGTCCAGAGTGACAAAGACCATAGACGGAAAGAAGCAGAAGATGTATACACCGTTTTTTATGGCGACGGGGTTAATTCTGCCCACGGATAAGTTTACCAATGTCGAAGTAGACGGTGGCAAGGTGATCAACGAGGGTACGAACAATATCGTTGTCGGTTTTGGTGTCCCCGGCATGGCAGATAGCTTGGATGTCAGTGATGAGCTGGCAGAAAAGTTCCCGGAGGAATTTACCGTATCGGCGGATGTGACGGATTTTTCTATCGGAAATACCTTTACCTATGCCAGCGCCAGCCTTTTGTCAGACCTTGATCTGGAGGACAGCGACACCTTTGAAGAGTTGGAGGAGAAGCTGGAAACCTTGACAGATGCCACTGAAGAGCTGGTGGATGGGAGCGATTCCTTGGCTGATGGCATCGAGGAGCTGGGGGAAAAATTCGACGCCTTTGCCAAGGGGGAGAAGGACTTAAATAAGGGAATCAATACCCTGGCAAAGAGCGGGAAAAAATTGGAAAAGGGAGTCAAAGAGTACGTGACCGGAGTGGATGACCTGGCTGGGGGAGCCACTTCCTATGTCAATGGGGCGAAGCAGATCACCGATGGGAATAAGCAGCTGTATCAGGCGGTGAAGGATATGCCTGGCAGTTATAGAGAATTCTCCGAAGGCATCAAGCAATATACAACAGCAGTAGATACACTGGGAGAAAAGAAGACTGGGGATGCCCTGAAGGCGGGGGCAGCCAGCGTCGCTTCCGGTATTTCTTCCCTTCATACCAATCTTTCTGCCCTGGAGAGCACCTATGATAATTACGACCAGCTGGTGAAGGGAATCCAGGCACAGGCGGAACAGTGCGGTGACGAGGTTCAGAAGCAGACCCTGCTGGCTTATGCCGAGAAATTAAAAGAACTGTCTGAGGGCCAAAAAAGCAGTGTATCGGCACTGGCGAAGGCTACTGGTGGGGAAAGTGATCTAAAAAAGGGCGCCGATCAGATATCTGGCGGAGTGAAGAAAATGGTAGAAGGGGCACAGGCGATCTCTAATAAATCGGCCTCTCTGCGGGAAGCAGACGAAAAGATGACCTCCAGTGTCAGTGCACTGACGGCAAATATCGAGAAACTGAAAAATGGCAGTGAAAAGCTGAGTCAGAATGACCGGAAGCTGCTGGCAGGGGCGAAAAAACTACTGAAAGCAGGAAAGTCCGTCAGAAGAGGGAGCAGACAGCTGATCTCTGGAGCCGGGGAGCTGAAAAAAGGAAGTGGCAAACTGGATAAAGCGACGGGGCAGGTTTCCGATGGAATTGGCAAACTGGGAGATGGTTCACAGGAACTTCTCGATGGCATGAAGAAGTTTGACCGAGAGGGAATCCAGGAGATCAACAGAATTTACGAGGAAGACTTTGAAGGACTGAAAGACCGGCTCTCTGCCCTGTTGGATATCTCTGAGGAATACACAAACTTTACCGGCATCGGTGATGGAATGGACGGAGAAGTAAAATTCATCATTGAGACGGAAGAGATTGGCAATGATGAAGATGAGTAACAGATGACGACAGAAGGAGATGGATACCGTGGGAAAATTAGATGAAAAGAAAAAACTAAAGAGAGAGGCGCTGCTTGGCGCCGCCTATGACCTGTTCACCTCCCAGGGTATCTTCGATACCTCCATCTCGGATATCGTGAAGAAGGCAGAGATGGCGAAGGGAACATTTTATCTGTATTTTAAGGATAAATTTGATATCCGCACCGCCCTGATCACAGAAAAGGCTGGAAAACTATTTTCTGTGGTTCGGGAGAAGATGCGGGACAAGAGAGCAGACAGTCTGGAAGAAACGGTGATCCAGCTGGTGGATATCATCATCGATGAGCTGGAGGCCGACAAACGGATGCTGGAGTTTATATCCAAGAATCTTCGATGGGGCATCTTTCACAAGGTGATTCTGGAGGGCGGCAATGAGGTGTCTGACAGTTTTTATGACTGGTACAACGAATTGATCCAGAGCTCTGGAAGAACTTTCCGCAACCATGAGCTGATGATCTATATGATCGTGGAACTGGTAAATTCGACCTGCTACAATGTGATTCTCTATCAGGAGCCAGTGGGACTGGAAGAATTGAAAGAGGAGCTGGCACACCTGATCCCGGTTATTATCCGGAATCAGGAAGTGGATGCCTAGGGTGTGTCTGAAAACTGCTTTCTGTGGGTTGACCTAAGTGGGGTTTGTTGACTTTTTCGATCGGATGGCTTATACTGTGACATATGATATCTTACGTATGGAGCCGCCCAGGCAGAAAGAGGCCGGCGGTGCGTCCGAAAGAAGAAAGGTCAGGTAGAAATAATGGTTTCAACGTTTCATATGGTTCTTATGCTGGTATGTGTAGTTGTGGGCATCGCCGCAGCGGCAGTTCCTTATCTTATGATCAGTAAGAGGTCCAGTGCTCTTGAGACAGGACTTCCGGGAGCGATCGGATATGGTGTGCTTGGTTATGTCTGGCAGTATATATTGTATATGTTTGGCGGGGTGTTTATTGCCAGATTTCCTTTTTGGGGGAGCATGAATGAGACGGCACAGGTGGTCGTGCTGAATGTACTGCTTACGTTCCTTACTACCCTGTGTACAGTGGCTGCATTGTACTGGGGCATTTACCTGACCAATCAGAAAAAGGTGTCCATTTATCGCAGTGCGACAGTGGGGATTGGTTTCGGTCTGGGAAGAATCGGATTGGATCTGATCTATCCTTACTGCTATAGTTTTTATCTTGCTCTTCAGATCAATGGGGGCACTTATAATGGGGATGCAAATCTGAAAAGTTCTATTTTATCTTCTACATCCGTTAGTTTAGTATCGGGTACGTATAAATGTGTGCTGATGTTAGTAATCGTGTTTGAGATTGCCCTTGTTATGGGGAATTATTATATTTCAGGAAATAAAAAGATGGCATGGATTTATCCTCTTGTTGCATATGAAGTGATCATGCTGATGAATGCCCTGCCGCGGATCTTGTTTGCAAACGGGGGGATATTGGCCGAGATTGTGGTGCTTGTATTATATACGATTGTGGCGGCAGCAGCCGGAGTGGATATCTATCGTTGGTTTAAAACAAAACAAATTCAAGGTTTTGAATGGATCTTAATGGGCAGAGCTGGTAGGAAAACGAAGTCAATGTGATGGCACGATGGTTTCGTTTCGCGCTGACGGAGTGGCTCGATGCCGCCTGGGGCTAAGATGTGGAGGCGAAGAGTAAATGGAACGACTGGAACAGCAGTTTAATTTTTTTCGGGAAATTGACAAAGAAAAACTGATCCAGAGGCAGAACTATCTCACCAATGGCGAGAGAAAAGAAAATGATGCAGAGCATGCCTGGCATATGTCAGTTATGGCAGTGCTTCTCAGCGAGTATGCCAATGAAAAAATTGATGTATTAAAAGTGGTGACGATGATCCTGATCCATGATATTGTAGAAATTGACGCGGGGGATACTTATGCTTACGATGAAGAAAGGAAGGAGACCCAGCGGGAACGTGAGTTAAAGGCAGCCGACCGCCTGTTCGGCATACTGCCAGAGGATCAGAGGACAAAGTTTCGGCGCTTATGGGACGAATTTGAGGCGGCGGAGACACCAGAAGCGAAGTTTGCCCGCACCCTCGACCATATTCAGCCACTGATACTCAATGCTGCTTCTGAGGGGCGGTCGTGGAGGGAGCATGATATTCATCTGTCGCAAGTATTAGCGCGCAATGAAAAGACGGCGGAGGGGTCGGAGAAGATCTGGGACTATGTGTTTCAGAATTTGATACGGCCCAGTGTAGAAAAAGGGAATTTAAAAAAATGAATCTTAGACTTGATAAATATTTGGCAGATTTCACGGAGCTGACCCGTTCCCAGGCAAAAAAGGAGATTCGAGAGGGACGGGTACAGGTGAATGGTGAGACGGTGAAGACAGGGAATGACAAGGTGGCATTCTCTGATTCTATTTTATGGGATGGCAGGGAAATCCGGGGGCAGCAGTACCAGTATATCATGCTGAATAAACCGGCGGGGATTATCTCATCTACAGCGGATGACAGGGATGAGACTGTTGTAGAATACATAAGAAAGCATTTTCCGGTGGGGATGGAATCCGTTCTAGAGCATAGTCAAAAACCCGCTTTTTTGGCAAAGGATCTGTTTCCCATGGGGCGTCTTGATAAAGATACGGAGGGACTTTTGATCCTGACCAATGACGGGGAACTGGCGCATCGGCTGTTGTCTCCGCGATATCATGTAGCTAAAAAATATTTTGTCCAGCTAGATATGGATTTGGATACTACAGATGTAGAGAAAATGCGGGAGGGGCTGGATATAGGTGAAAAGAGGCTTACCAGTCCGGCTGTGTTGGAGATCTTAGCTCCCAGGGAGGCACTTCTGACCATTACCGAGGGAAAATTTCATCAGGTCAAAAGGATGTTTGCAAAGTTGGGAAAGACCGTGACCTATTTGAAGCGGGTGGAGATGGGGACGCTGGTGTTGGATGAGAGTCTAGCTGTGGGAGAGTGGAGATTTCTTACAGAAGAGGAGATCCGGAATTTAATCAATATTATGTGAAAATGGAGATCAGAATAGAATGGCTAAGAAAAAATACTATGGAGTAAAAGTGGGAAAGACGCCGGGCGTGTATCTGACCTGGGAAGAATGCAAAAGTCAGGTGGATGGTTATTCTGGCGCCGTGTACAAAAGTTTTCCAACGCTGGCGGAGGCAGAAAAATTTGCTGGAGTACATAGAATGAATAGGGCTACGCAGACAGCAGAACCGGAATTTCCACCTGGTGGGGCAACTGCCTATGTGGATGGAAGTTACAATGCAGCGACGGGTGAATACAGCTGCGGCGTGGTGTTCTTGTACGAGGGTGAGGAGATCCAGATCGCCCAGAAGGGGGAAAGTGAGGAGCTTGCCTCTATGAGAAATGTGGCGGGAGAGATCCTTGGAGCCGAGCTGGCGATGCGAAAGGCGGTCGAGATGGGGATACCCAGTCTAAACATTTATCACGATTATCAGGGGATCGCTTCCTGGTGCCTGGGAGAGTGGAAGACCAATAAAGAGGGAACCAGGGCGTACAAGGAATATTTTGATTCTGTCAGCCAGGATCTGAAGGTTCGGTTTGTAAAAGTGAAGGGACATTCCGGCGATAAATACAATGATTTGGCAGATGAATTGGCGAAAAGTGTCATCTTTTGATTTGCGCGAAAGACACAAGCCATGGCGCCGCCCGCGAACGTGAGAAACTCGCACCTTTTTACATTTCCTTTACATTATCTTGATAAATAATGCAACATTTTCTGTTATAATTAGGTTGAAGGATGTGATATATTGAATAATATTCTAAGTCGTTTAAATACAAAAAAAGACGGGGAAGTGGAGTTCATCGATGTAGTCAGCGAAGAGGAAGCGGAACTGCTTCTTCCTCAGATGGCGGACGATCTGAACATGGAAAAACAATACCGGCAGATCATGTTTTTTTATGAGGCAGGGATTCAGCAGGTGACAGCAAAACTGGAGATCCTGAACAAAGAATTTCAGTACTGCAACGATCGAAACCCCATTGAAAATATCAAGAGCCGGGTTAAAACTTCTGACAGTATCATCGGAAAGATGAAGAAAAAGAGGCTACCCCTTACCATCAGCTGCATGATGAGAAATATCTATGATGTGGCGGGAGTCCGGGTGGTGTGTCCCTTTATCTCCGATGTGTACCATGTGGCAAGAATGTTGATGAATCAGACGGATGTGGAAGTGATTCGCGTGAAGGATTACATAGAGACGCCAAAGGAAAACGGATACCGCAGTTTGCATCTGATCCTGATGGTGGATGTGTTCTTTTCCGACCAGATGCGCAAGGTGCCTATTGAAATTCAGCTGAGGACCATCGCGATGAATTTTTGGGCGAGTACGGAACACCAGCTGCGTTACAAAAAGGAGAAAGAGTTTACCCAGGAGATGCACAAGCAGCTCAAACGTTGCGCGGATCTGATGGCGCGGGCGGACCGGAAGATGCAGAGACTGGCAGAGAATCTGAGTGTGGATTAGCTCAGCGCCGTAGAGCTAGACTGGAAATAAACATGGTTTTATTTTGATGTGTGTGCAGGCGCTGTGATGAGGAGTCTAGGCCAGACCATCCGCCTTCCAAATATTATTACAGAGCATCCCGGGGATGACAGGATTTATCAATTAGCCATAAGTTAGAAATTTTTAATTGATGGCTGATTGTTACTGTTTTGCGATCCTTTATTAATACGAAAGTGTAAGGGGATGTTCATGGCTATAATTTTATTGAAACGGGGGATTAATATGATAGTGAATTCTATAAAAGATAATCCGGAAGTTAGGACTTATCAATATAATGCATATTTAGAAGCAATATTATACAATCATCTTGATTATAAGGAGTGGTTGTATTCAAACTACGTTCAAGTCGTATATTTACCAGAAGACCAATGTAATGTCAGCCTTGATTATGAGGCCCCAACAATTTATGGTGGATGTCCTCTTATTGAGTATCAGGACTTTGCTATCAAAGACAATAAATCTTTATTTCTAGAAAGTATAAATGATAATTTACAGAAGGGAAAGTATATATATTTATTTCTAGATGAGTATTATGTACCAGAACGAGGTTCTTTTGGAAAATGTCATTTTGTTCATGATATTTTGATTTATGGTATGGATAAACAAAGTAAAACGTATCTTGTGATTGGATATAATTCAGAATTTGTGTTTGTAAAAAGCCAGATTGATTTTGAAGCGTGTTATCAGGGATTTGTGAATAATGAAGACCATATCTATATGAAAGCTGTTACACTGAAAAGAGATACGTATTCCATGAAAGAAGAAGTACTAAAAATAATGCTTGAAGATTATTTATATGGGAGAAACAGTAAAGAACATTTAGATTTATATATTGATATGTCTACTTATTGTTCGCCTTTTTTTGATTGTAGAAAACAATTAAGTAGTAGTTTTGGAGTAAAAGTATATGATCAGTATATAAAAGATGTAATTGAGTGTTCTAAACAAAATTTAGAAATTGATTATAGAATTTCGTATCTTTTGTATGAACATCACCAATTAATGAGGAATAGAGTGCTTTACCTGCAAGACAAGGGGGTTATTAAAAAGGATTTAAAGTTGGTTCAAACTGCAGATGATATTGTAAGAAGAACAAAACAACTTGTGAATATTTCTTTAAAATCTTTATATGTAAAAGAGAAAAAAGTTTTGTGTGAAAGATTAATAGAGATATTAGTTATTTTAGAAAAAATTGATTGCAAATTTATTTCAGATATAATTCATTTATGGAATCATTGACCTATTCCAAAAAATGATTTAAATACGTTTTTTGTTGATGATAAAAAGGTTTTAAAGAACCTGAAAATGTAGAAACAGAGAAAAATTCCCTTAAGAGCCGTACTGATCCAGAGTGCGGCTGTATTTATCAGGCGTTGAAAAAGGGCTGGGTATTTGTAGGAGATAACAGCAGATACCAGTAGATACCAGTCAAGGCATCATTACTGGTATTGACTGCTCTCTTTCGAATTAGCGGGAAAGTGATATTATTTTGGAACATTTCAAAAAACAGCCTCTGAAAAAGAAGGGTTTGCCGACAGGTCCAAAATTTCAAACACCTAATGATGATTCATCTCATTGGTACGTTTCCTCCTTATGTTATATGCTGCCCCCTACAGCCGGTTTTTTGCTTCCTTGCAGAATTGGATCTGAGAGCAGAGCGGCGCTTTGCCCCGGCGCTCTACTTTTTTATAGATGCCGCCGTAGATATCTACTGGGCTTCCTTTTTCTTTATCGATCACGTTGTCCGGCTGGAGAAGATGGGCTTTTTGATTGTCAGCAAGCTGGAGATCCAGGACATGCACGATTTGTTCTTTGAGCTTTTCATCCTCCACCGGGAACAGGATCTCCACCCGTTTGTCAAGATTTCTTGGCATCCAGTCCGCGCTTCCCATATAGATCTCAGGTTCTCCGTCATTTTCAAAATAATAGATCCGGGAGTGTTCCAGGAAGGTTCCTACGATGGAGCGGACGCGGATGGTCTCACTCATACCCTTGATGCCCTGTTTGAGGCAGCAGATTCCCCGGACGATCAGGTCGATCTCCACGCCGGCGGCTGAGGCATCATAGAGCGCCTTGATGATTCCCGCATCACACAGGGAATTCATCTTGGCAATGATCTTTGCCGGTTTTCCTTTTAGGGCATTGTCACGTTCCCTCTCGATCAGCGCCACAAATTTGTTGCGCAGCCAGATCGGCGCCAAGGAGAGCTTATTCCATGCCAGCGGCTCCGAGTAGCCGGAAAGCATATTAAATACAGCAGTGGCATCCTCACCGTAAGGGCGCTTGCAGGTGAAGATTCCCATATCCGTATACAGTTTTGCGGTGGAATCGTTATAGTTTCCGGTGCCGAGATGGACGTAGCGGCGGATGCCGTCTTCTTCCCTGCGGACTACCAGGGTAATCTTGCTGTGAGTCTTGAGTCCCACCAGTCCATAGATGACATGGCAGCCTGCCTTTTCCAGTTTCCTTGCCCAGACGATATTATTTTCCTCGTCGAATCGTGCCTTTAGTTCCACCAGCACCGTGACCTGTTTGCCGTTTTCGGCGGCCTGGGCCAGGGAGGCGATGATCGGTGAGTTGCTGCTGACGCGGTAAAGCGTCTGTTTGATGGCGAGGACGTCCGGGTCTTTGGCGGCGAGGCGGACAAAATTCACCACAGGGTTGAAGGTCTCATAGGGGTGGTGAAGGAGGATGTCGCCCTCCCGGATCTGTTCAAAGAGATCCCTGTCCATATCGAGATTTTTCGGGGGCTGGGGGATGTAGCGGGGCTCTTTGAGGTGGTCAAAGCCGTCCATCCCGTACACTTTCATAAGAAAGGTCAGATCCAGAGGTCCATGGATCTTGAAAATATCTTCCTCCTGGATCATCAGTTCTTTTTTTAGTATTTTTAAAAGTCTCTTGTCGATGCCGCGCTCCACTTCTAGCCGGATTGCCTCTCCCCACTGACGTTTTTTCAGCTGCTTTTCAATCTCGATCAGAAGATCAGCTGCCTCGTCTTCGTCGATGGTGAGATCGGCATTTCTCATGACCCGGTAAGGGGTGGCAGCCAGAACCTTATAATTAAGAAATAGTTTCTGTATATTTTTTTCGATCACCTGCTCCAACAGAAGGATCGCGGTTTCCCCTTCCTTTTCTGAGGGTACGGTTACGATCCGGGGCAGCACGGAGGGAACCTGCACCGTGGCGAAATCAAAGGTGTCTTTCTGCTTTTTGTCCATCAGAAGCGCCGCGATGTTCAGGGATTTGTTGCGAATCAGCGGAAATGGGCGCGATGAATCCACGGCCATCGGGGTAAGTACTGGATATACTTCTTTGAGAAAATAGTTATCCACATAGGCGGCCTGTTCCTTTGTCAGATTCTCGTATTGGGTAATAATTTTCAGCCCCTGTCGTTTCAGGGATGGGAGGAAGGAACGGTTGTATATGTTGTACTGTGATTCCACCAGTTCGTGGGTTCCCTGGGAGATCGTTTCTAGCTGTTCCCTTGGGGTGAGTCCTGCGATATCTTTTTTGGTGTATTTGGCGTGAACCATATCTTTCAATGAGGCGACGCGGATCATAAAAAATTCATCCAGATTGGAAGCCGTGATACTCAAAAATTTGAGGCGCTCCATCAGCGGGATGGATTTGTCTTTCGCCTCTGAGAGAACACGATAATTAAATCCGAGCCAGCTCAACTCTCTATTGTAAAATTTGCTCATGAACTATCCCTCTTTTCTTTTATTTTTCTTTTTCAACACCGGACGGATTCCAAATGCTTCCTCAAACACATCGGCTTTCCGGTGAAACAGTCCTTTCTCTAAGGTAATATCTGCCATGGTGTAGGCGACGATGAGCAGGGAACTATCCTGGAGTGTGACGCCTACCTGACGGATCTTCTGGGAATTGCTCTTATCCAGAACATTTGCCAGCTTGAGGATGGCACACAATTTTACGATGGTGATATATTCTTCCCGGGAGATATCGTCTCCGATCTCTTCAAAAGGAGGAAAATATTCGCTGTTGTAGCGCAGGATATTTGCCACGATCACACGCTCTTTATGGGAAATCCCGATGATCTCAGTACTCATGATGATTTTGTAAGAATTTTCCCTGGTCTGTTCCATATTGACATATGCGCCGCAGCTGTGGAGTATGACACCAATCTGTAGCAGTAGGCGCTCCCGTTTGCCCAGGCCATGGAGTTTTCGTATGCTATCAAATATTTCCAAAGCCAAATAGGTAACATTTTCTACATGCTTCATGTCCGTGTGATAGCGCAGGGCGATGTTTTTCGATGTGGTAAGGATGTCCTTGGTAAAGTCGTGGCCGGAATTGATCCGTTCCTTGCGCTCAGCATATTCTGCCACCATGCTGTCACAGAGGTCGATGGCGGACATGTAAATGTCTTCGCATTTGGTCAGGGCAGCGATCTTTTTTAAAAGAAGGATCGTGGGCGCCATCGCCTCATTTCTTTCGATGCCTGGCAAAAAAGTAGAATTTATGTTGGCTAATTCTTTTTGCGACATAAGTCCTGTAAAATCTGCATATTTTTCTTTAAGCAGTTGTTTGATCTCAGGAATCTGATCCCCTACTGTGATGATATGGGGAATCTTTTGGTTATCCAGATACATCCGGCAGAATTCAGTCAGATCCTTGTTCATGTATTCGGAAATCAATTCATTGAAGTTGAAAATCTCCGGCTCAATGGTGTGAAGGAGCTCTCGGATTCGGGAGGAACCGAGTTTTAGGTTCTGGGTGAATTCCAGAGTTCCCAGGTGGAACAGGGACAGCTGTATACTGCCCGCCTGGATATCTACGATCAGGGCTCCTTTGTCGATCAGTTCTGAGAAGTTCTTTTCTTTCAGAAACACAGCTTTAAAATATAAAAAACGTTCTTCGCTGTTGCTCAGGATCTTTACCTTGACATCTGCCTGCAGTTTGATCTGGTCTAATAGGACCAGCTTATTGGACGCTTCCCGCAGGGCGTCGATGCCATAGGCATGGTAGGTGGATACCTGGTATTCCTGCATGATTTTTTTATAATCTCTTAGTACTCGACAGATCTCTGACATGGTCCGGTAAGAAACCTGGCCATGGGAGAAAATCTCTGAGCCTAAGGACATTTTGTGCCTCAGATGAGTGAGTTCACGAATGCCATGGGCTTTTGACACCTCATAAATCTTCATGGCAAGTTCTCCGGAACCTACATCGATGGCAGCGTAGGTATTTATCGCCATATTTTTTTCTCTCCGTTCCATATATTTAGTAATTCTATTATACGATTTTTTTGTAAAAAACACCAGTAAAAACATTGATAAAAGTACAATTTTTTGTGGATTCTGTGAGATCTGAATACTTGCAAAGATTGGGATCTTATACTACAATAGACAGGAAAGGCCGCAGAAGATGAAGTCTGTGGTAGATTGGAGAACATAAGATTGAAGACAAGTGATTTTTATTTTGAACTGCCAGAGGAGCAAATCGCACAGGATCCGTTGGCAGATCGCAGCTCTTCCCGGCTGATGGTTCTTCACCGGAAGACTGGTACCATCGAGCATCGGAAATTTACGGATATTGTGGAATATCTGAGACCGGGAGACTGCTTGGTGAGAAATAATACGAAGGTGATACCTGCCAGATTGTTTGGAATCAGGGAGGACACCGGGGCAGTTATAGAATTTTTATTGTTAAAGCGCCATGAGGATGATGTGTGGGAAACGCTTGTAAAGCCGGGGAAAAAGGCGCGGACTGGAGTGAGGGTGGTCTTCGGGGAGGGAGAACTGCGAGGAGAGATCATCGGCGTGCAGGAGGACGGCAACCGTCAGATCCGCTTTTCTTATGAGGGGATTTTTGAGGAAATACTGGACCGTCTTGGGCAAATGCCCCTGCCACCGTATATTACCCATAAGCTGGAGGATAAGAACCGTTACCAGACCGTATATGCCAGATATGACGGCTCTGCGGCGGCGCCGACGGCGGGACTGCATTTTACGGAAGAGCTGTTCCGGGAACTGGAGGAAAAGGGCGTGGCTGTGGCAAACGTTACTCTTCATGTGGGACTGGGCACCTTTCGTCCGGTAAAGGTGGAGGATGTGACAGAACATCATATGCACTCGGAGCATTATTTTATTGAGCCATTGGAGGCGGAGAAGATCAATCAGGCAAAAAAAGCCGGTGGACGAATCATCTGTGTGGGGACTACCAGTTGCCGAACCATCGAGTCCGCGGCGGACGGGGACGGAGTTCTGCGGGCTGCAGAGGAGAATACGGAGATCTTTATTTATCCCGGCTACCGCTTTCAGATTATGGATGAGTTGATCACAAATTTTCACCTGCCGGAATCTACCCTTTTGATGCTGGTTTCAGCGCTGGCGGGGAAAGAGTTTGTACTTCGTGCCTATAAAGAAGCTGTCAGAGAGGGGTATCGTTTTTTTAGCTTCGGGGATGCGATGTATATAACGGAGTAATGGAAAGGAGAGTCAGGAAGTGAGGGATAAGAAACTGTTGTTTGTTTATAATCCGTGCGCTGGAAAGGGAACGATGAAGAATAAGCTTTCGGATGTGATCGAGACCTTTATGAAGGCAGAATATGAGGTGACGGTCTACGCTACCCAGCGGGAGGCAGAGGCGACGGAGATCGTCATGGAATCGGGAAAGAATTATGACCGGGTGATCTGCTCCGGCGGGGATGGTACGCTTCATGAGGTGACCCAGGGATTGATGCAGTTGGCTCCGGAGGAACGGCCGGTGTGCGGATATATTCCCACGGGGACAGTGAACGATTTTGCCAAGGGGTTGAAGCTGCCCATGCGAATCAAGCTGGCGGCTAGGGTGGCAGCCAGAGACAAAGTGAGGCCGGTGGATATCGGACTGATGAATGGGCATTGCTTTACTTACGTGGCGGCATTTGGCGCGTTTACTTCAGTATCCTATGAGACGCCTCAGGCGTTTAAGAATCTGCTTGGAAAGACGGCTTATATCCTGCAGGGCATGGCCCAGCTTGGAAACATCAAGGCGTATCATGCGGTGATCCGGGCGGACCAGGAGACGGTTGAGGACGATTTTATCTTTGGCATGGTGAGTAATGCCAGGAGTATCGGCGGCTTTTCTTTCTTTAAGAAAGGGATGGTGTCTGTGAATGACGGGATATTTGAGGGGGTATTTATCCGGAAACCGAAAAATCCACTGGAACTTCAGGCGGTGCTGAATTCCTTTGTGACATTGAAGCCCAATGAGCAGATTCTGGGCTTTCACGGAAAGAACTTTTCTATTTTGTCAGAAGAGGAGATTCCATTTACACTGGATGGGGAGAACGGAGGAAGTTATCAGAAAACGGAGATCCAGTGTTGCCACAATGCCATTAATTATGTGTGGGGATAAAATGACTTATCTTTGCCAATAATTGGTCAAAAAACTGTCAAAATCATTTTTTATAATGTGACTTGTAAAACAGAAATATTCAGACAGGGAGGAACAATCATGATAAGAAGACATTTAAAGAAAGCATGTATTGGTGTCTGCGGCATGCTGATGGTGCAAATGATCGCAGTAACACCCGTAAATGCGGAGGTGCTTCCGACACCGACACCTGCGCAGGTAGAAACAGATGCGGTGGTGATTCCGGAGGGAACTACATTTAAGACGGCGATCCCGGATGATAATTTTCGTAACTTTATCATTGAGACTTATTTTGAAAAAAATGTGAAGGATGATGACAAGTTTACTGCTGAGATGGCAGAAAAACTGGGGGATATTACAGGAGTTCTTGATATCAGCGGAAAGAAAATTGTTAATCTCAAAGGTATTGAGTATTTTACTGGTATTTCAGAGCTGAATGCTTCCTATAATAATCTTCAGCTTTTGGACATTACCCAGCTAACAAAACTGGAAAAGATCAATGTATCTTACAATGACCTGACTCAGTTTACCTATGGCAAAGAAAACACTCTGAAAGAGATTAACTGCCGTAATAACAATCTTGCTATTCTGAGCCTCTCTGGCATGACCAGCCTGGAGACGCTAGACTGCAGCAACAACAAGCTGACGATGCTGAATGTGGCAGGTCTTTACCAGCTGGTTTCACTGGACTGCAGCAACAATGATCTGACCGGCCTGGGACTGGATGGTCTGGTGGCACTGGAACGTGTGTACTGTGATGGCAATGCCCTTTTGACTCTCAATGTATCCAGCCTGAAAAACCTGAAGGTTCTGGAAAACCGCAGAAGTGAGATCACATTGAAGGTACAGGCGGTAGGAACGGATTGTGGTGTAGTTCTTCCGACAGGAGCAGAGGTTCCGTCCAACATTTCTAATAGCGGTGCCTATAACACGGCCAGCAGAGCTATCGTATGGGATAAGATCACAGGAGTACCGGCATCCTTTACTTATACTTATGTTATTCCGGGCACTCTTCAGAGTGTAACCGTAACAGTTAACGTGGACAAAACAGATTTTGTGGATAAATCTGTGACATTAGGCAAAGTTGATACACTTACTGTTGATAGCTCTGGCTACAATAAAGTTAAACTGACCTGGAGTGGTGTGGATGGTGCAACGGGTTACCGTATTTATCGTTCCACATCCAAGACCAGTGGATTCACAAAGATCAAATCCATCACAACCAATTCAAAAGTTACCTATACAAACTCGGGAATTTCATGTGGCACCCAGTATTATTACAAGGTGCGTGCATATCGTCTGATCGATGGCAATTATTACTTTGGGGAATATTCCAACGTGGTTGGCGGCAAACCAGTTCCAGCAAAGCCAGGTTCTGTGTCTGTGGCTAAATACAGCCGCACCAAAGTAAAACTGTCCTGGAATAAGGTTGCAGGTGCAAGCGGATTCCGCATTTACCGTTCCAAATCCAAGACCAGTGGATTTTCCAATATCAAGACGATCACTTCTGGCTCCAAGCTGACCCATATAAAGAAGACGACACGTAATGTAAAATACTATTACAAGATTCGTGCTTACAAGACGGTGAATGGCAAGAAAGTCTGGGGGACCTATTCAGCAGTGAAAGCTAAGACTCTGAAATAAGGGAAACCGATAGTGACACAGTATACTAGATGATGTCATTGAGCTGGTGTGCCAGAACAAAATATGATAACTTACGCGATTGCAGGGGCGTAAGAGAAAGAACTGGAACATGCCATGAGAACGACAGCGGCCGGCTTTGCCTGGCCGCTGTTGTTTATGTGTGTATCCAATATGGTTGCAGTCAAATCGGTGAAATTCCATAACATACCCTGATAGTTGAAGTGTATAGTCAGGAGAAAAGGGCCATTGTGAGGTAGAATTTGAGGAAAGCTGGAGACAAAGTTCGTTGCTACATTCACTGTGATCTGAGTGCATTCCGTTAACAATAATGTTGATTAAGCAGTCATTAAAATAGTAAAGGAAGAATTTATTCTGTGTCTTTTTGTTTAAGGATAATGACAGTATGGAATGTAAAATTGGTTGCGTCAAAATAGAATTGTGAGTTTCCATCATATTTTTTGATAACTCGTTGAATACTTTTCATTCCATAGCCGTGTCGCCATTTATTCTTTTTTGTTGAAATCAGACGGTGCTCATTGCCCGTAAAAGGATCACTTTTACAGGAATTAATCATTGTAACAATATAATCCTTCACATTGTGGGGGGTAATGCTTAATTCTATAAATGAACTGGGCATATCTTTCGTGGCATCCATAGCATTGTCCAGGAGATTGCTGAATAATGCTGTTATATCATATTCAGTAAGAAAGCTAATGCATCCAGTACGGATATCCGTAGTAAATGAAGTGTTGGATTCCCTACATTGTTGTTTAAATCGGAAAATAATGGTGTTTAGTAAATCGTTGTCGCAGACACGTATGGAATCCTTTAAATCAGAAGACTGAATGATTTGATTAATGTAAGCCGCTATTTTGTGTGTTTCCTTTTTCTCATTTAAATTAGCAATCGATAAAAGATGTTTTCGGATGTCATGAATTAATATTTTTTGCTTTTCGTCTTGTTTATGCAGTGCATCAAAATATTTTACTGTATCGTATTCTTTCTGCATGAGTATTTGCATTTCTAAAAACTTTTGGTTTCTTTCTTGTATGAAGGTATGGAACCAGACTAGAAAGACATTAATGGCAAGGAGCAAAAGGACACTGATGGTTATCATTACATCTAAAAACAAAGACAGCTGTATATTCATGCAGATTGTAGCGAAAACAAGAGCGATGAATCCAGATATCAACGGAATGATATTAAGAAACAGTGTACTTCTGTCTGATGAGAGCTCTCTTGTTTTTCTCTTTTTTATGTAGAGAGAGATACACTGAAGTATAAGAAAATATAATATTTTACTTGGAACAGACAAGATAATCACATTTCTAAAATATGTTCCACCATCATAGAAGTTAGGTACAAAATATGATAGAGTACTGAAAATAACTAATTCGCTTAGTACCATAATCATTGTAATAAGAAAGGAATGAAAAAAGGCAGTGAGAAATTTCAGCTGGTACATTGAAAAAAAATAGATAAAGTTCAAAAATAAAAACATAAAAAAATTTATCCAGAAGTTTTTATACAAAGAACTAGAAAATAGGAGGAGGTAGCAGAAAAACAGAGCCAGAGATTCTACCTTTCTTGTGAATTTAGATTGGAATAGGTTTTTGCAATATTGCCAAAGGATGCATGCCTCTAAGATATAAATGACTAAGTAACAAATTATAATTATCATATGTTTACCTCGTGCTTTCCAAGTATAAGAAATAGGCTTCTTTAAATTGAGAAAATTTTCTTCTTGTAAGATAGGCACTATATTGGTTGTTGTGTAGATAAATCAAAGAATGGTCAAAATTCGTAACATATTTCAAATTAATAATGAAACTGCGATGTGTTTGGAAAAAACAGGGTATATTAAGTATATTAGTCCAGTGTGCTATTTTTTGCTTTGTAATTAAGTCTCTGCTTAACGTGTGGACAGTTACTGTTCGGTTCTGTGCTTCAATAAAAATGATTTCGGATGCAATACTTGTAAAAACGCCTTCTTTGGTTTCAATAGGAATTTTAATATTGGTTGTATTGTATACTTGAATGGCATCTTTCATATTTTGAAAAAGTCGTTGTTTATCCAGTGGTTTTGATAGATAGCGAAACACATGAAAGCGCATAGCTTCATCCAGATATTCAACATAAGAAGTAATAATAAAGATAAGTAAGTTTGGATTATTTGACTTTAACTCTCTTCCAACATAAATACCGTTAAAGCCGGGCATTTCCACATCAAGAAAAATAATATCTTTTACACCAGAATCACAGAGAAGATCTTCACCACTATTATATGTCTGAATTTCAGGGATCTTTAGTTTTATAAACTTAAAAAATTCAACGATATATTTCTTCAATTGTTCAACGATATATTGATCATCATCACAAATTAGAATACGCAAAAAACCTCATCCTTTCATACTTTTTAATTAATATTATACATTGAATAAATAAAAAAGCAAGTATGGAAAGGGAAAATAAGTAATGATTTTAATTTGTTAAAATGCAAGGGGTTCGTTCCAAGTATTTTGATTGCGTGCAACCATAAGTTCAATAATTTCTCCAACTAATTTAACGTCTTCAGGACTACATAGTCGGAGGTTATCTGTAATATTTTGGGGGACGTTGCAAGAATGAATAATACCTAAAAGCAAAAAATCTGGAGTAGTCTGCAATAATTCACATAATTTAATAAATTTTTCAAAGCTTGGTTTTTCCCTGCCGTTTTCAATGGAAGACATATGATTGTTCGATATATCAAGCAATTCTGCCAATTTGTTCTGAGAAAGACCGAGCTCTTTACGACGGAGCTTAATTCGATTTCCTAAAATAATAAAATGCTGTTTCTGCAAGACAAGCACCTCCTTCTGAGAAATATATCATAACAACTATAAATGAGCAAATATAGAAATTTGCACAAAACTACCCTACCAATTTCAAAACAGCTTCAAGTGACGCACCATTTTTTATGAACTGGTGCAGAT
>CAJTFB010000007.1 GCA_910575665.1 Eubacteriaceae bacterium
GACGCTGCTTAAGTTGTTTTCTGAGATAATCTGTCGAATTTGTTCCTTTGCTACTGGCATAAAAACACTCCTTTTCGATAAGAATTTCCATATCCTAATTCTTACCAAAAAGGAGCTATTTATTTCCAAAAACACAAACTTATTTACACTACCTAGCGGAATGGGGAGTTATGCACACTGTCCACGATGCTTTTTTTTGCTTTTAAAGCCTTTTCAGGGCTGGATATTACCGGGCAGGGTTATTGTCCCGGTCTGGCTGTTCCTGTGCTTTTTTTGGCGGCTCTGTGCGCCCTAAATACTGGTTCAGGTTCTCCAGTTTCCGGTTCAGCGATTTCAGTTCTTTGTCACAGTTTTTGTAAGTGGCGGTCAGTTCCTTCTTCTGTGAGGTCAGCTCCTGATATTCCGCTTTCAGTTTGTCAATGTTCAAGCCTTTTAAATGGATGCCCGCCTGTTCCAGCATACGCCTTGCGCCGCCATAAAGTATAATCTGGCTTTCATGCTTGCGGAAATATGCGTCAGGGTTTTTCGATTTCTTATAGGCAACATTGTAAGACTTGTTTGCTTTGTATTGTTCCGCATATTTGATAATTTCTGCAAGGTCTTTCATTCGGTTTTCCAGTTTCCGTACAGTCTGCTTTGCTTCCTTTCCGGTGGCGGCAGTGGCGGCGATCTTCTGTTCCAGTTCCTTAATCGAACCAACTTCATTGTATGCCTGTGCAGCAATCTTTAAATTCTCAACCGCCGCCCACCTTTGCAGTCCCGGACTGTTTTGGAATTTTTCATCAGAGGTGTCAATCAATCTCTTATCCGCATAATCTCTTTTCGGGATAACTGCCTTCCGTTCCCGTTTCAATTCTATTCGTTCTTTGATGCGTTCCTTTGTATATTCCCTGCCGAGTGACTTCACACTGCCACGCACAAAACGGTCTTTGCCAAGTGGACGAAAAGAGATAAATTTGGAGGCATCTTCCCCAAAGACTTCGCCTTTTATCTCATAGCCTTTTGCCCTCATCAGGAGCAGAAATTCTTCATAGGTGGAGGATGCTTTGATGGCAGCATTGATGTCTTTTCTTATCTGCGTTTTCCATGCTGTACCGTTCTTGTCTGACTGCCATTCATTGTACTTTTTACCACGCTCCACACCGGGGATAATGACGGAAAGGTTATGCTCGCTGCACAGCTCGTCACTCAATTTCCGGATACGGTAATAGCTCTGCTTGCAGTCATGGTATTTGTTGTGTTCCATGTTGTCGGCGGCACAGAAAATGATGTGGTTATGGACGTGACCTTTATCAATATGGGTGGTAACAACATAAGAATATTTCCCCTCTAAAACCTTATCTGCAAGCTCCTTCCCGATCTGGTGCGCTTCATCAAAGCTGACCTCACCGGGAGCGAAAGCCTGTATCAGATGATAGGCTTTATTGGGGCTGTTTTCCCGGCAGTGGTCTAAGGTATATTTGAAGTCAATCGCTGCGGTTTCCGGCGCACAGGCATAGGAAGAAATGTAGATGCTTTCGTCCGTTTTATCCGGGTTGCATATGTAGGCTACCGCTTTATCAACGGTTGCTGTGATAGCATGGATTTTTGTGTATGCCATACCTGTTTCATCAACTCCTTTACTTCGTCCATATCTTCCTGATAGACATGGTTTGTGCTGTTAATTCTTTTTGCAATCTGGTTCAGGCTGGAGCTGATCCGTCCAAGCTCCGTATTGTATTCTCTTAAAAAACTGTAATCCACGTCATAGACGTATCCGTATAAAATCAGCTTCCGGATGAAAGCCGATTTGCTTTTCATGCCGGATAGTTTAAACTTTTCGTCAAGGATATACTGCTCTTTATCATCTAAGTGAAATTCGTTTCGGTTGGTTCGTGTCCTGTTTGCCATTTCTGCATCGTCCTTTCTAAATTTGGGCATAAAAAAACTGCTGTAAATTGTCTGGTTTACAACAGTCTGGTTTCGTGTCTGTTCAGTTGTTTTGGATAGACTTATCCATGTGCTATTGTAGCAAATCTGCGGGAGAAGGTCAAGAACTGGCAGAGAAAAAACGGAAAGAAAACCAAAGAGGGTTAGGGACACTTCCCTATGGAAATTTTATCAAACGGACGGTAGGACGAAATGATGAATTTCGCCCATGTGTCCGGACATGGGCAGTGCTTGCTATTCTTGTCTTTCGACACTCCCGGAGGGTGTGTCGCTCTAAGACCTTCCTATACCAGACATACTATCATATTGGGTAGTTGCTATCTAAAAAGTGCGTTCTTGTGTTGACAGCAATGGAATGTTATTTTTAAGTTTGAATAACAGGGAAAGGATAGGGAATGATGAAAAAAATAGAAATCGGTTCAATCCGTCCGCCGTCAGAAAGTGAAAGTCTGCTTGTCCGGGTAACAAGAGGATGTCATTGGAATAAGTGTTATTTTTGCGGACTATACAAATCTATGAATTTCTCCATGCGTCCGATAGAAGATACCATACAGGATATTAAGGAACAGGCAGCATTATATCAAGGGAGAAAATTCAAATCATGTTTTTTGCAGGACGGGGATGCGCTGGTATTAAAAACGGATTATCTGCTCCGTATTTTGGATGCGCTAAATAAGTATTTTCCTGATTTGGAGTATATAACTTCCTATGCTCGTGCTGACAGTATCACACGAAAAAGTCCGGTAGAATTACAGGAACTTCGGCAAGCGGGACTAAATCATCTGTACTGCGGTATGGAAACCGGATCGGATAAGATATTACAGCTTATCAACAAAGGCTTCCATGCAGATACCGTTGTGGAAAGCGGGTGTATGGCAAAAGACGCTGGCATGATTTTATCAGAGTTTATATTGCTTGGGATTGGTGGAAAAGAGCTTTCAAAAGAAAATGCAATCCAGACAGCGGAAGCACTTAATGTGATTCAGCCGGATTTTATTCGTGTCCATGCAACGGGAATAAAACCGGAGTCTAAAATGTGGGAGTTTGTTCAGGGAGGTTCTTTCACATTACAGTCCGAAGAAGAAATAATGATAGAGCAAAAATTATTCTTGGAGAAGCTGCTTGAAATGGACAGCTATTATGTGAATGAACATATCGTCAATTTGTTGTTGGAGGTTAGGGGAAAGCTGCAAACGGATAAAATGGAAATGCTGTCTGCCATAGATAATTTTTTAGGCTTGCCGGAAGATGAAAAACTTTTATTTATTGTAGGCAGGCGGCTCAATATTTTCTTTTTGCTGGACGATTTGAAAAATCCGGAATTATATCGAAAAGCACAG
Source organism: Eubacteriaceae bacterium (assembly GCA_910575665.1). Classification (GTDB taxonomy): domain Bacteria; phylum Bacillota; class Clostridia; order Lachnospirales; family Lachnospiraceae; genus Eubacterium_F. Next base: position 3,270 of record CAJTFB010000007.1, read on the forward strand.
GAATGTATGGAGCAGATTTTACAGAAAAATCCGCAGGTAGATTTCACCAGACTTTGTAATTATGTCAGGCAATCACAGATTTAGGATAATAAGAGAACCCGCATAGCTGTTTCAAGTTTGCTGTGCAGGTTCTTTTTTGTCATAAGGATAGTCAATAAAATAATTATTTTTTTCTTTGGGAAGGACAGCATACGGGCTGTATATCCAATCCGTCCAAATATGCTGTTCCCCAATCACACATGGCGTTCAGTACAGGTATGATGCTTTTCCCAAAGGCAGTAAGAGAGTAGATTGTTTTAGGCGGTTTTTCAGGAATCACTTCTCTGTTTATCATGCCGCAATCTTCTAAATCATGGAGCTGACCGGAGAGCATTTTGGGGGTTGCATTTGGGATAAGGCGTTGCAGTTCCATGTAGTGTAATGGCTGTGATTTTAAATGCCACAATACCAGCGGTTTATATTTCCCTCCAATCAGGGACAGGGTAGCTTCTACGGGACAGTTAAATTGTTTTTGTTCTGCTTTCATTTTGGTTCTCCTAACTGCAAGGGTGCTATCTTTTTTGAAAGTATCTATCAAAAAAGTGCAATCTTGCGGAATTATATTTCAGCGTTACAATAGAGTTGTCAGTTGGTTTGGCATACTAAATATAACATAAGAAAGGACTTGATACTATGGATTTTTTAAACATTGCAAAACAGCGTTTCTCTGTACGCAGCTACACAGATCAGGCGGTGGAAAAGGAAAAACTGGATAAGATTCTGGAAGCTGCCCATGTAGCTCCAACCGCCGCAAACCTCCAGCCTGTGCATCTGATTGTGGTGCAGAGCAAAGAAGGACTTGAAAAGATAGGACAGGGGGCAAACCTCTATGGTGCGCCGCTGGCAATCATCGTCTGCGCTGACCATGAAAAGGCTTGGGTGCGCCCGTTTGATAAGAAGCAGACAGGTGATATTGACACCTCTATTCTGACAGACCACATGATGCTGCAGGCAACGGAATTGGGGCTTGGCTCTGTATGGATTTGCTATTTCAAGCCGGATGTTATCAGAAAGGAATTTGGACTTCCTGAAAATCTGGAACCCGTCAATATCCTTGCGGTTGGTTATTCGGATGAAGAAGTCGCTGATCCGGAACGCCATAAAGATATGCGTATTCCGATAAGCCAGTTGGTATCCTACGAAAATCTGTAATGGGAGCGAGTGCAAATATTTAAACATGACAGGCAGTGCGCACAGCGTACTGTCCGTTGTGCTTTATGGATGTCTTTCAGAAATATGCGCATAGGTTTCTTCCAGAATCCATTGAATGTGTTCGTCCTGAATACTGTAAAAGACCTTTTTACCGTCCTTGCGGGAACGGACTAACCTTGCAATGCGAAGTTCGTGTAGCTGGTGGGATATGGCAGATTCGGTGACTTCGATTTTCTTTGCAAGCTCGCTCACACAATATTCCTGCTTCATCAGATGCCAAAGTATTTTCATTCGGGTGTAATCGCCCATTGCTTTGTGTAATTCTGTTAATTGTTCCAGTTCGGAAGAATTGGGGACAGAAAAAATGGTTTTGTTTGTTTGATTCATAGTATTGCTCCAATCTTATGTATAAGCTGTTTGACAGACCAAAGGTATATGAGTATCATAATTTTATCTGGAAGGGGGGTGGTTAAATGCCACATTATAACTTACCTCACAATCATGGACAGAATATTGAGAAAGTCCTAGATAAGATTCCACCTGCAGAACGGTTCAGAGATATAGCGTTTTTGTTCCAGCAGTTAGACGATCCTACAAGGCTGCGGATTTTGTGGCTGTTATGCCATTGTGAGGAATGTGTCTGTAATATAGCGGCGGCTGTTGATATGAGCGCACCTGCTGTGTCGCACCACCTTCGGGTTTTAAAGAAAAGCGGGATTATATCAAGCCGGAGGGAAGGAAAGGAAGTATACTACTCCCTGTCTAAAACGCCGCAGGCAAAATTGCTGCACCGTTCCATAGATGCCTTGTTTGAAATCTCCTGTCCAACCGATATTTAAGAAAATGCGCTACCTTGTGGGGTGTAGCGCATTTCTCGTTGTTCTTTTTAAATTGACTTTATTCAGAAACGGGTGATACTTTTACCCGCATTGCCCGGATTGCGTTCAGGATTGCGATAACGGAAACGCCTACATCGGCAAATACCGCCGCCCACATATTGGCATATCCCAAAGCTCCCAATATCAGCACTAAAAACTTAACTCCCAAAGCAAATACAATGTTCTGGTTAGCGATACGGATTGTTTTTCGGGCAATCTTCATCACTGCGGCAATTTTTGAGGGTTCATCGGTCATTAAGACCACATCTGCAGCTTCGATAGCGGCATCAGAGCCAAGACCACCCATAGCGATACCGACATCTGCCCTTGCCAGTACGGGGGCATCATTGATTCCGTCCCCGACAAAGACAAGTTTGCCTTTTTCTGTTTTTTCCCTTAACAGTGCTTCCACCCGGTCAACTTTGTCGGCGGGGAGCAATTCAGTATAAGCCTGATCCAGTCCAAGACGCCCTGAAACTTTCTGCCCTACTGCGTCAGCATCTCCGGTCAGCATAACCGTTTTCCGTATGCCGGAGGATTTGAGCTGGCAGATTGCGGGGACACCGATTTTCGATGCGCCGCCGATGCCGCCAAAGAAACTTAGCGGGATAGAGATTACCAGCGCACAGGGGCAGGAGATTACAAGGAATGTCAAAGCACGATAAATCCATATGCTAAAGGACTGACCAGTGATAACAGGCGGCAATATGGCGAGAGCCAGAGCAGCAAATACCACTGCCGGGGTGTAGTAACGTGCAAAACGTGTGATAAAATTCTCTGTCCTGCCTTTTTTATCGCTTGCATTTTCTACTAAATCAAGGATTTTTGCTACGGTGGATTCCCCGAACTCCTTTGTTGTGCGGATAGATAAAATGCCTGTCTGGTTAATGCAGCCGCTTATAACTTCCGCACCCGGAGCAACTTCACGAGGCATGGATTCTCCGGTCAGTGCGGAGGTATCCAAAGCAGAAACACCATTTATAATGATACCGTCCAGAGGGATTCGCTCGCCGGGTTTTACAACAATGGTATCTCCAATAGAAACTTCTTCCGGATCAACCTGTACCAGTTTCCCGTCCCGTTCCACATTTGCGTAATCTGGGCGGATGTCCATTAGGCTTGCAATGGATTTACGGGATTTGGAAACCGCATAGGACTGAAACCATTCCCCTACCTGATAAAACAGCATAACTGCCACGCCTTCTGAATGTTCCCCTAAAATCAGTGCGCCAATCGTTGCAATCGTCATCAGGAAATTTTCGTCAAATACCTGACCGCTTAATATGTTTGTAATGGCTTTCCAGACAATATCCCAACCGATTACCACATAACAGGCTAAGAATATGCCCATTTCCGCCAGCTCCGGAAGATGGAGCAGACTGCCTGCAAGAAACAGGACTGCCGCCGCAATAATGCGGATCAATAAATGTTTTTGTTTTCGTGTCATTAGAATACTCCTTTCATAATTCAGGCATTTTCATTTTGAAAAAACACCGGATGCCAGAAATGACAGCCGGTGTCCAGTTTGTGCTGCATCATGCCCGCAAAAGAACACGATACTTTTGACAGATGCCACCTAACGGTTATGCCTGAGTTTTTTATGCTTTTACCGTTACGTCCGGCTCGATTTTTTTAATCAGTGCCTTTGCTTCATTCAATATGGCGTCAAACCTGTCATCGGGTGCTTCCAACACCATTTTTTGACCGAGGAAGTTGACGGATACACTGGTTACACCGTCAATTTTCTGTACTGCGTTCTGAATCTTATCTGCACAGTGACCGCAATCCAAGTCGATAAGTTTGATTGTTTTTTTCATGGGAATAATCCACCTTTCTAAAAATGTTTTTGTTGGTTTGGCATGGCTGAACAATTAAAGAGATGTTTAATCGTTCTGCGCAAAGTATAGTCACCAATCGGCTATAAGTCAATGGGTTTGAAGTCGGTATTCCTCTTTGGAGCATAAAACCTCCTGATTGGATTTTTGTAAAAAAAGAAATTGCTTTTCGGATAAAAAAAGCTCCTTTTCAGAGCAGACAAAAAGAAAATCGGGTGTTTATAATGAAAAACGGTAACAGCTCCGCTCCCCTACGGGGGAGGGGTAATATACTGTTACAAATTTAAAAAGAAAGAAGGGATAATTTTGCAAAAAGAGCAATTTGACATTACGGGTATGACCTGTTCCGCCTGCTCTGCAAGAATTGAGAAAAGTGTAGCAAAGCTGCCGGGAATAAAGGAGGTATCCGTAAACCTGCTGAAAAACAGCATGGTTGCTTCTTATGATGAGTCTGTTTTGGATACGGTGGGAATTGTTCAGGCAGTTGAAAAAGCCGGGTACGGGGCATTTCCTAAATCGGTTCAGAATAAGGGGCAGACTGTAAACGCTTCTGCGAAGCGGACAGCACAGCCAGAGGCAAACACAGCACAAAAAGAATACGGTCAGATGAAAAAGCGGCTGCTTCTGTCCGCACTGTTTACCATTCCACTGTTCTATATATCTATGGGGCATATGATGGGGTGGATACTTCCCAAAGGGCTGCTTGGTATGGAAAATGCAATGAGTTTTGCTTTTACACAGTTTCTATTGCTGATTCCGGTAGTGTTCATCAATTTTAAATATTACCGCATGGGTTTTAAGACACTGTTTCATGGCTCACCGAATATGGATTCCCTGATTGCTATTGGTTCTGGTGCGGCAATCGTTTATGGTATCTATGCCATTTATAAAATCGGGATAGGATTTGGGCATGGCGATATGGAAACCGTACACAGCTTTATGATGGATCTGTATTTTGAATCCGCTGGTATGATTCTGACACTTATAACATTAGGTAAGACGCTGGAAGCTCGTGCAAAAGGAAAGACCTCAGATGCCATTACAAAACTGATGAACCTTGCGCCTAAGACTGCTACAGTGGAGAGGAATGGAATTGAAATACAGGTTCCGGTAGAGGAAGTGCAGGCAGGAGAAGTTTTAGTTGTAAAAGCGGGGGAGTCCATTCCGGTAGACGGGGTAATTCTGGAAGGGGTTTCGTCTGTGGATGAATCGGCTCTGACCGGAGAGAGCATACCTGTGGAAAAACAGACCGGGGATAAAGTAATCGGCGCAACAATCAATAAATCCGGCTATTTTAAAATGCAGGCTACGAAAGTAGGGGATGACACCACATTAGCACAGATCGTGCGGCTTGTGGATGAAGCAACCAGTTCAAAAGCGCCTATCGCAAAACTGGCGGATAAGGTCAGCGGGGTATTTGTCCCGGTTGTTATCGGCATTGCCTTAATTGCGGTTATTGTATGGCTTTTTGCAGGGTATGGATTTGAGTTTGCCCTTTCTATTGGTATTTCCATTCTCGTCATATCCTGCCCTTGCGCTCTCGGTCTGGCAACACCTACCGCAATCATGGTAGGCACAGGGAAAGGAGCATCAAATGGCATCTTGATTAAGTCGGCGGAAGCTCTGGAGGTAGCGCACAGCATTGATACGGTTGTTTTGGATAAGACCGGGACAATCACACAGGGAACGCCTGTGGTAACGAATGTGCTGGTAAAAGAGGGAATTTCACAGGATGAGCTTCTGCAGGTTGCTGCTTCTCTGGAAAAAATGTCAGAACACCCACTTGCGGATGCGATTGTGGAGGAAGCAGAAAAGAATGCTTTAGGTTTTCTGCCTGTGAATAACTTTAAGCAGATTCCGGGGCAGGGGATTATGGGAGAAATCCAAAATGTTACCTGTCTTGCAGGAAACCGCCGCCTGATGTCTGCACAAGGCATAGAAGGAGGTGCATTGCTCCAGCTTGGGGAAGCAATGGCTGTGGACGGAAAAACACCATTATTCTTTGCGAGGGGCGGACAGCTTATCGGTGTGGTGGCTGTGGCAGATGTGGTAAAGCCTACCAGTAAACAGGCAATACAGGAATTATCCGGCTTGGGAATGGAGGTTGTCATGCTTACCGGGGACAATGCCAAAACTGCGGAAGCAATCAGAAAGCAGGTGGGTGTAGACAGGGTAGTTGCCGAAGTATTCCCGCAGGATAAGGAAAAGGAAATCCGGCGTTTACAGGAAAAGGGCAGAAAGGTAGCTATGGTAGGGGATGGCATCAATGATGCGCCTGCGCTTGCAAGGGCAGATGTAGGAATTGCTATCGGGGCAGGAACGGATGTGGCGATTGAATCAGCGGATATTGTGTTGATGAAAAGTGACCTCTTGGATGTGTCTACCGCTGTCCAGTTAAGCAAGGCGGTTATCCGCAACATCAAGCAAAATCTGTTTTGGGCGTTTATCTACAATATCATTGGTATTCCGGTTGCGGCGGGGGTATTTTATCTGTCCTTCGGCTTGAAGTTAAACCCGATGATCGGAGCCTTTGCAATGAGTTTCAGCTCTGTCTTTGTGGTATCAAATGCCCTGCGGCTTCGCTGGTTCAAAGCAAGGCATCTTTCAAAACCGGAACAGAAAGAAACATATAGCAGCAGTCAGACAATTTTATCGAAAAAAAGTGAAGGAGAAAAGAACATGGAAAAATTATTGAAGATTGAAGGAATGGTTTGCGGAAACTGCGTAAAGCACGTTTCAAAGGCGTTAATGGAGATTGAGGGTATTTCAGATGTCACAGTGCAACTGGAAGCAAAAACAGCATTGGTACAGATGCGCCATGCGGTATCAGAGGACAGGCTGAAAACAGCGGTTGAAGATGCTGGCTATCAGCTCATAAGTGTTCAGTAGCCGGGTTGCCTATGAAAGCGAAAAAAGGAAATGTTACCCATAAACTGAAAATTGCGAAAGGTCAGTTAGACGGTATCCTGCAAATGATAGAGGAAGATCGTTACTGCGTGGATATATCCAATCAGCTTTTAGCGACACAGGCATTATTAAAGAGCGCTAACCAACAGATTTTACAGGCACATATCCGTAACTGTGTCCGGGAGGCGTTACAGACTGATGCGGAAAATCCGAAACTGGAAGAAGCATTGCAGTTATTGGAAAAAATGGTGCAATAGCCCGATATTTCCGATTGGATAAAAAGTCCTTCGGATAGGAGCAGACAAAAAGGACTGGTTTTTAATATACTCTATATGGTTAGGCATGGCTATCACATATACAGAGTATATGTGACCGCAGGCAGTCGCCAAAAACAAGCAAGCTTGTTCTTGGCTCGTTGCTTATGCGAGATGTAGATATAAGGAGGAAACGTGATGAAACAGTCACTTGATACAAGGACAAAATTATTGACGAAAAGTCCGTTTTCCCTCATGCTGGAGCTTAGTATACCTGCGGTTCTTGGCATGGTGGTTGTAGGGCTTTATAACATGATGGATTCCATTTTTGTAGGGCAGATGGTAGGCGCAGCGCAAATGGGGGCGGTATCCGTATCTTATCCGTTTACGCTCATCAATGCGGGGTCGGCGGCGATGTTGGGAGTAGGCTCTGCTTCAGTGCTATCTCGTGCGATTGGCAAGAAAGATCAGGATACCATAAAAAAGATTATGGGAAATCTGATTGCAATGGTGCTTCTGCTGTCTGTTATTTACACTGTGATAGGTATGGTATTTGCCCGCCAACTTTTATCTCTGGCAGGTGCCAGCGATAATATCTTGAACTATGCGGAAAAATATCTGCGTATTGTGTTTGCGGGAAGCCTGTTTGTAAACTTCTTCCAGAGCGCTAATATGGTTATTCGTGGGGAAGGGCAGCTTAAAAAGGCAATGGCTATTATAGCAAGCGGAGCAATCCTGAACATTATCCTCGATCCGATTTTTATTACGGTTTTAAAGCCTTACGGATTGGGAGTGGAAGCGGCTGCTTATGCAACGATTTTTTCACAGTTCATTCAGGCGGTGATTACGTTATGGTACTTTAAGAAGAAAAGCGTAAATGTAAAAATCGGACGGATACATATTGACGGGGAATTACTGCCGCAGGTTCTGGCGGTTGGGGTTTCCGCTTTGCTGATGCAGGTTTTGACACTGGTACAGCAGACAGTGATTTATCGTGTGGCGTCTGTGTATGGTGGGGAAAATTCGCAGATATTGTTAGGAGCTGCGCTGCGTTTCTGGAACTTCTCGTTTGTTCCTCTTTGGGGTATCAGTCAGGGATTTCAGCCAGCCGCAGGGACAAACTACGGTGCGAAAGATTATGACCGGGTAAAGAAATTGACAGGCGTATTCATTACGGCGGCAACAGTGTTGTCCTTACTGTTCTACATTCCGGTTGAACTGTTCCCGGATAAGGTGCTTTCCATGTTTATTACAACACCGGGCGTGGCAGCTTCGGGGGCAACCAATTTCCGGATTATGTTCAGTACCTATATTTTACAGGGAAGTTTCCTGATTGCGGTAACGCTGTTCCAGTCATTGGGAAAGGCGAATAAGGCTACTTGGTTAGTATTGTTCCGGCAGATTATTTTATTTATCCCGCTTTGTGTGGTTTTGCCGATGGTTGGCGGTATGGGGATTCGTGGTGTCTGGCTGGCGATTGCCCTGACCGATGCGGTTCTGGTTGTGATTACTGTGTTGATGATGCTTTCAGAATTTCGCAAGATGCCAGAAACAAAATAGAGTGAGGAAATGTATATTGAGCCGATACTTTGTTTGATAAGGTATTGGCTCTTTTCTTAGTTTGCACAATCGGTGGAGATAGAATATAATTCTATTTGGAGTGTAAATCCTACCGATTGGAGCAGTATATTATGAAGAAAAGATATATAATAGAAGATGCCAGAAAACATCTGGCGGAACAGATTAACGGTATAGAAGGAATAGAGAGGACTGCCATGCAGGAAAACTTAGTAAAAAACACAAAATGGCTGTCTGCGGTTATTCCAAAGGACAATGACGGATATTGTACGGTCTATAAAATGGACTGTGCCGATGGTTTAGGATTGATGACAGTTTATCAGGTTTATCCGGGCATACAGCTTATTTACAATGATTTTGAAGCAACAGGCTGTGAATGGGAAGGTGCGCTTGGACAGAACATATTGGAAATCAACCATTGCAGAGAGGGGCGTGAGGGAAGCAAATTATTAAGCGGTTCCTGTCTGTATCTTGGAGAAGGAGATATGTCCATTCATACAATGGATAACTGCGCTTCCGAAATGGCATTTCCACTAAAGCATTACCGGGGAATTTCCGTTGTTATCAATTTAGAAATAGTATCAGAATATCCGCCGCAGACTTTGGCAGAAAGTGGAATTGACATATTGGAATTTAAAGAAAAGTTTTGTGCAGATGGAAATTGTTTTATTATGCGGGCAAAGGATGAAATCGAGCATATTTTTTCGGAGCTTTATTCTGTGCCGGACTGTCTGCAAAAGCCATATTTTAAGCTAAAGGTGCAGGAGCTTCTTCTTTTCCTCTGTATGGTGGATGTAACAAAAGAGAAACAGCGGGAAATGTATACTTCGCCGCAGGTGGAGATTGTCAAGGAAATTCATAAAAAACTAATTTCAAACTTGCAGGAGCGTTCTACGATAGAGGAACTTTCCAAAGAATTTCTTATCAATACGGCTACTTTAAAAGCCACATTTAAAGGGATTTATGGACAGCCTATCGGAACTTACATGAAAGAATACCGCATGAAACAGGCGGCTGTGCTTCTTCGGCAAACGAAAAGTACAATAGCGGAAATCGCAAATCAGGTGGGATATGAGAACCAGAGTAAATTTTCGACAGCTTTTCGGGATGTATTGAAGATAACACCCGCAGAATATCGAAAACAAAATGCCAGTGAGTAGGTTGGAGCGAAAAACAGCATAGTATAACGGGAAGGGAGGTCGTTTTGGACGTTAGAATGAAGTTAAGACAAGTTGTTTTATCAGTGTTAGGCAGGTGGTTATAATGGGTAAGGTGATGATACTGTCTTTTTCAGAAGATGAGGAAGATGTCTGCCAGAGAATGTTGCAGATTATAAGTGAAAGCCCTCGCTTTGAAGGATGTAATGTACTTCAAGTGGAAAAACACCTTAGTATCGGAGGAATGAAGCTGAACTTAGCAGAGAAAAATGTAGTCATACATGGTGCGGAGGTTATGCTTACCAATAGAGAGTTTGAAATACTGTATTTGTTAGCGCAGAGTCCCGGTAGGGTATTCAGCAAAGAGCAGATATATGATATTGTCTGGCAGGAACCGTATTCCGGCGATTACAACATTGTTATGAGCCATATCCGCCATATAAGGGAGAAAATAGAGGATAATCCGGGCAAGCCGCTTTACATACAGACCGTATGGGGCATTGGTTATCGGTTCAACAAAAATTTAAGCAGCAGTCTGTGATAGGAAAACAGATTGCTGCTTATTTTTTATCCTGTACGCCTAAGAGGTATTCGCAAGATACATGGAAGAAGTCTGCCAGAGCTACCACTTCATAATCCGGGACAAACCTTGTTCCCTTTTCAATCCGTAAAACGGTCAGATCGCTAAATTCATATCCGGCGAGCTGGAGCTGTTCGGCAAGAGCTTTCTGAGATAGCTTTCTTTCCGTCCGCAGTTCCATAACCCTTTGACCGATTAGGTTTTTGGAGTTGCTTTCTTTGTTCCAATAGATTTTAATATCCTACCACCAACTTTCTAAAGATGAAGTCCTTTATCATTGATTTTACGAAATAATGTTGATAATATACTTCTAAAGATGAAGTTTAGAGGGATTATCTTGTGAAAAGAAAGTTAGGGATTGATAATACTGCCTGTAAAATGCAATATTATTTTTAGCAGAGAAAGGTGGAAACAAACATGAATGAAGTTTTTGAAACATTGGCAGGCGTCTTTGAGGAACTGCGCAGCGAATCAGAGGACAGGGAGTATTCCGTCCAGACGGAGGAAGCAAAAGCAGCCAGCCGGGAACTGAAAAAGAAGCAGAAGGCATTTGAAGCATATCTTTCCAAGCTGTCAAAGGAGGACAGGGAGTTTTTAGAGGACTATATGGATACGGTGGATCATGCCCATTACAAGGAGGAACAGCGGGCGTATTATCAGGGGTTTGTGGACAGCATACAGGTTCTTGATGAACTGGGCATCATAAAAAAGCGTATGCGCATAAAGGAGCTTCTTAAAATATTCAGCAAATAGACAAAGAGGTGGCTGGCAGGACAGAAGGCGAGCCACCTTTTTTGCATGGTTCAGAATTATCCAGAAATATTCATGAGAAAATTCAGATATTGGGAATATTCTATTCTTTGGGAGATTTGTATGTCCGAAGATAGGCTTCCACAATAGCGAGGATTGTTGTAATCTGTTCCTCTGTACATTGTGACAGATAAACCAACGGCCGCTGGTAGTCGAGGTTGTCTGCCGGGGCGGCTGGATAAAAAAACGGATCGGCGGAAATATGTAAGGCTCGTATAAGCTGCCCTAGCTTTTCAAGGCTTGGCACATTTCCATGATTTTCGATTTCCTTGATATAGCGTGAGGAAACGCCGGATTTTTCAGCCAGTTCTTCATAGGTCAGTTTCTGGTCGGTTCTAGCCTTCTTCAGACGGAATCCCATTTCCTTGTCAATTTTCTTTTTCCTTGCCATATATGCACCTCCATGTATAGTGTATATTGCACATTTTACTTTGAAAATGCACTAATAAATCACTTTATCAGAGGGGTATAATGCACATAGAAGAATAAAAAGACTTTGGATATTGCATATAAAAAAACGCAGTATCCAGAGGTTTTTTGCGTGAATTTTTATCCTTTGGGTACGTTTAGGGGAATTTATGTGTTCTGAACGGTCTGAGGGATATTTTTTTGACTTTGTGAACCTGTCCGGCTATTGGCGTGGGAAGGTTCTTTTATAAGGTGTTTTACTGGCAGTAAAGCAGAATCTACCCTGACAAGTGAACTATACGCTCCCGTAGCGTGTGGAAAAAACAGAATAACAGATATGAATAACGTCCAGCGGGCATTTTGCCTGTCCGGGCGTTTTTTATATACAAAAAATTTTTACTCCCACCCGAACATCAGCCTACCACCATTTGGCAGATACAACGGAAAGGGGAAAGGCGTATGCCTTTGTCACGTCACAACGGGGGAGGAGGTGAACCCGTATGGAGAAACCTTCTTGCCATGATGAACTGACAATCAGGCATCGCTTTGACCGCCTGTGCCAGATGTCGCTCAAAGGCGAAGCAATTAACTATTACCGGCACATGGATTACCGCAGGGAACATGAAGCCATGTTTTCTGAACTGTCTGAAAAGGAGCTGAACCAGTTGTTTGTTATGGACGAGTACGGAGTGGAGAACAGTCATTTTACAGTGCATGGATATGACATTGAAGTAAAAGACACCCTGATTGCGGAAGCATTGCAGGCACTTTCGGAACGGAAGCGGAATGTGATACTGCTTTCGTATTTTCTGGAAATGAGCGATGCGGATATAGCAAGGGAAATGAACCTTGTCCGCAGCACAGTCCATGAACACCGGACACGCTCACTGGAAATTTTAAGGAAGATTATGGAGGAAAAAGCAGATGACAAAAAGATGTAAGAGCAGAGAAGAAAAGAATTTGCTGCCATTCCATATCATAAAGGCAGCATCAGAAGGCGATGTATTGGCAATCAACAAAGTCCTGAAGCACTATGAGGGATACATAATTACCCTGTCCACCCGGAAGATGTATGACGAGGGAGGGCGGCTTCATTATTGTGTTGATGAAACACTGCGCCGGAGGCTTGAAACAAAGCTGATTACAAAGATACTGGCGTTTGAAGCGGTATAAGGGGCGGTTAGCTGCCCTTTTCCATAGCTGACAGATTTACAGCGGTGTACCTTGAAAATTGAATACTGTATTGCATACAGGACGTGAGGATATGCAGAGCCACTAAGCAGATGCGCCATGACGTACCTGCCCTGTTTTTTAACAGGGTGAAACGTGAGGAAATGTTGGAACAGGACATTGAAGCGAAGGTAAGGAGCGAATGAGATCGGGCAAAATATGTAGCAGTTACATGGGGCGATGAAGCATATCTGTGATAATGATACTTCCGGGTTGCGGGAAACCGCAATCCGGTCAATGAAATGACGGTGCAAGACCGATGTGGGCGGTGTAATGAGCTGCCACCTGTATTGCAATTTTTTATCTGCCAATAAAAGTATATCTTGCGTAGGTGTATTTTTACTGGCAGATAATGCCAGCTTTGATTAAACGAAAGGAGCAGGTAAATGAGTAATACTGTAATTGTAAAAGAATGGAAAAAATTCCGCAGATATAAGGACGGGGCAGAATATTATGGCTTTAGCAAAAGTGTATTTGAGCGTTTGGCAAAGGATGCAGGAGCTATTTATAAGGTAAATAAAGTTGTTCTGGTGAACTGTGAACTCTTTGAAAAATACTTAGAGAGTTTTCGGCTTGACTGACGGTAAGTTAAAATATATTTGTATAATTGATATTTTTTGCTCTTGACATTTTTGTCATACAAAAATATAATGGTTATTGAGGAGGAATTAGTATGTCAAAAGCAGGTCGTCCAAAGGCGGAAATAAAAAAAGAAAAGGTAGTAAGTGTAAGAATGAAGCCAGAGGACTATGCAAAGGTAAAAAGATATGCCGAGTCCTCAAACAAAACCGTTACACAAGTGATGCAAGAGGGTGTTACGAAACTTATTGACGAAGATAAGTGACATCAATAAGACTTCTCCATTCGTAAACGAAAGGAGATTTTCTATGGCATCAAGAAAAGACAAGAAGGGTAGAGTGCTTCGAAAGGGGGAATCTTTCAGGATTACAGATGAGATGTATGTCTATACTTATACTGATCCATTCGGAAAAAGAAGATATACATACTCTAAAGATTTGGTTAAGCTTCGTGAAAAAGAAGAACAGTTAAAACGGGATCAGATGGATGGGATTGATTCATATGTGGCAGGTAACGCTGATCTGAATTTTATGTTTGACCGATATATGTCCACCAAAACAGAACTTCGGGTTTCAACCAGAGCTAATTATCTGGAGATTTATGAAAGATATGTCAGGAGTGAATTTGGCAGAAAGAAAATCGGTGAGATAAAATATAGCGATATTTTGTTTTTCTACAATCACTTGATTACAGAAAAAAATCTGCATATTGGAACAATTCAATATCTTCAAAGGCTTATCAGACCTTCCTTAGAAATGGCGGTAAGAGATAACATTATTAGGATTAATCCCGCAAATGGTGTGATACAGCAGATTAAGAAAAAAACACAGAATAGTGGTTCCTATACACGCCATGCATTAACATTGGAACAGCAGAGAGCTTTTTTATCCTTTATTGATGAGAACCCATTGTATAACCGTTGGAAGCCATTGTTTACTGTGCTGATTGGTACAGGATGCAGAATCGGTGAAATGATAGGTTTGAGATGGGAAGATGTCGATATGGAAAACCGAACCATTGATATAAACCATTCTCTATATTATTTTGCGGGAAGAAGAAATAAATCATCAAGTAAATGGGTTGTCAATGAACCAAAGACGGAGGCTGGTAGCAGGGTGATTCCAATGGTAGATACTGTTTATACTGCTTTGATGGAAGAACGGTCACGACAGGCAGAAGAAGGAATATCGTGCCAAACACAGATTGAGGATATGACGGGCTTTATCTTCTGTAACAGGTTTTATGAGGTATATACGCCGGAGTCTATCAACCGGGAATTAAAGAGAATCATTGAGAATCACAATTCTACAGAAGAAGTCAGGGCAGTAAAAGAAAAAAGAGATGCAGTGTTATTGCCTCAATTTACCTGTCATCATTTAAGACATACTTTTTGTACCAGATTATGCGAAGCAGATGTCCATATCAAAGTAATTCAGACAATTATGGGGCACAAAGATATTCAGACAACTATGGATATCTATGCAGAAGTAACCGAGTGGAAGAAAAAAGCTTCCCTTAATGAAATTTTTGAACAGATGAAACTATTTTAGTATTACGAGAAGTCCTTTGGGCTAATCGAGTGCAACAGAAAAACCTCAACTGCAACATAAGTGCAACAAACGAGGTTTTTATAGCACTTAATAATACTCGATAATACTTTTTAGAAATTAAGTCAAAATGGATAGATAAGCAACAATAGACCATAATAAGTTTTTTTGACTTATGATGGAGGAACTCCAGACGATATTGGCATTGGGATGCGGTGGCTCGTCCAAATACGTCTTTCATGAAGAAGACAGGATGGAGCGGGTGGAAAATGTAAAAAGTGTAGATGACTACATAAGTAGAATAGATGAGATGATCCGGCGGAAACTTCCAATTTCGTCAGATTAGAATCCTGTCAAAGAAAAGGAAAAGAGGTAAAAAGATGGCATTAAAAAAGAAACCAGTCACGGGGATGAAGGATATTCTTCCCAAAGAGATGGAGATACGTGATTATGTGATCAGGTTGATCAAAGAGACCTATGGGACCTATGGATTTTCCTCCATTGAGACTCCTTGTGTAGAACACATCGAGAGCTTGTGTAGCAAGCAGGGGGGCGAAAATGAAAAGCTGATTTTTAAGATCCTGAAGCGGGGCGAGAAGCTTAAGTTGGAAACCGCAGAATGTGAGGCAGATCTGGTGGACAGCGGCCTGCGATATGATTTGACGGTACCCCTTTCCAGGTATTATGCCAATAACTCCAGTGAGCTGAGCGCTCCTTTTAAAGCGTTGCAGATGGGAAATGTGTGGCGGGCAGATCGTCCCCAGAGAGGTCGTTTCCGTCAGTTTATGCAGTGTGATATAGATATTCTGGGAGAGCCTTCTATCCTGGCAGAGATCGAACTGATTCTCGCCACCACCACTCTTCTTGGAAAACTTGACTTCAAAAATTTCACTATTCGTATCAACAACCGCAAGATGTTAAAGGCGATGGCAGCCTATTGTGGATTTTCCGAAGGAGAGTATGACAACGTGTTTATCATACTGGATAAAATGGACAAGATCGGTATGGAAGGGGTGCAGGAAGAACTTTTGACTGCCGGTTATGAAAAGGAAGCAGTGAACCGATGCATCGAGCTGTTCCAGACTGTGACCAACGATATTGACGGCGTCCGGTATCTCAAAGAGACGCTGGGAGATCATCTAGAAGCGGGAACAGCAGAGGATATGGAGACCATCATTTCCATGGTGGAAGAGACAAAGGCAGCAGATTTTAAGATGTGTTTTGATCCCACCCTAGTGCGGGGCATGGGGTATTACACAGGACCGATCTTTGAGATTTCCATGGATGAGTTCGGCGGTTCCGTGGGTGGCGGCGGACGCTACGATGAGATGATCGGGAAATTTATGGGAAATGACACTTGTGCCTGTGGGTTTTCCATCGGTTTTGAGAGAATTGTTATGTTGCTCTTAGAGCGAGATTTTGCTGTCCCCTCGGCGGCTAAGAAAAAGGCGTATCTCATTGATAAAAAGGCTACCCCAGAGAAAATGAAAGAGGTGCTTTTGAAGGCGGAGAAGGAACGGGATGCCGGATACCGGATCAGCATCAATGTGATGAAAAAGAACAAAAAATTCCAAAAAGAACTATTGGCAAAGGATGGCTACACAGAAATCGAGGAATTCTTTGCAGATTAGCATTAGTTAGGGGCAAAATACCTTTTGACCCCAACGTCATTAAATTAATATATGAGCTAAAGGAGAATGACAATGGCAGAATCAATGAAGGGCTTAAAGCGCACCTGCCGGTGTGCGGAGCTCACGACAAACCATATCGGTCAGACCGTGACAGTTATGGGCTGGGTACAGAAGAGCAGAAATAAAGGGGGCATCATTTTTGTGGATCTCCGGGACCGCTCTGGGATCATACAGCTGATCTTTGAGGAGAGCGATGCTGGGACGGAAGCCTTTGAGAAGGCGGCTAAGCTGCGTGCTGAATTTGTAGTGGCGGTGACTGGTATTGTGGAAAAACGTTCCGGCGCTGTCAATGAGAATTTGGAGACCGGAGCCATCGAGGTAAGAGCGAAGGACATCCGGATTCTCTCCGAATCGGAGACGCCGCCCTTTCCAGTTGAAGAGAACAGCAGGACGAAGGATGAGCTTCGTCTGCGCTATCGTTTTCTGGATCTGCGTCGTCCGGATCTTCAGCGCAATCTGATCATGCGGAGCAGCATCGCTATGTTGACCAGGCAGTTTCTAGCGGATGAGGGATTTTTAGAGATCGAGACGCCGATGCTCACCAAGAGTACGCCGGAGGGAGCCAGGGATTATCTCGTTCCCAGTCGTGTGCACCCAGGGAACTTTTATGCCCTTCCCCAGTCGCCGCAGCTGTTTAAACAGCTTCTGATGTGTTCAGGTTATGACCGCTATTTCCAGATCACCAAATGTTTCCGCGACGAGGATCTGCGGGCAGATCGCCAGCCGGAGTTTACCCAGATCGATATGGAGCTATCCTTTGTGGATGAGGATGATGTAATTAATGTAAACGAACGTCTTCTCCAAAAATTGTTCCAGGAGGTTCTTGGCGTGGAGCTGTCGCTGCCGTTCCCACGTATGACCTGGCAGGAAGCCATGGACCGTTATGGTTCTGACAAGCCGGATACCCGGTTTGGCATGGAGTTAAAAGATGTGACAGAGACCGTGAAGGGCTGCGGTTTCGGTGTATTTACCGGAGCGATTGAGGCGGGAGGTTCCGTTCGGGGAATCAATGCCAAAGGACAAGGGGCGATGCCCAGAAAGAAGATCGACGCCCTTGTAGATTTTGCCAAAGAATATGGGGCAAAGGGACTTGCCTATCTCTGTGTCAATGAGGATGGCAGCTATAAATCATCTTTTGCCAAATTTATGACAGAGGAAGAGCTAAAGGCATTGGTTGGTACCATGGAGGGAGAGCCAGGAGACTTGCTGCTCTTTGCCGCAGATAAAAATAAAGTGGTATATGATGTTCTTGGAAACCTTCGCCTGGAGCTTGCTAGAAAAATGGAGCTTCTGGATAAAAACGTGTATCATTTCCTCTGGGTAACAGAGTTTCCGCTTCTGGAGTACAATGAGGACCAGGGACGCTATCAAGCGATGCACCATCCCTTTACGATGCCGATGGAAGAGGATCTCAGCCTGATTGATACAGATCCAGGCAAAGTGCGGGCGAGAGCCTATGATATCGTACTGAACGGCACAGAGCTTGGAGGTGGTTCGGTGCGTATCCATCAGAACGATGTCCAGGAAAAAATGTTCCAAGCTCTTGGATTTGCTAAGGAAACTGCCTATGAGCAATTCGGTTTTCTGCTGAATGCCTTCCAGTATGGAGTGCCACCCCATGCGGGACTTGCCTATGGATTGGACCGTCTCGTAATGCTCATGGCAAAAGAGGACAACATTCGAGAAGTGATCGCCTTTCCTAAGGTGAAGGACGCTTCCTGCCTTTTGACAGAGGCGCCGAATGTGGTAGATGAGAAGCAATTGGAAGAACTTGGAATTGATATCTGCGTGGAGGCAGCAGAAGAATTAAATAATAATAGATGAGGAGGTAGGGAACATGAGTGTGACAACAAGTAATTTTGGTACGACAAAGGATGGGAAAGAGGTAACACTCTATGCCATCGAAAACAAAAACGGAATGAAAGTAGAAGTGATTGATTATGGTGCGAATATAGTCAGATTGTTTGTGCCAGACAAAGAGGGCAAACTGGATGATGTTGTGCTGGGGTTTGATGATGTGGCAGGTTATGAAGTGAATGGCTGTTTCTTTGGAGCTTTTATTGGAAGACATGGCAACCGAATCGGGGACGCCAGATTTGAATTGAATGGTGTTACTTATGAGCTGGAGAAAAATGATGGAGAAAATAATCTTCACGGCGGCACACCAGGATACCATCAGGTGATGTATGAGGCGGCATCCATGGACAACAGCGTGACATTTTATAGAGTCAGTCCAGATATGGAGCAGGGCTATCCGGGAAATCTGGAGATCAGTGTGACTTATACAGTGACGGATGACAATGAGCTCAAAATCAGCTATTTGGCAAAATCTGACAAAGATACACTTTGTAATGTGACGAATCATACTTACTTCAACCTCAAAGGACACGATGGGGGAGAGATCACAGATCACAAAGTATGGATCCGGGCAAATGGATTTACTGAGACTACGGATGATTTAATCCCCAATGGAAACATTGTGGATGTAACGGGAACCCCGATGGATTTCCGTGAGAAAAAGGCCATCGGGGATGATATTGAGGCAGATTATAAACCTCTTACGATCGCTGGCGGCTATGACCATAATTATGCGTTGGATAAAACCCCAGGCAAGATAGAGAAGGTGGCAGAGCTTTCGGAAGAAACCACGGGACGTACCATGGAAGTTTATACGGATCTTCCGGGTATGCAGCTCTACACGGGAAATTTTATCAAAAAAGAAAATGGAAAAAATGGTACAGAGTATACAAAGAGAACCGGAGTATGCTTTGAGACACAGTTTTTCCCGAATTCTGTCAACGTGCCAGCTTTTGATTCCTGCGTACTGAAAGCCGGGGATGCTTTTGCCAGCACGACCATCTACCGGTTTTGTTAAAAATCATACATTCTTATATGTATAACGAAACAAGATGTGGGCGAATACTATAAGGATAAGGATACAAACCGAAGGAGAAAAGTTTTGAACAGTGTTTTGGGGAAATTGATCCAAAAGGAGTTTGGGAGAAATAAATATAAAATATACTGCAATAAGTTGGACCAGAAGGAATGCATGGATATCTTCTGTGACATTTATCTGGAATTGCACCGGATATCGGAAGAGAATCTAAGCGATAGGCTGTTATGCCTGCTTCGGACTGTCCAACTATCAGTCAAGATCAGTCAGATATTTTTCTATATAACGGTTGGTTTTTTGGCGGCGACGCTCACCATATCTATGATCCCGGTTTTGCTGGAGATCAAGGCGGTAGGCATCGGTGCTCTGACACTGATGTATTTTTATAAACTGGCAGAGTATATGCGGAACCGTTATTGTGACCGGGATGTCCGTCTTGTTTTGATCTATAAAACAGCGTTATTTCATTTGCTGTCAGAGGAAGGGAAGTAGGAAGGATGAAGCGAACACGGCTTAGGGATAGGGATCTCCCAGACTATACAAGGGGAGAAGAAATTTTTAATATGGTATCCCATATCGTGGGGGGAGCTCTCGCGATTGCGGCATTGGTGCTTTGTGTGATATTTTCTGCGCTGAGAGGTGACGCCTGGAGTGTCGCCGCCTCAGCCATATACGGAGCGATGATGGTGATTCTGTACACGATGTCCAGTATCTATCATGGGCTGACATCTGAGATGGTGAAAAAAGTATTTCAGGTGATCGACCATTGTACAATCTATTTTCTGATCGCTGGGACCTATACCCCGATCACTCTAGTAGGACTGCGTAGAGTGGATCCAGTCATTGGCTTTTTGGTTTTTGGTATCGTGTGGGGATGCTGTTTGGTGGCAGCGACCCTTACTGCTATCGATCTGGAAAAGTATAAGAAGCTGGCGATGATCTGTTATCTTGGTATGGGCTGGTGCATTATTTTCTTTATTCGGCCCACGATGCAGGTACTGGGGCCGGGAGGAATGGTTTATCTGATCACAGGAGGGCTCGCCTATACGATCGGTGCTGTGTTATATGGTGTGGGAAAGAGAAAAAGATATATCCACTCCCTGTTTCATCTGTTTGTGATCGCGGGAAGTGTACTGCATTTCTTTATGATTTTATTTTATGTAATCTTGTCCTGATTAGACGACACTGTTGAACAGCAGGACGGTGTGCCTCAGGCACAGGAAGGAGTAAAAAATGGTAGTAGAACCAAAGGTAAAAGGCTTTATTTGTACGACAGCTCATCCCAAGGGCTGTGAAGAAAGTGTAAGAAGACAGATTGAAAGCACGAAAAAGTTTGGGCGGGCTGAGGGTCCAAAGAAGGTGCTGGTCATCGGATCTTCCACAGGTTATGGACTTGCTTCCCGCATTGCTGTGACCTATGGATATGGGGCAGATACCATTGGTGTTGCCTTTGAGAGAGAATCCAACGGCAAGAGGACAGCGACAGCGGGTTGGTATAATACCAAAGCGTTTGAAAAGATAGCCGGAGAGGACGGTTACTATGCCAAATCTTTTAATGGGGATGGATTTTCCAGAGAAATGAAGGATGAGGTGATCCAATGCATCAAAGAAGATTTTGGAAAAGTGGACATGGTGGTATACAGCATGGCGGCGCCGAGACGAACCCTGCCCAGTGGAATCACGGTTTCTTCTGTTCTGAAAACAGTGGGCGAGCCATTTACCAATAAAACCCTTGATCTGCGTACCAATGAGATCAAAGAGGTTACGGTTCCTGAGGCAGATGAAGAGGAGATCAAGGCGACGATACAGGTGATGGGCGGAGGAGATTGGAGAGATTGGATTATGTCGCTCTATGACGCCGGAGTGCTGGCTGAGGGCGCTGTGACCCTGGCGTATTCCTACATTGGTCCAGTGGTAACTCATGCGATCTATAAAGACGGCAGTATTGGACAGGCTAAGAAACATCTCTATGATACTTCCGTGGAACTTATGAACAAATATAAGGACGTTGGCCTGAAAGCGTACATATCGGTGAACAAGGCGCTGGTGACCCAGGCTAGTGCGGCGATTCCCATTGTTCCTCTTTATATATCCATGCTCTACAAGGTGATGAAAGAAAAAGGGCTTCATGAGGGCTGTATCGAGCAGATGAACCGTCTTTTTCTGGAGAAGCTCGCCGGTGGGGTAGTGCAGACGGACGAGGCGGGCAGGATTCGCTTGGACGATTATGAGATGAAGGAAGAGATTCAGAGCCAGATTGCCGAGGTGTGGGATAGTGTGGACACAGAATCCATCAAGGACCTGGGAGACATCAAAGGCTACTGGGACGAGTTTTATAACATGTTTGGATTTGGGTATGACAATGTAGACTACAGCGAGGATGTAGAGATCTGATATGAAAAGAAGCTTTTAGAATAAAACTGCCTGTCAGAAAGAAGAAGAGGTTGTAGTTTCCGGTTCTTTCTGGCAGGCAATTTCCTGGTCATCTATCGGATGATGGTGCCGCATTTTCCCCGGACGGCGTCTGCTGCCTGTTCTAGTTTCCCGATCACAGCGGTGCGGTTTTCGCCGGAGGTGACAAAGGATACGCTGGCGTCTATCTTAGGAAGGGTCGTGATGGGATCAAAATGTTCTTCTTCCATCAGGGAGAGAGCTTCCTTGCTGGTAATCTCACCAATGGGTTTGTTCCCCGCAGAGATCTGTTCGCTTCCCGTGAGGATCAGCAGACAGGAGGCGTCAAGCATATCCGCCAGTTTGGCAGCAGTATAGTCTTTTTCTATAACCGCGCTGGCGCCCTTGAGCCGGGTGCCCTGCTGTATCACCGGAATTCCGCCGCCACCCGCGGCGATCACGATCTGTCCGGCATCCGCCAGTGCCTTGATGGCGTCAATCTCGTAGATATCAACAGGATGAGGAGAGGCGATGATCCTGCGCCAGGAACCATTTTCGTTGATAACGTGATTGCCCTTTTCTTCTTCTGCCTTTGCTTCTTCTTCTGACATACACCGTCCGATGATTTTGGTGGGATGGTTAAATGCCTTGTCGAAGGGATCTACCCGCACCTGAGTGATGATCGTGGATACAGGTTTAAAGATACCCCGGTTTAGTAGTTCGGTACGGATGGCATTTTGAAGATCGTATCCGATATAGCCTTGACTCATAGCCCCGCATAGTGACATTGGTGCTACCGTGTAGCGTGAATCAAGTCTGGAGAACTCTGTCATCGCCGTCTGGATCATCCCCACCTGGGGACCGTTGCTGTGGGTGATGACAATTTCATATTTCAATTCAGCCAGATCTGCGATGGCATCTGCGGCTTTTTTAACATTTTTTTGTTGCTCCGGAAAGGTTTCGCCAAAGGCGTTCCGACCGAAGGCAACAACAAGTCTCTGATTTTTCATAGAGGTTCCTCCCTGTCTCTGTATTGTGCCGAATGTCTTTTTCTTAGTATACCAAACAACAGAAAAACAATCAAATTCTATTGAAAAAGAAGTTGAAAAAAAATGCCCGATGGGCTATACTAATCTTATATAGTTTTGGGTTTTTTTGGTGTCCTGAGATAAATCTAGAGAAGGTGTAAAGTTTTCGAGACTGGAGGGAGGTAGTCATGAAACTTGAATTTTTGGGGGCAGCTCACGAGGTCACTGGGAGCTGTCATTATCTGGAGATTGGGGATAAGAAACTCTGCGTGGATATTGGGATGGAACAGGGACGGGACTTGTTTGAAAACCAGGAGATTCCAGTAAATCCGGCAGATCTTGATTACATACTTTTGACGCATGCACATATCGACCACACGGGATTATTGCCGATGCTTTATGCCAGAGGATTCCGGGGACGGGTATTTACCACAAAGGCCACTGCTGATCTCAGCAGTATTATGTTGAGAGACAGCGCACATATCCAGCAGTTTGAGGCTGAGTGGAGAAACCGTAAGGCACAGAGAGCCGGAGGAGAACAGTACGTTCCACTTTATACGATGGAAGATGCCCTGGGGGCGGTGAGACTCCTGGTTCCCTGTGAATACGATCACAGAATTACGCTGTGTGAAGAGATCACAATACGGTTTACGGACGTAGGACATTTGCTGGGGTCTGCCTCCATCGAGGTGTTTGCCACAGAGGAGGGCCAGCATAGGATCATTGTATTTTCCGGAGATTTGGGAAATGTCAACAAACCGATCCTTAGAAATCTCACTTATACCAAAAGCGCGGATTTTGTTGTGATGGAATCTACCTATGGAGATCGTTATCATGGTGAGGCACCGGATTATGTGGGAGAACTGGCAGAGATCATAGAAAAAACTTTTGAGCGAGGTGGAAATGTAGTGATTCCCGCCTTTGCCGTGGGGCGGACACAGGAACTTCTTTACTTTATCCGTCAGATCAAAGAGCAGAAACTTATCCATACAAATTCGAACTTCGAGGTGTATGTAGACAGCCCTTTGGCGGTAGAGGCTACAAATATTTTTGGAAAAAATGTAGAGAATTGTTTTGATGATGAGGCGAGGGAATTGGTACAGAAAGGGATCAATCCCATCGGCTTCCCAGGTCTGAAGTTATCGATCACCAGCGACGACAGCAAGGCCATCAATCTTGACCAGAAGCCTAAAGTGATCATTTCTGCTTCCGGAATGTGTGAGGCAGGACGAATCCGGCATCATCTTAAACACAATCTTTGGAGAAAAGAGAGTACTATTGTCTTTGTTGGCTATCAGTCGGTGGGGACACTGGGCAGGTCGCTTCTGGAGGGAACGGATAGTGTTAAGCTGTTTGGAGAGACCATTGAGGTAAAAGCGGAGATCGTCAAGATTTCTGGTATCAGCAGCCATGCCGACAAGAAAGGGCTTCTCGACTGGGTAAGGGGCTTTCAGGAAAAGCCACCAGTACAGGTATTTGTAGTACATGGAGAAGACCATGTCTGTGACAGCTTTGCCGGGTGCATAAGAGAGGAGCTTGGCATAGATGCAAGTGCGCCCTACAGTGGCAGCATCTTTGACCTGATACAGGGACAGTACGAGTACGAGGCTCCGCCGGTATATGCGAAGAAGAAGGATTCTGCGAAAAAACGAGCCCTGGATGTATTTGGACGGCTTGTGGCTGCTGGAGAGCGGCTCTTGGCGGTGATCCGCAAGAACGAAGGACTGAGTAATAAAGAAACTGCAAAATTTACAGATCAGATCAACGCATTGTGTGATAAGTGGGATCGATAGAACGAAGGCCTAATTATTTTAATAAAAAAAGAAACGCAAAATTACAAATCAGATCAATGCTTTATGTGATAACTGAAATCAATAGGAGGAATTGATTTTGAAACAAGAGGAGAGTTCAGCTTTGGACCATAAAAATAGCCCATACGATTCCCTGACAGGATTGTATCATCTGGATACTTTTAAGACGAATATGAAACAGTATTTAAAAGAACAGGACTCCGAATCCCATCTCGCACTTCTCTATACGGACATCGCACACTTTGAAAGAATCAATAATCTATATGGAAGAAGCCTGGCAGACAGCCTGCTTCTTGAATTATCCCGGGCGATATCACAGATCGATTTCGGGCTGCGTCTGTACTGCCGTAGTGTGGCGGATCATTTTGTTATGCTGATCAAATTCGAGGAGAAAAAAAGGCTGGATCATGCTCTGCAGCAGTTTTGTCAAGAATTTAACCGGCTGGCATTGGAGCGCTTTCCTGAGGCAGTTCCCCGATTGGGCATCGGAGCTTTTGTCATTTATGACACCTCAGAGCCCATTGATGATATGGTGGAGAAAGCAAATGCGGCGAGAAAGAGTCTGCGAGGGAGGTCTTCGGTGCGGGTTGCCTATTACAATCCGATTGATTTTGGAAAACACCGAAGGGCGAAGGAACTGGAGAAAAATATGGAGTATGCGCTGGCTCATAAGGAGTTTAAGGTGTATCTTCAGCCAAAGTATGACCTTGTGACCAAAAAGATGGTCGGAGCAGAAGCTCTTGTCCGCTGGGTGAAGGACGACGGAACGATGATTTATCCGGATGAATTTATTCCGGTATTTGAGAAAAATGGATTTATCAAACAGTTAGATTTTTATATGCTGGAGCAGGTGTGTGAGATGCTTCGCAAAAGGCTGACAAAAAATAAAGTCTGTTTCCCTATCTCCATCAATCAGTCGCGAGTCCTGCTAAATAGCGAGACCTATACCGCGGATGTAGCAATGGTACTGAACAGCCATGATACGCCGCCAGATCTGATCGAGCTGGAACTGACAGAGAGAATCTTTTCGGATTCTCTGGATGAAATGGCAAAAATGATGTCTGTTCTTAAAGATTTAGGCATTCGATGGTCCATTGATGATTTTGGAACTGGATATTCCTCATTAAATCTTCTGAAAAAATTGCCGGTGGATATCATTAAGATCGACAAAGCATTTTTGGATGAGACAGAGACCTCGAATGTAAGCAAGATCATTATAAGAAAAACTGTAGAACTAACACAGGAGCTGGATAAGATGGTGGTCTGCGAGGGCGTTGAGACGGAGGAGCAGGCAAGTTATCTGAAGGCGATTCACTGTGATCTGGCCCAGGGGTATTTGTATGCAAAGCCGATGCCGATGGACGAATTTGAAAAATTGATGGATTCCACGGAGGTTGTGGCATAGTTCCGTCGTTTACATAAAAGCCTCTAAAGGGCAGGATAGTTTAGATTATGTAGTATCTGCGTGATGCTATCATATATATAATAATATTTAGGAGGTATTCATAATGAAGTTTTTTGTTGACACAGCAAAAATTGATGACATTAAGAAAGCTAATGATATGGGTGTAATCTGTGGTGTTACTACAAACCCGTCGTTGATCGCGAAAGAGGGGGGCAGAAGCCAGGAAGATGTTTTGAAAGAGATCGCGTCTATCGTGGATGGTCCCATCAGTGGTGAGGTAAAGGCGACGACCGTTGATGCAGAGGGTATGATTGCAGAGGGAAGAGAGATTGCCAAGCTTCATCCTAATATGGTTGTAAAAATTCCTATGACGGTAGAAGGACTGAAAGCTACGAAAGTACTTGCCAGTGAGGGCATTGATGTAAATGTTACTTTGATCTTTACTGCCAATCAGGCACTCCTTGCAGCTAAGGCAGGCGCTGCTTATGTATCTCCGTTCCTGGGACGTCTGGATGACATTTCTCAGGCTGGAATCGATCTGATCGAGACCATTTCCGCTATTTTCGCCAATTATCCAGATATCGATACGGAGATTATCGCAGCCAGCGTTCGTAATCCGATCCATGTAACGGACTGTGCCCTCGCTGGAGCAGATATCGCTACTGTTCCATATGGAGTAATCGAGCAGATGACAAAGCATCCGTTGACAGATCAGGGTATTGCGAAGTTCCAGGCAGACTATAAAGCGGTGTTTGGCGAATAAACAGGATGAAATGCTATACACCGCTTTGGCGGTTGTTCGGAGAGTAAACAGGATAAAAAACAGACACCGCTTTGGCGGTGTTCGGAGAGTAAAATGTCCCACAAGTGGGACAAATGTCCATAAATGGACATAGCAAGTTTGCAGGCAAACCTGCGAACTGTGACAATCATATAATTATAAAAGGAGTAAAAACTATGAATACGTTAGAGCTGAAAAAAATGGCTAACGAAGTTCGTAAAGGTATTGTGACCGCTGTGCACAGTGCGAAGTCCGGTCATCCGGGTGGCTCACTTTCCGCAGCAGATATTTATACATATCTTTTCTTTGAGGAACTGAATATTGATCCGAAGGATCCACAGAAAGCAGACAGAGACCGCTTTGTGCTCAGCAAAGGACATACGGCGCCGGGATATTATTCTGTACTGGCAAACAGGGGATTTTTCCCGGTGAAAGACCTTGAAACCCTTCGTCATACAGGATCTTATCTGCAGGGGCATCCGGATAAAAAACATATTCCGGGTGTGGATATGTCAAGTGGGTCTCTGGGACAGGGAATTTCCGCTGCTGTAGGAATGGCATTGTCAGCAAAACTTAGTGGAGAGGATTATCGTGTGTATACCATGCTTGGAGATGGAGAGATCCAGGAAGGACAAGTATGGGAGGCGGCTATGTTTGCCGGACATCGTAAACTGGACAATTTTGTTGCCATCGTGGACAACAATGGTCTTCAGATCGACGGAGATATCGCAGATGTATGTTCTCCTTATCCCATCGATGAAAAATTTAAGGCATTTAATTTCCATGTGATCAACGTGGATGCCCATGATTTTGACGCATTGAAAAAAGCATTTAATGAGGCGAAAGCAACCAAGGGACAGCCGACTGTGATCATTGCCAAGAGTGTAAAGGGCAAAGGCGTATCCTTTATGGAAAATCAGGCAAGCTGGCATGGTGCAGCTCCGAATGACGAGCAGTATGCACAGGCTATGGCAGACTTAGAGAAAGTAGGTGAATCCCTGTGAGTGAAGTAAAAAAGATTGCGACTCGTGAGAGTTATGGAAATGCCCTGGCAGAGCTGGGAGCAGAATTTGATAATCTAGTTGTTCTGGATGCGGATCTTGCCGCTGCTACAAAGACGGGAGTGTTCAAGAAAGCATTTCCGGACAGACACATTGACTGTGGTATCGCAGAGTGTAATATGATTGGTATTGCAGCGGGACTTGCCGCTACCGGTAAGATTCCTTTTGCTAGTTCTTTTGCTATGTTTGCCGCAGGACGTGCTTTTGAGCAGGTTCGCAACTCCGTTGCCTATCCGAAGCTGAATGTAAAGATCGGAGCTACCCATGCGGGTATCTCCGTAGGAGAGGATGGGGCTACCCACCAGTGTAATGAGGATATCGCCCTGATGCGAACGATCCCTGGTATGGTTGTTTTGAATCCATCGGATGACGTGGAAGCAAAGGCAGCGGTTCGGGCGGCTATCGAGCACGAGGGACCGGTATATCTTCGTTTTGGACGTCTCGCGGTACCTGTGATTAATGATAAGCCAGATTATAAGTTTGAGCTTGGCAAGGGTGTTGTGCTCCGTGAGGGCAAAGATGTAACCATCATCGCTACCGGACTTCCTGTAT
This sequence comes from Eubacteriaceae bacterium, assembly GCA_910575665.1. Lineage (GTDB taxonomy): Bacteria > Bacillota > Clostridia > Lachnospirales > Lachnospiraceae > Eubacterium_F. The sequence continues at coordinate 31,837 of CAJTFB010000007.1, forward strand.
CCGAGTGCCTGGCAGCAGCAGATAAGCTGGCAGCCGAGGGCATCGATGCGAAGGTGATCAACATTCATACCATCAAACCACTGGATGAGGAGCTTGTTCTGGCAGCAGCCAAAGAGACTGGTAAGGTGGTAACGGTCGAGGAACATTCTGTGATCGGTGGTCTTGGAAGTGCAGTGTGTGACGTGCTTTCTGAGAAATGCCCGACCAAAGTAATGAAGATCGGTATCAATGACACCTTTGGAGAATCGGGTCCTGCTGTTGAACTGGTAAAGAAATATGGTCTTGACGCAGACAGCATCTATGCAAAGGTAAAGGATTTTGCCAAATAAAAGAGACTAGTTATCAATAATCATTATACTAGTATGAAACAAAAGCAATGGGGATTATGTTTCGAACCGAATCATAGTCCCCATTGACATAGCCTGGCGGCGGGGAACTGGTTTCCATTTTGCGCCGCCAGATTATACAAAAGAAGAGGATGTAACGGTTATGAATCATTCATTATATCAGCTATGTTGGATCTTTGTCGTTTATTCTTTTATCGGCTGGTGTGCCGGCGTCATCGTTAATGCAGTACAGAAGAGAAAGTTTATCAACACGGGGTTTATGTCCCTGACCTTTTGTCCAGCCTATGGTCTGGGTGCTGTGTTATATTCTATCTTCCTTACGGAACTTAGGGGAAACTGGTTATTTTTATTTGTGGCTGGCGCAGTGGTGGGAGCGGTGCAGTGTATTCTGACAGGTGTTGTGCTACAGCGGATCTTTCACCGACGATGGTGGGATTACAGCAAAAAAAGGTTTCAGTTTGACGGATATCTGCATATCGGACATCTGATCGCTTTTGGAGCCTCTGCTTTGTTTATTTTCTGGGTTGGGAATCCACTAATTTTTCTGGTTTTGTCCTGGATGCCAAAATTCATCGGTCATATTTTCTTGTTAGGAATTCTTGGCATTATGCTTATTGACTGTATTGTGTCCAGTGTGGCTGTCCTTCAGCTGAAGATCCGCCTGCGCCCTATGGAGCAGTTCACGGAAAGTATGCAGAAAGTGACAAATGAATTGGGCGACGCACTGACTGTACGGATCCAGAGACGTATGCTGCGGGCGTATCCCAATCTGGAGTCAGAAAAGTCCAGGGAACCGGAGCGGACAAAGCAAAAACCAGTTGCCTTTGCAAGGGGATGTTGTTTTTATAAACTGGTGTGGCTTTTTCTCATAGGGGCATTTCTCGGAGATATTGTGGAGACCATATTCTGCTATCTTACGGATGGGGTGTGGATGAGCCGGAGCAGTGTTGTATATGGACCATTTAGTTTTGTCTGGGGAATTGCCTGTGCCCTGCTGACGGGACTTCTTTATAAATACAAAGATAAAAACGACCGATATATGTTTTTTGCCGGAACCGTGCTGGGGGGCACATACGAATATATGTGCAGTGTTTTCACTGAAATCGTATTTGGAACCGTATTCTGGGATTACAGTGATATTCCTTTTAATCTGGGAGGAAGGATCAATCTGCTCTATTGCTTTTTCTGGGGAATTGCTGCTGTGGTCTGGTTCAAAGGGATCTATCCAAAGCTCTCTGCGCTGATTGAGAAAATCCCCCAAAGGACAGGAATCGTTATTACCTGGCTGTGTATTGGCTTTATGTTAATAAATGCAGCATTGTCTGGGATGGCGCTGTCAAGATATGACGAAAGGCAGAGGGAGGACATCGTTCAGCAGACAGAGGAGCCGGATTCACTGAGTCGTTTTCTGGATAAGCATTTTCCCGATGAAAGAATGGAACGGATCTATCCAAATGCGAAAACGGTAAAAGAAGGAAGATAGAACTATTTTGAATGAAAAAGGGGAGTGTGAGCTTGAAATCTTTTACATGTACACCATTACAGAAAAATCAAAGATATGAAGTAACTGTGCCGGGTTCTAAGAGCATTACGAACCGGGCGCTTCTTTTGGGAGCGTTGAGCAGCGGGAAAACTGTCTTAAAGGGCGTTCTTTTCAGTGACGATTCCAGAGTGTTCATGCAGGCGCTGAAAGAGATCGGTTTTTTTGTGGATATTCAGGAAGAGGAAAAGAGGGTGATCATTGAGGGGATGGGAGGAAGGATTCCGGGGGACGGGGCACAGGAAAGAAGAGTGTACGTGGGGAGCGCGGGAACTGCTGCCAGGTTTCTCACAGCGATGCTGGCACTGTCCGGAGGGAAATTTCTGGTGGAGTCTTCGGAACAGATGAGGGCAAGACCGATGAAGCCCCTGCTTCTGGCGCTGGAAGAGCTGGGGACAGAGTTTGAATATTTGGAGGAACCTTATGCTTTTCCTTTCCGCATCTTGAGGAGGAGATCCCAGGGAGATTCAGCGCCGACAGAGAGTTCCCCCAGGGTAGACCTGAATATTGATCAGAGCAGCCAATTTTTGAGTGCCCTGCTTTTGAGCGGCGTGATGTGTGCTGGTGGGCTGACAATTCGTCTGACAGGAACAAGGAGTGCCAAGGCTTATGTGAATATCTCCATGAAGATGATGGCAGAGTTTGGCTGTGAGGTGGAGCAGATCGAGGAAGATACCTATCGTGTGCTTCCTGGGCAGCAGTACCAGGCAAGGGAATATCAGGTGGAGCCGGATGTATCCGCGGCTTGCTATTTTTATGCCATAGCGGCAGTGACGGAGAGTGAAGTGAAGGTAAAGCACGTACACAGTAGTACCACCCAAGGAGATATCCGCTTCCTGGAGGTACTACAGCAGATGGGTTGCTGGCAGAGAGAAGAAGAGGACGGCATCGTCGTAGTTGGTGCTCCATTAAAAGGGGTTCATGTGGATATGGGGGACTTTTCCGATCAGACCATGACGCTGGCAGCCATCGCTCCCTTCGCTGAGGGGGATACGGTCATCGATGGTGTAGGGCATATCCGGGGACAGGAGTCTGACCGGATCCGGGGCATCGTCACGGAGCTTGGCAGGATGGGGATCCAGTGTGCGGAGAGACAGGATGGGCTAACGATCCATCCCGGTGAAGTCCGGCCGACGATGGTCAAAACCTATGAGGATCACCGGATGGCGATGGCATTTGCTGTCACCGGATGCGGGGCTGCTGGGATCGTTATAGACGATCCAGGGTGCTGTCGCAAAACCTTTGAAAATTATTTTGAAGTGTTGACAAGTCTTAATTTAACAACTAATATAAAGAATGACAGAAACAAGTTGTTAGTAAAATGAATGGAGAGTAGTATGAAAAAGTTGACCGAACAATTAGAAGAGATTGTAAAAGCCGGCTTTGAGCGGGCAGGTTATGATAAAAAGTACGGATTTATCAGTGTTTCCAATCGTCCCGATCTGTGCCAGTACCAGTGCAATGGTGCCATGGCGGCGGCGAAGGAGTATCACAAAGCACCGATTCAGATCGCTGGGGATGTGGTGGAAGGATTAAGAGAGAATTCTGCCTTTGAAAAGATTGAAGCAGTCAACCCTGGTTTCATAAATATAACAGTAAGTGGAGAATTGCTGAGACAGGCTGGTGTTCAGATGATGACACAGGAGCGGTTTGGTCTTGAGAGGTCAGCGGAGCCCAGATCCGTGGTGATTGATTACGGTGGGCCGAATGTAGCGAAGCCCCTTCATGTGGGGCATCTCCGTTCTGCTATCATCGGAGAGAGCATCAAGAGGATTTACCGTTTTATGGGAGATCATATCCTGGGTGATGTGCATCTCGGTGACTGGGGTCTTCAGATCGGTCTGATCATCACAGAGCTGAAAAAGCGTCAGCCGGAGCTTACGTATTTTGATGAGAGCTTTGAAGGGGAATATCCGGAGGAAGCGCCTTTTACGATATCGGATTTGGAAGAGATCTATCCCTATGCCAGCGGGTATTCCAAGGAACACGAGGATTATCTGGTTGAGGCGCAGGAAGCGACGGTAAGCCTTCAAGAGGGTGTCCGGGGATACCGTGCCCTCTACGATCATATTCTGAACGTATCCATTGTAGATCTAAAGAAAAATTATGACAAGTTAAATGTTGAATTTGATCTGTGGAAAAAGGAGAGCGATGCCCAGCCTTATATCCCGGATATGGTGGAAAAGATGAAGGCAGATGGTCTTGCCTATATGAGTGAGGGAGCGCTGGTGGTGGACGTCACAGAAGAGGGCGACAAAAAAGAGCTTCCACCATGTATCATCCTGAAATCCAATGGGGCTTCTTTGTATTCCACCACAGATCTGGCGACTATCGTGGAGCGGGAGAAGCTGTTCGCTCCAGATGAGATCATTTATCTGGCGGATAAACGTCAGACCATGCATTTTACCCAGGTGTTCCGTGTGGCGAAGAAGGCAGGGCTCACTGGTGATGACACGGAGCTTGCATTTATCGGCTTTGGCACGATGAACGGTAAGGATGGAAAGCCTTTTAAGACGAGGGATGGCGGGGTTCTGCGATTAGAGACACTGCGAGAGGATACCAGTGCAGAAGTGTATAAAAAGATCCAGGAAAACCGTGATTATGAGGAGGCAGAGGCGAGGGAGATCGCAGAAAAGGTCGGTCTCGCGGCGATTAAGTACGGAGATCTGTCCAATCAGGCGTCCAAGGATTATATATTTGACATGGAGCGTTTTACCTCCTTTGAAGGAAATACAGGGCCATATATTCTTTACACTATCGTCCGCATCAAATCGCTGCTGGCCAAATATGAACAGGCAGGGGGGACGGTATCCCCCACAGGTGAATCGGAGAAACTTTTGGCGCCGGTTCAGGACAGCGAAACTGGCTTATATCTGACACTGTGCAAATTTGCAGATACGATGGAAGCTGCCTACAGCGAGAGGGCGCCTCATAAGATCTGCCAGTTTGTCTATGAACTGAGTGAGAGTTTTAATCGTTTTTATCATGAAAATAAGATTCTGGCCAATGAAGATGAAGAAAGAAAGGCTTCCTATATTCAGCTGCTTGTGCTGGTGAAAAATGTACTAGAACAATGTATTGAATTGCTCGGTTTCAGCGCACCAGACCGGATGTAACCCGGCGGTCAAATGAATATTACTAAGATGGAAGAAATGGGGGAATAGGATGTATCGGGACGTGTCAAGATTAATCATGTATGGAAATATCAGCAGGGATTCGGTGTTGATGAAGCTAAGCGAGATCTTTAAGAAGATTTCAGAAGACAGTGAGATATATGCTGGCAGAGAAACTTACGTGAGGGAGATGTATGACCAGGTTTATCGGCTTCTGGATATCGCCACCAGATACGGTTTCGATAACAACTTGTGGCAGTGTTATATCGCATATCTGCTTGCTGTCAATGAAAATCCCTTTAGTGTGATCTGCGAGAAAGTGGGGGTGGATCACGAAAAGGAGGATTCTGCCAGCGTGAACCGGATTGTAAAACAGGATATGCAGTGCTTTTACCATTTGTTCCATTATGATTTTTCAGAAGTGGAGGAACTTCTGGAGGTAGAGTGTTTTTCTATTCTGACCAGTTACCGCTCGATGGCGAAGGATGAAAATACCTACAATAAAAGTGTCAGCGAGAAGGTGAAGGAACTGGCGAGGGAGCTTTCTGATGCCCCAGATGGGGATGGATTTTTTCGGGTTCTGACGGATTTCTATAAAAAATACGGCGTAGGTAAATTCGGATTGAATAAAGCGTTCCGGGTGAAACACGATGAGTCCGGTGAGATGGTGCTGGCACCCATCACCCATACCAGTGAGGTGACATTGTCCCATCTGGTGGGGTATGAGATCCAGAAACAGAAGCTTATCGATAATACAGAAGCCTTTGTGGAGGGGAGAAAGGCGAATAACTGTCTGCTGTTCGGTGACAGCGGCACTGGAAAATCCACCTGCATCAAGGCGGTTCTCAATCAATATTATGACCGTGGGCTCCGGCTGATCGAGATTTACAAGCATCAGCTTCAGGATCTCTCTGGTATTATCGAGCAGGTGAAGAACCGAAATTATAAATTTATAATATATATGGATGATCTCTCTTTTGAAGAATTTGAGATTGAATACAAATACTTGAAGGCAGTGATCGAGGGTGGGATGGAGGTGCGCCCGGACAATGTGCTGATCTATGCGACCTCAAACCGCCGTCACCTGATCCGGGAGACCTGGAGCGACCGCTCGGATATGTCCAGGGATGAGCTCCATCACTCGGATACAATGCAGGAAAAACTTTCCCTGGCGGCCCGTTTTGGCGTAACTATCAATTTTTCCAGCCCGTCGAAAAAAGAGTTTGAGGAGATCGTCCTGGGGCTGGCAGCGGAGCACCCGGATATCCGCCTTACCAATGAGGAACTGCTGATGAAGGCGAATGCCTGGAGCGTGAGAAACGGCGGTTATTCTGGAAGAGTGGCGGAGCAGTTTATCACTTATTTAAAATCCGTAAAAGCTTAGAAAGGAAATTATAAATGTTCGAGAGATTTTTCCCAGATGAGTCGGTATCATCCACTTATGATATTGATTTTCAGAGTTTGTATGAGGAAGGATACCGGGGAATCCTGTTTGATATTGACAATACCCTGGTGGAACATGGAAAGGGCGCCAGCGACCAGGCGCTGGATCTGTTCCGCCGGCTGGAGGAGATGGGATTTCAGTGCTGTCTGATCTCCAACAATAAAAAACAGCGGGTCAGCAGTTTTAACGAAAAGATTGGCGCCCATATGATCTTCAACGCCCATAAACCCAGAAGAAAAGGCTATCGCGAGGCCATGGAGATGATGGGGACGAACAAAGAAAACACGCTTTTTGTGGGGGATCAGCTCTTTACGGATATATGGGGGGCAAAACGCATCGGGATACGGAATATTCTGGTGAAACCCATCAATAAAAACGAGGAGATCCAGATCGTTCTTAAACGGTATTTGGAAAAAATTATATTAAAAGAATATCGTCAGAAAAAGAAGGACAGAAAAAATGAAAAGAATGGAAAAAATATTACTTGCTAGGCAGCTGGACGGTATACTGGTCAGCTCATCGGCGAATATGAGAAGTTCCGTCGGGTTCCGGGGAGAGGGGATTATTTTTGTTTCCAGGAACAGACCGCTGGTGTTTACGGACTCCCGCTACACCATCGCGGCGAAGGAGGAATGTCCGGAAGCGGATGTGATCCAATATAAAAAAAATATCTATGAGAGCTGGCTCACGGAGCTGCTGGAACGTCTGGGCAGGGAGGCAGTGGTAGGGATGTCCATCGGATTTGAAGATGAGACCATGACGGTTCAGACTTATCAGACGATACATGCACTTTTAAAAAAGCATGAGCTGGAAAATATGACATTAGTGCCTCTCCATAAACAACTGGATCAGCTCCGTCAGGTGAAGACGGAACAGGAACTTTTGGATATAGAGAAGGCAGAGCAGATCGGCGACAGCGCATTTGCCCGGATCGTTGATAAGATCAGGGATAGCCGGAGCCAGGGAGTAAACATTACGGAAAAACAGGTGGCGGCATATCTGGAGTTTTACATGAAAGAAATGGGGGCAGAGGGCACCAGTTTTGACACTATCGCTGCCAGCGGAATCCATTCTTCTATGCCCCATGCTATACCCACTGACAAGGTGCTAGAAGAAGGGGATTTTCTGACGATGGATTTTGGATGTCGAGTAAACGGATACTGCTCGGACATGACCCGCACGGTGGTGATAGGTAAAGCAGGCGAACGACAGAGAGAGATCTATGATGTGGTACTGCGGGCACAGACAGCGGCGATCCAGGCGGTGAAGCCGGGGATAAAAGGCTGTGAGGTAGACGCGGTGGCGAGGAATATCATCCGGGAGGCAGGCTATGGAGACTGCTTTGGCCACAGCCTGGGTCATAGTGTGGGATTGATGATCCATGAGACGCCATGTTTTTCACCGAAAGATGAAACGGTTCTGGAGCCGGGGATGGTCATCACCGTAGAGCCGGGGATCTATGTGGAAGGTTTTGGGGGCGTGAGGATCGAGGATGTGGTGGCGGTCACAGAGGACGGTTGCCGGAATTTGACCCATTCTCCCAAGGGATTGATGGAACTGACATAATTGGAGAAAGAGAGATAGACAGGATGAGGCGACCAGGGATCTGTATTCCAATCACGGATACAACAAGAGACAGGATAATTCAGCGGGCAAAAGAGTTTGCGGTTCTGCCGGCGGAGCTGGTGGAATGGAGGGTGGATTTTTTTGCCGGATATGAAAAGGAAATAATCAGTGTATTGAGAGAACTCCGAGAGGTTCTCCGGGAGAAGAAACTTATCGTTACTTTGAGGACAGTACAGGAGGGCGGCGAGGAAAACGGGAGTCGTTTTGGCTACACCGCCCTGTTAAGTGATGTGGCGGCAAGTGGTCTTGCGGATTATGTGGATGTGGAGATCCACAGGGACCCCGATGCGGTGCAAGCCGTGATCCGGGCAGCAGAACAGAGCGGTACCAAAATTATCGGATCTTTTCATGATTTTACACAAACTCCTTCCGAAGAAGAGATCCTACATATTTTGGAGGAGGCAAGGACTTGTGGTGCAGACATAGGAAAAGTTGCATGCATGCCTTCTACAGAAGTAGAATGTGGGCGTGTGGATGCGGTGCGTCTGCTGGCAGCGACGGAGCAGATGAAGGAAAAATATCCCGACTTTCCGCTGATCACCATGTGTATGGGAGAGGCAGGAAAAATGACGAGACTGTATGGGGGCCTGTATGGTTCCGAGGTTTCTTTTGGCTGCGTGGGCAGGGCATCCGCACCGGGACAGATCGAGTTATCTGAAATGAAAGAGGTATTTGACAAACTATATTCTGGCAAAAGACACATTGCCCTCATCGGTTTTATGGGAGTGGGAAAGTCCACTGTCTCTAGAGCGCTTCATCGTCTCAGCAGAAGGCCGGAAATTGATACCGACCAAAGGATCGTAAAACAGCAGGGGTGTCCCATCTCTCAGATCTTTGAGGAGAGAGGCGAACTGTATTTTCGGCAGCTGGAGACAGATCTCATCGACGGACTGGCGACAATGGAGCCGGGGATCATATCCTGTGGTGGTGGTATGGCGCTCCGGGATATCAATGTAAAAAAGCTGCGAGCCATCGGCGAGATTGTATTTTTGACAGCAGAGCCAGAGACGATCTATGAGCGAGTGAAGAACAGCACAGATCGCCCCCTTCTTAATGGAAATATGAATGTGCCTTATATCCGGGAGCTCATGGAAAAGCGCCGCCCATTTTATGAGAAAGCGGCCACTGTCACCGTTTCTACTGACGGAAAGAGTGCGGAACAGATCGCCAGGGAGATCTTGTCAGCCGTTTCATAAGGCACAGTTGTGGCATGTCATTTTTGATGAGGAAGAAGGTTGAAATAAAGTAGTTGGAAATAAATTGGAAACCGAGAAAATTTCTCTTGAAAAATGATTCAAAATATAATAGAATAGTGCTTAGATGTATTAAATTGTATAGAACGAAATAACAAAAGTATTCTGTACGCAAAAAGCAGGAGGAACTGAATATGATTTCAGCAGGAGATTTTAAAAATGGATTGACCATCGAGATAGATGGAACTGTATTTCAGATCATTGAATTTCAGCATGTTAAGCCGGGCAAGGGTGCAGCATTTGTTCGTACCAAGCTTAAAAATGTTGTAGATGGCGGTGTTGTGGAGAAGACTTTCCGTCCGACAGAAAAATATCCCCAGGCCCACATCGACAAAAAAGAGATGCAGTATCTGTACGCAGAGGGTGATATGTATAATTTCATGGATATGGAGACATATGACCAGATCGCGCTGGCAGACGATGCCATCGGCAATGCAATGAAATTTGTAAAAGAAAATGATATGGTAAAGATGGTATCTTACAAAGGAAATATCTTTTCTGTAGAGCCGCCGATGTTCGCGGAGCTGGAAGTTACAGAGACCGAGCCTGGAGTGAAGGGTGATACGGCGACAAACGTGACAAAGCCGGCTACCGTAGAGACGGGAGCACAGGTAAATGTTCCTATCTTTGTAAATCAGGGTGATGTGATTCAGATCGATACCCGTACCGGAGAGTATTTGAAGAGAATCTGATGCTTTACAGCAAATAATAATAGGAATTTATCCGGGAAATTAGAATAATAGAGAATATGAGTTTTTTTCAAGAGGGCTGTAGAACGGCTCTCTTGATTTTGGTTTTAAGGCAAAAATCTAAAAAACCGTATGAAGTGGTTTTTAAAACCAAATCGTAGAGGATCGTATTTTATTTTGGAGGAGATTTCATGGCAGTTAAGATTATCGGAACAGGGAGTTATTTACCGAAGAATGTAGCGGATAATCAGTTTTTATCCACCATCGTGGATACCAATGATGAATGGATCAGCCAGCGGACAGGAATCAAGGAACGTCATTTGTCCAGCGGAAGCAAGGAGGGAACCTCCTTTATGGCGATCGAGGCGGCCAAGGCGGCTCTTGATAATGCGGGAATAACGCCAGAGGATCTGGATCTGATCATTGTGGCAACGGTGTCAGCTGACACCTACGTTCCCAGTACTTCCTGTCAGGTGCAAGGGGAGATCGGTGCGATCCGTGCCACCTGCTTTGATTTGAATGCTGCTTGTTCTGGCTTTTTATTTTCGATGAATACGGCAAATGCCTATCTTGAGATGGGGATGGCGAAGACGGCATTGATCATTGGCGCGGAGACGCTGTCCCGCGAGGTGGATTGGTCAGACCGCAGTACTTGTATTCTCTTTGGTGACGGTGCCGGCGCTGCCGTGTTGAAAAAAGTGGAGGGCGAAGGCGGGATCCTTGCCAGCGTTACCGGTTCCGATGGAACCCAGGGAGATGTCCTCACCTGTAAGGGCAGAGGGATCCAGAATCCATTCTATAAGAGTAGAAGGAAAAAGGATTATATCCAGATGCAGGGGCAGGCGGTGTTCCGTTTTGCGGTGTCAACTGTCCCCAAATACATCAAACATATCTTAAAAAAGACAGAGCTGGAGCCGGATGATATCAAATACTACATCTTGCATCAGGCAAACCGCAGGATCTTAGAGCTGATCGCAAAGAGGCTAAAAGTGGATATGGATAAAATCCCGATGAACCTTGACCACTATGGCAATACATCTTCGGCAAGCATTCCGATTCTTTTGGATGAGCTCAACCGCAATGGTCTTCTGGAGGAGGGAGATAAGATTGTTCTCTCTGGTTTTGGAGGTGGTTTGACCTGGGGAGCGACGCTGGTAGAGTGGTAAAACTGAGATTGTGTATTAGTGCTATTGAGCTAGCTTGACGGCGAAACAGAGTTCAAATTCACGCCGTCAAGCTAGCCTAACGGAGCCCTGCGGACATGCCGCAGGGCAAAATAATTTACGCAAAGGTAAAGTGAGAATATCTGCGAGCTTGCCCGCAAGAAATTCGAGCGGTCTCGCGAAGGATGACGCTCGGGGTTTGGAGGGAAAAAATATGAGTAAGAAATTATTAATTCAAGGGGCGATAGAAAGTGAGATCTGCTGGTATCTGGAGCAGGAATGTTTTCAGAAGGCAGAAAAGACCACCAGAAATGGTTTTCTTTTCTATCGGACAGAACAGGAAGGTAGGGAGATTCTTCTGCAGCTGACTAAAATGGGAACGATATATGCAGCTATCGCCACCATGACGGCTATTTATGAATTTCAACCGGATATTATTATCAATCAGGGAACTGCTGGAGCTCAGGTGGATACGTTAAAAAGCGGAGACCTGGTGATCGGCAGCCAGGCAGTCAACGTACATTCCCTGGAGATGCCAAAGCGTGATTTTGGAGAGGGCATGGCGCCAGAAGAGTGGCTGAAGATGGAAACAGAGTATGTTGCTGCGGCTCCAGAACTGGTTCAGAAGTTTGAACAGGAGATCGGGCAGGAGACCAGGACTGGAAAGGTGGTTTCAGGAATTCTTGGGACGGGAGATCTGTTCAGCAAGGAAAAGGACAGGATTCAATGGTTGCATGACACATTTGGCCATCTCAGCGAGGATATGGAATCTTTTGCGGTGTATAAGACATGCCAGGAATGCGGCGTACCCTGTGTGGCGTTGCGGGTGATCTCGAACAACGAACTTTTGAATGAGGATTATGACAAGCGGACATCTCTGGAGCTGCAAAGAGTGGTCTGGGAGATAATAAATCATTGTACATTTTAACATAACACGGTATAATGAAACTATAAAGGATTTGGAGGTAAAAGACAGAGTGAAAGATATTTTATGCTATACTAGAAAACCAATTGACGAGTTTTATTATGATCCCAAACTGGCTTACAGCATGCACCTTGCCCTGGGGGAAGAGGGGAAATTTCAGGCCCTCAATCACAATTCGGGTGTGCTGTTCGCCAAGGCGACGGAAAATGAAGATGGTTCGCTGAATGCAAAAAGCATCCGTAATCCCTATTTGTTTGTGATGCGGGATGGTACATACGGAGTATTGGCGGTGCGGGTAGACGGTGACGGCGGTGAGGATGTGGAGAGTACTGGCAAGGCCATATTTTTTACCAGTCACGATCTGTTGGAGTACAAAGAGGAAGGGCTTCTGCCTCTGTGCGAGGGCGCGGTGGACCGGGTGGTGTGCAGCTATGATCCGGGGAAAGAGATGTATGAAATAAGCTGGTGCCAGTCAGACAAGCAATGGTACAGGGCAGAGCTGAAACACATAGAATGCATGGATAAAAGGATCACAGGTGTGAAAGTAGATGAGTTGATTCTACCAGCAGTGGAGACAGAGATCGAGGGAGCAGTCGCAGGAAATGTTATTTCCATACCAGATGAGACAGCAAAGCGATTACAGCAGAAACTGCAGCCCCCCAGACATATAAAGACGGAAGTACCAGAAGAAGTACAGGCGGCCAGTCGGGAACAGCTGGAGCTGGTCTGGGCGAGGGCACTATACAGCGACGGGACAGAAGCTTTAAAGCGGGTGGACTGGAATATGGATTTCATCGACTGGAGCCGTCCGGGAGTATATGAGGTAGAGGGGAAACTTCATCAAGATCATTTTCCCTTTCCTATGGCGGAGGACAGGGCGGATCCCTGCATTACATATTGGAATGGAAAATATTATTTTATCGCTACCAATGACGCGGACAAGAATCACACTTTGTATGTAAGAGAGGCGGATACCATACCAGGACTGGTAGAGGCAAAAGAGCATTTGATCCTGGATTCAGACACCTATGATTATGTGGGAAATCTTTTGTGGGCGCCGGAATTTCATGAAATAAAAGGGGAATTGTATATATTCCTGGCACTTACTCCAGAAGAGTTTTTCGGGGAGGAGTCCCATATCATGAAGCTGAAGGAAGGTGGAAATCCATCTCGTAAGGAGGACTGGTCAGAGCCGAAACGGGTGGTTCGCAGCGATGGTAGCCAGCTGTGTGAAGCAGGAAAGACCATTACCCTGGATATGACATGCTTTTTCTGGGAAGGAGACTATTATGTGGTTTGGTCTCAGCGACAATTTTTGCCGAAGGATCTGGGAGCCTGGCTCTATATCGCTAAATTAAATGCGGATGAACCATGGAAGCTGCTCTCGGAACCGGTGCTGCTATCAAAGCCGGAGTACGGTTGGGCAAATAATCATACCTTTGTGGATGAGGGACCATTTGCCCTTCCTCAGGAAGAACGTCTGATTCTTACCTTTTCCAGTGCGGCCGTGGATACTTCCTATGTGGTGGGGATCATGACCATCGACAGAGACAAAGATCTGCTGGATCCGAAAAACTGGAAGAAGGGAAATTATCCGATTATGACTTCCCGCAGTGTGGAGGGAGAATTTGGAACGGGCCATAATGCCTATGTGGTGGATGAATACGGTGATGTCTGGAATTCCTATCACGCCAGACCAGGAATCCACGGCGAGAGAAGCAGCGGGATCCGGAGGGTTCATTTTGATATCGACGGTCTGCCGGTACTGGATCTGGTGGAGGAGCAGGATGTATCCGAAGAATTTAGCCGAGTAAGGACGAAAGTTGTGGTTGGATAGCCTTTTGGTGTGACGAAAAATAATGCCGCGGGAAATGCGGTAGGGAAAACGAGGAGGAAATAAGGCAATGAAGGAAGCAGCGGGTGGCAAAAAGAAACAGGCGGTGAATCCATATCTTCCCTCCTGGGAGTATATTCCAGACGGAGAACCTTATGTCTTTGACGGAAGGGTGTATGTGTATGGTTCCCACGATTATTATAACGGACATGTATTCTGCCTGGGGGATTATGTGTGCTGGTCGGCGTCGGTGGAAGATCTGGGAGATTGGAGATACGAGGGAGTGATCTATCCCAAGACGGAGGATCCATTGAACAAAGACGGGAAAATGTGTCTCTATGCACCGGATGTAACGGTGGGACCGGACGGAAGATACTATTTATATTATGTGCTGGATCATGTATCTGTGGTGTCTGTGGCAGTCTGCGATACGCCGGCAGGGCAGTATCAGTTTTACGGATATGTACATTATAAAGATGGCACAAGGCTGGGAGACAGGGAGGGGGATGAACCTCAGTTTGATCCCGGCGTGCTCACCGAGGGAGAACGCACCTATCTCTATACCGGTTTTTGTGGCAGAGGGGATAAGTCCCGTACCGGAGCCATGGCGACAGTTCTTGACCGGGATATGCTTACGATCATCGAAGATCCGGTAAGAGTGGTTCCCGGATGCGAGTATTCGGAGGGCAGCGGTTTTGAGGGACACGAATTCTTTGAGGCATCCTCCATGCGAAAGATCGGAGATACCTATTACTTTATTTATTCCTCTGTTGTAATGCATGAGCTCTGTTATGCCGTGAGTAAGAATCCGCGCAAAGGATTTATCTATGGCGGGGTGATTGTCAGCAATTGTGACTTGAATCTAGATGAGGGCAAGCCGGCTTCCCTGCCTATGGCCTATGGCGCCAACAATCACGGAAGCATAGTGGAGATTGGTGGAAAATGGTACATATTTTATCACCGCCACACCAACGGCAGCTGGTACAGCCGGCAGGGATGCGCCGAGGAGATCCGCATTCTGCCGGATGGAAGCATTCCCCAGGTGGAGATTACGTCCTGTGGCCTGAATGGTGGTCCTCTGTCGGATGAAGGAGAATATCCGGCTTACATAGCCTGTCATTTGTTTACGGATAGACCTTCTGTCTATGTGGGGGGAGATGAATTTCCAAAGATTATGCAGGATGGAAGAGATGGTGATGAAGAGCCAGGATATATCGCCAATATGCAGGACTCTGCCACGGCGGGATTCAAATATTTTTCCTGTGAAAATGTGACGGGAATCCAGATTAAAGTCCGTGGCTATGCCGATGGCGTATTTGAAGTCAAGACAAAATGGGATGGAGAAGCGCTGGCGGCGATTCCAGTTCAGTACACGAATGTGTGGGAAGAGTATTCTGTAAAAGCACAGATTCCGGACGGAACCCAGGCGATCTATCTCACCTACCGGGGAGGCGGTACGGCAAGTTTGTTGTCCTTTGAGCTGTTGCATCAGTGATATGACAGAGGCAGCCTGCGGTGTTAAGCGGTCATTTATCTGTAAGGTGAGAAACATGCTTTGTGAGTTTCTCACCTTCGCGGGCGGCGCCATGGCTTGTACCTTTCGTGTAAATAAAAAGGGTATCCCCAAAGTCACATAATGACATGAAGGATACCCTTTTAGTTTAATGGCGCAACCGCGCTATGTCTGGGCTGGTTTATTTTTTGTCGTCCCCGAATAGTTAAAGTTCTGCCAGAATATTCAGCAATGAGCGGTGTACTGCCTGAAGTTCCCCAGAGACGGAACTAAGCTGATCTGCGTCGATCTCCTCCAGCTGATCTTTGCCCCGGAGAAGTTCAACCATTTCGGAGGCGTATTTGGCAATTGGATCCAGACCGAGATTACCTGCGACACCTTTTAATGTGTGTGCGCTTTTGAATGCCTCTTCCACATTTTTTTCCGCCAGATATTTCTCAATATTAGCGGCGCTTTCATCATTTTGATATTTGGCCAAAAATTTGAGGTACAGATCTTCTTTGCCCATAAACCGTTTGATGGCAGTGTCTACATCGACACCTGCGTCTTTTAATTTGTCGAAAAATAGTGTATCCATTTCATCCCCCTGCTAAAGTTATTCGCCGGGAGCAAGTGCGAATAGAACTACTAAGCATTCAAAAAACGAAAGTAAGCTTTCAAAAAACGAAAGCTAAGAAGTTTTACGGCAGCAGAGCCGCCTATTCACACTGGTAGAATCCGCAAAGCGGATTCTACGCCACTGATTCAAGTATTGTTTGTGCCGCCTGTGACGGCATGTTTGAACGTGTGTTTTGCCCCCGACCGTGTAAATTTAAATTTATTATACAGGATTTTTGCGGGATTGTCTAACTATTTTTTTGATGCCAGATGATCCACAGCTTGTTGGTAACAAATGACCGAGAATGGCAATATATAACACCTTTTAGGAGGTAATTACAATCGGATATTTGTTGACATTTCTAACAATCTATGATATCCTCTAGTTTAAAGAATATTAAAAAATAAAATAAGTTGTACAGGAGTAAAAATGGATATAGAACGGATTTTAATAGTAGATGATGAAGAAGTAAATCGAACCATATTGGAGGTAATGTTCCGCTCCAGCTTTAACATTGTGGAGGCGACCAATGGTCAGGAGGCCATTGATAGGCTGGAGGAAGATCCGGGATTTGTGCTGGTTTTACTGGATATCGTGATGCCAGTAAAGGATGGATTTGATGTGTTGGAGTATATGAAGCAGAAAGGGCTGATCGAACAGCTTCCGGTTATTCTGATCACCAGTGAGACCATCCGGGACAGCGAAGACAGAGCATATGCCTATGGCATTGCAGATGTGATACATAAACCATTTTATCCGGATATCGTCAAAAGAAGAGCACAGAACATCATTGACCTCTATCAGCATAAGGCGAATATGGAGAGAAAACTGAAAGAGCAGGAAGAGGCGATCCTGGCGAAAGAGAAGAAGATTCAGGAAAACAACGAGTTTTTGATCAGCGCCCTCAGCTCAGTAGTGGAATTCAGAAGTTCTGAGACGGGAGAGCATATCCGCCGGATTAAGTACTTCACAAGAATTCTGTTGAAGTATCTTGCGAAGTATTTTCCGAAATATGGGATTACCGATACGCAGATCAACGAGATTGCCAGAGCATCTGCACTTCATGATATTGGAAAGATTGGAATACCAGATTCCATTCTGTTAAAACCAGGGAAGTTAACGGAAGAAGAATTTGAAACGATGAAGACTCATACGACCATTGGCTGTGATATGCTGAAGAAGTTCAAGAAGGAAGAGGACAATGAGTTCTATCGTTACTGTTACGACATCTGCCGTTATCATCATGAAAGATGGGATGGCAATGGATACCCGGATCATTTAGCAGGAGATGAGATTCCGATCTGGGCACAGGTGGTATCCATTGTAGATGTGTATGACGCACTGATCAGTGAGAGGGTATATAAGGCTGCATTCCCTCATACCGTTGCCTATGAGATGATTCAGAACGGTGAGTGCGGACAGTTTTCTCCGGATATTCTGGAATGTTTTGAACTTGCGAACGAAGACTTCTTCGATATGGTGGATGTAAATCGTATATTTAGTTTTATGTAAATGGAACAGACGGCGGAGTAGAAGGAAACTGCTGCTTTTTACGCTGTCTTTCTATGTGTGGAGGAAGATATGGATCAGGTTGGAGCACTGCCTGTTGAGAACGCTTTGGAAATGATCCTTATGTTTAGCCAGGAAGGTATCATTACCTATGCGAATGCTGCTGCGAAAGAGGAACTAGAATATGGAGATGAGTTGTGCGGTAGTCACATTGGCAGCATTTTTCCCAATGAGTTTCAACAGATTGAGGGTGGATTTTCAACAAAATATGGCTTTGGCAGTCAGATACAGAATGTGATCGCCTATCGAAAAAATCTAACTTGCTTTCCCGCAGAGGCACGAATGATATGGGATGAAGAAAGATCCCAGTACGTGTGTATGGCAAATGACATCCTGGAGAAAGAATTTTTGAATCAGGAGATGGAACGGGTAAAGCAGGAAGCAGAACAGGCGCTCAAGGTAAGATCTGAATTTGTAGCCAATGTGACACATGAACTCAGAACTCCTGTCAATGGAATTCTGGGAAATGTCATGGATCTGACCGAGAAGGAAGAGGACGAGAAAAAACGGAAAGCCCTGCGGCTGATCGAGCGCTGTTGCGGAGATATGAACCGGCTCATCAATAATATTTTGGATTTTTCCAAGTTGGAAGCCGGAAAGTTTGTATTGGAAAACCGTAGGTTTCATTTTCGTAATATGATTGACTATGTACGCGGTAATCATCAGAACAGGATGACAGAAAAAGGACTGGAATTTTTTGTGACGGTCTCACCAAAGATACCAGAATATATCATTGGTGATGAACTAAAGATTGTTCAGATCCTAAACAATCTGTTATCAAATGCTCAGAAATTCACTCATGTGGGCAGTGTTTCTGTAGAGATCATTGAGACCGCCCAGGTGCAAAATTCCATTGAACTGTATTTCCTCGTGATGGATACCGGTATTGGTATAAAAAAAGAAGATTATGATAAATTGTTTCAGAGTTTTTCACAGGTAGATGCCTCGATCACAAGAAAATACGGAGGCACTGGTCTGGGATTAAATATTACCAGGCAGTTTGTGGAGATGATGGGAGGCAGTATCAGCGTAGAAAGTGAAGTAAATAAGGGAACGACTTTTACCTTTTCAATCTGGGTTACCATCGATGAGGATAAGAATTCCGATCCGATTGCACCAGAATCCCATCTGAGCCGGAAAGCTGGAGAGCTCCCGGACACTGTTCTGGAACTGAAAGAGAAAAAAGAAAGCCAGGTAGAAGGTTTTCGTATATATGGTTCGCCGGAGAACAAAGATATTTTAGGTAAAACTTTATCCAAACTGATTCTCTGTATCGAGATGGAAAACTGGGAGAAGGCAGAGGATTTTATGGAGACTATAAGACAGCTGACAGAAGAGGCACCCAGAGAGGTGACAAGAGGAGTGTTGCGGCTGAAGATGGCTGTTCAAAAGGCGAATTACGATAAAGCAATCAAGGGACTGGAAGAATTAAAAGCATGCGTTGAACATGAGACGGAAGAAGGAAATTGATTTGATGGATTTTGAACAAAATGAGATTTGTGGATCTGTAATTTTGATTGTAGACGATGTGGAAACCAATAGGGTGATTTTGGAAGAAATAATAAAAGACATGGGTTGTGTTCCGGTTTCAGCAGAAAATGGTGTTCAGGCATTGGAGCAGTTAGAACGAGGCAGTCCGGATCTGGTATTGACAGATGTTTCCATGCCTGAGATGGGTGGTCATGAATTATGCCGGATCTTAAAGGAGAATGCGAAGACAAGAGAAATTCCTGTCATTTTTATCTCCGCCTTTGGTGAGACCGAGGATGTGATCAAAGGGTTTTCCCTGGGAGGAAATGATTACATTGTCAAACCATTTATCCCGGAAGTCGTTCAGGCGAGAGTAAAGCTGCACCTTTCTCTCCATGCGGCGACACTTAAGGTCAGCGAAAATAACAGGCGACTCCAGAAATCGGTTCAGGAACAGGTGAGTCAGATTGAACAAGAGCGGAAAAATGTACTGTATGCTCTCGTTGGTGTGGCAGCAGAAAATTCCTTTTACAGTCACGAGCATATCGACAGGCTGCAGCAAAACTGCAGGATGCTGGCACAAAGTATGCAGTTTTCACCTTTGTTTACAGACCGGATTTCGGATACATATATAGATACCATTGAAGTTGCTGCGCCCCTTTGTGATATTGGAAACATCGGAATTCCCAGATCTGTTCTGCACAAAGAATCAGAGCTCTCTGAGGAAGAGAGGGTACTGGTTCAGAGTCACACGCAGATCGGGGCGAAGCTTTTGAAAGACTTGTATGTGACAAGTGATTTTAATGATTTTATCCAGATTTCTATTGATGTGGTGAATTATCATCATGAAAATTGGGATGGAAGCGGATATCCGTCACAGTTAAAAGAAGATGAAATTCCTCTGGCGGCACAGATTGTATCCATTGTGGATGTGTATTGTGCCCTTACAGAGAAAAGATCGTACCGCAAAGAGTACAGCAAAGAGGAGGCTTTGCAGATCATGAGCCAGGAATCTGGTAAAAAGTTTCATCCGGAGATATTTAAAATCTTTCATAAAATAGCACGTCAGCTTTGTTAGAAAAAGACGTAAAAATTTTGTTGTTAAGGAGTAAGAGCAGTGATTACGGACAATGAGTTTTTGAGAATAGTTTCTTTTTTAAAACAGCGGTATGGCATTGACATGAGCCAGAAAAAGGTTATAATGAATGGCAGGCTGGAAAATTATTTGAAATCGGGTGGGTGGAGTTCTTTTAATGAGTATATGAATGATGTGGAAAAAGATGCATCCGGTGAATTAGAGAAAACTCTGGTGAATTTTCTGACAACGAATCATACTTATTTCATGAGGGAATTCGGACATTTTGAATTTTTTAAAAGTGTTGTACTTCCCTGGATTAAGCAAAAAGAAGAACATTCTAAGGATATGCGTATTTGGTGTGGTGCTTCTTCTACAGGAGAAGAACCTTATATGATAGCTATGGTGGTCAATGATTTCCTGGGATTGGAACAAAAAAACTGGGATGCTAGGATTTTGGCTACAGATATATCAACACAAGCATTGAGCCATGCGATTGCTGGAGTTTATGATGATGAACATCTGAAAAGTGTACCGGCAAATTGGAAACGGCATTTTTTCAATCATTTGAAAGATGGCAGCTATGTTGCAACAGATGAGTTGAAAAAAGAAGTGATTTTTAGAAAATTTAATTTAATGGACCCTTTCCCTTTCCGGAAAAAAATGCACACGATATTTTTGCGAAATGTGATGATATATTTTGACGAAGCCACGAAGCGGGAGCTGGTGCAAAAGGTATATGATTCACTAGAGCCAGGAGGGTATTTATTTGTCGGTATGACTGAGACGCTGGACCGGAGCAGTACTCCTTTTCAGTTGATACAGCCTTCAATATTCAGAAAATAGGAAAGAAAGGTTAAAGCTATGCGTCCAATTAAAGTTTTAGTGGTGGAAGATTCCATGGTTTTCAGAGAGCTGCTTGTGCAGAGTTTAGGTAAAGATCCGGGCATTCAGGTAGTGGGTACGGCAAAAGACCCTTTTGAAGCAAGGGATGCTATATTGGAATATAAGCCGGATGTTATGACTCTTGACGTGGAACTTCCGCGAATGAGTGGAATTGAGTTTTTGAGAAAATTGATACCACAATATCCTCTTCCAGTGGTAGTTATTAGTTCTCTTTCTGATAAGGTATTTGATGCAATGAACGCTGGAGCGGTGGATTTTGTGGCGAAACCGTCCTATACAGATAGGAAGCAGCTGGAAAATTTTGTTCACAATGAACTGCTGTTGAAGATCAAGATTGCTTCCACTGCTAAGATCAGTAAGATCAAAAGGAAAGTTGCGCAGGAAGTTCAACAGAATTTTGTATCAAAAGGAAAAAATCTGATTATAGCAATCGGTGCTTCTACAGGCGGCACAGAGGCGATCTGTTCTGTGATGAAAGATTATGGTGCAGATCTTCCTGGTATCGTTGTCGTTCAGCATATGCCCCCCGGATTTACGGAGATGTATGCGAAAAGACTGGATAACCAGTGCCGGGTTCGGGTAAAAGAAGCCCAGACCGGGGACAGGGTTCTGCCAGGAACAGTGTTGATTGCTCCGGGAGGCGACAAACATATGCGGGTTGTAAATGTAGGCGGAAACTACCAGGTAGAAGTGGTTGCGGGACCAAAAGTAAACGGTCACTGTCCGTCAGTAGACGTGTTGTTTGAGTCAGTAGCGAGAGTGGCAGGAAAGGATGCCCTAGGTATCATTCTGACCGGAATGGGTGGAGACGGTGCGAAGGGCCTACTTGCCATGAGACAGGCGGGAGCCAGAACCATCGGTCAGGATGAATCTACATGTGTCGTATATGGTATGCCGAAAGTAGCATATGATCTTGGCGCTGTAGAGTATCAGGATAAATTATCAGATATTGCAAAAAGAACATATTCTGTTTTAAACAGAATGTAAAGGAGTGAAAATATGAAAATTTTATTGGCTGAGGACGATTATGCAACCAGGAAGTTTATGGTGAGTTTCTTGTCCCAATACGGAGAATGCGATGTGACCGTAGACGGAATGGAGGCGGTGGATGCCTTTTTGATGGCTCTGGAAGATGAAGAACCCTATGATCTGGTA
Source organism: Eubacteriaceae bacterium (assembly GCA_910575665.1). GTDB lineage: Bacteria > Bacillota > Clostridia > Lachnospirales > Lachnospiraceae > Eubacterium_F. Next base: position 54,057 of record CAJTFB010000007.1, read on the forward strand.
TGTCTGGATATCATGATGCCGGTTATGGATGGATATCAGGCTTTGATGGGGATCCGGAATCTGGAGAAACAGAAAAATATTCCGAAGGAAAATGAAGTTAAGGTGATTATGACCACCGCATTGAATGAGGAGCAGAATGTAAAAATGGCATTCGATCTGGGATGTACCATTTATTCTGGTAAACCAATTGATCAGACCAGGTTTGAGCAAGCATTAAAAAAGCTGAATCTGATATAATAAACACAAGAATCTAAGGGAAAGGAGAAGGATATGGCTGAAGAATTTAACTTAGAAGGAATGCTTGATACGTATCTGTTCGAAAACGAGCAGTTGCTGGAGCAGCTTCAGGAGATTGTTCTGGATCAGAAAGATGCAGAATGTTTTGATGAAGATAGTATCAATGAGATATTTCGAACAATGCATACGATCAAAGGTTCTTCTGGAATAATGATGTTCGACAATGTCACAGCCATCTCACATAAGCTGGAGGATGTTTTTTATTACCTGAGAGAATCTCATCCCGAAAATGTCGTTCATGCCGATCTGGTAGAGCATGTACTTCAAGTGGCAGATTTTATTACTGCTGAAATGGAAAAGATACAGGAAGGCAGCCCGGCGGATGGAGACCCTGCTGCTATCATCGCTGAGTTAGACAGCTTTTTGGAGAATATTAAAAATGGTGCAGTAGAAGAAGGGAAGGAACTCCCAGAAGAGAATGTGAGCGAAGAGCCCAAACATTTTTATATTGCACCGGTGGCAAACAGCGCCAGCCGTTTTTATAAGATTTACATAAACTTTTTTCCAGAGACAGAGATGGCAAATGTTCATGCCTATAAAACGGTATATTCGCTGAAGGAGATCGCGGAGGATCTGCTGTATGAGCCGGAGGATCTGATCACCGATGCCAGCAGCATTGATGCGATCATGGAGGATGGATTTCGCATTCTGCTTCAGGCGCAGTGCTCTGAGGAAGAACTACGGGAGCTTATCAAGGTTGGCTATGACATTGAGAAAGTGGATATCTATGAATGCAAAGCCGAAGAATTTTTGCAGGGCTTTGATTTTGGAGAACACCCAGTAGTTGGAATCGACTTGGAATCCAGCGCTGAAGAGATTGAAGCAAAAGCGATGAAGGCGGAAGAGGCTGAGGAAAAGAAAGAACCACCGAAGCCGAAGATGGCGCCGGGAGACTTTGTCATTAAGTCCAAGGAGCCAGGTAAGCCTAAGAAACTGGCAAAGGATAGGCAAAGAGGAGCAAAAGATTCTTTCATCAGTGTAAATGTGAAGAAGATGGATCAGCTTATGGATTTGATCGGAGAGTTGGTGATTTCAGAGTCTGTTGTATTGCAGAACCAGGATTTGAAGGTGCCAGGATTGAATCTTACCAACTTTAACAAAGCGGCAGCACAGATGGCAAAGATTTCCACCGACCTGCAGAATGTGATTATGTCCATGCGAATGGTGCCTCTTACCAACGTATTCCAGAAAATGAATCGGATCGTCTTTGATGTTTCGAGAAAACTTGGAAAAGATGTTGAGTTTGTAATGGTCGGTGAGCATACAGAAGTGGACAAAAATATCATTGAAAATATTTCGGATCCGCTGATGCATCTGGTTAGAAATGCCGTCGATCATGGAATAGAGACCAATGAAGAGCGTGTTGACAGCGGTAAGCCCGACCGAGGAAAGATCACACTGTCAGCCAGAACAGAAGCTGGTAAGGTTTGGATCAGTGTAGAAGACAACGGAAAAGGTCTTGACCGGGAAAAGATTTTGGATAAGGCGAGGAAGCAGGAACTTTTAGATCCCTCCAAGCCAGATTCCGCTTATGAAGACAAAGACGTTTTTCAGTTTATTACCCTCCCTGGTTTTTCAACCAACGAACAGGTAACAGAATACTCAGGAAGAGGTGTGGGAATGGATGTCGTTGTTCAGAACATCCAGTCCATTGGTGGAACCCTGGATATCGAAAGTAATCTGGGAATGGGTACCACTATGACACTGAAAATTCCTTTGACTCTGGCGATCATTGATGGAATCGTTATGGAGACAGGAAATTCCTCTTTCGTGGTGGAAACAGGAGTTATAAAGGAATTTGTCAGTGTGACAGAGGACATGATGATTCATGAACCTACAGGTGAAGAGTACATCATGATCCGAGGAGAGTGTTTCCCTGTTCTTCGACTTGGTGATTGGTACGGATTGGAAGAGTACCACAAGAATGTGGAAGAGGGAATGATGTTGATTTTTGAGGTAGAGGGAAAGACAATATGTCTGCTTGTGGACCGACTTATTGGAAAACAGGAGATCGTAGTAAAACCAATTCCTTCTTACATCAAAAAAGTAAAAGGAATTTCCGGCTGTACCCAGTTAGGAGACGGAAGTATCGCTCTTATACTGGACCCAGTAGGATTAATAGAATAACAGATAGAAAGGAATGGTGCTAATCATGGATGAAACAAAAGATCTCACCAGCGAGCACGACGCACAAAAAGGCAAGTACATGACCTTTAAATCTGGAAATGAATATTTTGGATTGAAAATTCAGTATGTTAATGAAATTATTGGTTTTCAGGCAATCACAGCAATACCGGAGACAGAGGATTATATTAAAGGTCTGATTAATTTAAGAGGAAAGATTCTTCCTGTTATTGATGTGCGGCTTCGGTTTAAACAGGATCCCTTTGAGTATAATGACAGAACCTGCATTATTGTCATTAACGTCAAGGATACAGTAGTTGGATTGATCGTCGAAAAAATTGCAGAGGTAGTGGAGATTCCAGACGAAAATATTCTGCCGCCTCCGTCGATCGGACGTATGGATAAGGCTCAGAACCAGTATGTTTATGGTATTGGAAGAGTTGGTGACTCCGTAAAACTTCTGCTTGATCCGGATAAACTTTTAAACGACGAAGATTTGTCACTTATTGAAGAGGTCAATGACATGAGTGAAGAAGAAAGAGAGGTAAAATAATGAAGAATTTAAAAATTAGAACAAAATTATTGATTGGATTTTTGATTCCTGTTATCTTGATGATTATCAATGTGTTCATGGAAAATGCTGCCATGAGAAAACTCAAACAGGCTGAGGACACAGAAGCATACATAGAAAGTTATTTAGTGTTTTCGGGGATCCTTATCGTTGTTTCTGTTCTTATTATTGTGATATATGCTTATTTTGTTATTCGGACCATCCGAGTGTCTGTTAGTCAGCTCTCTACTGCAGCAAAAGACATTGCTTTGGGAAAAGTTGATATTAAGCTGGTAAAATATAATAACGATGAATTTGGCGGACTGGTAGATGAATATACGAAAGTAATTGAAAATATCAAGTATCAGGCGGACATTGCAGAAGAAGTAGCAAACGGAAATCTGACCGTGCAGGTAACGCCAAAATCAGTCGATGATCTTTTGGGGAATTCCCTGAAAAAACTGGTAGAAGATAACCAGCATGCAATGAGCAACATTAACGATGCGGCTGCCCAGGTAACGGTTGGTGCATCTCAGGTAGCGGATGCCAGCCAGTCTCTGGCGCAGGGTTCTACCGAGCAGGCAAGTGCGATCCAGCAGATCACAGCTTCCATTGATGAAATCGCAGATAAGACAAGACAGAACGCAGAGCAGGCGAATTCTGCTACTGAATTAGTGGTTCAGGCGATCTCTGATGTGAAGATGGGAAATAAGCAGATGCAGGATATGATGGAAGCCATGAAAGATATCAATAAGTCTTCCGAGAGCATTTCTAAGATTATCAAGGTAATTGATGACATTGCATTCCAGACCAATATTCTTGCTTTGAATGCAGCAGTTGAGGCGGCAAGAGCTGGTGAAGCTGGAAAAGGTTTTGCTGTCGTAGCAGAAGAGGTTAGAAGCCTTGCTGCTAAAAGTGCAGCAGCAGCAGCAGAGACAGCAGAGCTTATTGAGGATTCCATCGTGAAGGTGGGAGCAGGCTCTAAGATCGCAGATGATACAGCGAAGGCACTGGATATTATTACAAATGTAGTTGAGAAGAGTGAAGTGATCATCAACGGTATTGCCGAGTCTTCCAATTATCAGACAACAGCTGTAGTACAGATCGAGCAGGCTATATCTCAGGTTTCCCAGGTGGTACAGACCAACTCTGCTACCAGTGAGCAGTGTGCAGCAGCCAGTGAAGAATTATCAAATCAGGCGACACGCATGCGTGATCTGCTTTCTATCTACAATACAGGTTCTGATTCAGGAGCTGCTAGTTTCCATGGAGACAGCTCTATGTCATCATCAAAGATTAATATGAATGAGCAGATCATTTCCCTTGGGGATGGATTTGACAAATATTGATGATTATCAAGTTTATTACTTTTTATATGTAAAAAGGATACGGTCAGGTGTGGGAAAACCATACCTGATATTATCCTTTGTATAAGCAGCATGACTAAATAATTTTAAAAAAAATGAAAAAAGGGATTGCAATATAGGTCCTGATTTAGTAAAATAGTATAGTAAACGGAGCATGGCGTAGTTTGGTAGCGCGCACGGCTGGGGGCCGTGAGGTCGCAGGTTCAAATCCTGTTGCTCCGATGAATATAAGAAGAAATTAACAGACTGTTTTTTGGATGGTCTGTTTTTTCATTACGTCACAGAGTTAAGCAGTGATCGACTATAGGAGGTTTTCAATGGAATTATATTTCGAAGATTACGAAGGGGATTATCGTGATTTAAATAAATGTGATATTATGAAAATTAGTAGGATTGATTTATGTCGGCATACTATGCAGGTCGGATATAAAAATAGGTCATTGTTTTTAAGTGCTTCATTATATAAACACTTGGAATTATTTTTTATGGTCATGGCAAATGTTGAATATAATGCAGGAAATTTATTGCTTAAAGATGAATATCATTCATTAGATCAATCAGAGAAAGTGTGTATATCTTACCAAATTGGACAAGGTCTTACAAAAGCTATTGCGGAAAGATATTTAAAGGTTCCATGGGTTGCCCATGTAAAAACTATGAAAAATATGAGATATCATTTTGAACATGGGGGTGTGATTAAAAAAATTATCAATGAGAATGAACAAAGCGGAACAGAACCGGATCTTATAGGATTTGATATAAAATGTAGGGCGCATTTGTTTGAATCCAAAGGCTCTTTTTTGGAATCTATGAGCAGTAAAATCATTCAAAAGGCGATTAATCAAGTATCGAATTATGATTATTTTATTGATCCATATGGGAATGTGCAGTCATTTACCACACGCAATGCTTGCCTTTTTAATTTTACTCCTCATTTTCACGGTACAGTAATAGACCCTCCTGGAAATGAAAATGAGAAAATATCTAGTGGACTTTTACATTGTTTATACAATCAGTACTATCTTTTTTTGCATAGCGAAATGGACCAGCTTAAAACTTTAAAACTATTTGATAAGAACTGGAGCGGATATAAATTTTCATTTGGTGATGAAAACTATTTTTGGGGAATAAATACAATGTATAAAGAGTTTTTGCAAGAACAATTAGCTAATAATAATTTTAACAGTTTAGATTACTTTTTTGTACAAAATGAGGAAGAAATTATATTGAAAGTGCAAAAGATTTCTGATTTTTTTGCGGAGCACTGTTTTTATGATATGAATATTAATGATGAGTATGTTTCAGTTGGAGAAGATGGATACATATTATGTAATTTAAATAAAATTTGAATTGATTTGTAGTTATGAAATAATAAATGCTAAAAGGAGGAGAAAATGATAAAACTAGATGAAAAGAATAAGAGACTGATTTTCCAGAGGAGAGACGAACTGACCATAATCGAACCCTATGGTGAAAACTGCCTTCGCTGCCGTATGACCCGGAATGGGGTGGTCTCGGATGAGAAATGGACACTTCAGGATGTTGTCACCAAAGATTGTTGCAGACTGGAAGGAGATGAGATGTTTGCGACGATCACCAATGGTGATATGTCTGCTACCATTGAGACAGGACAGCCCTGGTATGGCGGTGTGATTAGTTATTATAAAAAAGGGAAAATGATTTTACATACCAAATTTGAAGGAGATTATGTGAACCGGTTTGTTCATGTGGAAGGGGACAATTATCAGATCAAAGTAATCTTTGATGCCAATGAGGGTGAACATTTTTATGGTCTGGGTCAGGAGACGGAGGATGCCTTTGACCGGAAAGGGAGTACGAGCAACCTGGTTCATTACAATACAAAATCCACGATTCCCTTTTTATATTCTTCGCTGGGATACGGTTTTTTCTGGAACAACCCTTCTCCGGGAAGGTGTGAGACCACGAGAAACCATACGCTCTGGTGCGCCGATAGTGCGTATCAGGCAGATTATCTCGTGTTTACGGGAGATACGCCTGGGGATATTATGAAGATTTACAGTGATCTGACGGGGTATGCGCCCAAATTTCCATCATGGGCGGCGGGCTTTTGGCAGTGCAAGCTGCGCTACGAAAGCCAAGATGAATTGCTGGAGGTTGCCAGAGAGTATAAAAAGCGAGGGATTCCTATATCAGCCATTGTGATCGACTATTTTCATTGGACAGAACAGGGAGAGTGGAAATTTGATCCCAAATACTGGCCGGATCCGGAGAAAATGTGCCAGGAATTGGCGGAGATGGACATTAAGCCGGTTGTTTCCATCTGGCCGACCATCAATCCGGACAGTGAGAACTATAATAAGATGAATGATGCGAACATGCTTGTCAGAACGGAAAACGGACAGTATGGTACATTTTCCTTCTATGGACAGCAGACCTTTATCGATGCTATGAATCCGGACACCAGGGAGTATGTGTGGGATATTGTGAAAAACAACTATTACGATAACGGCATACGGAATTTCTGGCTGGATGAGGCGGAGCCAGAAGTACATCCACAGCAGTTCGGGCACTTGAAGTTTTATCTGGGAAATGGCGCGCAGACAGCGATGCTCTATCCCTATTATTATGCCAAGATGTTTTATGACGGCTTGAGAGCCCAGGGGGAGGAAGAGATCATTCTTCTGACCAGGGCAGCTTATCCGGGAAGCCAGAAGTTTGGTGCAGCTGTCTGGAATGGGGATATTTTATCAAACTGGGAGGCTCTCCGGCAGAGTGTGACCAGCGGGCTGTCTATGGGAATGTGTGGTATACCATGGTGGAACAGTGACATCGGTGGATTTTTGAACGGGGATACCGAGAGCGAGGATTTCAGGGAGCTTATTGTTCGCTGGTTCCAGTTCGGGCTGTTTTCGCCGATCATGCGGCTTCACGGCGTGAGAAAAAGGGTAGAAGGCCAGCCAGAACCGAATCCGGGCATTATCGAGAGAAGTGGTGGGCCAAACGAAATATGGTGTTTTGGTGAAGAAAATTATAACATTATTAAATCCCTGATCGAGCTGCGGGAGAAACTCCGTCCCTATATTCTAAAGTATATGGAGATTGCAAGTCAGACAGGAGCGCCCTTGATGCGTCCTATGTTTTTTGATTATTATGACGATGCTCACTGCTATACCTTAGAGGAGCAGTATATGTTTGGTGAGGACATTTTGTTTGCTCCAGTCATGCGAAAGGGACAGAGAGAATGTAAAGTATATCTGCCAGAAGGAACGTGGATCAGTGTGATTGACAAAAAGGCGTATGAGGGAGGGCAAACGTTAGAAGTACAAGTGGAACTGGACCAGTTTGCTGCCTTTGTAAAGCAGGGAAGCAGTATTATTGATGTTTTTTAAATATTGATAAGGTGAATATAAATAATGAAAATGAAAAATTGTTTTTCTCCGGTACAAATCGAAATAAATGTGTTATACTATATTCAGTTTGTTGTGTAGGAATTAAAGGAGAGCAGAGCTTATGTTTAGAAAATTAAAAGTTGACAATTTTAAATCATTAGTGAATTTTTCTATTGAATTTTCACCTATGAGTGTGATTATTGGCAACAATGCCACAGGCAAGAGTAGTGTTTTGCAGGCAATTGATTTCTTGTGCAGTTCAGTAAAAGAAGATTTTGGGATTATGTTGGAACGTCGGAGCTGGTCGGCAGATAATATCAAGTCTAAATTAATAAATTCAAACAAAATTCATTTTGATAGTAATATTTTACTTCATTCGGATGAAGGAGACCTTAGTTATGACTGGAAAATGGTTTTGTCGATTTATACTGGCAAAAATGAAGTGAGTTTGCTCTCTGAAAGTCTTGTGTGCAATGGAGAAGAATTGTTAGTGTATCAAAAGGGGAAAGATGGACTGATTAAAGATGAATATAAGGATATTAATATCTTACCCAGAGCTCTGGTGATTCATTCCTCTGTATTACGAATGTTGAATCGAGATGAGAAGTTGGATTTTCGAATTAAACGTTTTGTTGACTTTTTAGAAAAGTCTGCTTCTTTTGAGATGCTTTCGCCAAATGAAATGAGACTTAGCAGCCGTGGTGTGAAAAAAAGCATTGGAATGTCTGGGAAAAATTTACCATCATTTATTAAACAAATGACATCAGAGCAGAAAAAAAGTTTTATGAATAAGCTGACGTTTCTGTTGGGTGATAGAATTTCTGAAGTAGATGCTAAGACGCAGGGAAAACCTGGTTGGACTCAGATCGATAGCGTGGAAAAATATAAAAATAAGGAGATCCATGTATCTTCAAAAGAGATGAGCGATGGCATGCTACGCTTGTTAGCGTTTGTTGCTATCAGTGAAATAAAAGAGTCCAATGCAACAATGCTTTTAGATGAGGTAGAGAATGGCGTAAATACGAATTATGCGGAGCAATTGTTAGAACTTCTTGGGAGAATGTATGAAGAGAGAGGGCATCAGTTAATTTTGACAACTCATAGCACGGTATTTATGGACTATATTCCACCAGAAAAAATTATTTATCTGTATCGGGATGATGACGGATACACAAAGTCGGTGCAGCTCTTTGAAGGAGAACAGATGAAAGAACAACTAGACTATATGTATCCAGGAGAGATATTGCTTAATATGTCACAAGTGGAATTATTGGATAAATTACTTGCATATCGTGAGGAAGGTTGATATGATGAAAATTGCTATAACCGGTGAGGGAAACACGGATTATGGGAAAAAGGAGTATGGTACAGGAAAGTGGCTACCAGGACCAGCAATCATTTATGCTGAAAAAATAGCAAAAGAGCAAGGAATGAATATAGAACTGTTGCCAATTGAAAAACAAGATGTCATGAAAGTAAGAGTACAAGGACGTTCTACAAAGGGACTGTCTGGAAGAGGCATTCCGGCTACGAAATTCATGATATTGAAAAATAAGAATAATTGTGATGCCGGAATATTTTACTGTGATGCTGATAAGGGAACAGGAACCAAAAGTAGCAATTGCTCAGCAGTCGCTAAACATTATGAAGAGGTGTATGTAGAAGTGAAGAATGGTTTGAGTTCGGACCAAGCCATTCCTATGATACCCTTAAGTATGATTGAGTGTTGGATGTTAGGAGATAAAGCAGCTTTGGAACAAATATTTCATCTTTCAATTTCTGAAAGTAAATTGCCAGATAAGCCAGAGTATGTCTGGGGGGCAAAAACGGATCCTGATAGTGACTATCCGAAAAATTATTTTGTACGACTAATTCGAAGTTTGGATCGTCGGTATGGTACATATCAATCTTGTCAAGAAGATTTTAATAAAATTGCAGAGCGCTCAACAATCTCAACATTACGAAAAACCTGTCCTCTTAGTTATGAACGTTTTTACACAGATTTTATTAATTTGCTTAAAAATGTAGATGTATGAAAATATTCCAAGGAAGATGGTGCGTTAATTTACAACCCCGGTGTGCCAATTACGGCATACCGGGATTTTGCTTAACATATTATGATTTTACCTGACGCCCTTCATGATTGATGGTATATCCATCTTTCATAATGAGTTCTGAAATCGGCACGAAGGAAAACCCTTTTTCTTTTAGTGTATTGATCATGGTATCCAATGCCTCTGCTGTGTGCTTGGCGCCGTTGTGGCAGAGAATGATGGTGCCATTGCCCAGATGTTTGTGTTCCGTTACTTTTTTTATAATGGTATTTGCGTCATAGTCTTTCCAATCGAGGGAATCCACATCCCATTGGATGGGATAATATCCAATTTCCCGGCAGACATTGATCAGGTTGTCATTGTAGTCTCCATAGGGCGGTCGAAACAGACACATGTCCTTGCCTGTCAGCTGTTTTACTTTTTCATGGGGTTTCATGATTTCCTCCTTACATTGTTCAGCGGAGAGTTGGGACATTTGCTTGTGATTTTCGCTGTGGTTTCCAAGATCATGTCCCCCGGCGGCGATGGCTTTAACGTCATCGGGATATTTTTCAATCCATCCTCCTGTCATGAAAAATGTGGCGCGGACGTCATTTTGTTTTAAGATCTCCAAAAGTTTAGGAGTGTCTTCATTTCCCCAGGCAGCATCAAACGAAATAGATATTTTTGCCTCGTCACCTTTGTCGACACAATAGATGGGAAGCTCTTTCTGACTTGTATTGACATGAGAACTAATGGTGGCGGCGGTTTGTGGGTAGAAATAAATACTTGTTACCAGAAGAAGAAGTGAGGTGAGCACGATCGCACCTACCTTTGTAAAAATGATTAGATTCTCTTTTTCTTTTTCGATATCATTCATAGAATTATTCCCGGCGGATTTTTTATCATTTTATTTTTGATTTTCTATTTTTATACCCGGCTAGTTGAAAAATAGACACAATTGTAAAAAATTTCAATTGACAAAAGCAATTATTTTTGTTATTGTATAATTACAGTACGAAAACTTCGGGCTTGTACTGGTTTCGACAGGCCGGCTGAAGATGGAGAAGCTATCCGTGGACTGTGACCACGTTAAAACGCAGAAAAAAAATAAACGCTGACGATAATAGATTAGCATACGCAGCCTAAGTGCTGCTGTCTGACCTGGAGCACCTACACTCTGGGAACCAGGCATCAATGATGTAGGAAACGACGTATATTAAGCTTTGCGTATACGGGCGTATTATGAAGCTACTAAAGCCTGAAGGATGTTCATTTCCGTCAGGTAGAGGGAATGTTAAAGAATGAACTATGATAGTAGAAGTACATGGGATTCCGGTTTGGACGCGGGTTCGATTCCCGCCAGGTCCATTTAGGGGGTTTGGTCCAACAGTGGTGGAGGGCTAAAGCGAAAAGGATGTCTTCAAAGCGATAGAGAGCTTGGGACATCCTTTTTATTTTATATTTATAGAAAGATTTGAGTTTTTGGAATAAAAGAATAGCATTGTTATTCTTTAATGCCCAAAGATTATAATTTTTGTAATTCTGCCATGAGGACGTCTTTGGAAGTGATCGTCACTGCCTGGATTCCCAGCTTTCTGGCGGCCTCTGTGTTGGCAGGGCGGTCATCAAAAAAGATGCACTCAGAAGGAGACAGCCCATAGGTTTCCAGCAAATGTAGATAAATGTCGGGAGAAGGTTTGGTCTTATGGATCTGCCAAGAAACGACCATCCCGTCAATATCATTCATAAAATCGGCGTCGGCGGTATGTTTGCGGAACAGGTCCTCGGAATAATTGGACAGCAGGTAGATGCGATAGCCCTTCTTTTTTAGCTGGTGAACCTTTTTCCACACATCTTTTCTCGGTACGTGCATATATTCACCATGGTATCATTTATCTTTCTCCTATCTTGCATGTTATTTTTCTAATGATACTATTCTACCACACTATTTTAGAAAATCAGAGGTCTTTTCTTTTTTTTTTCACATTTTTGTGCTACAATCGGTATGAAATGATAATTAGGAGTCTCCGGGCTCGTTAAAATGGAGGAAACGATGAACAAAGGAAATAGTAAAAAAATAATAATTATCTGTATTGTGTGTGCTCTTCTGGGAGGAGTGCTGATTGGCGGTGTGGGGGTGATGATCTACAATGACCTGAGCCGTTCTGAGCCAAAGAAAAATGATCAAACAGCGGATTTATCCCAGGGTACCGACGGCAGCACAGAGGCAGACCAGCTTGAGGATGGAGAAGCATATGACTTTGAAAAGGCTGGGTTTATGAAGTTGGGAGAGTATAAAGGGCTAGAGGCACAAGTGCAGCCAGAAAAGGATGATATCTATTCTGGAATGCTTGCGGCAGCAGAAGAGGTGAAGCTAAAGGAGGATGACGGAATTGTCAAGGATGGTGAACTGGTAAATATTGACTTTACTGCTAGCCTGAATGGAAAAGATCTGGAAGAAGCGGCTGGTGAAGATACTTGTGTAAGAATTGGCAAGGGGGAATATATCGATGATTTTGAGAAAGGAATCATAGGTATAAAAAAAGGAAAAAAGAAGACCGTCGATTGTACCTTCCCGGCAGATTATGACGACGAGGAACTGGCAGGCAAGACCGTTCAGTTTACGATCAAAGTAAATGAAAGATTCAGTGATAAAACCGCTCAGGAGCTCTCCGAGGGAAAATACAAGACCATTGACGAATACTATGAATATGAAAAACAATTGCAACTGAAAGACAATCAGGAAAATAAAGGGGATCTGGTATGGGATTCCTTAAAGGAAGAGACGGAGATCAAATCTGTTTCGGAGACTATGTTGTCCAGAACGACAGAGGATGTTACAAATATGTATAAAAATTTCGCTGAATTGTCAGGGACCACCGTAGAAGAGCTGTTGGAGAGCTTTGGTATGGGAGAGGACGGAATCGGTGAGATTGCCCAGGATACGGTGGCAGATCAGATGATAGCGAAGACCATCGCGGCCAGAGAGGGGATTACGCTGGACGATACCTATTATAAGCAGACACTGTGGGAGTTGCTTGGCTATGAGGAAGGCGATGATGAAAAAAAACTGGAGGAGCTGGAGAAAGAATACAAAGAAAGTCAGGGCAGTCGTCCCAAAGATGATGTGTTAGTTGAACGTGTCAGAGAGTATGTGGGAGAGCAGTCCAAGGAAATGTAATTCGCTCCAGGCGATGTGAATAGATGAGGAGATAGTGTGAAAAATAATGCCGATGCGATTATTTTTCACACGGCTATTTGTGTCGGAGCGTCACAAATAAGCCTTGATGGCAGATGAGAAATCGCCTGCGCGAATTTCTCATCGCCCCGTCGCATACGCTCCGGAATGGAGATAAGATGTCTGAAAAATATGTTGTGGAGCACTATCGTTTCGAAGATAAGGCGGCTTATGAACGGGCACAAAAGGAAGCCAAGCTGATCGGAACGATGCGAAAAAAATATAAGCTGTCCAACGGAACGATTGCCTTGAAGGTGTATCAAAAGGCATTAGAAGAGAACGTATTTATGACTGTTGTAGGGTATTCCTTTTTAAGAGAGCTGCGTATCATTGCGTTAAAGACAAAAGCGGCGGCAGCAGAAGAGCTTCCAGAGATACCCATTCGGACTGGGGATGGCGAAGGACAAAACGAATCTGGCCAAGGTGCGGCGGCAGCTGATTATTCTCCCAAACGGCTTCGGGAGCTCTCAAGATTTGAACGATTATATGAGGGACAGAGGCTGTTAAATAAAAAGTTAAAATTTGTGGTGGTGGCGCTGGTGGTGCTGGTGATCGCTTTTATCGTGGTCGATTTTAAAAGTGAGTACTCGGTATTTACTTATTTTACGAATTATAAGGCGAAGATGGAAGAAGAATTGATCCATAAATATGAGGGTTGGGAGAGCGAACTGAAGGCAAGAGAGGATGCGCTGGAGCAGAGTCCATAGATATGAAAGAAAGGAGACAGGCGTTATGCTGGGGCAGAAAATACTCGTTGTGGACGATGAGAAAAGAATGCGGAAACTGGTAAAGGATTTTCTTGTAAGGGAAGACTTTATGGTATTGGAGGCCGGGGACGGGGAGGAGGCAGTGGACCTTTTTTTGGAGGAAAAGGATATCGCGCTGGTGATTTTGGACGTAATGATGCCGAAGATGGATGGCTGGCAGGTTTGCCGGGAGATCCGACAGTACTCCAGAGTGCCGATCATCATGCTCACGGCTAGAGGCTCTGAAAACGATGAGCTCCGGGGGTTTGAGTTGGGAGTGGATGAGTATATTTCCAAACCTTTCAGCCCGAAGATCCTGGTGGCGAGGGTGCTGGCGATCCTGAGGCGGGCCAATGCGTCTGCAGAGGATGTGATTGAGTATGGTGGGATTTCCTTGAACCGTTCGGCTCACGAGGTCATTATAGACGGTGAAAAAGTGGATCTCAGTTTTAAGGAGTTTGAGCTGCTGGCGTACTTCATGGAAAATAAGGATATCGCCCTTTCACGGGAGAGGATCCTGAACCATGTGTGGGATTATGATTATTTTGGAGATGCCAGAACCATTGATACTCATGTTAAGAAACTCCGGAACAAGATGGGAGACAAATGCGGTAAATACATTAAGACTATCTGGGGGATGGGGTATAAATTTGAGATTTAATGCGGCAAATATATTTATACAATTAGGGGAATGGGGGATCCTGTCCCTTATGACAGACAGGAGAGGAGCTGATCTTTTTTATGAAACAGTCTCTTCGGACCAGACTGGTATTCATATCTGCGGGCATGCTTATTCTGAGTATCGTGATCTGTTGGATTATGAACCTGTTTCTGCTTCCGGGTTATTATGAGAGTTCTAAAATAAAACAGATGAATAACGTATATTCCCAGGTGGAAGAGCTCTTTGAGGAGAAGGACTGGAACAATAGCAGCGCAGAGCAGCAGGTGGAGATGTATGACTCCGTGGACAAGATCAGTGCGAATATTGGAGTCAATTTGTATATTATGGAGATTAAGGTAAGTGTCGGCAGTGGAATGATCAGCGACGTTACTTATCTTTATCCAAGTATGAGCGGAAGGATGCAGGAACTGAATCGCAGTCAGTTGAGCAAATATGTGCTTTTTAAGCAGCTGGGGGACATTTTTGATGACAATTACCAGCTTTTGAAAAAAACAGATCAATATGAGCTTTTCAAAGTTTATGATGAGCGGATGGATTCCAATTATATCGAACTGATCGGCGGCATCGAGGGGGATTACTGGATCTATGTCCGATCGAGCTATCAGAGTATCCGGGAAAGTGCGGCGATTTCCAACGAATTTCTTGCCTATGCCGGTGCCGCTGTGGTCATCCTCTGCATTTTGATTATGATCTATGTGAGCAACCGTTATACAAAGCCGATTCTCGCCCTGGCAAGGCTGGCGCAGAAGATGGAAGAGCTGAATTTCAATGTTCGCTATGAAGAAGATCGGAAAGATGAGATCGGAGTACTGGGGCACAGTATGAATTCCCTGTCGGATAAGCTGCAGGAGACCATATCTGAGCTTAAGACTGCCAATAATGAGCTTCAGCTGGATCTCCAACGGCGTTCGGAGCAAGAGGAGATGCGCAGGGAATTTCTGGCGAACGTATCCCACGAGTTAAAGACGCCCATTGCCTTAATTCAAGGGTATGCTGAGGGGCTACAGGAGAATGTAAATGATGATCCAGAGAGCCGTGATTTCTATTGTGAGGTGATTGTGGACGAAGCAGATAAGATGAACAAGATGGTGAAAAAACTCCTGAGCCTGAACCAGCTGGAATTTGGAAACGGGCAGGTGCATCTGGAGCATTTTGACGTACAGGAGATCATCAAATCAGTCATAGCAGCTTCGGATATCCTGTTTAAACAAAAAGACATCACCCTGTCCTTTCAGGAGGGTGAACCGACCTATGTCTGGGCGGATGAATACATGACGGAAGAGGTCATTATGAACTATGTGAGCAATGCGATAAATCATATTGACGGCGAGCGGATCATAGAGATTAAGATGTCTGAGTCAAAGGGAAAAGTTAGGATCAGTGTATTCAATACGGGAGAGAAGATCCCGGAGGAGGAACTGGATAAAATCTGGGGCAAGTTTTACAAAGTAGACAAAGCGAGAACCCGTGAATATGGCGGAAATGGCATTGGTCTTTCCATCGTAAAGGCGATTATGGAAGCTCACAATCAGGAGTATGGAGTGAGAAATTATGACAATGGGGTAGAATTTTGGTTTGAATTGGATGAAAAGGCGGAAAATTGATTGAAGTTTTTCTTCAAATGTGATAAGATATAGATACTAATATTGAAGACAAAGAATTCACAGGAGGGGAAGATGATCAACAGAAAATGTATTCTTTCAGTTTGCCTTTGTCTGGTTATGCTTATGCTGGCAGGATGTGTTCAGGCGAGGGAACTGACAGAAGAAAAGCAGGATATCATTGCGGAGTATTCGGCAGGAATCGTACTGCAACATGCAGACAACTATAAAAAGAGGTTGGAAAAACAGGAGAATCCAGTGACACCTGAAGTGTCTCAGCCTCCACAGGTGACAGCAGTACCGGAGAATACTCCGGAGCCGGCTCAGGCAGCAGGATCCGAGGAAGAGCCGGCATTAGCCCAGGTTTCCCTAAACGATCTGTATCAGGTTTCGGGGATGAATGCTGAGTATGTGTCTTATAAGTCCTGCAGTAAATATACGAACCAGATCGCAGCCCATAAAGGAGAATGGCTTTATATCGTTAATTTCCGTGTGAGTAATTCTACGAAAAAGCCGTTGAAGGTAGATCTCTCAAAACGTGGGATAAAATATTTGCTCAATGTAGATGGCAGTGAATACCAGGCACACCCTTCATTTTTAGAAAATGGAGGTATGAACTTTTTGAAAACGACGATTCCATCAGGGGCATCGAAAAAAGCGGTGGTCGTCTTCCGTGTTCCGGAGAAAGCGAAAAATCCAGGTTCTGCAACAGTTACCGTCCGGGATGAAGGAAAATGTGAGACAGAGATTCGTTTGAAATAGTGGTATTGTAAAGAAGGAAGGGCGACATGGATTTAAAAGAAGAATATAAAGAGAGAAAAAGAAGTTTGTTTTTTGGACTGCCGCTGTCATTTACTACCTATACATTGACGGAAAAAAAGATCAATATAAAAAAGGGGTTATTGAAAACGGTAGAAGACGATACCCTTATGTATAAAGTACAGGATGTGACATTGGTCAGAGGACTTTTTGAGCGGATATTCGGGCTGGGGACAGTGATTTGTTACTCCAGCGATGTGACCGATTCCAAGCTGATGCTTACCCATATCCGCAATTCCTCCGAGGTGAAGGAATTTATTCTCCAGACAGCAGAGATGGAGAGACGTAAGGTTCGTACGGTACATACGATGGGTCTGGATGCTTCCGAATATTCAGATTATCTAGAAACTGAGGATCTGCAGTGATTTTGTGACTTTTTGTCGGGGGTGGCAGTTTGGCAAGAGGTTACAGATTTTCTATTTATAAAAGGAGGAGATTATTTTGGCTGAGGAAACATTTAATGATACGGGGATATTGTTAGAGAGTGGTACGAATGAATTAGAACTTTTGGAGTTTGTTGTAGGAAATCAGCATTATGGAATAAATGTGGCGAAAATCCGCGAGTTGTGTCCTTATCAGCCGCCAACCCTGGTGCCCAATGCCCATGAATATATTGAGGGAATATTCATGCCGCGTGATATGCTTATGACGGTGGTGGATTTGTCAAAGGCTCTGGGATTGCCGCCGACGGGGGATATGTCAGGAGATATGTACATAATTACGAATTTTAACCGTCTCCACACCGCATTCCATGTTCAGAAGGTTTTGGGGATTCACCGGGTTTCCTGGGAGGACATCGCCAAACCAGATTCCACGATCGCTGCTTCCGGAAAAGGTGTGGCGACTGGAATCGCCAAAGTGGCAGGAAAGATTATTATTGTTCTTGATTTTGAGAAGATTGTGGCAGAGATCAATCCAGAGACAGGGCTTAAATTGTCAGAGATCGAAAGTATGGGAGAACGTTCTAGACGTGATTGCACCATTCTTCTGGCAGAGGATTCACCACTCTTGTTGGAGATGCTCAAAAAATGCCTGACTCGTGCGGGCTATGATCATTTGATACCAACGACCAATGGTCAGGACGCATGGAATACCCTGGATCGTATGATCAAAGACGGAGGTAAAGTGGGTGTGGACATTTCCTGTGTCATCACGGATATTGAAATGCCTCAGATGGATGGACACCGGCTTGCTAAACTGATCAAGACAGATTCTAGATTTGAGGGGCTTCCTGTTGTGATTTTCTCATCTCTGGTAAACGAAGAAATGAAACGCAAGGGAGAGGCACTGGGTGTAGATGCACAGCTGTCAAAACCTGAGATTGGAAGACTAGTAAGACAGCTTGACCTGTTGTTAAATTAGTTTGATAACCTGAGGCGAATTATGTCGGCGTTGTTAAGCTAAAGAATTTGGTAGAAAAGGAAAAGCTGCGTTTGTATATTTGCCAGACGCAGTTTTTTTTAGAAAGTTTGTGACTGTGTGCTGCCAGCACAAAACAAAAAAATATAAATTAGGTTTTGGTTCTTTTGGCGTCAGGCCAAACGACTAATTACTTAATATATTGTATTTACAATATTTAAAAATGCAGCGCAGAAATGAGGGTAATTATGGCTAGTTCAGAAAAAGAGGGAGAAAATTATCTGGATACACTTTTGAATACAGTTGCGCCAGACTGGGAGGAAACATCGGAATCACCAGCGCAGGCGGATTCTACCGATTCAAAATCGAATCAGGGGGATTCCTCAGGGGATCAAACTTTGGAGGATGCCATTGCGATCTTGAATGATCTTCCAGATATGGATGGCGCATTGGAGCTCTCAGAGAATCCAGAAGAGGATATGGATGAGCTGTTTGGACTTTTGGCGGATCTCGGGGTTGACTCAGATGAACAGGAGCCGGAAGCGTCAGGCGATGAAGTTCCGGAAGCTATGCTGCCAGACCTGGACAGTATAGAGGGGCTCTCTGACGATATGGAAACAGAAGAAATTATGGCAGACCCTGTCATGACGGAGGACATATTGGCAGGTGAAGGCAGTGAACAAGAGGAGTCTCAAGAGGTACCACAGGAAGAACAGGAAGAACAGGAAGAACAAGAAGAGGAACCCCAGGTACAGGAAGACGATATTCCTTTCTCCATCGACAGTTTTCCCGAGGAAGAGTCAGAAGAGATGCAGGATTTTGCCGGTGTTGACATACCAGATGTATCGGAGCCGTCAGAAGAATCAGCCGAGGATGTCGGGGTGGAAGAATCGTTTATAGATATGTCGGCGGATCTTTTCCAGGATTTTTCTGAAGAGTCGCAGCCGGAGGAAGAGGTATCGATTTCAGAGGATTCATTGGCAGTTGACGATATTTTCCAAGATGCCCTGGCGGCAGTTGGTTATAGTGAAAATGAAAGGGAAGAAGAGGGGGCAGGAGACGATGTTTTCGCCATGGATGACATGGGAGATCTCATGGATCAGGAGGAGGAAGGTGTATCTTCTGTTCCAGCAGCTGAGCCAGTTGTCAAGAAGGAGAAGAAGGAGAAAACGGGACCGGGATTCTTTCAGAAGATATTTGGCAATGTGATTACAGATTCAACGGCGGATGAGGAAGAAAAAGAGCGCCAGAGAGAAGCGGAGCTGAAACAGAAGAAAGAAGAAAAGAAGGCAGAAAAGAAACAGCAGGCGGAAGTGACAAAAGAAGAAAAGGCACAGATCGCCCAGGAGAAGAAGGAACATAAAAAGCAGCTGAAGGCAGAACAGGCGGCGAAGAAGGCGGAAGAAAAGAAACGCAAAAAAGAAGAGCGTCTGGCCAGAGCTGCTCAGGAGACAGAAGTGGTGGGCAAGATCAATCCCGTGGGTGCCACCATTGTTGTCATTCTGTTTGTGACGATCGGAATGATTGCCATTTTGGGAACCAATATGTTAGGACGCAGGAGTAATCTTGGCAATGCGGAGAATTATTTTGCGAATGAGGATTACATCCGGGCATACGATGCCATCAACCGTGTGAAACTGAAAGAAAAGGACGAGACGCTGTTCCGCAGGATTCGAATCTGCTGTCAGCTTCAAAAAGAGGTTCGCTCATTTTCGAATTACAACACCATGGGAATGAAGTTAGAGGCGCTGGATTCCCTGTTAAAAGGCATGAGATTGTATGAGGAGAATGTCTCGGAAGCGCAGGAACTACAGATTCAGCCTGCTTATGAAAAACTAAAAAATGAGCTTCTAGCTGGACTCAGCGAGAATTTTTCTATGGGAGAAAAAGAAGTCAGTGAACTTCTTGCGATTCCAGATCAGGCACAGTATACCCAGAGGCTTCAGCAGATTACAGGAGCATAGTTTGGAGGAAAGACAGAATGATAGCGATCGTAGATTATGATGCTGGAAATATCAAAAGTGTTGAGAAGGCATTACAGTATTTGGGAGAGGAGCCGGTGGTGACCAGAGATGCCGGAATTCTTAACCAGGCAGATAAAGTTATTGTGCCAGGGGTGGGTGCTTTTGGAGATGCTATGGGAAAGATGTGTCAGTATGATCTGGTGGAGGTTCTCCGAAATATTGCTGCCAGGGAGACACCAATGCTTGGGATCTGCCTGGGATTGCATTTGTTTTTTCAGAGCAGTGAAGAATCTACAGGGGTAGAAGGGCTATCTCTTCTTCCTGGCAAGATCGTGAAAATTCCCGATCAAGAGGGGATCAAGATTCCCCATATGGGCTGGAATTCCATACAGATCAATCCAAAATCAAAGCTGTTTCAGGGGATTCCACAGGATTCTTATGTATATTTTGTCCATTCCTATTATTTGAGAGCAGAAAGACCAGAAGATGTGGCGGCGACGACGAACTATGTGGTAAATATTCATGCCGCAGCAGAGCATGGGAATGTATTTGCCACCCAGTTTCATCCGGAAAAGAGCGGGGAAGTGGGCCTGCAGATCTTGAAAAATTTTATTGATTTTTGAGAAAGGAATGGTGGCATAGATGTTTACAAAAAGAATTATTCCCTGTCTGGATGTGAAAGACGGACGGGTTGTGAAGGGAATAAACTTTGTGGATCTCCGGGATGCCGGGGATCCCGTGTCAGTAGCGGCAGTTTATGATAAAGCGGGGGCAGATGAGTTGGTTTTTCTTGATATCACTGCTTCGAGCGATGCCAGAGATATCAAAGTAAATATGGTAAGAAAAGTGGCAGAGACTGTATTTATCCCTTTTACCGTGGGAGGAGGGATACGGACCATAGAGGATTTTAAAATGATATTGCGAGAGGGTGCCGATAAGGTATCTGTGAACTCAGCGGCGATTTTGAATCCAGAGCTCGTCTCTGAGGCGGCGGATAAATTTGGCAGCCAGTGTGTCGTGGTCGCCATTGATGCCAAGCGAAGGACTGAGGGAAGTGGATGGTCCATCTATAAAAATGGTGGACGCGTAGATATGGGGATCGACGCCGTCGAGTGGGCGATGGAGGCAGAACGTCTTGGTGCTGGTGAGATCCTTCTCACAAGTATGGATTGTGATGGCACAAAGGATGGATATGATGTTGAATTGACACGGACGATCTCTGAAAATGTATCCATTCCGGTGATCGCTTCCGGAGGGGCTGGGAAAAAGGAACATTTTCTGGAGGTATTGACAGAGGGAAAGGCGGATGCCGTGTTGGCGGCGTCGCTGTTTCATTTTAATGAGCTTCAGATTGGGGATCTAAAACAATATTTGTCAGAACAAAAGATCAGTGTCAGGTTGTAGAGTTAAGCAAAGGAGAAAAAGATGGCTGGTTTATCAGGAGAATGGGAAAAAGCCCTTTCAGAAGAATTTACAAAAGAATATTATAAGAATTTATTTTTATTCATCCGGCAGGAGTATGAAAAAGTGCCAGTATATCCGAAGGCAGGAGACATTTTTAACGCGTTTCACCTGACTCCTTTGGAGAAAGTTAAGGTGGTTATCATCGGTCAGGACCCGTACCACAATCCGGGACAGGCTCACGGACTTTGTTTTTCTGTGAAGCCAGGAGTGGATATCCCGCCCTCTCTTGTGAATATTTATCAGGAGTTGCACGACGATCTGGGGTGTCAGATTCCCAATAACGGATATCTGAACGAGTGGGCGGAGCAGGGAGTTCTGCTATTGAATACGGTGCTTACGGTACAGGCCCATAAACCGATGTCTCACCGTGGCGTGGGTTGGGAAGAGTTTACCAATGCGGTGATTAAGAAAGTAAATGAGATCGATCGGCCGGTGGTATTTATTCTCTGGGGGAAACCGGCGCAGGAAAAGGCAAAAATGCTTGACAATCCCAAGCATCTGATTCTGAAGGCGCCGCATCCAAGTCCACTGTCTGCATACCGGGGATTTTTTGGGAGCCGTCCCTTTAGTCAGACCAATGCGTTTTTGGAGCAGCATGGGGTAGAACCGGTGAATTGGCAGATATCAGATCGATAAAAGGAGAAGGGAAAAAGATGCAGAACAAGCTGGAAAAAATTTTAGAGGAAGTAGGGAAGGTGATCAAAGGAAAAGCTGCCGAAAAAGAGATGATTTTGGCAGCCATTCTTGCAGAAGGACATATTTTACTGGATGATATACCGGGAGTGGGAAAGACAAGCCTTGCCATGGCATTTTCCAAGGCGATGGAGATGCAGGCAAATCGTATGCAGTTTACATCGGATGTACTTCCCTCCGATGTGGTGGGATTTAATCTAATAAAACCAGACGGCTCCAAAGAGTATCAGAGGGGGATCATTTTGTGTAATCTGTTTTTAGCCGACGAGATCAACCGTGCCTCTTCGAAAACCCAGTCTGCGCTGTTAGAGGTGATGGAGGAGGGAAAAGTGACGGTAGACGGTATTACCACGCCGGCGCCGAAGCCTTTTGTGGTGATGGCTACTGAAAATCCAGCGGGCTCGGTGGGAACTCAAATGCTGCCGGATTCTCAGGTGGATCGTTTTATGATTTGTTTGACCCTGGGGTATCCATCCCATAGCGAAGAAGTGCTGATTCTGAAAGAACGGCAGGGTATCCATCCCATTGATTCGGTGATTCAGGTCGTAGACCGCCAGGAATTGTTGCAAATGCAGCAGATGGTAAAAACTATTTATCTAAACGATGAGATTTATGATTATATTGTAAAGCTGGCAAATGAGACCAGAACTCATTCTCTGCTGACGCAGGGGCTTAGTCCGAGAGGGACCATTGCCCTGATGGATCTTAGCAAAGCGGTGGCTTTTATGGAAGGCAGAGATTGTGTGTTTCCAGAGGATGTCAGAAAGGCATTTCCGTATGTGGCGAGACATCGTATCTATCTTACGGCAAGGGCGAAGATGGAGAAGAATGATAAAGATCAGATCATAAAAGAAGTATTAAAAAGCGTGAAGGCACTAGAAAAACACTGACAAGAATGATTGAGGCAGAACAATAAGGGGGATATTATGTGGAAAAACTGGCTGATCTATATTGTGAGCCTTATGGTCTATTCTCTGTTTACGATACTATATGGTAAGCGGAGTGCATTTATCATACTGTTTGTGATCGTTCTAGTTCCGCTTATCTATTCACTGCTGACATGGTTTCTCACAAAGAGAGGTTTCAGAGCTTATTTCGAGACGGATTCGATGACTCTGGAAAAGAATAAAATGGCAGAGATTAAGGTGAAACTGGAGAGCATATCGGAGCTCTGTGCGGGGAATCGAGTACGGGTATTTATTTCTATATACAATGGAATGGGAAAAAGGATTTTTAGGGGCCGGAAAAAATTATATCTAACGTTAGAAGAGCAGACTGCTTTGTTTGAATTCATGCCGAAATACAGCGGAGTCCATAAAATAGTTCTGGAAAAAATCAGATTGTACAGTGGTTTTTCTCTTTTTTGTTCTACGTTTCATCCAGAGGATCAATTATCTTTTATGATCATGCCGGAATACAAAGAATTTCCGGTTCAGACAGGAATTCTCTATGAAGAAAAGGAAGGGGAAAGTGAACAGTTTTCGGTGAGGAAGTCGGGGAATGATCCATCGGAACTCTATGATATTCGTTTGTACCGTCCCGGAGATAAAATGAATCGGATCAACTGGAAATTTTCTGCGAAAAGTAATGAGCTTATGGTACAGGATTATGGGTTTCCCATCGCTTGTGATCTGGCAGTTTTTTTTGATGTGTCGGCGGAAAAGGATCTTCAAAAGATCGAGAATGCATTGGAAATACTGTATTACATAATGGTTCATTTTACCTTTGAAAAAAAATTATTTTATGTGATCTGGAAGGATTGTGAGGAGCAGCAGGTGAAGCGCACATTAGTTTCCGGGAGCGAAGATATATATGAGGTGTTTCAGAAATTATTTTGTGCGGACATGACAGATGGAAAGACTCGGATCGAAGACATGTATTGTGCACAGTTTGAGGGAGAATTTTTGTCCAGCAGTATTTTTATTTATGGGGGTAGACATGATCTGGAGGATGAGATCCTGCGAATGAAACTTCGAACGGATATGCTGGAGCTGATACATGTTTGAACAGAGGGGGATATGAATCGTGGGCAAAAGACTACAGCTCATACCATTGGTGCTGCTTCTGTTATGCAGCGGAACGAGCATGTCCAGTGGTCTCTATTATTATGAAGTAAGGGATATCATTTATTTCATCCATGTGCTATTGGTGGCACTGGTATTTTATAGTGCCAGATATTTTATCGGTATACGTAAACATAGGGAACTATACAGCCTGGGAGTATGTCTCGGGACGTTGTGCCTGTGCTTTTTATTCCTAAGAAAATTTTTACTGCCGGGGTTTCGGGCGCTGTATAATCAGATATCTGACAATGTATATTTGACTGCTGGCATAGAACTTGGACAGTGGAACAATACAGATAGTGAATACGTGGGCCTGGCAATTTGTCAGATCGTAGCTTTGATTACAGCTCTCACCCTCTATTTTTATGAGACGAAGAAGCCTGTAGCAGTTACATTACTGCCTTCTTTTCTGGTGTTTATCCTGCCTATTCTCATCGATGGCGTGCCCTATGAAGCATGTGTGATCGTCTATGGATTGTCATTTATTATATTTGCTGGGATGGGGCGCTATGGTGGGAATGCTATAAAATTAGTTTTTTTGGTGGGAGCTGTCTTTCTGGCGTGCGGGGTAGCAGTAACTTCCTTTTCCTGGAAGGATGTGGATCCAGTGTTACAGGATTATAGAGAACAGATTATGGTTGGGGGAAGTGGTGTTCGTCAACAGGGAAGTGAAAAGATAGAAAAGAAGAAAGAGAAAAAGGAACAGATGATCCTTTTTGGGCAGTTCAGCCAGGCAGGATCCATTCATTATAATGGAACCGTGGAGCTTATCGTGACAAGATTAACAGATTTTTTTGAAAAAGACAAATTATATATCCGGGGATTTATCGGAAATACCTTTAAGGATAATTTGTGGTATGGACCTCATATGAAAGATTCTTATGATCTTCGGGGAATGGCATGCGAAAGGGAAAGCAGTGTTGAAATAGAAAATGCCTACGATAAGGGGAATTATGCAGCCTATGCGATGGATGAAGGGGGGATGCCTTATTATACCTATTATGGGTATAACGTTCCTGAGCGTTACAAAGGAAAATTCAATAAGAAGACTTTAAAGGTAGAAAAAAATCTCAGGAACCGTATCCGGAAGGAAATTATTGGGGGAGATACAAAGTTTTTTTCACTGTATAACGCAATTGATTTTACGATGGAATTTTTTAACAAAAACTATCGATATACTTTAAGGCCAGGTATGGTACAGGATGGTGAAAATGAGATCGAGACGTTTTTGTTTGAGAGGAAGACCGGGTATTGTACCCATTTTGCCTCAGCTGCTGTTATGATACTGCGGACATTGGGGGTTCCGGCCCGGCTAGCACAAGGGTATATGATCAGTGGATACCGAGTGAATGCGAACAAGAAAACCAGCGTTCGCGACAGCAATGCCCACGCCTGGGTGGAACTTTATATTGATGGTACTGGATGGGTACCGGTTGATTTCACTCCTAGTTCTACAAATGCAGATGCTCTGGCTGGACGGGATCCTGATAACGGACAATCCGAGTGGGATGCGGAAGAGAACGACAGGGATGAGCCGGAAATGACAGAACAGCCGGATGAGAAGGATGAGACAGAGGAAGATGATGCGTCTGAGGAGGACGGAGACGAAGGCGAGAATGAAGCGGAACTGAATGAAGTTTCTCCCAGCGAGTCCCGCATCGTTTTCAGAATGATGTTGGTTGTCCTATGCCTTGCCTCTCTCTTTTTGGCAGGTATCCGGCTTCGTCATCTGTGGAGGTACCGCTGCATGAAAAGAACCTTTGCGAAGGGGGATGCCTGCCGGAAGTTGGTGTGTCTCAATGATAATATGAGAGGAATCTGGCGGAGGCTGGGAGTGAGGTGGGAGTATACCGACAGCAAAGGACTGATGAAACAGATCTTACATAAGACGCAGAAGTATTATGTTTTCAGTGATGCCAGGGAATTAGCGGAACTTCAGGAACAGATCTGCGGGTATGTGCTGGGTGTATACCGAAGCCGGTATAGTGCGGGTGGGATAGTGGATGAAGAATATTTTCAGTGTCAAAAGTACATCACTCAGCTTCTACTGAATATTAGACAACGGGGAGAAGCTAAGTTGTGGAGAAGAATGAAAAGTCAAAACATTGTAAAAATTTTAGTAAAGAGGGGGAAACGGAATGGATCAGAATAAATTAGCGGCAAGAAAAAATCTTGCTGAGACGATGATCAAAAATCTGGCAAAGCGGAATATGGAAGGATATTTTGCCGAGACAAAGGAAGAGGCCGTGCAGCTTATCATGGAAAAATTCCTTACCGCAGGAAAGACTGTATGCTTTGGTGGTTCCATGAGCCTGACAGAATCGGGGCTTATGGCTGCGATCGCAGAGTCAGACTGTGTTCTTTATGATCGGACGAAGGCGGTGACACCAGAAGAGTTAAAGGATATGAAGGCAAAGATGATCAATAGTGATTATTTCCTTATGAGCACCAATGCCATTACGGTGGAGGGAGAGCTGATTAACATCGATGGAAGAGGTAACCGCGTCTCTTATCTGTGCTATGGCCCAGAACATGTCATCATCCTTGCGGGGATGAATAAAGTGGTGAGTACAGTGGAAGATGGATTTCGCAGGGTGAGGGATATTGCTTCCCCACCCAATACGGTGCGCCTCAATAAAAATACTCCCTGTGCCGAAACCGGGCGATGCGGCGATTGTTACAATGAGGATTGTATCTGTTCTCAGATCGTGGTCACCCGCAGGAGTGGAGAAAAGAACCGGATCAAGGTAGTACTGGTCGCCGAAGAGCTGGGATACTGATCTTATGGGAAAACGATTATTTATCGCAGAGAAGCCCAGTGTGGCCCAGGAATTTGCGCGGGTTCTCGGTGTCCGGGGAAGAAGAGGAGATGGATTTATCGAATCGGAGGATACGGTGGTGACCTGGTGTGTGGGACATCTGGTGACGATGAGTTATCCTGAGGTATATGATCCTGCATATGCCAAATGGGCCTTTGAAACCCTGCCTTTTTTGCCGAAGGATTTTCGGTACGAGGTTATCCCCAATGTGAAAAAGCAGTTTGAGACGGTGAAGGGACTTCTCCTCCGGTCAGATGTGGAAGAGATCTACGTCTGTACCGATTCCGGACGTGAGGGCGAATATATATATCGGTTGGTGGACCAGATGGCACAGGTTCCAGACACCAAAAAGAAATACCGGGTGTGGATCGATTCCCAGACAGAAGATGAAATCCTGCGGGGGATCCGGGAGGCAAAACCTCTGAAAGAATACGATAATCTCAGTGATTCCGCTTATCTGAGAGCGAAGGAAGATTATCTTATGGGAATCAATTTTTCCAGGGCGCTGTCTCTCAAGTATGGGGGCTGGCTCAATGACAGTGTAGAGGGAAAAAAGTGGACTTCCGTATCCGTGGGACGGGTGATGACCTGTGTCCTCGGTATGGTGGTCACGAGAGAATGGGAGATCCGCAAGTTTGTGAAGACGCCATTTTACCGGGTGATAGGAAGTTTTGCCCCCCAGCTGCCACAGCGGGAAGACGATTTGACGGAGGGAGACAAGGCTCCGCCGGTGTTGGAGGGGGAGTGGAGGGTGACGGAAGAGTCGAGATACTTCCAATCTCCCAAGCTCTATAAGGAAAATGGTTTCCGGGAAGAGGAGACGGCGAAAGAGCTGTCTTCATCTCTTTCAGACCAGGACAGACAGGCAGTTTTGGAAAAGATCGAAAAAAAGAAAGAAAAGAAAAATCCTCCGCTTCTGTTTAACCTGGCAGAGCTGCAGAACCTTTCTTCCAAACTGTTTAAGATCAGCCCGGATGAAACACTCCAGGTGGTGCAGGAACTTTATGAGAAGAAACTGGTCACTTATCCCCGTACTGACGCCAGAGTGTTGAGCAGTGCGGTGGCGAAAGAGATCATCAAAAATCTGAAAGGATTGCAGGGCTATGATCTGGCGCTTCCCTATCTCCGCCAGATCGCTGAGATGAAAAGCCATGAGAAGCTTGCCAAGTCTAGATATGTGGACGATAAGAAGATCACGGACCACTATGCCATTATTCCGACGGGACAGGGACTAGGTGCTCTCAAATCATTGAAACCTGTGGCGGCAAAGATGTATGAGGTGATTGTCCGGCGTTTTCTGAGCATTTTTTATCCACCAGCGGTGTATCAGAAGATCAACGTGGTGTTGGCAGTGGAAAATCCCCAGAAAGAAAAGGTATATACGGAGCGGTTTTATACATCGGCAAAAGTTCTGATCGAGGAAGGATTTTTAGCAGTAACGGAATATTCCTTTTCCAACAAAAAGAAGAACGGAAACTCCGAAGGCGGTGACGAGGAGTCCCAGGAACCTGGAAAAAAGGCGACCGAAGAGGCGCAAGCGGTAGAATCCGCAAATAGTACGGAAGCTCTCCGAATACTTCTTCCCCATCTCAAAAAGGGTATGAAGCTGCCGGTGGTTTCCATGAAGATCAAGGAGGGGGAAACCTCCCCGCCGAAGCGCTACAATTCCGGTTCCATGATCCTTGCCATGGAGAATGCAGGGCAGCTCATCGAGGATGAGGAACTGAGGGCGCTGATCAAAAGCAGCGGTATTGGAACCAGTGCGACCAGGGCGGAGATCCTGAAAAAATTGTTCCACATCTCCTATCTGAAGCTGAACAAAAAGACACAGATCATAACGCCTACCTTAAAAGGGGAGCTGGTGTGTGGAATCGTGAGATATGCCATTCCTGCTATGCTGAGTCCCAAGCTGACAGCCAGCTGGGAGAAAGGGCTGGGAGGCGTGGCAGAAGGCGACATCGGCGAGGAGGAGTATATGGATAAACTCACCGGTTTTGTCAGGCAGCAGGTGGGAAAAGTAAAAGAGACAAACAATATGACACAGCTACGCTCATATTATAATATGGCGAAGGAATACTATCCTTTAACAAAAAAATGAAAGGATGCAGAGCATGAAAGAATTGACGAATCAGCAGCTGTTTGAAGATAAAAATACCATAGCATGGGAGCTGATCTCCCGGTATAAATACCCCTTTGAGGTGCTTCCCGCAATCAGCGAATATATTGTGACACGGGGAGAGAGCCTTCCCGAAGACCGCTACGAGAAACGGGGAGATAACGTCTGGATCGCCCGCAGCGCTTCCGTGGCAGAGAGTGCCAGCATCACAGGGCCAGTGATCATCGACGAGGATGCGGAGATAAGACACTGTGCCTTTATCCGTGGCAATGCCATTGTGGGAAAAGGCGCTGTGGTGGGAAACTCCACGGAGCTTAAAAACGTCATCCTATTTGACGGGGTCCAGGTGCCCCACTATAACTATGTGGGAGATTCCATCCTCGGTTACCGATCCCATATGGGAGCAGGGTCCATCACCTCCAATGTAAAGTCAGATAAGACGCTGGTGGAGATCCGCTGCGGAGAGGATAAGGTAAAGACCGGATTGAAAAAGATGGGGGCTGTTCTCGGCAGCTTTGTGGAGGTTGGTTGTGGCAGTATTTTGAATCCGGGGACGGTGATCGGGAGCCATACGAATGTATATCCCCTCTCTTCCGTCCGTGGGTATGTGCCAGGGGCAAGTATTTATAAGAGACAGGGAGAAGTGGTGGAGAAGAGATAGGATAGGGCGTTGACATTTTTATCAAAATATTGTACGATAATGAGAGAAAATGACGAATAAGAAAGGAGTTACTATCGACATGATTTATTCACAGGAAGTAGAAAACATGTGCCCAGTTGCTCAGGGTGTCAACCATGGTTGTGCACCGATTCCAGAAGAAGCAAAATGGGTAAAAGCAAAAGAAGTTAAAGATATCTCTGGTTTTACACATGGTGTAGGCTGGTGTGCACCTCAGCAGGGGGCATGTAAGCTGACTTTGAATGTAAAAGAAGGTATCATTCAGGAAGCACTGGTAGAGACGATCGGTTGTTCTGGTATGACACACTCCGCAGCGATGGCAGCAGAGATCCTTCCAGGACGTACCGTTATGGAAGCTTTGAATACAGACCTTGTATGTGACGCCATCAATACGGCAATGAGAGAATTGTTCCTTCAGATCGTATATGGACGTTCCCAGAGTGCGTTCTCTGAGGATGGACTTGCGATCGGAGCAGGACTTGAGGATCTGGGGAAAGGACTTCGTTCCCAGGTTGGTACGATGTATGGTACATTGAAAAAGGGTCCACGTTATCTGGAGATGGCAGAGGGATACGTAACAGCAATCGCTTTGGATGAAAATGATCTGATCATTGGTTATAAATTCGTTAGCCTTGGTAAAATGACTGACTTTATCAAAAAGGGTGATGACCCGAACACTGCTTACGAAAAAGCATGTGGTCAGTACGGTCGTGTAGACGACGCTGTCAAACTCATCGATCCGAGAACGGATGAAGAAGTCGCAAAATAATAAAAGGAGGTAGCGAATAATGGCTTTATTTGAATCATATGAAAGAAGAATTGATAAGATCAACAGCGTATTGAATGAGTACGGCATCTCCTCCATCGAAGAGGCAGAGAAGATCACAAAAGATGCAGGCTTAAATGTATACGATCAGATCAAAGGCATTCAGCCGATCTGTTTTGAAAATGCGTGCTGGGCTTACATAGTAGGTGCTGCGATCGCGATCAAGAAGGGCTGCAAAAGAGCAGCGGATGCAGCAGCAGCAATCGGTGAGGGACTTCAGGCATTTTGTATCCCTGGTTCCGTGGCAGATACCCGTAAGGTAGGTTTGGGACATGGAAACCTTGGAAAGATGCTCCTTGAGGAAGAGACAGAGTGCTTCTGTTTCCTGGCTGGACATGAGTCCTTCGCAGCAGCAGAGGGTGCGATCGGTATCGCCGAGAAGGCAAATAAGGTTCGTAAGAATCCCCTCCGCGTTATTCTGAATGGTCTGGGAAAAGATGCTGCACAGATCATTTCCCGTATCAATGGATTTACTTTTGTAGAGACAGAGTATGATCCGTATACGAATACCGTAAAAGAAGTATCCCGCATCTCCTATTCTGAGGGTCTTCGTTCCAAGGTAAACTGCTATGGTGCTAATGATGTTCAGGAAGGCGTTGCGATCATGCACAAGGAAGGTGTAGATGTATCTATTACCGGTAACTCCACAAATCCTACACGTTTCCAGCATCCAGTGGCAGGTACATACAAAAAGGAATGCCTGGAGCAGGGTAAAAAATATTTCTCTGTGGCATCCGGCGGTGGTACAGGACGTACCCTTCATCCGGATAACATGGCAGCAGGTCCTGCATCCTACGGTATGACAGATACCCTCGGACGTATGCACAGTGACGCACAGTTCGCAGGTTCTTCTTCTGTGCCAGCACACGTTGAGATGATGGGCCTGATCGGCGCAGGCAACAACCCAATGGTTGGTATGACAGTTGCAGTGGCTGTTTCTATCCAGGAAGCAGCGGACAATGGAAATTTCTAATTTTTTGGTCAAGTTCTAAGAATATACTTTCATGGAAATACAGAAAGTACCGCAGTTCTGAGGAATTGCGGTACTTTTTTTGGATGAAAGGAAAATAAACCACCGGCTTCGGCTATGCCGGTGTGACCCGCAATAGCTTTAGCTACAAGCAATGTTGCAATTAATGCGCAAGCTGTAGCCATTCCAGATCAAATTTACAGCCAGGAAGAAAGATTAAGTTCAGGTGGTAGTCTCCGTATACAGGATCCAGAGAAAAAGTGAGTGTCTGGGAGCTATCGCTGTAAGGGAACTCAATGATCTGGTTTATGATGCCATCACTTCCGTCGGTTGGCGCAAAGCGCACGTGAATGGTATTTGTTTCTATGTGAGAACGGCCGCGGATAGTGATGCTGTGGAGCCCTTCCTTGTCAAAATGCATATCGTCAAATTCTACAGTGACATTATTTCCGATATTTCGGACAGCATCCCCGTCAATGGTAAACATATCTCCGGTAATATTGCTGCTATCGGAGGCATTCAGTCTTGCATAGGTTTTTTCTACTTTGGTGAAGTAGAAGCCTTGCAGGGACATTTTCACTTCTGGATATACAACGATGGTAATGGTTTGGATGCCTTTCAGGCGTTTGGACAGCCGGAATACATTTTCCTGGTAGTGATTGTACCAGCTTTTGGCATGGTAAATTTCACGAAGGAGGCATTCACCGGAAGAAGAGAAGGTACCTGCCTCCGCTGAACCAGTAATCTCATCTCCCGGTGTTCCCTGCCACACCTCCAGAGGAAGATCGTCACTGAAAGAGAAGATAGGGAGATGGATCTCATCGGCGCCGTAGTCTCCAAAATTAATGTTCTCAAAGGTCACGGTGGTGCGTTTATTTCCTGTGATATACACACCGCCCTGAAAACTCAGGATCAATCCGTCGTCGGAGCTGGCATTGTAGTTGATGGCGGACACAATATGGTATGGACTGACAGTGGCCTCTCCCAGACCCGTAACCTCAAATTCAAGTTCTGAAATTACTTCCACATGATCCCGTCCGTTGCTGCAGGTGCAGCAGAGACGGAATTTCCCATCCCCCACAGCCATAATCTCTGCCTGGTTACTCTCTTTGTTGTGGGAAATTTTTACAGAATTGCTGACCACTCCATTTTTTGTGACAGCTTTGAATTCCAGATCACGATAGGAGGCGTTTTCTGGGTAAATGGCAGCAGTGACAGTGGTGGTTTTATGATCCTTGTCCAAATGATTTCTGCCTGAATTTTTTAATTCTATTTTGCGTACGGGGATTTCGTCAGTCTGATCTGAGGAAAAAGGTTTGTTCTCCAACAGGCAGGATACTCCCTCGCGATATGTATGCGGCATAGCTTTCAGTGTCAGGTGGGAATCGGGCAGGGAAGGGGATGTTACAATGACAAATATATCACCGGGTATTGTTTTTGCTGCAACGATTGCCAGCAGTTTGCCACTAAACAATCTTTTGCTGGTACCCTTGTAGGGATCGAGATCTGAACTGTCACCATTGTCCAGACCCACGAGTCGGCCGGCACCGCTGACAGATACGTGCATCCGGCTTCTTCCGTTGGCTACGAAAATCCCATCTTGATCCAGTGTTTCGATGGTGAGAAAAATAAGATCTTCTCCATCGGCATTCAGAACCGGTTTATCCGGTGTGAGTCGGATGGAAGCTGGATCGCCAAAGGAACACTGTTCGTCTCTTGCGATGATATTTCCCTCTTCGTCGTAAGCGAGTGCGACGATACTTCCTTTCTCATAAGGGAGCTGCCAGTCCCCAGAAAGGACTTTTCCGTGGGTGTGGTCAATTTCTACGACCCCCTGGCTCTCTCCTTGAAAGAGGAGCTCTACCTTCGGGGCATTGGAATAGATCCGCACATCGATAAGCTGTCCCACGTTAAAATCCCAGTAGGGAAGGATATGAATCATAGGACTGGTTTTGTAGTCGGTCCATGCAGACTGGTACATATAGAAGGAATCTTTTTTAAAACCGGCTGTGTCTATCTGTCCAAAATAAGAATTTTTGGTAAAATATGGCGTGGGCTCACCTAAGTAATCAAAACCGGACCAAAGGTACTGTCCAAAGCAGAATTGTCGGTCTCTGTGGGCGATAATGGTGTGTTCTGAGTTTCTGGCGCCCCAGTTGGTGGTACAGTTGCCCAGGGCAGAGCACTGCAGGTCATCAAAGGTCAGGAGACGATTTGACAAAGGAAAATGATAGATTCCCCGGCTTTGGACGGTGGCGCTGGTTTCACTGCCAAATATTTTCCAGTTAGGATACTTTTCATGGTGCTCATCGTAGCATTTGTCCAAATAATTGTAGCCTACGAGATCGATCACTTCTCCCGTTCGCTGAGCGGATTCCCATTCGATATAGTTGGAGGCAAGGGTGGTGTAGGCATTTTTTCTATAGTCCAGCTTGCGCACTGCCTCATGAAGTTCCTGGGTAATCTCCAGTCCCCGGTCAAAATGTGTGTCGTAAATCTCATTTCCTAAGCCCCAGATAAAGATGCAGGGATGGTTGCGGTCCTGACGGACCCAGCTCTCCAGGTCCTTCTGCCACCAGTCCTTAAAATCATTCCCGTAGTCATAGTCAGTTTTTGTGCGCTCCCACATGTCGAAACTCTCTGTGTAGAGAAGAAGCCCCAGTTCATCACAGAGATCCAGCATATGTTTTGGTGGCATGTTGTGCGCGTTGCGGATGGAATTTACCCCCATTTCTTTCAGGATTAGGAGCTGGCGTTTTAATGCCGCTTTATTCATAGCTGCGCCCAGGGATCCCAGAACGTGGTGCTCACAGGTTCCATTAATTTTTACGAATCTTCCATTGAGGAAGAATCCTTTGTCCGCATCAAATTCGATATGACGAAAGCCAAGATTTTGTGTTAGAAAATCTATTCGTGATCCATCGATAAAAAGCTCAGATGTGATCGTATACAGATAGGGGGTGAGGGTATCCCAGAGCTGGGGATCAATCACCGTCATCACCTGTTTATT
Organism: Eubacteriaceae bacterium; assembly: GCA_910575665.1. Taxonomy (GTDB): domain Bacteria; phylum Bacillota; class Clostridia; order Lachnospirales; family Lachnospiraceae; genus Eubacterium_F. The sequence continues at coordinate 88,851 of CAJTFB010000007.1, forward strand.
GGTCTGTACTGTGTCGGTAAGCAGGACTTTATTTTCATGGGTCACAATTACATTGCCTTCGGCATCGGTTATGGTATGTCGGAGTACACCGCTTTTTTCACCGGAAAGATGTTCAAAAACCACCTCTGCGTCCATAAATACTTCCCAGGTTTTTCCTAATTGTTTGGTAGAAAGGTATGTACCATTATGTATAAAATGTGCGGGTGGACTGGTGATCAGCCACACATCTCTGTAAATTCCGGAACCCGGATACCAGCGGCTGTTGGGCAGATGATATTCATTGCGTACCAGAAGTTCATTGCTGCCTTCAGCCAGCAGATCCGTGATATCTACAATAAATTCGGAGTATCCGTTTTTCCAGGTAAAGATCTGTTTTTCGTTGAGAAATACGGAAGTATCCATATAAACTCCTTCAAACACCAGCCAAATCTTATCCTCGCTGGAATTCGTAAGTTCTTCTCTTGTAAAGATTTTTTTATAGCAGCTTATCGCCTCTTCATAGAGGTTCTCTGTGTTGTAGATCATCCAGTCGTGAGGAACATCCACCGGCTTCCAATCAGAGGACTGGTAAATATCATCCATCGATGTATGTAGTGGAAATTTGCAAAAACTCCATTTGTCATTAAAAAGCTTCTTCATGCTTGTATCCTGCCTTTCGTGGTTGGCCCATTTTACGGGACTTTCATTTGACACTTTGATCATTATTATATTATACTGATTATGAGGATTCAAGTAAAACAGAGAAAAAGAGAGAGTAAAGACTATGCAGATCTGCAAGATAGATATGAGACAATTAGATAAAGCTCTGGAACTGGTGTGGAAGGTATTTGAAGAGTGTGATGCAGAGGATTATGAACAAATTGGTGTACAGACTTTTCAGCACTTTATCCGGAGGGAAAATATGAAAGAAATGCTCTCCCGCGGTGAGATGGTATTTTTTGGAGCTTTTGAGGGAAGCCGATTGATCGGCGTGATTGCTATGCGAAGTGGATTTCACATCAGCCTTTTATTTGTGGAACGGCAATACCAGAGAATGGGAGTGGCGACAAGGCTGGTGAGAAGGGGGGCAGCATATTGTCTGGAGAGGAATCCAGAACTGCGGCAGATCACGGTAAATTCCTCACCGAAGGGCAGGAAAGCGTATGAGGCAATGGGCTTTCATAAGTTGGCTCCAGAACAGGTCAAAGACGGCATGCGTTTTACGCCGATGCGGATCGATGTATAGAGGATAACAGGACGAGGAGGTTTTAAATGAATACCGACGACAAAAAAAAGCTGGAAATCCTGGGAAGAACGATTCAATGCGGATGCCGGCTTTGTGTTTATAATATAGATTTTGAGGTGTTAGAGGTAGATGATGATTACGCCAGAATGCTTCGGATCCCCGTAGAAGAGAAGGACTGTCTTCTGGGAAAAACGATGGAGGACCGTGTATATCCTGAGGACGTGCGGAGGATAGCCAGTGAAGTATATGGTTTTGAAAAAAAGGGGAAAGAATATGAATGTAAATACCGAATGAAAACCGGGGATGGCGATTATATCTGGGTAAAGGATACAGGTGAAATCGTGAATATCGATGGAAGAGATTGTATCCGCAGCGTTGTTGTGAATATTGATATGTGGGAGAAAATGATTCTCCAAAGAGATATTATCAATAAAAATATGCCAGGGGGCATTGTATTTTTAGTGATAGGGAAGGATAATTTCTATATCCGGGAAGCGAATCAGTACTATTTTGAGCTAATGGGTGTCAGCAGGGAGGAATATATTGGTACCTCTGGTAAATATACCTTTCCGGAGGATCTTCCGGGACTTCGGGAACACCTGGTCACTCAGGCAGCCCGCCGGGAGTCCGTTGATTATGAGTTTCGGTCAGTCAGAGAGCAGGATGGTAATGTCTGCTGGTACAGGCTTAATGGAAATTATTATGAAACCAGGGACGATGGAGCAGAGTATTTGTGTATGCTGGCGGAGATCACGGAGCGAAAGGCGATTTATTTTGAGCTATTGAAAGAAAAAGACAGATATCGGATGGCGATGGAAAATAATACCGCTGATCTGATGTTTGAGTATGATATCAAGGATGAAAGGTTTCGGTTGTTTGGAGAGAACAATTTTGCAGAAAATACATTTCTGTGCATTGGCAGTGATACCTATATCCATTACAAAAATTTTTTATTTAGAAATGAGTTGATCTACAAAGGTGACAGGAAAAAGATCATATCATTTATCCGCAATGAACGGCAGAGATATGATAACATAAGGATGCTGACACATAATAGGGACAGTGGTAAAAGATATTACGATAATTATGAAATATATATGAATAAAATATTTGAAAATGGAAAGCTGGTCCGGGTGGGAGGATATATTAAAAAGATCATGTTTAAGATCATCCCTCTCACGATGAAACAGGATCTGCACCAGATTTTTGATGAACATATATTAAAGGAATATAGTTTCATATTAAAGATCGATGTGACGACAGGGTCTTTTACTTCGCATTTTATCGATGAATATGACTGGGATGAATACCGGGGAAACCGCAGCTATGACTCCTTTTTGTACTGGTGGTGCCGGAATAAGGTGGCGCCAGAAGAACAAAAGGAAATCAGTTTCTTTCTCAGCTTGCAGCAGATGCTCCGTATTCTTCACTCAGGAGAGCCCAAGGGATACCGTTTTTGCCGGGTGAAAGGTAAAGATGGAGACTATACCCACATGATCTGCTATTTTGCATTTTTTGGCTCCGATGTAAATACGATTATTTTTACGGTTAGAGATGTCAATGCAGTCCGTGCAGAAGAACATTATCAAAAGCGGTCGGACCGGAAAATATTAAAGGATGTACTTTCCGAGGCGAAGGAGGGAATGGAAGCCAGGAGGACATTTCTTAATTATATTGTGAAAGAATTGAATCCCCCAATCGTAACGATAAAGCAGCTGTTGAATGAGAAGCATACGGAACAAAATCATAAGCATATAAGGCGGTGTATGGAATATGTGAGTGAGATTATAGGAAGCATTGAAGAGTATAACCAGCTTCAGGCGCCTTATTCCCGTCCAGTAAATTCGGTGAATTTGTATGATATGTGTACGCAGGTATGTGATGAGGTGAGGAAAATTTCTCTTGGACTAGATATTTCCATTCATGAACATATTACGATCCCAAGAGATCAAAGCTATTTTGTACACGAATTCCGTTTTAAGGAGATTATTATCAATCTGCTAGGCAATGGGATTAAGTATGCTCCCAAGGGGACTTCAATAAATCTGTATATTCAGGAAAAAAAGCTGGAAAATGAAGGGGTTCGTATATGTATTAAGATGGAGGACGAGGGGCCGGTTATAAATGAGCGTTATTATGAGCGTTCTACCGAATTTACAAACGATTCGGATCTCCGGGAAAAAATTATTGCCCTTGGCGGCATGGGATATTCAATTTCTCTTTCTAGCAAGATCACTGGACTTCTGGGTGGAAGCATTCAGTTTCGGAAAGGGATTGCTCACAACAATGTTGTCCAGATTGATATTCCCGTCTTTTTGTCTGATCTTTCAGGTGATGTCTTTGGAGAGCTGGCAACGGGGACAAATACAGAAGGCAGAGAGACCGATTTAAGTGGCCAGGGGATTTTACTGGTAGAGCGGGGAAGCGACCGGAATAAACTGATCGCTCCTCTTCTCAGAGTCAATGGCGCCATGGTATACACGGTGACCAGTGGGGAAGAGGCAGAGAAACTTCTAAATAAATTTGATTCGGGTCTGTTGTCAGCCATTCTTGTGGACAGGGAACTGGAAGACATGGATTGTTATGAATTTGCCAGGAGAATCAAATATACATCCAATAAAAACCTGCGGAAGATTCCTATTATCGAGATGCTGGAAGGAATACAGTCCAATGACGTGAAGATGGGACTTGTAAGCGGAATCAATGCGACCATTAGTAAACCGATTAACCTTGCCAGGCTGGCGGTGATCATGGAGAGTCTGCAGGGAAAGATGTAGAATGGTATGTTATAAGGAAGGGAGAAAATAGATTGAATACAATATTAACAGTGGCAGGTTCGGACTGCAGCGGCGGGGCGGGTATACAGGCAGACTTGAAAACCATCAGTGCCTTTGGCTTGTATGGAATGAGTGTTATAACGGCGATTACCGCTCAGAATACGATGGGAGTAAGGCGGGTGCAGCCAGTGGAACCTGATTTGGTCGGGGAACAGCTGCGGGCAGTGTTTGAAGATATTGTGCCGGATGCCATCAAGATTGGGATGGTGGTGTCCAAAGAAAATATTCAGGTGCTGGTTCAAGTCATAAATGAGTACAGCGCAAACGGGAGGCCTTTTCCCTTTATCGTGCTGGATCCAGTCCTGGTCTCTACCAGCGGCAGAGTGCTTCTGGAGCCTGAGGCAGAAAGTGCATTAAAAGAAGAACTTTTTCCGATGGTGGATCTGATCACGCCCAATTTACCTGAGGCGGAACAGCTTATTGGATATCCTATTAAAAAGAATGATGACAGAGAGAGGGCTGCCGAAGCACTGTCGGGCAAATACGGCTGTTCGGTGCTGATTAAAGGGGGACATGGCAGCGGTGCAGATGATCTTTTGTTTCATGTAGGAAAGGGAGTTCACTCATGGTATGCTGGCGCCCGGATAGAAAACAGCAATACCCACGGAACCGGGTGTACCCTATCCAGTGCTATCGCTTGCGGTATGGCTCAGGGAAAAATATTAGAGGAGGCGGTTGCTGACGCCAAAGTTTATATAACAGGTGCCATCGGCGCCGGGCTAGATCTGGGAAAAGGAAATGGTCCGCTGAATCATTTTTATCATTTTGTGAACAATTTATGATTCTCTTTTCTTTTTTTCAACCGAGTGCTACAATATAATAAAATGTATATAAGTCGGGAGGAAATATGGCAATCAATTTAACAAACAAGAAGACAAAGCTGGACGAGAGGGCTTCCATATATGAAAAACGGAATGAAGACGAATCGGAAAAAAGCAAGTGGAAACGGATGAATCCTTCCCAGAAAATAACGCATTTTAAGACCTATTATTTATTGCCGTTTCTGATTGGGGCGGCAATACTGGGACTGGTGGGTTACTTTTTTTATAACGATGTGGTAACCAGGGAAGAAGTGGTGTATCGCTGTGCGATTCTGAATGAAAGTGCCTTTGATATACCACTGGAAGAATTTGGAGATCACTATATGGAATTTCTTGGGCTAGACACGAAGCGGAATACACCTTCTTTCCATTTGTTTTTTACCAATTCTGAATTTGCCAATAAAGTAGGGGCAACCGCTGCTACGGATCTTACACAGATTTCATCCATGATCTACGCAGCGACGCTGGATTCTATGATTGCGGCCCAGGAGGATCTAACCTCTTACATGGAAAATGATTTTGCTATGGATCTCACGGAACTTCTCAGCGAAACGGAGCTAGAAGTGTTGAAGGGGCATCTGTTTATCCCAGATACGCCGGAAAATGAGGACAGGCATCCCTATGGCGTCTATCTTGACCAGAGTGATGTATACCAGAAAATATTTGAAGATGGGGGCGGCATCGTGGAGAGACCTATATTTTCTATACTGTTTAATTCTAAGAAAAAAGAAGAGTCAAAAAAGTTTCTTTATTACGTATTTCCGGAGCTGCAACAGGTAGCTGGGCAGTAATAATAAAAGGGTTAGCCAGTGTCAGAGTATGGTGGTATATGATTTTTTTTGAAAAAATGATTGACATCCGGAAATAGTGGGCATATAATAAAGCATGTAAATGACGAAGACGTCAGGTGAAAAATTCACCTGGCGTTTTCGTCGTTTATACAACTTTTGGGCTTCATGCCCGAAGGGTGAAGAGGTTCGTAGATAATCAAATTTTGGAGGTGGCTTTTATGGAATTAGCAACAGAATTAACCGAAGCAATTTCAACAGCAAGCTCAGAGGTGGCGTTTGGTATCTGGTTTTTGATTGGTGCCGCACTGGTATTCTTCATGCAGGCGGGATTTGCCATGGTGGAGACCGGATTTACCAGAGCAAAAAACGCAGGAAACATTATTATGAAAAACCTGATGGATTTCTGCCTGGGAACGATCGTATTTATATTTCTTGGTTACGGCATCATGAACTCAGAGAATTACTTTTTCGGAGTGATCGGAATGCCGGAATATCAGATGTTTACGAATTTTGCAGGTTTTAACTGGTCAAATTTCTTCTTCCAGCTGGTATTTTGTGCGACCTGTGCAACTATCGTTTCTGGTGCTATGGCAGAGCGGACTAAATTTAGCATGTATTGTTTGTACTCTATCATAATAAGTGCGGTGGTATATCCCATTGAGGCAGGATGGACATGGAACAGCCAGGGATGGCTGGCGCAACTAGGATTTATAGATTTCGCAGGATCCGCAGTCATACATATGGTAGGTGGTATTACGGCACTTGTAGGTGCTTCGATTCTGGGAGCCCGTATTGGAAAGTTTGATAAAAACGGCAAGCCAAAAGCGATTCCTGGGCATAACATCACCATTGGAGCGCTGGGGTGTTTTATTCTCTGGTTTGCATGGTATGGTTTCAACGGTGCGGCGGCAGGCAGTGTAGACGAGATGGCAAAGATCCTGTCTACGACGACGATCGCGCCGGCCATTGCTACTGCGGTCTGTATGATCTTTACCTGGGCTAAATATGGTAAGCCTGACGTCTCCATGTGTCTGAATGCCTCTCTTGCCGGTCTGGTCGGTATAACCGCTGGATGTGCCAATGTGGATGCGGTGGGGGCAGCTATGATCGGCATCGTGGACGGTCTTCTGGTCGTATTTGGTGTGTGGTTCGTGGATAATGTATGTAAGGTGGATGATCCGGTGGGTGCTGTAGCAGTTCATGGATTCAATGGTGCCTGGGGAGCGATTGCAGTAGGACTCTTTGATTATGAGAATGGATTGTTTTACGGCGGCGGCGCCCGTCAGCTTGGTATACAGTGTCTCGGTGTCGTCACGATTGGAGTTTATGCGGCCGCAGTTATGGCAGTTATATTTATCGTGATCAACAAGGCATTTGGGCTTCGTGTGACAGCGGAAGAGGAGATCCTTGGTCTGGATGCCACCGAGCATGGCCTGCCTTCTGCCTATGCAGACTTTATGCCGGCAGGCGATAGATTCTATCCGGCTTCTTCAAGTCAGGACAAAAAGCTACCTGGTGGGGTGCCGATGGAGAAGGCTGTTTCTGTCACAGAAGTTACCCCGGCTGCTAAGGCACCAGAGGCAGCGCCAAAGTCTTTGGATGGAACTAAGCTCAGTAAGATATCCATTGTCTGCAAGCAGAGTAAGTTTGAGGAACTGAAGTCAGCACTCAATGATATCGGCGTCAGTGGTATTACGGTCACTCAGGTACTTGGCTGTGGCGCACAGAAAGGAAATGCGGAATATTACCGCGGTGTACCAGTAGACTTCACGCTTCTTCCGAAGATCAAGGTAGAAGTTATTGTCAGTGCAGTACCGGTGAGCAGAGTTGTGGAGGCGGCAAAACAGGCGCTTTACACCGGTCACATCGGAGATGGAAAAATCTTTGTCTATGATGTAGAGGAAGTTATCAAGGTAAGAACCGGGGAAAGCGGTTTTGATGCTTTGCAGGATGACGATTGATGTGAGTATTATATAAAAAAGGACACGCACTTCTTTAAGAAACAAGAAAGAGTGTGTGTTCTTTTTTTTGTTAAATGTGAGTTTGCAGCTTCTTAAACTGGAGAAGCAAACAATCCAATATGGGGTGGAAACAGAGAAAAGATAAAAAATACAAAACAGAGGATGACAAATCCCCAATAGCAGGCAGTGGAAGGAAGACGGCATCCTTTATTGCGGGACAGAGCGCGGTAACTAAAGCGGTAAGCAGCACCCATGGAAAGGAAGTAGATCAGAATATTCATGACATCACTGTTTTTTCCATATACTCCCTGATAAGTATAAAAGCATACCACCGTCAACACCATGGCCAGCAGGGCTGACAAAAGTTTCACGCAGATAAAATTGTCGTATTGGGTATGAAAAATAAAATATTCCCCGATGGATACGAGCAAAATCGGAAAAAAAATCAGTTTTAAGTGTTCCCAGGTGGATTCATTGACGGGAAAGAAAAGTCCTGCTACTGCATTTTCGCCACTCCAGCCATAGATAAAATGGAAAATTACTCCCAGCAGGCTGGCGATGATAAAACTAATGATCTCTATTGTTTTTAATGAATATTTCATGGTTTCACTCCTAATATTTGGTTTTAGTGTATGCAGAAAATAGAAAATCATGCGGGAAATCGTGGGTTAGAGGATGTGAGATGGCCCATATGTCGAATTTTGTCGAACGAAAGTTCCAGAAATTAGGAGAAAAAGCTAGAATCAGATCCAGATCTGCATTATAATGCTGAATAAGGAAAGACATTTGGGAAGAGCGGGTAAGGAACCCTACACAGCCCTGACACACAAAAAGGAGATAAACGATGAAACCAATGACCCAAAAAAGAACCAAACACCACATACAAAGACGAATCCTGGCCCTACAGAGCCGGAACACACGAAAGAGAACAGGAGACAAGAGTGAAAAAAATTTTTCACTCTGCAAGTTTGTGCGTGAGCGCACAAACTTGTGTGATGCGCAAAAAGGCGTGCGCGAATGGAGGATAAAAGATGAAAAACACGATGAAACCAGCAACTAAAATAACCAAATACCACATACAAAGACGAATCCTGGCCCTGGTGCTGGTGGCAGCCATCGCCCTGCAGAGCCTGTCCGGGACCGGAGTGGCAGCAGAAAAAGCAACCACAAAGCAGACCCTCCAGTCAGAAACAACAAAGCTGGAAAAATACGGAATCTTTGCGTCGGACAGAAACCTCCAGCTCTACTGCAATGAGGCCAACCTAGCAGCAGACCTCTATACAGGAAAAGACTTGATCTGTTCCGGCTCCAGGATCCACATCGAAGGAGAAGCAAACGCAGGCGGGAGCGTATATCCGTGGTGCGGTCAGTTTGCCGCCACCGCTGTCAACCAGGGACATAAAGAGGAGTCCTTACCAGATATCCGGACCCGGATCGAAAAACAAACCGACCACTGGGAAGAACAACAAAACTACATGAACGTCAATGGAGAAGAAATCTGCAACGGTTATAAAAAATCCGCATCCGGGATTCAGATCAGCGGGACAAGCTTTCGTGGGAACTGTTACCTGATGGCAGAAGAAACCATCCAGTACAGCGTGGACAGCCTGAACCGGGACGGGGGAAAGGTAGTCTTATACACAGAAAACGGAGACATCTGCATCAGCGGAAGCGATATCGTGATCAACGGAATCCTTGCCGCCCCCAACGGCAACGTCCGTATCAACGCAAACCGAGTGACAATCAACGGCCGCATATATGCCAGAGGAGTGGAGATGTCCGGCACCTCGTTTTACCTGAAAGCCTCGGAAAAAGACATGGAACTGCTGGGAGAGGGAGACACAGAAGAAAAGAAAAAAATCATCAAGATCTATGACAGCGAAGAAGAGTACGCAGAAGGAAGCACAAAGGAAGTAGAGATCGGAGGAGGAAACCTCAAACTATCAGAACAAGAAGCTCCGGTGCAGAAGGTAAGCAAAAAATACAATGAAAACGTAGCCGACGGAGTCACCGCAGAAGTAACCCTGGCCACAGACAGCACATCCGGAGGAAGAAAGCTGGATTATCAGATCGCCTTCGCGGGGAACAGTACAAAAGAAAACCAGATCCCAGGAGAGCCGGATGCGTCCTTTGCCAGATACAATGGAAACCTGTATGCACTGGTGCATAAAAACGTACTGTGGAAAGAAGCAGAACTATTGTGCCAGATCTATGGGGGGCACCTGGTAACGATCACAAGCAAGGAAGAAAACGAGGTGGCAACACAGCTCGTGAAAGAGCAGGACTCCTATTATAACGCCATCGGTTTTACCGACGAAGAAGAGGAAGGGAACTGGAGATGGGTGACGGGAGAAAAGGCCACCTACCTGAACTGGAACCCAGGAGAACCAAACAACTCCTTTGGAAACGGACAGGACTACGGCTACATGTACTCCTGGGGAAAATGGGATGACGGATACAGCACCAAACGGGCCCCCTTTTTGTGCGAGTGGGAGAGAAAAGAAACACTGGTGCCAGAAGAAGGGCGCCAAATCAGACTGGTGGTGGAAGTACAGGGAAAGGTAGAAGCCGGGGAAGGCTGGAACTGTACCGTCCATGAGGACGGGAGCACAACGGCCGTCTATGAAGCCGAAACCTTGGGAGAAATCCGCTCCTGCCCCCTCTCCCTCTCCCTGACCCCAGAAAAAGCAGAGGGATACCAAAAAGTCATCAAAGACAGTTATTATACGTATTATGACGTCTATGGGAACGGCCACCGGGTATCGATGGGAGATCTGTGGCTGCCCTCCGAACATGTGGCAGAAGAAGGGACATGGAGCGCCGTATACGACAGTGGAGAAAATGGAACCCGGTGGGGAAAGGTGTGCTGGGAAGCCAGCCAGGCAGGAGATTCCGCGGTGACAGCCCGTGTAAAGGCATATGACCGGAAGGAAGAAGAAAGCAGCTGGGAAGAAATAGAAAACGGGGGTACCCTGAAAGGAGTCCAGGGAAGATACATCGAAATCACAGTCACCCTGAAACGGAGCCAGGATTACCGGAGCCCGTGGGTGGACTGGGTGATGGCAGCAAGTGAAGAGGCAGATGCCTATGAGGTACCAGACACGACAGCAGAAAGTAAAATCCTGTGCAATGACACGGTAGTAGAAAACAGCAGCATGTCCGCCTACTGCCAGATGACAGGGGGTCATCAGGGCGGGAACCGCCAGACCCGGTGGTCCCTCTGGAAAGACGGCATAAAACAAGGGGAAGAAGCCTGGGAGATCCAGGAAACCAGGCCATTTTTCACAACATTTTCCATCCAAGCCCCCGGGGACTACCAGCTCCAGGCAGAGACGGAAACCCAGGGAAAGAGCATAACCGCCAGGAAGGAGATCCAGGTCCGCAGACAGCCCCGGATCCATCCCATCGAACCATTAACAGAACCAGAAGAAATCAACCTGGTCATCGACCTGCCAGCGTATGCAAAGCCAGGCAGTACCGTCAAAGGAAAAGTACTCTTACCCCAAGGAGAACCCCTAGAGAGCATAAAGATCTATGAAGGAGAAAAAGAAGTAGGACGGTCAGAAACCAAAGAAATCAACGTCACCCTGCCAGAAAAAACAGGAGAAACCCAACTGGAAATAGAAGTCTGCCTCAAAGACGGAAGAGTAGTAATCCAGCAGACAAGTATCCATCTGGACGGGAAGGCGCCAGAAATCCGGATCACTCCCGAAAAAGAGAGCTACGAACCAGGAGAAAGGGGAGTATTCCTGCTGGAGATCCAGGACGACGGCGCGGTACAGGAAGTACGAACGCACTTTGACCACACAGAGATCTTCTACCAGCATAACAATCAGGTAGAGATCCCATCCCTGGGAGAAGGGGAGCATATCCTGGAAGTAACAGCGACGGATGGGGCGGGAAATACCGCCACCGAAGAATACCGGTTCACGGTGGCGCCATTACAAACACCGGAGCCAGAGAAAACACCAGAACCAGAAAAAACACCAGGAAAAACACCGGAGCCAGAAGAGACGCCAGAACCAGAAAAGCCTTCCGGCAACCCGCCAGTGGCAGCCATCGATGCCCCCCAGGGAGAAGCCATACTGACAGAGCCCGTGGACATCACAGGAACCGCTTACGATGCAGAAGAAATGGAGTATTACACCCTGGAATACCGGATCATCGGGGCAGAAGACTACATCCTACTAGAACAGTCCACAGAACCGAAACACCATCAGCCCCTGGGGCATCTGGACACCACCATGCTGCCAAACGGGCATTACGAGGTACGCTTAAGCGTGGTGGACAAAGAGGGGAACCGGAACCGTGTCACCCGGAAATACGTAGTGGAAGGAACCTTAAAAACAGGGGCCATGAACCTGGGATTCACAGACATCACAGCCGCCATGGGAGGAGCAAAAATCAACGTAAACCGCGCCTACCGCAGTGGCAACAAAAACAAAGGCGATTTTGGCATCGGCTGGAGCCTTGGCATGCAGGGAATGACACTGTCGGAGACAACGCCGCTGCACACCGGTTACAAACTCCGTGTGACCGGCACATGGTCCGCCCCAGGTTACAGCCTGAACGAGACAAAAAGCCACGACATCATCATCGCCTACGGCGACGGAACCAGTGACCGGTTTGAACTGACCATGACACCGGACAGACGGGAGCTTGTGCCGATCCATGAGGTGGAACTGGGGTACCGCTGTGTGACAAATCCGAAAGTAAAGTTAGAGATCGATGGGAACAACCTTGCCGTGATCCAGGACACCGAAATGCTCCTGCCAGAAACCTCCATGTACCGGCAGGTAAACTACAGGCTGACCACCGAAGAAGGGACAGCCGTCTATCTCAGTGCTGCCACCGGAGTCACCAGGATGAAGGACAGGAAAGGAACCACCATCCGGGTGGACCAGGACGGCTACCACTCGGAAGACGGGCGGAGCATTACCTTTACCAGAGATACCGAAGACCGGATCACCTGTGCCGAAGATCCGAAGGGAAAACAGACCCGGTATACCTACGACGAAGCGGGGAATTTAGCAGAAGTAACGGACCCGGCAGGGCGAACTGTCACCTTCCATTATGACCAGGAGCACAACCTCACCGGGATCACCGATGCATCGGGAGCTGCCGTGGCAAGAAACGAGTACGACAAAGACGGGCGCTTAAGGGCCATCATCGACGCCGGGGGAAACCGGACGGAGTATGCCTATGACATCCAGGGAAAGACCCAGGTGATAAAAGACCGTCTGGGAAACAGTACAGTATACGTATACGATGACCGGGGAAACATCCTGCAGCAGACCGACGCCAACGGAAATACGACGAAAAACACCTACGACGACAACGGAAACCTGCTGACAAAGACAGATGCCAGGGGAAATACAACCCAATATGCCTATGACGGCAGTGGAAATATCACCTCCGTCACAGATGCCAGAGGAAACACCCTGAAACATACATACAACGAAAGAAATCTTACCACAGCCATGAAGTCCGGGGAAGAAGAGATCCTCATCGACTACGACGAGGCCGGAAACATCGAAGAGACCACAGACCCTGCCGGAAACAAAACCAGCTACGAGCACGATAAAAACGGAAACGTCACCGGCATCGCGGATGCCATCGGAACCCTGGCGTCGGCACAGTACGACGGAGAGGGAAACGTGATCCAGAACACGGACAGTACCGGAATCAAAACAACATATACCTATGACGAAGAAGGAAACCGCCTGACCCAGACCCGTCATGTAGAGACAGAAAAAGGCACAGAAGAACGCACCACCCGGTATGTCTATGATGAAGCCGGGGACCTGGTCCAGAGGATCGATCCGGAAGGAAAGGTCACCGCCATCGAACGGAACCTGCTGGGTCAGATGACAGCTTCCACGGATGAACAGGGGCGCCGGACCACCTATGAGTACAACCGGCAGGGGGAAGTCAGCCGGGTGGGCTATGCAGACGGCACCACCGAAACCTTTGCCTATGACCCGGAAGGCCGTGTGACCGAATCCGTAAACCGTCTCGGGCAGAGCCAGACCTATACCTATGACAAAGTGGGGAACCTGATAACGGGCACCGACAGCCGGGGAAACAGCACCACCTATACCTATGACCGCAATTACAACGTAACCTCCGTGACGAACGCCGCCGGGGCAAAGACAGTCTATACCTACGACGCCTTAAACCGCAACACCTCCGTCACGGATGCCAAAGGAAACACAACAAAGTACACCTATAACAAGTATTCTTACCTGACCGGGGTAACGGATGCCAGGGGAAATACCACCACCTACGAATACAACAAAGCCGGGAACCGGGTAAAGACCACCTATCCCGATGGAAGCAGCGTAGAGAGCGGATACGATGAGAGGGGACGTACCATCTGGCAGAAAGACGCCGCCGGAACAAAAACAACCTATACCTATGACGGGGCAGACCGTCTGATCCGGGTGGAGAATCCTTCTTCCGGAACCACCACCTACACCTACGATAAAGCAGGAAATCTCTGCAGGATGGAAGACGCCAATGGAAACGAGACCTCCTATGAGTATGACGGGGCGGGAAGGCAGACAAAAACCACCCAGGCAGACGGCAGCGCCCGCACAAGAACCTATGACCGGTATGGAAGGCTGGAAAAGAGCGTAGACTACAACGGTGTCACTACAACCGTAGAATATGACGATCAGGACCAGGTGGTACAGGAAAAGACCGGTCAGTCCATAAAAACCTACACCTATGACACCTATGGCAGACGGACAGAGAGCAGCAGTGAAGGCAGCACCATCCGCTACAGGTATAATAAGCATGGGGAGCTGGCGGAAAAAACCTATGAAAACGGACAGAAAATCTGTTACGGCTATGACCAGTTTGGACGGAAAGAAAACGTCACCGTAAAAGCTGGGGACAGAGTGCTGGACCGAACCACCTATGCCTATGACACCCTGGATCGTATCATACGGGTGGTAGCAAAGGACGGGACCGCAACAGTCTATACCTATGATGAAAATGGGAACCGCCAGGCCGCTACCTTTGCCAACGGAGTCAAAGAAACCTATGAGTACGATGCGTTAAACCGCCTTCTGGTGCAGAAAACCGTTGACAGCACCGGGGCACTTATCGCACAATATCAATATACCATCGGTAAAACGGGGGAGCGGACAAAACTCCAGGAAGAAGGCCTCTCTGGAAAGAAAGAGACAGAGTATGAGTATGATGGGGCGGGAAGGCTGACGGGAGAACGCATTGTCTCGGCAGCCGGCACCGGGAAAGAGACAGAGAGCCGTTACACCTATAAGTACGACAACGTCGGAAACCGGATCCAGAAAAAAGTAACCACTGCCGGTGTCACCACGATTACAGACTACATCTATAACAACCGGAACCAGCTGGTGGAGGAAAAGACCGGGGATCAAAACTCCTTATATACCTATGACGCCAATGGAAACCTGCTGAAAAAGTCCGGGGCAGCCGAAGAGAGCTATAAGTATGATGTGTATAACCGCCTTGTATCCTACCAGGCAGACCAGAAAGGAAAGAAGGAGAACTATAGCTATGACGCCGAAGGGGTGAGAAGGAGTAAAACTGCCTCCGAGGGAGAAGAAGAGAAGGAGATCCTTTTTATTTCCGATACCTCCGGGGAGCTGAGCCGCACCCTGGCAGAGACTGACGAAGAAGGAGAACTCCTGGCTTCCTACGGCTGGGGAGATACCCTGCTCTCCCAGACGAGGGAAGGAAAAACCTCCACCTACCTGTACGACGGCCAGGGAAATGTGAGGGGGCTTCTGGATGAAAAAGGAAACTTGACAGACACCTACGCCTACAATGCCTATGGGGAACTGACCGAGAAAACCGGGGAGACGGAGAACCACTTCCTGTACACCGGGGAGTACTATGACGGGGTATCGGGGCTGTATTATTTGAGGGCCAGATACATGAGCCCGGAGACGGGAACCTTTATCAGCATGGATACCTGGCAGGGGGACCTGTATGAGCCGGTGACACTGCATAAGTATCTGTATGCGAATGCGAACCCGGTGAAGTACAAGGACCCCAGCGGAATGTTCAGCCTGCCGGAGTGTAATATCGCCAGCGCCATCGGAGCAGAACTGTATCAGAACCAGAACGTGATCCTGGGGATGTCGCTGTTAAACGGCATCGGGAAAACGGTGATGACGGGACTGTGCGGCGGAGATGCCGGCGACATGACAGAGGCCTTTCTGGAAGGAATGATCGAGGGAGCGGCCATGGGAATGCTGTTCTGTGCGGCTGCAGCGGTGCTGGCAACGAGCATGCTGACGGTGATGATGGCCCATACGGCGGCTTCCAGTGTTGTGTCCATTGTACTGGCGATCTACAGTGTTTCCGAGGGGGATTACCTGAATGCGCTGGTGTATGGTGCGGTGGCAGTGGCCGGGATCATCGGGGTGTGCAGGTGGTGGAAGGTAACCTGCCAGGTGGATTATGTGGGTGAGAAGGGGATTGCCAGGTTTGCCGGGGGAAGTGGGAATGCATCTGTTAAAGATGGATTAGGAGACTTGGATTGGACTAATACTAGCCGTAAAGGGCAAACAGTTCTTGACCATGTTCAGAAACATGGAAGTCCAAACTATCAAAGGGAAATGCATGGAGTTTTTAGAGGAGATGTTCAGACTATGATCGAAGATGCTTGGACTAATAGAGTAAATGCAAAAGTAGTATCAGATAACATGGGTGGAACTATTTATAATATACCATATCAAAACGTTGGATATAATACAGGGTATAAAAATTTTGGACAGCAAATGAATTATGTAACAATTGTTGTTCAAGAAGGAACATCAAAAGTTTGGACAGCATTTCCGTCATTCGGAGATTATGGAATGAAAATGTCATATTAAAAGAGGTGGAGATATTTGGAAGAGATATTTTATGTTGGTCAATGTCCAATTTGTTGTGAATATGGCAGGTTGGAAATTAATAAAAATATAACTAATAATGAGTATTTGATAATATGTGAAGAATGTCTTGCGGAATGGAAAAATCCTCAGGATGCTTTAAAAAATATAAATGGTCGGAGGTGTTTAAAAAAAGGAAAAATAAGAAGTGCAACATTTAATGAAATAAAGAGTTTAGGATGGGATAAATTTATAGTTGGTGCTAAATAAAATATTTATAACTGGATCTATGTCAATACTTTGGAGAGTTTGAAATTTTCTCTGTAAATTCAGTTCTTCTATGATAATGATTTGAAAGGACGGACGACCACACTGGTTTTCCGTCCTTCTTTACTATAATTCCTACAATAATTTCTGTCAATAACGAATACTGGGGAAATCTTAATCTG
>CAJTFB010000008.1 GCA_910575665.1 Eubacteriaceae bacterium
GTAACCTTTCTACCAGCAAAGAAATGAATATTTTACGTCTGCCAATGCCGGTCTATATATTGTAGAAAAGTATCCTTAAGATAGAAACTTAAGGATATCAACTTAGTCCGTGGGCATCATTGAGCTGGATGAGTGTTATAATCATTAAAAAAATGGAGGAAAAAGTAATGAAATCACAAAAACAAAAAGACATAACGGTAGAAACATGGGTCAGGGGCTGGCAAAGAGAGTACAAAAGTTATATCAAGGAATCCACATTTGCCACCTATTCTGTAGCGATTGAGAACCACATACTCCCATATTTTGGAGAGAAAAAGCTAAAGAGTATCGGTCATGATGACAATCAAAATTTTATCCTATTCTTATCTGAAAAAAGAAAGAAAAATGGCTCTGGAACCCTGTCTCATAAATCAGTAAAAGATATTGTGGCTTTGTGGCTGGGAATTTTAGAAAAAGCGGAGAAGAAAGGTTATATCTGTCTTGGAAAAATGCAGTATCAGTATCCTATATCTGGTACTGTCAGGATGTCCACAATCAATGAAAACTGCTTGACTTTACAGGAGGAGTATGAGATAATGAAGTGCTTGCAAAAGCAACGATCTTTAAAAAGTTTGGGGATTGCGTTGGCGTTGGCAACAGGGATGCGGATTGGTGAGATTTGTGCCCTGCAATGGGGCTGTATTGACCTCTCTGGAGGAATGGTTCATGTGAAGCAGACGTTGCAGCGTATATATACGAAACAACATGGCAAAGGAAAAAGCAAGGTCATTGTAACTGCTCCAAAATCTTTTAACTCCAACCGGTATATTCCTTTGCCGGAGAAATACCTTCCCACTTTAAAAAAATATAAGGCAGGACCATCTGCCTATTTGCTGACCGGAAGTGAGAATAAATTTATAGAACCCCGTACCCTGCGGGAATACTATAACCGGCTTATGGAAAGCAATGGAACAAAATATGTGACCTTTCATGGGTTGCGGCATACCTATGCCACCCGTTTAGTGGAGGCTGGATGTGACTATAAAACAATCAGTGAACTTTTGGGGCATGCGGACATCAATACAACGTTCCGCACCTATGTTCATAGTGACATAGGCAAAAAAAGACATTTTGTGGAAAAAGTTGGAGATCTAATTGGGATAGGTTAAGTAAAGACAAGTTCTGTCCGATATAAAAAAAGGATGTATCCTTAAGTTTCTATCTTAAGGATATATCCATGTATGGATTTGCATGAAAATTGCTGCATGGAGGCACAGAATATAAAGCTGGTAGAAAGGTTACAAGACTTATGTATGGAAAATATGAGAACATAAAAATCAGAGGAATTGCCTCTGCTGTTCCCACAAAAGTTATTGACAATGAACAATGTGCGGAAAAATTAGGAAGCCGCCGAGCTAAAAAGCAAGTGCTTCTTACAGGAATCCGTCATCGTCACTGTGTAAAAAAAGGACAGTCTGCATCGGATTTGAGTTGTGTGAGTGCAGAAAAGCTGCTACAGAAATTGCAATGGGACAGAAACGATATTCGGGTTATTGTGAACGTGACGCAGTCTCCAGATGTACATACGCCATCTACAGCAATGATTATTCAAAAACGGCTCGGTATCGGGGAAGATTGTCTGGCATTTGATGTAAACCTTGGATGTACAGGGTATGTCAGCGGTTTACAGATTATCGCTGCCCTGATGCAAAATACTGGAGGCAAAGGACTTTTATTCGTTGGTGATGGAATGTATTCCGAGATGCCGGAAATACCGACGACAGATTCCCTGTTATTCGGAGATGGGGCCAGCGCGACAGCGATAGAATTAGAAGACAATAATCCCATGTTTTACGCACAGAAAACAGACGGAACAAGACATAATCTGCTTAGTGTTGCATTGGATGGAACTCTGACAATGGATGGCAACTCCGTTCTTTTATTCTCATTGAACGAAGTTTCTCAAAGTATTAAAGAGTGTAAGAAACATTTTTCCATTGAAGAAGAAAGTATTGATTATTACATATTACACCAGGCACAGAAACTAATATTGGAAGGCATTTCCAAAGAATGTGATATTGCTTCCGAAAAAGTACTGACCTCTTTTGAAGAATATGGAAACACATCTACTGCTACTTTACCAATTACCATATGTAACAACATACAAGAAATACAAAAGAAAAAACATGTTAGGTTGTATTTGTGCGGATTCGGTGTTGGTCTGGCCTGGTCCAGCGTGGTAGTAGAATTGGATACCGATTGCATTTTACCGATTGAGGTAACGGATTATAGTTATAACGATTTATAGGAGGAATGAATGATGAATAGAGAAGAAAAATTAGAAATTATCGCAGACATTTTAGAAGTAGAGGCCGATGAACTGCAGGAAGATATGGTTCTGGATGATTTTGAAACATGGGATTCTGTAGCTGTTTTGTCTGTGATCGCCATGATGGACGAAAAATTTGGAAAATACCCACATGCTTCAGAAATCCGTCAGTATATTCGAGTTATAGATCTTATGAACAGCATGGAATAAAATTTTGTGCGCTCACGCACAAACTTAGCAAGAACTTTTCGTCCTTTGATGCGCAAAAGACGTGCGCAAATGGGAAAAACATGGAGGATTATGATGAAAAATCCAATGGATGTATCGGGCAGGAGGATTTTAGTGACAGGAGCTTCTTCCGGGATCGGACGGGCAACTTCTGTCTTACTGAGTGAATTAGGTGCTCAACTTGTTTTAATGGGAAGAGACGAACGACGTCTGGAAGAGACCCAGCAGATGCTGACTGGCAGTGGACATACTGCCATCTCCTTGGAACTTACTGATTTTGAAAAATACGCAGAGGCTTTTAAAGAGATACGCAGTACAGGGAATAAACTTTCTGGTCTGGTACACTGTGCCGGAATTGCAAAGGTAATTCCTCTTAAAGTTGTTTCAGCTGTAAATGTCCACGAGATGTTTGATGTGAATTTCGTTTCTTTTATGGAACTCACCAAACATTACAGCAAAAAAATCAACTCTCTGGGCGGGAGTATTGTCTGTTTGTCTGCTATAAATGCACATTATCCACAGAAATGTATGAGTGTTTATGCTGCTACGAAAGGGGCACTGGAAATGGCAGTCTCATCCCTCGCTGTGGAACTATTTGATAAAGATATTCGTGTCAACGCAATTGTACCAGGGCCGATCGCCACTCCGATGGCAGATTCCTTTGGCGAAGTTTCTGGTGGAGAAAGTAATATTACAGGAAGACAAATGATGCCGATCGGAGAGCCGGAAGATATCGCAAATATGACGGCATACCTGCTCAGTGATGCAGCAAAATTTATAACAGGAAGAAAATTTTATGTAGATGGAGGACGGCTGTGATGAAAAGAGAACTTGATCTGAAATTATTTCAAACCAGGGATAAATCCTGGGTGACATACGGAGATCTTGTACATGCCCTGCGTGATGTAAAAGCGGACGACTGTGAAGTGCTTCTGGTACATACGGACCTTTCTTTTGGTCTTCCGAACCGGGAGTTTAAGCGAAAAGAACTGGTAGAGATTTTGTATGATCTCATCTGTGAACTGGGCGTTAATACACTGGTATTTCCGACATTTACTTTCAGCTATGGCAACCGGGAAGACTTTGATGTGCGAAATACCAAATCCAAGATGGGAATGATCAACGAATACGCCAGACAGAGACCGGAAGCCCTCCGCTCGGAAGATCCTCTGATGTCTGTCTGTGTCATCGGAGAACATAAAGAACTGGCAGAAGTGAGCGGAAATAAATCTCTGGGACCAGGGAGCTTTTTTGACCGCCTGCACAATACCCCGAATGTCAGGATTCTTTTCTTCGGGGCCCAGCTGCCACAGTGCCACACACAGATGCATTATGTAGAAGAAAAATTGCGGGTTCCTTACCGATATGATAAAGAATTTGAGGGACATATTATAGACCGGGAAGGGAATAAACGAGAGGATAAACATATTTTGTATGTAAAGTACAGGGATGTGCTACCCTGTGTTCCTCCTGCCTTTGAACAGGAACTGATGGATCAGGGGCTCTTTTTAAAGCAAAAAGTCGGTGACTCTTCTGTCTCCTGCTTTACAGAAAAAACAGCATATGATAAAGCTGTGGAATGGCTGACAAAAGATGTGAACTGCTTTCTGGCAGAACCCTATGATACGAAACCCCTGGTAAAAGAATATTCATATGGCAATGTTACAACCGTGCAATAGGAGGCTCTGATATGTATAAGTCAATATTGGACTATTTTGAAAAAACGGTGGCTGCCAATCCAGATAAAGCTGCATTATTACATAGAGAAGACTCATGTTCATTTACCGAACTGATGCAAAGAGGACAGAAACTTGGGTCACTACTCTCCTGTTTACTAAAACAGAGCATGTTCTCTCCCATTGTTGTCCTTCTTCCAAAATCAATTGATTCGGTAACAGCAGATATCGGCATCCTGTACAGCTCTAATGTATTTAATAACCTGGATATAAAAACACCCGTTCAGCGATTGGAAAATATCATTAAGCAGCTAAAGCCGGCTGCTGTTATTACAGAAGAAAAATATTCGGATCTGATCGACTGGAAAAAATACCAGATGGAAGTTGTGGAGATTGACAAGCTGGACTTTGACCAGATGTCAATAGATCATGAAATGTTGCAGAAAAACCGGGAAAAATTAATCGACACAGACCCATTTTGCATCATAAATACTTCTGGTTCGACGGGAACACCGAAAGGTGTTGTATTAAATTACAAGAGTTTTTTCGATTTTATGGCATGGGCGACAGAAACTTTCAGCCTTTCTGGAGCCGAGATTATAGGAGCCCTCTCTCCTATCGTATTTGACATTTATGATTTTGAAATATGTCTGATGATGATGAAGGGAGCTTCTATCGTCCTTCTGGACAGCTCTCTGGCTGTCTTTCCAGCTAAATTGCTGGCCGAATTGCAGGAAAAGAAAGTAAACTTCTTGTTCTGGGTTCCGACAATTATGGTAAATATAGCCAACATGAATTTATTAGAAAAGTTGCCATTACCGGACATAAAAACCATCTGGTTTGCAGGGGAAGTATTCCCAACCAAACAGTTTAATTATTGGAAAAAGCAGTTGCCACAGGCAGTTTTTGCGAATCTCTATGGTCCGATCGAGATTACCCTGGACTGTATTTACTACATTGTTGACAGGGACTTCGATGACGATGAACCGCTTCCCATCGGTCTGCCTTGTAATAATACGGATATTCTGCTTCTTAATGAAGATGACCAGCTCTGCCGTGATGGCGAGGAAGGTGAAATCTGTGTACGCGGTACTTCCCTTGCCATGGGATATTATAACAATACGGAGAAGACGAAAGCAGCTTTCGTTCAAAATCCCCTGAACCATTCCTATCCGGAACTGATTTACCGGACCGGTGACATTGCTGCATACGGGAAAGACGGTCTGATCCGTTTCAAAGGACGAAAAGACAGCCTTGTGAAACATCAGGGATACCGGATCGAACTTGGTGAGATAGAGCATGAGATCGTAAACAACCTGAAGCTGGTTCCCAACTGCTGTGTTGTTTATGATAACAAAAATAAATGTATCGTTCTCTTCTATGAGGAGAACGGCGTGACAGAGGTGCAGATACGGAAGGCGCTGGGAGAATCATTTCCGCGGTATATGGTTCCAACGATGTATCATGTTATGGAAGAACTCCCCAGAAATACCAATGGCAAGATTGACCGCTTAAAACTGTCACAAATGATATAAAAAATAAGGAGGCAGGAAGATGGAAAAAATAATGGAGATTTTACAGGGAATCCGACCTGAATTTGATTTTAATTCCAGTGAGGATTTCATTGAAGACGGCTATTTAGATTCCTTTGATCTGGTATCTTTAGTGTCTGAACTGGACGAAACATTCGATATTTCCATTGACGGACTGGATATCATACCGGAGAACTTTAAGTCTTTGGACACGATTACCAATGTTGTGAAAAAAAACGGAGGCAATGTATGATTACTACCTTGAAAGGAAAAAGAATCGCAGGGATGCTGACTGTATTGCCGGAAAATGAGTATGATTATGACGAGGAAACCAAACCCTTTGCCACGCTGCAGACCAAACGGTTAAAACGTATTATGGGGTTCGGAAAAAGGCGGGCCGCAAAGTCAGATTCAACCACATCTGATTTCTGCATTTATGGTCTGAATTATATGCTGGAAAAAGGTTACATAAAAAAAGAAGAAATTGGCGCCATTGTGGTTACCGGGCTCACTCCGGATTACTTCATTCCGCACGTGAGCAATATTATCCACGGGGAATGTGACCTGCCTTCCGACGTGATATGTATGGATATTCCACAGGGATGCGTTGGATTTATGTTAGGAGCGCTTCAGGCCTTCTTATTACTGGATGTGGTTGGAGACAAGAAAGTTGTTGTCTTTAACAGTGATGTTCTCTGCCGGAAAAATAAGGAGGACCAGCTTACTTCTGCTTCTTTCGGTGGCGATGCGACAGCGATAACCGTATTCGAACACGATGACAAAGCTTCTGATATTTACATGAATTTATATAATGATGGAAAAGAAAGGGAGACACTGATCATGCATGCAGGTGGTTTTCGCATGCCAAGAACTCCGGAAACAGCCATTCCGCGGGATATTGGTGACGGAACAATGAAAAGCTACGATGACCTGTGGATGGACGGCTCCAAAGTGTTTAACTTTGTCCAGAAGGAAGTGCCGCCTATGATCGACGAGATCGTAAGCTACGCCAATTTGTCCAAAGAGGATATTCAATGGTACCTCTTCCACCAGCCCAATAAATTTATGCTTCAGAAACTCGCGGACAAACTGCAGGTTCCATGGGACAAAGTT
The DNA here is from genome assembly GCA_910575665.1 of Eubacteriaceae bacterium. Lineage (GTDB taxonomy): Bacteria > Bacillota > Clostridia > Lachnospirales > Lachnospiraceae > Eubacterium_F. The sequence continues at coordinate 6,858 of CAJTFB010000008.1, forward strand.
CCTATGAATGTAGTTGAGAATTTCGGCAATTCCAGCGGTTCAACAATACCTGTTGCCATTACAGGCAATTTAGCAGATGAAATGCTTACGGGTCAATACAAGTGCTGTCTTGCCGGGTTTGGCGCTGGACTGTCATGGTCTTCTATGATTATGGATCTTGGAAATATGAGTTTTTGTGAAATGATCACATCTGTTTATTGATGGAGGGGAAAATGAGAATTCAGGAAATAATGCAGTTTATCTCATCTTTGCGTAAAACCAAAAAGAGACTGATAACAAATTATTATCTGACTCTACAAGGTTCGGAAGAAGATTTTGAGAGCTGGACATCAGAAAACAGCATTGTTTTCTGTGCACAGGAAAATAAAGTGTACCGGTGTTATTTTGCAACCACGGATATGAATGAGTTGAATACTCTTCTGCAAAAAATGCCATCAGGAACGGTGCTGGATTATATTACGAAAGAAAAAACCAGGGACTTCCGTTGGGTAGATGCCGGATTCAAGTTATATCGTACCTTAATTCGGTATACAAATCCAAATTGGTCAGATGAAGATCGTCCGAAATCAAAGCGGGCTTTATTTTTAGAGCAATTCTATGATGAAACGATTGGAGAATTTGCCACGCCTGCAGATGCAGAAGAACTTTATGAATTACTATATAAAATTTTTGATTATCGTGTAAGCAGGCTGCCTTCCATGGAGCAGTTGATTGAGATGATAGAAAAAAAGTGGGTCCTTCTATATCGTGAACAAGGCAAAATTACAGCTTTTTTAATGTATCAGATCGAAGGCAGAAAATATTATGGTTATCAAATTTATAACAAAGGGACTGCAGATATTACGTACAACCTAGAGCGAAAAGCAACAAAGTATGCGCAATCCGCCTACCAGATAAAAAGTTCCTACGGGTGGGTTGAGATTGACAATTTGGGTGCCAATGACCGATGTGAAAGCGGAAGCTTTGATGGAACATACGACTATATATTTGTTAAGTCCTGAAAATATTTCCCTAATAAAACAAGGTGAATTATATAAAAATAATGGAGGAAATCAAAATGACCTATCAAGAAAAATTAGATCTGTTAGAAGATATGATGGAATTAGAAGAAAACACCTTATCTGGTAAAGAAAACCTGGAAGATATAGATGAATGGGACTCTATGAGTAAACTTTATCTTGTTTCCTGGGTAAAAAAGAATATGAAGAAGAAATTAACAACGGAAGAAATAGTACAATTTCGTACAGTAAATGATATTTGTGAGTATATTCAATAATTGACTTTGGGAATTAATACGTATATCCAGTCAGGAGATGCAAAAAAAATATGATTTCAATGAGAAGGGCTATCTATGAAGACATTCCATCTATTATGAATTTCATAGACCAATACTGGAAAAAAGATCATATTCTCGCCAGAGACAGGTCTTTTTTCGAGTGGCAGTTTGTAGATGGAAAACAGGTAAACATGTTTCTTGCAATAGATGAAGATGGTAAGATCTATGGAATACAAGGAGTCATTTTATACAGTCAAAGTGATACTCCGGACATTTCAGGTAGTATATGGAAGACAATCAAAAGCAACAATCCGATGCTTGGTATTGAGTTGGGAGACTTTATGTACCAGCAATTAAGGGCAAGATACACTTGTTCCCCCGGAATGAGTAAGAAAGCAACAAAAATATATAAAATGATGGGGCTTGTTTCTGCTTCATTGGATCATTACTATCGATTGAACGAAAGAAAGGATTATAAAATTGCAAAGATACGAAACAAAATAATTCCGCCGGCAAAAAATACCGGCTATCGAATGGAACCTATACATTCCATCGACGAGATGAAAGAGATCATCTCCGAGCAGGAGTTAGCACAAGGTATTATGAGCAAGGATTACGCATATATCCAAAAACGTTACTTTGCACATCCGATCTATCAATATGATATTTGGAAAATAATAAGTTTGCAGGGAAGCGCTAATTCAGTCATTATTACAAGGCCAGAAGAAGCACAGGGACGCAAGAGCTGTAAAATTATTGATTTTTATGGTAGGGAGTCCGACCTGGGGCAGATAGCTGCTGCATTGGATCAATTCATGAAAAAATATGATTATGAGTTTGTGGACATTTATTCTTTTGGCATTCCTGCAGACATTTATGAACAAGGGGGATTCGTACGATGCGATGTAGAGGATGAGAATATTATACCGAATTATTTTCATCCTTTTGAACAAAAAAATGTTTCTTTGGATATGATCGATCCGCTTATTCCAGGAATGAAGCTTTTTCGGGGTGACGGTGACCAGGATCGCCCGTCCTAATATAATTTTTATAAGGAGAAATAAAGTGAAATATTATTTGATTACAGGCGCATCTTCTGGTATTGGCAGGGAGATGGCAAAAAGTCTTTCTGATTCGGACACAATGATCATTCTTGTAGCACGCAGACAAGAAAAACTATTGGAAGTTCAGAAAGAATTAAAAGGAAAAAGCATGGTAATACCATGTGATCTGACGAAAACAGATGAGATCGAATCCGTTTTTCATACTTTGCAAGAAGAAGGCATAAGACTGGATGGCCTCATTTATTGTGCCGGAATTGCATTTATAAAAACGTTGAAATTAATGGAACGAGATGATCTGGAGAATATGTTTCGCGTTAATGTGTTTGGTTTTTACGAAATGTGCCGCCATTTCCAAAATGTGAAAGCTTCCAATAAAGGAGCGGCCATTGTCGGAATCTCTTCCTATGCGGCCACAATGAAGGAACCAGGTATGTCTGCCTATGCAATGACAAAAGAAGCGATGAATACCCAGGTTCAGATTCTTGCGAAAGAATTTTTGAAACGCAGGATCCGTATCAACGCAGTCATGCCAGCCAATGTTATGTCCAAAATGTGCGATGACAATAACGATTGGACGGAAGAAGAAATTGCAGAGCTCACACGAAAGCAGCCTCTGGGGGTTATTCCTATTGCCAATGTGATCAATACTGTTCAATTTCTGTTATCTGAGGACGCCAAGTACATAACTGGAGAGTGTATCGGAATCAGTGCAGGTTATCATGGATAATGGTTTCTCTTTATAGAGAAAACTATGAATTTAATGAAGTAAGGAGAGAATATTCAAATGACTTTACAAGAAAAAATCGAATTTTTAGAAGATATTATGGATGTGGAAGAAGGAAGCCTGACAGAAAGTACAATATTAGAAGAAGTTGAAGAATGGGATTCTTTAAGTACTTTGACATTAACAGTGAAGATGAAACAGGAGTATGATATAAATCTTACTACGGAAACAATTAAAGAATTTGTGACGGTTCGTGATATTTGTAACTATATACCAGATTAATGTTTGGCGGAAAGTGAGAATTCTCTTATGAATGGTAAATATTCCAATATAAAAGTAACAGGTGTCGCCTCGGCAGTTCCTTCTTATGTCATGGATAATATGGACTATGTTGATGTTTTTGGTAAGCGCCGGGTAACAAAACAAGCAAAGCTGACAGGTGTTTACAGACATCATTTATCCTATAGGTATCAGAAGGTTTCAGATCTTTGTATGAGTGCAGCAGAAAATCTGTTGAATCATTTACAGTGGAACAGGGAAGATGTAAAAATTCTTATTTTATGTACTCAACTTGCAGATTATGAAATTCCATCTACGGCAATCGATCTGGCAAACCGTCTAGGCTTGGGAAAAGACTGTATGGCATATGATATCAATCTAGGCTGCTCCTCATTTGATTTGGGAATTCAGACAATAGCTGGTTTATTGCAAAGTCAACCAGATGGAACAAAGGCTCTTTTATTGACAGGTGACATCATGAATATACCAGACGGCGTTATGATGAAAAACGAAGACATCATCAACATTATGATGTTTGGTTCTGGTGGATCTGCTACTGCTTTAGAAAAACAGCCTGGTAATGAACTTTTGTTCCGAAATTTTTGCGATGGATCGGGATGGAATGCCATTGTGCGCTTCAAAAGAACAGAAACCATGATGCAGGGAAATAAAGTATTTGAGTTTGCCATTAATGACGTAGTTGATAATATGACAGCTTTTTTTCATGATTTTAATCTAAAAGATGATATTGACTATTATGCTTTTCATCAGGCACAAAAATTGATACTTGACACCATAGCAATTGGTTGTGAATTGCCAGAAGACCAAGTACTTACCTCCTATGAGGAATATGGAAACACCTCGGGAGCTTCCATTCCTATCACATTATGCCACAATCTGGATAAGTTTAAAGATAAAGTCAACCTTCAAATCTGCAGTTGCGGCTTTGGTGTTGGATTGTCTATGGGAATTTCTTATTTCCAGCTTCCCGTCCAAAATATTTTACCTGTGATCGTAACGGATGAGCACTTTGACGAACACAGGCTGCATAATGGAGAACTGTATTCCAGAAATGTATTTTTAATGAACCCCAAAACCTCTATCACTAAATTGGTTGCACGAGAATTGGATAATCAAGCATGTAATTTAGGTTTTTATGGTTCAAAAGAAATACTAAAAGAAATGCAGTCACAATTATTTTGGAAAGATTGTGAAATATTTGATGATGAATTAAATCTGGTAGCCCAAAATACTTCCAGAACATATGACTCTGTTATATTTGATATGGCTGTTTATGATATGGATAAAGTCGTTGAAGAGGCCGGATTCCTGAAACAACAGGGAATGTTGTCAACGAATAGTTCTGTTATTCTCATAGCAGAGGACAAGGACGACGATACCACCCTTCAATCTTCTATGAAATTATTATCTGATTCTTTAACAGGTGATTGCAGAGTCAATGCCGTTGTATACAAAATGGAAAGTTTAGATTTGTTTCCTAAAATACTCGATCGTCCAGAATGGTTGGAAAGAAAGATATCTATGAAAAATTCATCTGACATGGTAAGGCCATTTTTCATTTCTAAAACTATTGAAAAACTGGTTTCCATGGATTTGCTTGCAGTTACTTCAACGATTGTGCATATTTCAGATATAGTAAATGAGTTTATGTAAAGAGGGTAGGTAAAAATTGAGAGACATTTTGACAGAAAAAGGAAAAGATATTATCTTGAATGCGATTGGAAATCCACTTTTAACGAACTGCTATCTCTCCTGCCACGAGATAATGGATAAAATTGCAACACATAAAATCCATTGTTTTTGCTATGAGGAAGGGATTGTTATTTTAATACATCCGATGGATGGTCTCCATAAAATGTACTATTTTATCAAAAGTCAAGATGTCCTGATTCCATGCCTTGTCAGAAAGATACAAAAGAACATAGAAAACTACCAAAATCTAGAAGGAACCGTTGTGACTAGAATGCCAGACAAGAACGTGGATATTTTAGATAAATTGGAATTTCACCCATATAAAAAATACATTAGAAAGCAGATGATTCCAGAAACGACAAAACAGTATGAAGCAATTCATAAAGCTGAAACTGCGGATATGGATGACTTAAATGATATCTATCAACTTCTCTATGGAACCTTTGATATTATGACAGATCATCTGGTTTCAAAAGCAGAACTTTGTACCTTGATTGAAGTGTGCCAGGTGCTTAAGATAGCTATTGATGGGGAACTAGCAGGCGTGTTGCTCTTTGAGACTTTTGGTAAAAAATCCTATCTTCGTTCGATCTGTGTGTCAGATAAATTTGTTGGGAAAAAAATTGGACTTTCCTTACTATATACCTATATTTTAAAAAATCTGGAAACCACAAAATTGTTTTATCTCTGGGTAGAGAGCACAAACAAGCGGGCGATACAACTTTACGAGAAACTTGGTTACAAAGATGATGGTATGCAAGAATATATTTATTTATATAAATAAATATCGCAGCAACTCATAGATGAGAGGCGGGGATCGTTTAGTTTTAAGTCCCGCCTCCCTCTCATCCGATCAGTACTCCCGGTTTGATGCACCTCATATCTGCCGGCAAGATCAACGAGTAATCCCAGTACAAATCCGCTGAACATAGTTTCCGCGACGATCTCTTCATAAATCCTGCTCCGAATCCTTTGATCCTCCAGCAGAAGTTCAAACTGCATTACCATGGAGGGCACCACCGCAAGCATATATTTCCTATTCCTCAGTGATGGACACCCTTGCTGTTCAGCTATACACTTCCTCGCTGCCCAGGCGTGTTCGGGACTTTCACCCGTTAGAGCACGCCCATGGCGCGCAAACAAAAAGACCATGAACCGATACCAGATATCGACTCATGGTCTGTCTTTCCTCTTTTTGTTATGAATCCTTTTTCAAAGCCTGAATCCTCATTTTAACATTTTCAGCAAATTCCTCATCGTTAAACTTAGGATCTCTTACCTTCATCCAGATTTCACAAGGAGCCTTACTGCATTCTCCACAGTTTCCGAACCCCTTATTATTTACGGTGCAATCATAGATCGCACATACCGTTCCCTCCGGCATGTGGAAAACCTTTCCGCTGCATTCATTACAGCCGGAACACTCCCCATAACAATAGCATGTACTACAGTCGGTGCCGCATACGCTTAGATTTGACATATCTGACCATTCCTTTCCTATGTGATATTTGAAACAATCATATCAATTTTCGTGCTATCGGTATTGTATATTTTGGACATCTTTGTGAGCATAGTTCTTCGCTGTCTGGATGTCCATGGTATGATACCGCTTAAATTCCCGCAGCAAATGAGATTGATCCGTAAATCCATATCGGTATACAGCATCTTGTATATCAAATTGTGTATCTGTGATGATCTCATTCCACAAGTACTGATAACGGATTAAATTGCTGAGTTTCTTTGGTGTGATACCGATATATTCGTGAAACAGCCTTTGCAGCTGACGGCTGCTGACAAAACACTCTCCTGCCAGCTCCACGGCACTCTGCCTTCCCTTGTTCCGGATAATATGATGAACTGCCTTATCAATCACACGGTGCTGTTTGATTCCAGGCAGCTTTCGAACAAACATTGTCTCTGCTGTTTTGATCCGTTCTTCCAATGTACTTTTTTCCAATAACTGACTTCGTAGCAGATGATCCAGCCACCAAAACCGGGACTGCACATCAAAATAACCATTTATGGTTTCTTTCAGGGAATCCTCTGAAAATGCATAAACTCCCCAAGCATAAAACCGAATGGCAAAGACAGATACGAGATGTCCCGTCTCCTCTTTGTGACAATCTGAAAAAGCAGCGTCGTTGATGCCGCAAAAGCCTCCGGTTATCGTATGGTCTGTATGGTCAATATGATATATGATGTCCGCACAGGTATCCGGTACGACAATATCCCCAGCATTTCTTTTCTCTTTTATGAAATAAGGACTATCACTCCCCCAAAAACAGCGAATGTATTTGGCCAGTTCCGGATTTTTCGGCAGCACTTCTTTGTATACTTCATTTTTCCGAAAAGGAGCTGCCGTCAACGGCATATAAAATGTAGCTTCCATAGAAATCGTTTCCTTTAGTACATTTATTTCACAGTTTTTACCTTAGACCACCCGGAATAGAACTTTTTCATCTTGCCATCGACCCTTACCGTCTTATAGGTCCGTATCCTGACATAATACCGTTTTCCTGTCTTCCTGGAAAACTTTTTGGAAAGGGTCTTATTGCTTTTAACCGTTGTTGTCTTCGAGGTCTTTTTCTTCAATTTTTTGTTAGTTGAATACTGGATCTCGTAGCCAGTAGTCTGCACGCTCTGTCTCTTCCACTTAACTACAAATTTCTTTGATTTTGAGATAAGCTGGAATCCTTTTACATTTTTTGGTACGATGTAAAACAATTTCGTGATTTTTGTATTCAAATCCCCATTAAAAATGACCGTAACCGATGCCTGCCCTACTTTCACGTTATTCTGGTATAACAACTGATAATTTTCACTGCTGATAATATTCCCCGCTGCATCCGTAACTTTTACCGCTGGCTTTTGGGCTTTCCCACTATAAACCAGTGGCTTTGAAGATACATTGACGACCACCGACTTGTACATATCAGCCTGATCTGGTGTGGGCTCCGGTATAACATCCGGCGCTATAGTCGGCAATGGTGACTGCGTTGAGGCTGGGTCCCCTCCCCCTGCTGGCGGAGTTTGTTCCGGATTCTGTGTCGGAGTTGCTGTCGGCTGGGCTGGATTTTCCGGCTCTGTCGTCGGCTCCGGCTTCCCTGTCGGGGTTACTGACGGGTTCGCCGGATTCTCCGGTGTCGGCTCTGGTTTCCCTGTCGGAGTTGCTGTCGGCTGGGCTGGATTTTCCGGCTCTGTCGTCGGCTCCGGCTTCCCTGTCGGGGTTGCTGTCGGCTGGGCTGGATTTTCCGGCTCTGTCGTCGGCTCCGGCTTCCCTGTCGGGGTTATTGTCGGTTTCGCCGGCTCCGGGTCTTTATCCAGAAAAGATACGTTGCACTCCGCTTTTATCAGATCTTTTAATCCCTTTACATCCTGTACCGTATTCAGCTCATCTATGTAATAGTCAGAACAGAACAAAAAGGTATACTCACCGGTTTTGGCTCCATCATGGGCCTGTAGGAAATATTTTCCCAGATGCTCCTCTGATGTCATCAGGGATAAAACATTACCCCAGTCTGTCTTTTCCTGTATATCCGGGTCCTCGCTCTCCCAATACTCCGTTTTTATCTTAAAGATGTAATCTGACTCATAAAGTGCCAGCTCTTCCACCTCGTCGGTACTGAATTCATTTCCATTCGTGTCCTTCCAGATAATCTCAAAATATACGTTTTCATCTGGAACTGTGCCATTCGGCGTCTCCATGATCTTATTCAGATTTACCTCTGTTGGCGCTGAAACAATGTTGATTTCCCCAATCTTCTTTTCCTCTTCCTGACCTGTCCCTCCCACAGTCCAGCTTCCCTTGTTATAGTTCAGCTGATAACCCATATCAATACTTTTTTGGGATAATACGAAGTTGTGGATACTAGCATTCTCTGCATTTGCAGAAATATACGGCCATCCCATATTAAATGCTCCTGGAAAAAGCCGGTTTTTTGTCTGAAACTGCGTGGTACCAGTCACTTTACCATCAAGGGTTACGAAACCATCTTGTTTTACCACAAGGATTCCCCGCTCCTCCTGGGGATCGCTGACGCCAGTAAAATCCCCAGAAATAAGTACATTGCCTACACTGTTCACGTCCAGGCAGCCGCCCCGCTGCAGAGTGACATTTCTATAGGTATCTGTCGTTGATGTCAGACACCCTTTATCTGCTATCACAATATTGCCCACACCTTCCACGACAGCTCCATCTATGCTACTCTGGCTCAGCGTCAAGGTCGTGTTCTGATTTCCATAATATTCTTTGGTCCTTGCGTAATCATTTACACCACCGGAGATATTGATTTCCGCCCGGCTGTTTTTGCTGGTATCTACTTTTCCCCGGACGATAACACGTGTATCCAGGTTTACTGTGGCAGTTCCCAGGTAAGGAACTTTATTGTCGCGCTCTGCTTCATGCCCCATGTAGACTGCCTGAAACATCGTCTCTGAATTAGAATTCCTGACAGTGAGGGACGCATTTTCCCCGATCTGGGTATTTGTATAGCCGCCGGCATATACCGTTGGAAGCAGTTCTTCTTCTGTGCCGCCAAAACCGCCGGGGTCTCCGCCTCCGCCTTCCAAAAAAGTTTTTACATTGTCAAATGTCAGACTATGCCCTGCCAGAAAAATCTCCCGGTGGGGAACACTACCCAGCGCATCCGACGATTCAAAGGTCACTTCGATGTCCTGAAAATAGACATCACCCTCCAGCTGTATCGGACAACGACAGTTCAGAATGCCGTTCTGCGTTCCGCGGATCACAGTCCCCGCCGGAATCTTTACCGGAAGCATCCGATGATCCGTATCGACATCCTTACCGATAGTAACCAGTGAACTCACCGTGATCGGACTTTTACGCTGCTGCAAAGCATCCATAAATTCTTCTCTTGTACTGACAGTGACTCCGTTTTCTTCTGACAATGGTACAGGTACACTTCCTGACTGCAGTCTTTCCACGCCCTGCTGAGGTATATTTAGTTCCTTCGCGGCCACAGGCCTGTGTATTCGTATTCCACCCAGGATCACTGCTGCCGCAGTTAAAATGCACAAATTCTTTTTTATTCTAGTTCTCATTTGTCATCATTTCCCTCCTTGTTTGCTCCACTTTGCTTATTAGGATTATACTTGATAATGACACATTTGAACAGTAGTATTTTATAATTTATAATTGTTTTAGATATGAGCCTTGCTTTACTGGCTCGCGGCCAGTTAGTACCCATATCTCTTTTTATATTTAAAGAACATAAAGACAGACAAAACAAGCGCCATTAGCTCTGCCCCAGGCGTCGCCAGCCAGACCCCGTTCACACCAAGGATTATAGGCAGTACGAGCATGGTGACCAGCATAAACACAAAAGACCTGGAAAATGCAAGAATGGCGGAAACCACCCCATTGGATAATGCGGTAAACATTCCGCTGACAAAAATATTAAAACCAATAAATAATAACGCCATGGTACATATCCGGTTTCCGGTTACTGCCAGATCATAAACCGGATTCTCCGGACGGGCGAAAACAGAAACCAATGGTTGAGTCAATAGAAAGGAGGCCGCAACTGTCAGGATAGAGATAAATGTAATTATCTTCAAACTGACCGCTGTCAATTTTTTTAACTTTTCGTTATTCTTCTCCCCATAGTAAAAGCTGATCATGGGCGCCACCCCATAGGAGTATCCTGTATACAAGGAACTTGCAAACATCAGTACATACATGATAATGGTAACAGCTGCAACGCCGTCCTCCCCAACATAATGAAGCATCGTCCAGTTAAACATGATGGTGATAATCCCGGTAACAAGGGCCGTTGCCATTTCTGAGCATCCATTTGCAGCTGCATTCATTAGGACCTTAAGCCGAAATGCCGGTTTCTCAAAGTGCAGCAGGCTCTTTTTACGACTAAAAACCAACAACCCTACCACCGCTGTCACAGAATACCCAAGACCTGTTGCGATTGCCGCCCCACTGATCCCCATTTGGAATCCTGCGATCAACACATAGTCAAGCACCATATTCAGAACGCCTCCAGCCACAGAACAGATCAGGGAAAGTGACGCTTTCCCACTGGCTATCATATACAACGTAAAATTATTCATTAGGAGAATGGGCACGATAAATACCAGATAATGGCTTACGTATTCTATACAATATCTTTCTACATCTGGAGAAAGATTCATTCCAGCAAACATGTAATCCACTGCCAGGTATCCAATCCCACACATGATAATTCCCACAATTACATTTACTAAAATTAAGAATGTAAAATCTTCTTTTGCCTCTTTACTCTTCTTCTGCCCCATCTTTTTCATTATGACCGCGCTGCCCCCGGTGGCAAGCATCGTAGAGACAGCAGTTACAAACTGAATAACAGGAGCCGTCAGATTGATCGCCGAAAGTGCATTTGTACCAATCAGATTCGACACAAACAGCCCATCAACCATCGTGTAAAAAGACATAAATACGGTCATGACAATGGTTGGGACAGCAAATTTCAGAATGCTTTTCAATGTCACAGGTTTAAAATATACATTTTGATCTTCCATGATTTTTCTCCTTTCGCCTTGCCTTTGTTTTCTATACATAGTATCATAGACCTTACAGTAACTGTACAGTCAATAGAAAAATAATAGAAACAAGATTTAAGGAGATATGTAAATGTATAAAAAGGAAAAAATGCTCACCATTGGACAATTCGCAGCCTTGCATGGCATCAATAAGAAAACACTCATGTGGTATGATGAGATTGGGTTATTCAAACCTGCTTCCACCAACCCAGAAAATGGATACCGCTATTATACTTACCATCAAAGCCCCTTACTGGAAACCATTCTGCTGTTGCGGGAATTGGATGTATCCATAACGGAAATTCAGGATTTTATGAAGAACCGCTCCGCTGAAAACATGAAATGCCTGCTGGGTGAAAAAATTTCAAGCCTGGACTTACAGATCATGCACCTGCAGGCAGTCAGAAAAACTTTATGCAGCCACTACCAAAGTATGGACACCCTTCTGACAATGGATTTGTCGGAAATTAGTATGATTGAAAAAGAGGAATGTTGTCTGATAACAATAGATATCGAAAAAGACATTACTTTTGAAAAAGAGGTGGAATTGATCACAGCTGAAACAGCCAGGTATCACCTTGGTCGTCTGCACGATGCCACCTATGGTTCTATGATTCCTGTTGACAGCCTGCTGCACGGGAATTTCGATGATTATACGAAGCTTTTTATAGAAATTCCATTCCTTACGCAGAAAACAGATCTGCATATACAGCCCAAAGGGAAATATTTAAGGGCCTTCCACAGAGGTGGATGGGAGAATATTCCCCAACGGTATCAGGAAATTTTACAATTTGCCCACGAAAAAGGACTGTCACTGTCCGGGTTTTCCTATGAAAAAGGAATCAATGAAACCGTCATCAACCAGATTGAAGATTATATTATACAGATTGAAATCCCAATTCTGAAATAAAGCGATCATAAAAATGTAATCATTTTAGTTTATAGTCTCCCTCGTCCTGCAGTATACTGCGGATGACTTCCAAAAGAGGCAGCGATGTAACCGGTTTAGCCAGATAATCTTTAATTCCCATTTTAGCCGCTTTTTCTATGGTGTCAAAATTTTTGTCATCCATCAAAAAGACGATTGGAATATCGGAAGTTTTTCGTATTTCCTCACATACCTCAAAACCGTCCATACCGGGCATCTGAATATCAAGAAGTATAAGATCCATAGGAGTTTCTTTTAATATATGCAATGCTTTTTCACTCGAAGCTACCTTATGTACAATGTAACCCGGCTCCTTCTGCAAAATAAGCGCAACCAGATCCAGATTCATTGGTTCGTCATCTACAATTAGGATAACCGTTTCCATCATATCTTTCATGATGCCATTTTGAACCCTGGGCGATCAGATCCATTTCATCGATATCTTTCAGGATATAATAACCTGATATGGGATGCAGCTTGATATGGGCAAATTCCTCTTCACTCAGTCGTGTAGGTTTATTGATAATGGCATCTGGAACATGTATCTTGCCAACGTCATGTAGTTGTACCGCATAGTAAATTTCCTTTTGTTCGACTTCCGTCTTGTCTGGGCAATTGCTTTTCATACACGGAATCTTGTAAATGTTCTATAAATATGCTAAACTGAACACAAAAACAAATGAGAAGTTGTACTGGGAGAAATAAAATTATTTTGGTAATAGATAATAATGAGTATAAAAAGATTTAATATTTAAGATAATTATGATTCAAAAAAACAGAAAATTTATTGCTGTCGTGTTTAGTTTCTTTCTGGTTTTTGCTTTGTTTGAATATAGAATGGACAGGAAGAATGAATAACATACGTGCTTGTGCAAGGGGGATTGTAGAAGGGGAAGTTATTTTTGCATAAATCCAATGCAGCGTTTAACATTTCAACGGAGCGTTTCTTGAATATGGTGTTTCTCGTGATATTATAAAATCAGAAAGAAGGTGAAAATATTGAACGTTCAAAAAACAGGCAGCCTAATTGCTGCTATCAGAAAAGAACAAAATCGCACGCAGCAGGATTTAGCGAATGAATTGGGAGTATCAAGTGCAGCTATTTCAAAATGGGAACGAGGTATCGGATTTCCAGATGTATCTCTTATTGAACCATTAGCTGCATCCCTGGGGATTACCATAGCAGAATTATTCAAGGGCGAAAGAACAGAAAATAGCGTTGATAACGAATATGAAAGTCTGTTGTCAGATGTTGTAAAAGTATCAGCTAATGAAATAACCAAGAAGAAAAAAATAACGAATTGGATTATTGCTATTACTGTTGCTGTTCTTTATTTGATGATTTCTGTAATATCACACAAGTGGGAAATAACTTGGGTGGTCTGGATTGTATATTGTTTTTATCGGATTTTTACTGAATATATCTATAAAAAATATTAGCAATCTACAGAAACGTAAGAAACGGAGGAAAAAATGATCGATTATTCACAATTTGAGGCAAGTGTAAAATCCGGCATCCATGCAGATGTGAGCCGGATACGGCAGAAGGATGAAATAATAAAAGCCGTCGTCAAAAAGCGGAGAAGCTCCGCGATAATCTGCGTGTGCTTCCTATGTATGGCAGGAATTTCTTTGTTTAAAAGCTGGATTCCCGCCGTTATCTGTTTCCTTCTTGCATTGTTTTTCCTATGGCGGGCTGTCGGAAAATTTTCTGACGAATATTTACGGGAAATGTACGAGGAAGGGCTTTTGGTTCCCGGCATGATCGTGAAAACGGAACCCCTTACTATCATGGCAATCGCAAACATGACCGCGCGGGATGGTGCGGCAACCGTAAATGGGTGCTACTGTCTGGAGGTGAAGGAGCTTGACGGGGCGCAAAAAATTCTATTTGAAAAAATCCCCTGCTCCTGTTTTTTCTGCTATGAGGGTGGCGATTACCATTCTTCCTTCCAGCCCCATCCTCTCTATTGGGGAACGGCAGATCAGCAGTCTATTCAAGAAGCGCTAAGACAGGTGGAGGATGACAACAAAGAAAATGCCAGAAACGAATGGGAAGTGCTCAAGGATGTTGCGCGGCAGTTCCCTAATTTGGGAAACGGAAACTTGATTTTATTAGATGAAAATTACGTTCCCTTCGGGAAAAAGAACTACATGGACAGCAACTATAAGCCCCTCAATGAGGAAGCTGACCCCAAGTAATATGTTCCATTTAGGGAAACGCTGATGAAAGCGTTTCCCGCGCCGCAAATTCGGGATTTATAAGTGAGAAAAGAGTTCCTGATACGAATTTTCGGAGGTAATTTTTATGTTTTTTTCAGTAATATTAATCTTGTTGATTGCCATTGTATTCAGAAAACAGAAAATGGACGAAACAGGACAACAGAAATCTGATGAAATAGAATATTTGTCTAAAAATAAAAAAGAACTCATCCTCGGCTTAGCATGATATATATTCTATTTTATGCTGTCTTACATAAGCTGTGCCTTTCAGGTCGATATAATAAGCGAATTATCAAACTGGCTGTTTCTGGTACTCTTTCCCCTCCTGATTATTGCTGTTTTCAGAAAAGAGAAAGTGATACAAACCCTGAAAGAAACAGGCTTAAAACATTTTGACAGAAAAACAGTACTAAGGATACTGTTGATTTGTGCTGTATACTAAGGTGTTATTATCCTTGTCTTTGGTTTAGGGGAATTTTGTTATAATATAACGAATATTTTCCAAATATTAGTAAAGCTTCCAGTATTTTTTTGCCTAATGATACTTACAGCAGTTGTGGAAGGTGTTGCTTATGAAAAAAGCAGATATAAAAGCAGTTGCTGAAAATAGGTTCCGTGAACTTGGAGCAAAGCAATTAGAATTATACCCGTCTGGTATTTGCTGGACAATGAATGGAGAATTTTTCAAAGTATCTGCATTAACAGACTTTTGGGTATTAGAGTGGACGGATAATCATTCTTATGCTTCAAATTGCTGCTTTGAAGATATTGCCCCAATGCCATATGATATATCTGAGCAAGAAATAATCTGGCAGGTGGATAAACTGTTGCTGTAAATCGGATTTTTTTTGGGGTGCTATTATGGAGGAACTATTGATTTATGCAATTTTGTTATATGAGGAATTGGCAACAGAAAATGAGTATAACAAACGGCTTGATGAATTATTTCTCAGCACTCCCGAAAACGATGATTTATTTAATGATTTACTCTATTTAGAATGGGAAACGGACATTAAAAAAGCTATAATATATGTGAGGACACATATTGATTACAATAATCTGGACATTGATTTATTTGGTAAAGTTTTGATGAGCAAATTAAAAGAGGTCTATGAAAATCATTTGGATATAAGAGAATTTGCAAGTCGAATGTTTCACTTGTGGGAGGGGTTGCCTGGGAATCTCCAAAATATAGATCCATTTTGGACGCTTAGTTATGCGGATGCCCCCTTACCATGGGGAGATGAAGAACAAACCAGTTATATTTATGAGCATATGTTGAGTTACTATAGAGATTAAACTAATATAACGATTTTGGTTTACCGTGAAGTTGCACATAAAGAAAAATTGGAGTTTACCCAGAAACCGGGGAATAGGAAATCCGGCTTCTTTTTCGTGTACGGGCAAAAAGAAAACCCTTCCCCCCGGAAAGAGAGAAGGGCATTTGCCATTATTCTGTTACCGCCGGTATCTCACCGACAAAGTTATAAATGATTTGCTTTCCTGCTCATTGGAGCGGCGCAGGGAGAGTGTCAGTTCCTTCAACTGTTTCTGGTTTTCCTTCTGTTCCCCATGCGATGAGGAAAGAATAAAACAGAAATAACAGAATTGATTTGCGTTCTATTTTGTTTAAGTTCTTACTTGAAACCATCTCGTCCTCCTAAACCCTTATCATACTTCCATTCTTTCAATTTTCCGCGCCATATCCCATGTCAGTAAACAATCCAATCGTGAATAGCAGCTGACAGGCCAAGCACTACCGCAAAGCTCTGATTAATGTCTGCGGCCAGATTCACCAACAGCATACTGAACCCAATTGCACTGATCACTGTCATTGAATTGGATTTTCTTATGAATCCAATCCGTAGAGAGCACAGGGCAATCCCATCCGTAAGGCATGCCAGTACCAGAGCATTCCGATAAGCTAAAGCAATATCTATAGACTGCAATTTGTCGTCCACCAGAGAGAACATATGACCTATGACCTGTAAGGGTAAATACGATAAAGCCGCCAAAAGTACATACAAGCGTTGTGACAGAAACAAACAGCAGCAACAGTTTGATTTTTGCCCATACTACTGTTTTCCTGTTAATGGGGTAAGTGAACAGAAGGATTGCCCTTGCAATGGCCAGCCGCTGCTTCATACCAAGAGAAAACTTGGAAACAGGCTTTTTTCCGGTGTCAGCAAGTCCTACCATCTGCAAACTGTTATCAATGTCCGCCGTACCACAGCCCATATAGGCTAAATGAATCTCCAGGCTTTCTCTCGCTGATAAATGCTCATAAAATACCGGCGTTTCAATTAAGACGCCCATCTCTTTCAGGAACTTTTTATTCTGGGTCTGGATGACTTCTCCGCCGAAACAAATGGTTCCGGCAGTGGGCTGCAGCAAACCGGATATTAGTTTGAATGTAGTCGTCTTCCCGGCGCCGTTCGGGGCAAGTATTTATAGACAACCACCGCAACCCCGCATAAATCAAGGCTTTCTTGAAACACGAAAACTAAACTTAAAGCCCTATAATCACATGGTAAACGCCTTTTCCACACGGAACGGGCGTTTTTCATTGTCCGGGCTTACAGGAAAGGGGCTGATAAAATGGCAGTATTCCGGGTAGAGAAAAACCAGAATTACACGGTTATGTCAAACCACCACTTACGCAATACTGACCTTTCCCTAAAATCAAAAGGGCTTCTCTCACAAATGCTATCCCTGCCCGAAGAATGGGACTACACACTAAAAGGGCTTTCCAAAATCAACCGTGAGGGCATAGACGCTATCCGGGAAGCAATACGGGAACTGGAACGGGCGGGCTATGTGACCCGTACCAGAGTGCGGAACGAAAAAGGACAGCTAGGGGCGGCTGATTATGTGATACATGAATTTCCAATGCCGCCTAACCCTATATTGGAAAATCCAACACAGGGCAAGCCTATATCGGAAAATCCAACATTGGATAACCCTATGCAGGAAAATCCAACGCAATTAAATAAAGAACTATCAAGTAAAGAATTATCAAATACGGATTTATTAAATAACCATTCCATTCCTATCCTTTCCACCCTTTCCAAAGGGGAAGCGGCACAGCCGCAGGAACGGAAAGGAAACGGGTACACCAACATGGACGCAGTACGGGCTTATGAGGAAGTCATAAAGGACAATATCGAATACCGCTATCTGATACAGGACAGCCGCATTGACAAAGGTATGCTTGACGAGATTGTTTCGCTCATGCTTGAAACCGTCTGCACCCGCCGCAAAGTGGTACGCATTGCCGGGGACGACTACCCCGCCGAGCTTGTGAAGTCTAAGTTTATGAAACTGAACAGCAGCCATATCCAGTTTGTGATTGACTGTATGCACCAAAACACAATGATTTTGTCAAGATTAGTTGACACATTTTCTTCAAGGATTTTGTATCCTATGCTGCTTCTTTCAGGGAATCATAGTATGATGTGGTATAAAAAAAGTTGACACCACATTCTCAAGGATTTGAGATATTGATGTGGTATAAAAAAAGTTGACACCACATTCTCAAGGATTTGAGATATAATCAAGAGAATAAGGAGGGAACAAAATGGCAGAAAACAGACAATATGATCACGAATACAAAGTACAGGCAGTGAAGCTCGCTAAAGAAATCGGACAAGCTAAAGCTGCTAAAGAACTGGGAGTTCCCAAAAACACCATGTATGGCTGGGTACGGGCTAACCGTCTTGGCAATCTTGACCTTGGAGCTGGTTCACAGACTCCACAAAGCGCTATGACGCTTAACGAGGAACTCCTAAAGCTTCGCCGACAGGTAAAAGAACTGGAGAAAGAAAACCGCCGTTTGAAGAAAGAAAATGATTTTCTGGAGGAGGCCAGCGCTTTTTTCGCTGCGAGCCGTCTGAAGTCAGCAAAAACGAAAGAATGAAGTTTATTGCATTAAAAACGAAAGACGGCGATTTAAAAGGGGATATCGCTTTTTTCTGCAGAGTCCTCCATGTCAGCAGACAAGGATTTTACCAGTATCTTGCAAACAAAGACTGCCCATGGAAATATCAGCCACTGGCGGATGCCATGAAAGAGATTCTTACGGAAGATGAATGCAATGATACTTATGGCCGTATCCGCATGTATCAGGCATTGACATTGAAGCAGCCGGAAAATGTGAATATTCCCAGTGAACGCACTGTTTACCGTATCATGGAAGAGATCGGAATCAGTCATCATCCCAGACGCAAGCCAAACGGGATCACAAAAGCGGACAGGGAAGCCAGAAAATCAGACGATCTGTTAAAACGTGATTTCCATGCAGAGGAGCCGCTGACAAAATGTGTTACAGATNATATCCTTAAGTTTCTATCTTAAGGATATATCCATGTATGGATTTGCATGAAAATTGCTGCATGGAGGCACAGAATATAAAAACCATAACTGTGTCCAGTATCTGGGGCAGTTTTTTTATTAAGAATGGAGATTGGTGAGAAGAATTATGATATCGATTCGGCAGGCTGTATACGAAGATATTCCTCTAATCATGAAGTTTATCGATGCGCATTGGAAAAAAGGGCATATTCTTGCCAGAGACAGAGAGTTTTTTGAATGGCAGTTTGTAGATGATGGTCAGGTAAATGTTTTTTTAGCTGTAGATGATACTGCTGGTAAGATTTATGGAATGCAGGGTGTCATTCCATATAGTAAACGTCCCAATCCGGATATTTCGGGAAGTATATGGAAAACGATTAAGAGTCCAAATCCTGTACTTGGGATGGAACTGGAAAAATATATGTTTGACCAGCTTCAAGTCAGATATAGTTGTTCCGCGGGGCTCAGTGACAAAGCAAACCGTATCTATAAGATGTTGGGAATGACTCCTACTGTGATGGATCACTATTATCGTCTGGCCGACATAACGGATTATAAGATTGCGAAGATCAAAAACAAAATGATACCAAAAGCAGAAGATACCGGATATGGTCTGAAATCTATACATACGGTTGAGGAAATGAAAGAAATCATTTCGGAAGAAGTACTTGCGAATTGTATTATGAGTAAAGATTATGCCTATATACGAAAAAGATATTTTGATCATCCGGTTTATCAATATGATATATGGAAGATAGTAAACGAAACTGGAAAATCGAATTCCATTTTGATAACTAGGGAAGAACGGGCAGAAGATAGAAAAGTAGGAAAAATCATTGATTTTTATGGAGATTTACATGATTTAGGAAAAATAACGTGTTCTCTTGACCATTTAATAAAAGAGAAGCAGTACGAATATTTGGATGTGTATTCTTTTGGTGTACCAGTACAATTATATGAGCAGGCAGGGTTTATCCGCTGTGATATGGACAGTGAGAATATTATTCCAAATTATTTTCATCCGTTTGAACAAAGAAATGTCACTCTGCGTTTGATGGATCCCCGGATAGAGGGATTCCGGTTGTTTTTAGGAGATGGGGATCAGGATAGACCATGTTAAGCCGGAAAAGGAGAGAAGATGAAAGAAAAAAATATATTGATCACGGGAGCATCGCAAGGGATTGGTGCCAAAACTGCCGAGTATTTATCGGCCCAGGGAGCCACTGTGGTACTGGTGGCAAGAAATGCGGATAAGCTAAAAAGCATACAAACAAGTATTTCTGGAAGATCCTATATTGTCCCATATGATTTAAATGATTTGGGACATGTACAAACAATATTTGATTTTTGTATAGAATCTGGTATAAAACTGAATGGTATGGTATATTGCGCTGGCGTGAATCATGACATACCCGTCCGAAACAATGACGTCGGATTAATGTGCGAGACGTTGACGGTAAATTATATGGCATTTGTTGAACTCTGCAAATATTTTATTAAGAAAAAGTATTCTGAGGATGATGGAAGTATTGTGGCCATTTCATCCCTTGCGACAAATCGAATATCATCGGGCATGAGTACTTATACCTCTTCGAAGGCGGCGTTAGAAGCTGCGGTTAAAGTTCTTGCAAAGGAAGTTACAAAACGCCGGATCCGAGTGAATGCAATTGCTCCGGCCTGCGTGGACACAGAAATGATTGATTATGCTCCGTTTATAGAGAAAGAAGAATTATGCCATGTACAGCCTTTGGGACTAATTGAAACGGCATATGTTTCATATTTGGCTGAATTTCTATTATCCGCCAAGGCAAAATATATTACAGGAGCAGTAATACCTGTTTCAGCAGGTAATCTATAAAAATTTAAAGGAGAAAAAAAGATGACATTACAGGAAAAATTGAATTTTTTAGAAGAAATTATGGATTTGGATGAGGGTGATCTTTCTGAGGATTCTGTTTTAGAAGAAATAGATGAATGGGATTCCCTGGCTACCTTAGCCCTGACGGTGGAAATTAAAAAAAGATATGGGCACAACCTGACGACAGATAAGTTGAAGAGTTTTCAAACGGTGAGTGACATATGCCAGTTCATTTCCGATCTGGAGGAGTAAGATGGAAAAAAATTATTTGATTATAGGCGCTACATCAGGGATTGGGGAGGCATGTGTACATAAACTTGCAAGTGATTCTGACCATCTTCTTCTTGTAGGAAGAAATAAGGACAAATTAGAAGCCTTAGAACAACAATATGCCGGAAAAACAACGATTACTCCAATTTGTTATGATTTGATGGACTTAGATCATATGGATACCATTTTCGACAAATGTACTGAAAACCAAATAAAATTAGATGGTATGGTGTACTCGGCCGGCATGGATGGCACCTGGCCGATAAAAGTTAACAATACAAAACAAATGGTGCAGATGATGACAGTGAATTGTTTTGCCTTTGTTGAGACAGCGAGAAAGTTTTATAGCACGAGAGTTTCTAAAGAAGCATCCTCCATCATCGCGATATCATCAACGGCAAGTCTGATGCCAGACGTGGGAATGTCAAGTTATTCTGCTTCAAAAGCAGCTCTGAATTCGTATGTAAAGACAATGGCAAAAGAGTTTATACGAAGAAAAATCCGGGTAAATGCTATTTTGCCTGGCGCTGTCTCTACGCCGATGACCAAAGAAAAAGAGAATTTATTAACCAATATAGCAAGTACCGGAAAACAGTTTTCCTCTGCGTCGGATCATGTACAGCAGTTAGGATTGATTCCAAGTGACATTATTGCAGCTTATGTGGAGTTTTTGTTGTCTGACCAATCCTATTACACCACAGGTGAATTAATAACGATTGGTGCTGGCAGGGTATATTAAGTATCTCAGTTAAAAAGCGAGGAGAAAAGATGTGAAGGGTGAATACAGCAATATAGAAATAAAGGGCATTGTTTCTGCGGTACCTGAGAATGAAGTCTGTAATTTAGATTACATTGAAAAAATAGAGAGCCGCAGAATAAAAAAACAGGTAATGCTTACAGGTATTGAGAACAGGCGAGTATGTATAAATGGACAAAAAGCTTCCGATCTGGCAACCATTGCGGCAGATAAACTACTGAATTTACTTGAATGGAATCGCAATGAAATCGATGTACTTATTTTTGTTACACAATCGCCGGAGTTATCAAGACCATCCACCGCATTTATCATTCAACAAAGATTGGGCATCGGAAAAGATTGTTTGGTCTATGATATCAATCTGGGGTGTTCTGGTTATATAGGGGGGATTGAGACCATTGCGGCGATTCTTTCCGCCACAAAGGGAAGAGGTCTTCTGCTTGTAGGGGAAAGCAATGCCTTAGCAAGTGGCGATTTAAGTACATCTTCCCTGCTGGAAGGGGATGCTGCCAGCGCTACAGCGTTGGAGTATGGAAGTCAGACGTCTATGCTGTTTCGGCATTATAGTGACGGCACCCGTGCAAATTATATCTATAAACCCTTTGATAAACCTGGTGTTATGGATGGAAATGCCGTGCTTTTATTTGGATTGAATGAGGTGGTAGACAGTGTAAAGCAGTTTCATGCAGACCATCATTTGAGTGTTTCAGATGTAGATTATTATATTTTTCATCAGGCTCAGAAAATGATTGTGGAAGGAGTGGCACAGAGTGCAGAGCTTCCAGGTGAAAAGGTATTATTGTCGAGTGGCGATTATGGCAATACCTCGTCGGCCTCTATACCGCTTACCGCGTGTCTTCATTTGAACCATGAAAAAGAAACTGGTAAGAAAAAGATCTTTATGTGTGGTTTTGGCATCGGATTATCCTGGGGCATTGTATATTGTGAAATAGATACTAGGAATATATTGCCATTGGTATCAAGTGATTATGTATTTGACGATAGAGATATGTTCCAGAAGTAACAAATAGAATTAAAATAAAGGAGAGAGAGCAATGACAAGAGAAGAAAAAATAGAAATAATCGCAGATATTTTGGAAATGGATGACGAGATTATTAAGGAGGATACAATCCTTGAGGAATTGGAAACCTGGGATTCGGTAGCCGTTTTGGCTGTTATTTCTGTCATAAATGAAAAATTCGATCGTTATCCAACAGCGGAAGAAATAAAAACATATAAAACCGTTCAGGATTTGATGAACGCATTTGAATAATTCAATTGAAGTACAGAGGTATCAATCTGGATTTCAGAAACGAGGGGAAATAAATGATTTTTTCAGAGGTAAAGCAAAAAATAAATACCTTAAAAAAAAATACAAAAGGGTATATTACTAATTTCTATCCTGGCCTAGTGGATGATAAACAAGAGGTAGAATTTATGGAAAATGAACAGGCGATTGTGTTCATTATTCAAGAAAGATTTCGTAAAAGATGCTTTTTTGCTTATGCAGATGAAGAAGCATTCGTTTCCCTCTTATTGAAGGTCCCGTCGAATACCATATTGGAATTTGTATCGAGAGAACCTACAAATCCTCTTGAAGAGGTATTCGATAGGGGGAATATGAATGCGTATGCAACTTACATAAGGAAAACAGAGTGCTATGTAGATAACCCATATCAGATACCAGGTACAGGAAGACGTGCTTTGCTATCAGAAATGTACGATCCAAATTGTGGGGAGTATCCCACCATGGAAGCGGCAGAAGAATTGGATGCGTTGCACCGCCAGGTATTTGATCCTCTTTGCGACGATATGTATACAATTGATGAGTGGAAAGAAAAAATAGACAAGAAAGAGATTTTAGTATACAGAGAGAATGGAAAAATCATGGCATATTACTGTTTCTGTCTGGAAGGTCGTAAACTGTACAGCAATATTTCAGTTAATACTGGTAATGCGAATATCCTGTACAATATGGAAAGACGCATATTTGAAGAGATGTGGGACAGGGGAATTCGGGTTTACTATGCATGGTTTAATGAAAAGAATGATAAAGCATTGCGTAGGGAAAATAAAAATGCGATAACATGTATTAAGTCGCGTGAGCTGCTTTATAATTTCATCTATATTAAAAAATAAGAGCAATAGAAAGGATTGGAATCAATGGAGGAAAAAGTTTTAAGTATATTAAAGGAAATACGACCAGAATTTGATTTTGAAGAAAGTGATAATTTTGTAGAAGATGGATACTTGGACTCTTTTGACATTGTCACATTGGTTTCTGAACTGGAAACAGCATTTGATGTGGTCATTGATGGTCTGGATGTGCTGCCGGAAAATTTTGAAACGGTTCAGGATATTTGTAATATGGTGAACAAAAGCAGGGAGGAAGTGTGAAAAAAATTTTTTTCACACTGCAAGTTTGTGCGTGCACGCCCAAACTTGTGATGCGCAAAAAGGCGTGCGCGAATGGAGGGAAAAATGATACTTGATTTTAAGGGTAAGAAAATATCTGGCGTATTGTCCATATTGCCAGAAAATGAATACCTTTTTGAGGATGAGGCGGCAGATCCGGGAGACATTAAAAACCGCAGATTAAAAAGAATTATTGGGTTTGGGGCCCGGCGTCGGGTCAAGGGAACAACAACACTATCAGACATGCTGTTATATGGTGTAAACCATCTATTGGAGGAAAATAGAATAAAAAAAGAAGAGATTGGGGCGATTGTTGTATCAACTCTCTCGCCGGATTATCTTCTGCCTCAGATCAGTAATATTCTCCAGGGAGAAATGGGACTGGGAAAAGATGTATATTGTGTGGATATCATGCAGGCATGTGCAGGATATGTGGTCGGATTGATTCAGGCATTCATGTTATTGGAACATCTTGGTGATAAGAAGGTACTTGTATGTACCGGTGAGATATTCAATAGAAAATCCGATGACAATGAGCCTAAATTTGAGCATCCTTCATTTGGCGGCGATATTGCAAATATTTCCATTGTAGAGAATTCGGGGGATGGGAAACAGATCTTTGCCAGTATTTATAATGACGGGGCACAAAGAGAAGCACTTATCATTCATGATGGCGGTTTCAAAAATCCGATGACACCAGAAAAAATTGCTGCGCAGACAAATAATATTCCTTGTATGGGAGTATCCATGGACGGAACGGGCGTATTTAATTTTGTACAAAAAGAGGTTCCCCCCGCGGTATTTGAATTATTGGAAAAAGCTGGAATGACAAAGGATGATATTGATTATTTCCTATTTCATCAGCCGAATAAATTTATGTTACAGAAATTGGCGGAAAAGATGGAGATCCCTTATGCCAGGCTGCCGATGGATATCACAGAGAAGCTGGGGAATTCGGATTCTGGAACAATTCCGGCTGTTATGACGACAGATGCAGCGGAAGACCTGCTTTCAAAGAATAACCATTGTTGTCTGTCTGGTTTTGGTGGTGGACTCACTTGGGCATCCATCGTTATGGATGTTGGAAATTTAGATTTTTGTGAGAATATAATTTCCAATTTATAAGAAGAAAAGAGAGGAGAAATGTGACATGATGAATTCCGTTCTTTGTTATCTGGAAGAGACAGCAAAGCGGCTTCCAGATAAGGTTGCTTTTTTTGATCTGGAACATGAAATTACATTTATGGGATTGAGGAAACGGGCGATTGATCTTGCTTTTGCCATTCAGTCTGCCCTGCCAGGCAGACGTAATCCGATTCTAACATACCTGCCCAAATCAGTGGAAAATATAGTGGCATTTATGGGAATTTTGTATAGCGGCAATTTTTATACACCCACCGATATCCGGTTTCCGGAAGAAAAAGTGAAAAGTATCATCTCTACATTGAACCCCTCTGCGATCATTGTCGACAATAAGACAAAGGAAAAGCTGGGTAAATTTGAGGGACTTGGTGATATTTTACTCATTAATCTGGACGAGGTGAAATGCAGCAACCGTTATGAAGAAGGAGAACGGCTGGCCGGTGAGATTTTGGATGTTGATCCGGTTTATACATTTTTTACATCTGGTTCTACGGGGACACCCAAAGGAGTGATTATCAACAATCACAATGTGATCGATTATACAGATTGGGCAGTGGACACATTCAAGATAGATGAAACAACCGTGATGGGAAACCAGTCTCCATTTTATTTCGATATTTCTACGCAGGATATCTATGCTACTTTGAAAGCGGGTGCAACTCTTGGTATTATTCCACCAAAGTATTTTGCTTTTCCGGCGGAGGCGCTGCGTTTCATCAATGAGAGAAATATCAATTTCCTTTACTGGGTACCCTCTGCTTTTGTCAACATTGCAAATTTTGATCTATTGAAATCAATTCCTTTGGAAAATGTGGAACTGATTATGTTTGGTGGAGAGGTTATGCCGGTAAAACAGCTCAATTATTGGAAAAAGTATCTTCCCAAACTGAAAACCATTGCCAATGTATATGGTCCTACAGAAGCGACGGTGAATTGTACTTATTATATTGTGGACAGAGAATTTGCAGATTCGGAAGTGCTTCCCCTTGGAAAAGCATGCGAGAATACAGGATTGTTGGTTATAGATGACGAGAATCAGGTGATCAGTAAAGAGCAGGTAAATAAGCTTGGTGAATTATGTGTGTATGGAAGTTCCCTGTCAGCCGGTTATTGGGATGATGCAGAAAAGACAGATGAAAAATATATTGATAACCCTGTGAATAAATTTTATCGGGAAAAGATGTATCTTACCGGGGATCTGGTTTATTATAATGACCGAGGGGAACTGGTGTTTGCGGGGCGTAAAGATTTTCAGATCAAACATTCTGGTTACCGAATCGAGCTGGGAGAGATCGAGTCAGCAGCCATGGGAAAAGAAGAAGTATCCGGCGTGTGTGCGGCATATCACAAAGAGAAAAAGCAGATTGTCCTGTTCTATCAGGGAGAGACCAGTGAGGAAGAGCTGAAAGATTATTTGCTGACGATCATCCCGAAATACATGGTTCCGACCATCTATATTCCGCTGAGGCGTTTTCCTTATAATGATAATGGAAAGATTGACAGAAAACAGCTGGAAGAAAAGTATTTAAAATAAAGTTTTGGCGAAAATCATTCTATCGGAGAGAGAAGGAAGAAAAGTGAAAGATATTTTGACGGAAAAAGGAAAGGCTATGATTCTGAATACGATTGGAAATCCACTTTTGACCAACTGCTATCTCCCCTGTCATGAGGTGATGGATAAAATTGCGACGCATGATATTCATTGTTTTTGTTATGAAGGAATCGTTATTCTAATCCATCCTGTGGATGATATTAATATAATGTACTATTTTCTGGAAGACCGGGATTGTTTAATCCCGGATCTTGTCACGAAGATCCGAATGGATTTGGACCATTATCAGAATCTGGAAGGAACCGTGGTAGCCAGAATGCCAAATAGGAATGTGGATGTTTTGGAAAGATTACAATTTCATCCATATAAAGAATATATAAGAAAACAGATAATCGCGGGAACGGAAGAATGGTGTGAACCTGAGCATACGACAGAGACTGCAGATGTCAGTGATTTAAATGATATATATGAATTATTGTATGGAACCTTTGATGTTATGACAGATCATTTGGTTTCAGAGGGGGAATTACGCAATTTTCTTGAAATGTCTCAGGTGCTTAAGGTATGTATGGATGGAGAACTTGCTGGAGTGCTTTTATTTGAGGCATTTGGTAAAAAGTCCTATCTTCGTTCGATTTGTGTATCTGAGAATTTTGTAGGGAAAAAAATTGGTCTTTCCCTGCTGCAAGGATATTTTTTAAGGAATCGGGAAAATACTAAGTTGTTTTACCTGTGGGTGGAGAGTACAAACGAGAAAGCAATACGTCTCTATGAGAGACTTGGTTATAAAGATGATGGTTTAAGAGAGTATACTTATATGTACCGCAGATAGAAGGAAAGGGGAAACTAAAAGAATATGGGCTTTCAAACGGAAAGAGTTCGTCTCAATGAACTTATTAATAGTTTAGAGACTTTTTTATTAGGAAAATTTAGTAACAAGAAACTGATTTGTTATGGGGCGTCTTCGCTGTGGACCGATATAAATCGGATCGTTGCCATCGATGATCTGGTGGAATTTTTTGTTGATGGGGATAACAGCAGATGGGGGGATGAATATTTTGGATTGGAGATTAGATCACCAGAAGTATTAAGTGATATGGATAAAAGTGAATATTCCGTTGTTGTGCTTGCCGGTGCGGTTGAGGAGATAAGCGGGATTCTGGAGAAAATGGGATGGGAAAAGAATGTAAATTATTTTGATATTTATCAATATATACATATATATAGAGAAATGTCATATGGTCCAATCAATAAATTTTTACGATTTTTAAAGACAGTGCCTTCAGAAATGAAGAACGTTCCAGTCAGAGAAGATAGTGAGCGGATTGGAATTGTGTTAAATGCAGAAGGGCTCAATTTTGGGACAACCTATATGCCATATGAAATTTCATTGTTTTTGATTTTGAAGTGGCGGGGATATAACGTAAAGCTTATTGTAGACCGGCTTCATTGGGATGGGGATATCGAATTATATGAGGGACATTGTGCTGTTTGTGATAATTTGAGGGATGTAGTTATCGGCAAACTCGAGAACCTTGTTCCGGAAGATGATATCTTGTATATCGATCCCGTGGGAGATACAGAACTATCCTTGGAAGATGAGAAGGAGTGTGAACGGATTGCTGAGTATAGTGTGAGATGGAGTAAGTGGTATAATGACTGGAATTCACGTTTTCGGTCGGGAAAATTATTACAGGATGAATTTGCTGGGATATTTAAAAGAAATCTGTCCTATATAAATACATTCTTTGAAAAGAATCACTTTGATACGATTAATGCAATGACTGCCCTGCACAAAATAGCAGGAGTATATTATTATGCAGGAAGAAAGAGAAATATCCGTGTTTCATCTCAGGATGGGATGCAGGGATCCACGCTTATTTGTGCCAATGGTCCGGCATCCTATGGTAAGGATATTCCAATATTTTTTGAGGAAATGTGGGAAGTGATTGGGAATAAAGAAGAGATTTTGGACAGGGTGGAACAGATGTGGAAAAAAAGAAGATGGGCATTTTGTGAATCAAACCGTATGTCTTTTGATGAGTATATAAAATTAAGGAAAGAGAAAGGATATGAGAATGTCAGCTTTCAAGCTCCAGAGACAGAACTTGAACAGACATATGATGTCATTATTCCTATGAATTTATCGAATGATGGTGCCGCATTAGGTGTGGATACCATATTCGACAATATGGAGCAATGGCTCAAACAAACACTTGACTTTGTGATCCATAAACTAAATGCTACGGTGTTGATCCGTGAGCATCCATCGATGATGCTTCTGCCCTCTTATATGGCAAAATCGGAATTATGTACTGTCTATCCTGAAATATTAAAACAGTATGAAGGAAATAAATTGTTACGATATGTAAAATCAGAGGAGCAGATAAATCTATATCAGTACATTGAACATTGCAAAGTCCTTATTCCCTGGGCTTCAACGGTTGGTATGGAAGCTGGCATAATGGGAAAAAACGTACTGGTTCATACAAATGTATATTACGAAAATGCTATTTTTGCATGCCGGGCCTATACGAGAGAAGAGTATTTTGAAAAACTAGAAAAGTGTATTACCTGTGGAGAGTTTCTGGCAGGAAATAAACAGCAGGCATATGAGGAGGCGCTGCGGTATTTTTATTATACGATGAACAGACGGTTGAAAACAGACTTTACAATTGTAAGTTCTTTCGATTCACCGTGGAAGTTTAACAGTTTTGGAGAATTAATAAAAGCAGAGGGAATAGATGAAGTCGTTCAAATCGTGGCGGAGAATGTTCCGAGTGTATATTTGATAGAAGAGCAGCGGAAGCGGTTAGGGGAATTATAAACAGAAACTGGAGGAAGAAATATGTTAAATGGAAAATCGATTTTAGTTACAGGTGGGACGGGTTCTTTTGGTAACCATTTTGTGGAGTATGTTTTTAAGAATTATTCTCCAAAGAAAATTATCATTTATTCCAGGGATGAGTATAAACAATTTATTATGGCTAACAAGTTCCAGGATTTCAAGGAACAGTTGCGGTTTTTTATTGGAGACGTTAGAGATAAAGACCGTTTGAAAAGGGCATTAAATGGCGTGGACTATGTGATACATGCGGCGGCTATGAAACAGGTGCCTACCTGTGAATATAATCCGATTGAGGCTGTTAAGACAAATATTGATGGAGCTATGAATGTAGTAGATGCTGTTTTGGATTCGGAATCTGTGAAAAGGGTTGTAGCGTTATCGACGGACAAGTCAGTAAACCCGATTAATCTATATGGAGGAACAAAGCTGGTCTCTGATAAGTTATTTATTGCGGCCAATGCTTATGTGGGATTCCGGGATCTGAATTTTTCTGTTGTTAGATATGGAAATGTAGCGGGTAGCAGAGGATCCGTAATTCCATTTTTCCAGAAAATCATTGAGAATGGCGGAAAAGAACTGCCAATAACGGATTTTCGAATGACACGATTCTGGATCGATCTGGAAGAAGGAGTGGAGCTGGTCATAAAGGCATTGAGCGATGCCAGAGGTGGAGAAACATTTATATCGAAGATACCTTCCTTCAAGATAACGGATCTGGCAGAGGCAATGCTGCCAGGATGTGAAAAACCAGAAGTGGGAATCCGTGAAGGAGAGAAACTACATGAGGTTATGGTCACCCGGGAAGATTCTATGACTACCTATGAGTACGATAAACATTATATCATATATCCGCATTATGATTGGTGGAATAGAGAGGTCCTTCCGGGGGGGAAGCTGGTGGCAAAGGGTTTTGAATATAATTCTGGGAAAAACACAGAGTGGCTGGGGGTTAAAGAATTACGCGAAAAATTAGCAATGTAATTTGGAAGTTAATAGGAGGGAAAAAGTGGAAATGGACGTGAATATAAAAGAATTATATGAGAAGGGAATAAATATCCAGAAATATTTTAAAGAAATCAAAGGGACAAAAGAAAATGATATAGATAGTATTTTATATTCCTATGATTTTCAGGCAGGTAGTTATACAAGAGAGTATTTTGATGAAGAGGTGATGAAAGACAAATGGATTTTGAATGGCAGGATAGTTGATATGACTAGAAGACAGGTTGTAGAATTGCGAAGTCAGTATATTGCAGAGGAGTTAAAAACCCTCCAAGAACTAAATCTAAACGTAATAAGAAATGAGTTGTTTCCGATATCAAGCCGTGATAATAACACGGCGATTACTATAATTGAAAAAGAAAGAGGGAAGATTGAGACACAGACCACAGGAGATTCGGTGTATGCGTGTCCTAAGTGTAAAAAGGGCTTGAAACGGCATAGAGAAGCTTATTACTGTCCAGAGTGTTTTAGTCTTTATCCGGTCTTTCATAATATTCCAGTATTGAACCCGGACAATGCTGTTTTATGCAGTAAATATGAGTCAGATGATTGTTTTTTGAATGGGAGGGGGAGAAATGAAGCTTGATTTTATAGTTGCGGGATTTCGTAAGTGTGGAACTACCTCGATTTATAAAGTGTTAAGCCAGCACAGCCAGATCTATATTCCAGCGGTAAAAGAAGTTGACTTTTTTGCAGACGAGAGAGAGTATGCGAAGGGATATGATTGGTATGTAAAACGTTATTTTGGAGATTGTCCTAGGGAGAAGTTAAAAGGTGAGGTAAATCCGCGTCTGTCAATGTTAGATAAAACGGTACCTAAGAAAATATACGAAAATGCCGGCAAGGATGTGAAACTGATCTTCTCTGTTCGGAATCCAGTGGAAAGCCTGTATTCTCTGTTTAAAATGCGGGCTTTATATGGGCGTGCTTTTCCAGAAGAGGAAAAGGAACTGAATCTGGAAGAAAAACAAAATGATATGTTTGATTATTTTGTGAGATCGAATTTTGTCTATGAGGACGGTCGTTACGTAGCGAACCAGGAGCGAACACGGGAGCGTATGATCGAATCAGGGAAGTACAGTTGCTATATTAAGGAGTATCTAAAATATTTTTCAAAAGATCAAATTAAAATAATAATATTTGAAGAATATATAAAAGATCCTATGATCATATATCAGGATTTATTCTCCTTTTTGGGAATCCAGGAGGAATCCCATATCGATTATTATGAGAAGGCAATGGATGGGAACCGTGTACCGATCAGTATAGAATCCATGTTAGAGTACGATCGAATCGCAGAGATATATGAGACGGGTATTTTAGGATATAATACAGCAGATTATGGGAGAGATTTGAGACTTAGACTGCAATATGAGAAGGATGTGGAAAAGACGGTTAAGATTCCTGCTGTTAAGTACAAGATGGGTTCTTACGCAAGGGAGATTTTGAATTCCTATTATGAAGAGGAAAAAAAGGCAATGGAGGACCTACTGGGAAGGGATTTGGGAACATTGTGGTGGTAATAATAAAAAGGGGGAATTGATTCGTGATACTGGATATCGAACATACAGGTATTGCTGTTTCTGACATTGTGACAGCGGAAAAGGATTATAAAGATCTGGGATATCACAAACTGCATGATGGGATATTGGATGATCTAAAAAGGGATGTCCAGGTCAGTTTTATGCAGAAGGGTGAAAATAAAATAGAGCTTTTGGCACCATTGTATCCAGATAAAAAATCTCCGGTGGACAAATTTAATGCATTGAATATGGGCTATGTAATGTATCACTTAGCGTATCGGGTTATAAATCTGGAAGAAGCGATTGCATACTTGCAGTCAAAGGGTTATATCCAGATTGAAAAGATCTCCATTTCTCAATTTATGGAGAATCGAAGAGAAGTTTACATGTATCACAGTCATATGGGGCTTGTTGAATTATTAGAGGATTTGCCCAGGGGAGAATAGACATGAATACTTATTGTTCTTATAAAAAAATACTTGAACATATAGAACTGATCCAAGAGGGAGATATTGTATATGTGATTTCTGATATTTTCCAACTCGCGAAGACAGCGATGGAAAACAATGAAGAATTTGATTTAAATATTTTTTTGGATACCATAACGGCAAAGGTAGGAAAAAGTGGAACGGTTTTGGTCCCGACGTTTAATTGGGATTTTTGCAAGGAGAAAACATTTGATTATGACAAGACGCCTTCTATGACTGGTGCACTGGGGAATGCCGCTTTGCGCAAAAGTGATTTTGCCCGGACAAAGCATCCGATCTATTCTTTTTGCGTATGGGGACAAGACCGTGATCTATTATTTGAGATGGATCCAAAGAATTCATTTGGAAAAGGAACTATCTTTGAGTATTTAGTTGAAAGATCAGCAAAAGCATTTGTTATTGATCTTCCGTCAATGGAAGGAATATCGGTGAATCATCATATTGAGCAGATGGTAGGAGTACCATATCGTTTTGAAAAGACATTTACGGCAGGATATATTGACTGGAACCGGGAAGAAAAGGTTAAGAGCTATAGTATGTATGTGAGAGATTCCGATTATGATGCGGAAGAACATCTGGATCCAATGAATCATGTGCTGGAGTGTTTAAATATATCAAATACAACAATCATAAATGATATTCCATTTCGGGTTGTGCGTTTGAAGGAAATGGCCCAGATATTGGAATATGACTACCGGTATAATGATGCCAGGAACACATATCGTTTTAAAGGACAAAAAAAGCCGAAGATTCTGACGGAAAAATATGTTTGGTAATAAACGGTTTCCAATACAAAATTGAAAGGAGAGGTATGAGAAGGGTCAGACAGACCTTATCATATAACATTTGTATGAATCATATTTATAACATTTTGAAAGAAATAAGACCAGATAGCGATTTTGAACACAGTGACGATTACATTGAGGATTATCTGTTAGATTCCTTTGATGTATTAAAGTTTATAAGTCAATTAGAGCAGATATACAAAATTAAATTTTTACCGGAAGATATTGTGTCTGGGAATTTTTGTAACATAGAGAAAATCGTTGGCCTATTAGGAAATTATGGGGTTCAACTTCAAGGAGAATAATAATTTCAAGTGGTGAGTGTATGTACGAGTTAGCAGAAAGACTGTTCCCCATCTGCCGCAGCATAACAGGTGACGGAGTCCGGCAGACACTGGAGATATTGAAAGAAGAATATGAGGATTTGCAGGTTTATGAAGTGCCCTCTGGTACCCAGGTATTTGACTGGACTGTGCCGAAGGAATGGAATATCCGGGATGCATATATCGAGGATTCTCAGGGAAAGCGGATTATTGATTTTAAGGAAAGTAATCTTTATGTGATGGGGTATTCGCTGCCGATGGATTGTACCATGTCCCTGGAAGAATTGAAACAGATGATCTTTACCCAGCCGGAGCAGCCAGATGTGATACCTTATGTTACTTCATATTATCAGGAGCGAAGTGGTTTCTGCATGAGTGAAAATCAGAAAAATGCCCTGCGGGAGGATACTTACCATTGTGTCATCGATAGTGATCTAAAAGAGGGAAGTCTGACTTATGGAGAAATTATTTTAAAGGGAGATACGGAAGAGGAGGTATTATTATCCACCTATATCTGCCATCCCTCCATGGCAAATAATGAGGTGTCGGGACCTGTTGTGACGATAGAACTTGTAAAATGGCTTGCTTCTTTAAAACAACGAAGGTATACATACCGAATCCTTTTTATACCAGAGACAATAGGATCAATCACGTACCTTAGCCGGAATCTTGAGACCATGAAAAAAAATACGACAGCAGGGTTTGTCCTGTCCTGTTTAGGGGATGACCGCACGTATTCTATCGTTGAGACAAAATATGGGGGTACGTTGACAGACAGATTGTTGAAAAATATTTTGCAATTTCATTTTCCAGACTATATTTGTTATGATTTTTTGCATCGTGGTTCGGATGAGAGGCAGTACAACGCTCCGGGAGTGGACTTGCCGGTATGCGGCGTCTGCCGTTCAAAATACGAAGAGTACCCAGAATACCACACTTCGGCGGATGATCTGTCATTGATTTCTGAGGAGGGGTTACAGGGAAGCGCCGCATTGATGAAAAAATGTATTATGGCGCTGGAATACAATTACTTTTATAAGCTTAGCTGCTGTTGTGAGCCCCAGCTGGGAAAGAGGGGATTATATCCGACATTGAGCCAGAAGGGAAATTACAGCGATGCTGCTTTGGTAATGCGGGATCTGGTGGCATATGCCGATGGCAGCATCGATCTGATCGAAATCAGCAATCGTATTCGTACTCCAATTGACCTGTTAATTCCTCTTATAGATAAATTGCTGGAGAATGGTTTGTTTGGGATTGTGGAATAGAGGATTTTCATGAGAAAGTGAGAAATAAAATGCCAGAATTATGCTTAGGTACCGTTCAGTTTGGAATGAAATACGGGATTAATAACCAGATTGGCAGACAGCCAGCCAGAGGTGAAAGTTTTGAGATGCTGGACTATGCTGTAGACCATGGAATTGATACGATTGATACAGCAGCTGCTTATGGTGAAGCGGAAGAAATAATTGGGAGTTATTTAAGAGTCCGCGGAAAAAAGCATAAATTGAAAGTGATCTCAAAGCTGCGTCCCAATGTGATCGAGGGCAGGAAGCCTGCAGAAAAGATCGTGACAGAGGAGTGTAAGAATTCATTACATCGTCTTTCTGTGGAACAATTAGACGGATATCTGCTGCATACTCCGGAGTATATCTATCAAGAGGAGGTTCTTGCCGCCCTTGTAGGTTTAAAGAAAGAAGGGTATATCAAGAATATTGGTGTTTCTATTTATGATTTAAAAGAAGGCTGCGCAGCGATTGATACAGGAGTGGTTGATTATATCCAGTTACCTTATAGTATCCTGGACCAGAGAGGTATAAAGGAAGGATTTATCACTGCAGCAAAGAGCGCAGGAATTAAGATTTTTACTAGAAGTGCGTTTTTACAGGGATTATTTATGATGGAACCAGGATCTGTTCCAAAACATTTACAGAAAGCAGTACCTTATTTGGAAAAGATCGAAAAGATTTTAGAACAGTATGAGGCGGATAAGATATCTGCCATTCTGCAGTTTGTAAAACAGGAGAAACAGATTGATTATTTAGTGTTTGGTGTAGAGAAAATAGAGCAGTTGGAAGAGGATATCCGGAAGGCAGATCAGGCAGATGTGCCCGAGGAGTGTCTACAGCAGTTAAAAAAGGAAATAAATAATGTAGCACAGGCTATTATATTTCCCAGTTTGTGGGCAGATGGAAAGAAAGGCTAAAACAATGCAGAGGATCGGGGAAAAAGAAAAGAATTACATGATGGAAGTACTGGAAGGACAATTTACTTCTTCCAATACGTATCAGATGGTAACGAGATTGGAAAAGGAGTTTGCCAGAAGGTTTCATTCCAGGCATGCGGTAGGAATGGTAAATGGGACGGCAACATTACATATGGCGCTGGAGGCGGCAGGAGTGGGCCCGGGAGATGAGGTTATTTGTCCGCCGCTTACGATGAGCAGTACCTCCATTGCGGTGCTGCAGGCAAATGCTGTTCCAGTATTCGCGGATGTGGACCGGGATACCTTTCTCATTACGGCTGAAACGATCAAAGAAGTTATGACGGACAAGACAAAAGCGATCATTACGGTTTCACTTTATGGGCTAGCACCGCAGATGCGGGAAATCATGCAGCTTGCCGAGCAGCATCACTTGATAGTTATTGAAGATAACGCAGAGTGCTATGGCGCTTACCAGGATGACAAGCTGGTGGGAACCTACGGACATATGGCGTCTTATAGTTTTCAGAGTTCCAAACATCTTACCGCAGGTGAGGGCGGCATTGTTATTACAGATGATGATGAGCTGGCGGATAAGTTAAGGCGGTATTCCGGCCTGGGATATGCGGGGATCAACAGTTCACAGGGACGCATCACAAAAGATGATATACAGAGTCCGGAATACGAAAGGCATGTGATCCTGGGGTGGAATTACCGGATGTCAGATCTGTGTGCAGCGGTTGCGCTGGGGCAGGTAGAGCGCATGGATGAACTGGTAGAAGCCAGAATCTGTGCGGCTGGATATTTTGAAGAGGCAGTAAAAGGGTGTGAATGGCTGCGGCCCCAAGTGGTAACGGAAGGAAATACCCACTCCTATTGGACTTATGTTGTCGTTCTGGATACGGACAGGGTGGACTGGCATGAGTTTAGAAATAAGTTTTCTGAACTGGGTGGCGATGGGATCTATGCGGCTTGGAAACTTGCTTATCAGGAACCGATGTTTCGCAACAAGGCATTTTTGAACAGAGAGAAGCTTGGCATTTATGATAACCTTGATTATGGGAAAACCGTTTGTGAGAATGCAGAATTTCTTCAGCCAAGGCTGCTTCAGTTTAAAACGAACTATTATAGTGAAGAGTGTTCAAAGAAACAGGCTGATATTTTAAAGCAGACGATAGCATTTTTTGATGAAAGGCAGGTGTAGGATCAAATGAAATTTTTAGCAGTTATTCAGGCTAGATGTGGTTCTTCCAGGCTGCCTTCCAAAGTGTTAAAAGATCTGTGTGGCAAAACGGCATTAGAGCGTGTGATCGAGAGGGTGGCGCAAAGCAGATATGTGGATGAAGTGATGGTGGCCACCACCCTGAATCCGGAAGATGTTCCCATTGTAAAACTGGTATCCGGGCTGGGAATGAGAGTGTTTGCTGGAAGTTCCTCAGATGTTCTGGACCGTTATTATCAGGCGGCAAAGATTATACAGCCGGAGTATGTGATTCGGATCACGGCAGACTGTCCGGTGTTTGATGCCTGGATTTTGGATGATGCGATTGAAAAATTAAAGCCAGACACAGATTATATGGCAGCAGTTTCTGAGACACTGGCGGATGGCCTCGATCTGGAGATTATGCGTTTTTCAGTCTTAGAAAGGGCCTGGGAGGAGGCGCGCCTTGCATCTGAACGGGAGCATGTAACCATGTATATAAAAAATAATCCCGAATCTTTTGAGATTCAAAATTATGAAAGTACTTTTGGAAATCTTCATGATGAGCGCTGGACAATTGATGAACCAGAAGATTATGAGTTTATTAAGACGATCTATGAACATTTTTATTCTGTTCAGCACAAAGATTTTCACTCAAGGGATATTTTGCAGTATCTGGAGGCACATCCAGAGGTCAGGCAGATCAATCAGGGATTTATCCGGAATGAGGGATTACTCATTTCTTTAAAAAATGATAAAATAGTAAGGTGATCAAGGATGAATCGAATCTATATAACCGGGATTGCCGGAATGTTAGGTGCCAATATCGCATATCTGCTGAAAGACCAGTGGGAGATCGTTGGGGTGGATAAGGTTCTGTTTCGGGCGGATAAAATAAAATGTGAGCAGTTTGATCTTTTGGATTATCAGAAATTAAGGGAGAGTATATTGCGGGCTGCTCCTGATGTTTTAATCCATACTGCTGCACTGGTAAATGTTGATCTGTGTGAGGAAGACCAGGAGCTTGCGTATCAACTCAATACGGAACTCACCGTTTTTTTGGCAAAAATTTGTGATGAGATCTCCTGTAAAATGGTTTACATTTCAACGGATGCCGTGTTTGACGGAGAGGATAAAACACTGTACAGGGAAGAGGATATCCCCCATCCGGTGAATCAGTATGGCAAAACCAAATGGTTGGGGGAGGAAGAGGTACTGAAACGAAATCATCTGGTTGTGAGAACCAATATATACGGTTTTAATGTACAGGATAAATATAGTTTTGGAGAATGGATCTATCAATCCCTGCAGCGGGGAGAAATTCTTCATATGTTTACCGATATTGATTTTTCTCCTATTTTAGTAAATGATCTGACAGAAGTGATCCTGAAACTGCTGGAAGAGGATAGGCAGGGAATTTATCATGTCTGTGCCAGCGGCTGTATTTGCAAATATGATTTTGGGAAATACCTGCAGTCCATATTTTCTTTGAACGAGGGAGGGATTGAAAAATCCCAAAGTGATCATTTTCCATTTAAGGCGAGGCGGTCAAAGCATATGGGGATGAACAACAAAAAGGTAAGGGAAACATTGGGAATTTCTCTTCCTTCGCCAGAAGAAAGTATAGAAAGATTTTATCAGCTATTTTGTGATGGATATCATGAAGAAATAAAGAGTTGGGGGAGGTCGTCATGAAAATAGGAAACCGGGAGATAGCCAAAAATGGAAGACCCTATTTTATCGCAGATATCGCGGCAAATCATGATGGAGATCTGAAACGGGCATTTTATTTAATCGAACTGGCCAAAGATGCAGGTGCGGATGTGGCAAAGTTTCAGAATTTTAAAGCAAAAACGATCGTAAGCAGGAATGGGTTTGATTCTATGGCACAGATGTCCCATCAGGCAGGCTGGAAGAAATCGGTCTATGAAGTTTATGAGGATGCCAGTTTAGATGATGAATGGACATCCCTTCTAAAAGATAAGTGCGATGAAGTGGGGATCGAATATATGACAAGTCCCTATGATTTTGCATCTGTGGATCACGCGGATCCCTATGTAAATGCATTCAAGATCGGTTCGGGGGATATCACGTGGACAGAGATGTTAGCTTATATAGCCGGGAAGAATAAGCCGGTGCTGCTGGCTACGGGTGCTTCTGATATAAAAGATGTTGACCGGGCAGTGGGCGAATTAATTCAATACACAAAAGATATCGTATTAATGCAGTGCAATACCAATTATACGGCATGCAGGGAGAATTTTTCATCCATTAACCTAAATGTTTTGAAAACTTATGCTGAGAGGTATCCAGACTGTGTGCTGGGACTTTCGGATCATACCTACGGACATACAACGGTTTTGGGCGCATTGGCACTAGGCGCCCGCGTGTTCGAGAAGCATTTTACGGATGATAATGGCCGGGAAGGACCGGACCATACATTTGCCATGAATCCAAAATCATGGAGAGAGATGGTGGATGCTTCCATGGAATTATATGAGGCGTTGGGAGATGGCATAAAAAAGGTGGAAAAAAATGAACAGGATTCTATAATTGTTCAGCAGCGAGCGGTTTATCTGGCCAGGGATTTAAAAGCCGGAGAATGCATCACGAAAGAGGATGTTTTTCCCCTTCGTCCCCTGAAGAAAGATTGTGTTTATCCATATGATCTGTATAAAGTGATCGGAAAGCGTTTGAAACGTGATATGAAAGCGGACGAATGTCTGACATGGGAGGTATTAGAAGATGATCGGCGGAAATAAAGTGTATCTGACGTCCATCGAGGCGGGGGATCTGGAACAGCTTCGTTATTGGCGGAATCTTACGGAGTTCAGGAAACATTTTCGGGAGTACCGGGAGATAAGTTCCAGTATGCAGCAAAGATGGTTCGAGAGTGTTGTAAATGGAGATCCTTCAACGATTATGTTTTCGATACGCATGAAAGATACGGATGAATTGGTGGGATGCTGCGGCCTGTGTTATATCAACTGGGTTCACCGGCATTCTGACCTGTCTCTATATATCGGAAAAGATAACGTCTATATTGATAACGAAGGAATTGCAGAAGAAAGCTGTCGGTTGCTTTTTGATTATGGTTTTCATGAATTGGGGTTAAATAAGATCTGGACAGAAATTTATGAATTTGATTGTAAAAAATATGATTTGTATAAAAAATTTGGGTTTCATGAGGATGGTTTTTTGAGAAAACAGTATTTCTATGAAGGAAAGTGGTGGGGAGCATACATCCTTTCGTTGCTGGAAGAAGAATACGATCAGAATTGATCCCCTATTTGTATTGATGAAAAAAGCGAGGAGAGAGAGCATGGAGAAAGCAGACAGAGGGCATGTAACAAGATATGATATTGTTGATGTGGTAGAGAGATTGAAAGTGATCCATGGTGAGCGGTTTGTACAGTACCGCAGAGACTGGGATGAGACGTGTAAAGGGGAAGAAGCTTCTGAATATCCACTGTTTATCGAACTTGGGATAAATTCTGACTGTAATCTGTGCTGCAAAATGTGTGCAAGACGTTTTGACAAGAACATGAATAATAAACATAAGAATATGTCCCTGGAGCTGGTGGATCAGATTGTAGAACAGTGCAAAGCCTTTCGGCTTCCGGCTATTTTAATTGGACAGGACTCGGAATGTCTCCTTCATCCGCAGATCAAAGAAATCCTGCAAAAGGTGAAAACGATAAATCCTGTAGATTTTTTTCTTATTACAAATGGGACACTTTTGACGAAAGAAATGTCAAAGTTTCTGATTGATATGGAAGTAGACAGACTGCAGATTTCAATCGATGCTTCGACGAAGGAAACCTATAAGGAAATACGCGGCGGGAATCTGGAATCATTGGAGCGGAATATATATGATTTTTTAGATATTCGGACAGCCATGAGAAAAGAAAGACCATTCCTGAGACTGAGTTTCTGCAAACAGCCAGATAATCTGGATGAGCAGGAAGCGTTTATCGAAAAATGGGGACATGTTGCAGATATGGTAGATTTTCAGGAATATCTTGATCTGTCGAATGTTCTGGAACTGGCGGATAAGGAATATAAAGAGTACCATTGTCCTGATCCCTTTCAGCGGCTGGTAATTGATTATGAGGGGAATATGTATGGCTGTTGTTGTATCGGATATAACAGGCACTTTTTGCTTGGAAATTTAAAGGATACTTCAATTTTAAATGCTTGGAATTCTGAGACAATGAATGATTTACGACAGAGTTTCTGTACCCAGAATCTGAAAAAAGTGTGTTTAAACTGTAGAGCCAATAGTGGTACTGCCAGCGGGGACTGAGAAAATATAATGAGTCCCTTCCCATAAAATAACCAGACTGCCGCCAGCAAAGGTACTTTTGCGGCGGCAGTGCTTCTTTACTGTAAATATAGTAAATTATTGGCAATCACAGAAAATCTTGACTTCTTTTAATCATGTGAGTACAATGTGTATATAGAAAAGTATATAATTAAAGGATGATTCATGAGATGAAAAAGAGAAAGAAAAGAAATAAAAGAAGAGGCATTAATTTAATTATCCCCATTATATTGTTTTTCTCTATTATGGGTGTGGCGGTGTATGTTGCAGCAGATAAAATATCCACACAGATGTCGGCGTCTGCTGTGGAAAATTTAAGTGAGAATCTGGATCTGATTCGGGGAACCATCGAGGTGATGATAAAAAAAGAGGCAGAGTTTCAAAAGCTGTTGGCTCAGGAGATCGCCACTATGGAAGATCCCGAAGCGTTTATCCGCTCCTATAATAGAAATAATACCATGGTTAAAATTTCCTTTGTTTCATCGGGAAAAACGGAGGGAATTTCTAATACAGGGGAAACATTTTCGCCCGAGAACTTAGATTTTTCGTCGGGAAAATCAGTGGAGGGGCTGATGATGTCCCAGTCCTACTTAAATAGTATGGGAACCTGGGCATATACGATAAAATGCCCGGTTAAAAAGGATAACAAGG
Source organism: Eubacteriaceae bacterium (assembly GCA_910575665.1). Lineage (GTDB taxonomy): Bacteria > Bacillota > Clostridia > Lachnospirales > Lachnospiraceae > Eubacterium_F. Next base: position 49,308 of record CAJTFB010000008.1, read on the forward strand.
TGATCGCGACTCTTTATGTAGAGTACATTTATGATTCCTTCGAGGACGCTTTACCGGATAAATTTTATAATAAAAGCGCCATTCTTTATATCATGGATGTAAAGAGTCAGAGACTGGTGTTAAAGCCCAAAGGAATGGGAGAGAGAGCGGCAGGACACATAAATCTCTCAGATTTTTACCGCGCCAATAAAATCTATGAGGAAAAAATAAAGTCAAAGGTTTCCGATCATATCGAAAAGGGGAAGAATATCATGTTCTACCACGATATTCAGGATAAGGAATCTCTGATCTATATGTGGTCAGTCAATGGCGGTGTTACCTATCTGATAGGATATGTGCCAGTGCAGGCGATCCAGAGAGAAGGAACAGCGGTGAACCATAATATTTATTTTGTGGTGGTGGTCATGCTGCTGACCTTTTTCATCTGCTGCGGATTATTCTTTTTTAGCCAGAGGCAGCAGAACAAAATTAGAAAAGAGCGGGAAAGGGAACGAGAGGTACATAATAAGCAGTTGGCAGAGGCGCTGCAGGTGGCGCAGATTGCCAATAATTCAAAAACTACCTTTCTTTCCAATATGTCACATGATATCCGCACGCCGATGAATGCGATATTGGGATTTACCTCGTTACTGGCAAAGGAAGCGGATAATGTTGTAAAAGTAAAAGAATATACAAAGAAGATCACCGCGTCAGGACAGCATTTGCTTAGCCTGATTAACGATGTTTTGGATGTATCCAAGATCGAGAGTGGAAAAGTCGTACTTACGATAGGTGAGTTCACCTTGAGCAGTATGATTTCATCGGTGGATGCCATTATCCGTCCGGCAGCAGAGGCCAGGGGACAGATTTTTGAGGTTACGGTAACCGGTGTGAAACATGAATACTTGATTGGTGATGAGACCAGGATCAATCAGATTTTGATCAACCTTCTGTCCAATGCAGTGAAGTATACCCAGGAAGGGGGAAATATCTGGCTGCGTATCATTGGACTGGAGCAGCGTTCCAGCCAGTATGAGCACATACGCATTGAGGTTGAGGATAATGGTTATGGTATGACCCCGGAATATCTAGAGGTCATATTTGATGCCTTTACCAGGGCGGAGAACAGCACTACCAACAAGGTACAGGGTACCGGGCTGGGTATGGCCATTACGAAAAATATTGTAAAGCTTATGGGTGGTACGATAGAGGTTGCCAGTGAGGTGGATAAAGGAAGCTGCTTTACGGTGGATCTGGAGCTTCGTATTCCGGAGGAAGTGGTGGATGAACAGTTCTGGAAAGAGCATGGTGTTTCCAGAATGTTTGTTATTGATGACGAAGAAGATATTCTTGACAATGTACAAATGCTTATGGAGGATACGCCTGTTTCTGTGGATGTATCCTGTAGTAGTGAGGAGGGGATTCGGCAGATTTGCGATGCCTGTGAGCAGGGGAATCCTTATCATATGATTTTGCTGGACTGGAACATGCCTGAAATGAATGGGATTGAGACCGCCAGACAGATTCGGGAGAAATTGTCTGAGCACATTCCGATTCTGCTTCTGACATCCTATGACTGGGATGAACTGGAGGAAGAGGCAGAGCAGGCAGGTGTGGACGGATTTCTTTCCAAACCGTTCTTTGTGTCCGCGTTCAAAGAGAAAGTTCGTGAGCTTCAGTTTGGAGTTTCCGGGGAGGGACAGAAAGAAGAGGAGGCACAGGACTACAGTCTGGAAGGACGGAATTTCCTCGTGGCAGAGGACAATGAGATCAATTCGGAGATTTTGTCGGAGGTATTAAGTGGAGAAGGAGCTTCCTGTGAAATCACGGAGAATGGCGAGCTGGCATTGGAGCGTTTCTCCCGTGCAGAAATGGATGAATTTGATGCCATCCTGATGGATGTTCAGATGCCGGTGATGAACGGCTATGAGGCTACCAGGGCGATCCGGGCACTGGAGCGTGAGGATGCAAAAACAATACCGATCATCGCGATGACGGCAAATGCTTTTGCAGAGGATGTGAAAGATGCTTTGGCCGCGGGGATGAATGCACATATTGCTAAACCGATTGATATGGAATCGATCAAAAAGACACTGGGGAAATATTTAAAATAGAGTGGGGGAGTGGGATGATGTATTCAATCAAAAAGAAAATGAAAAGACTGGCCGCTATATCTCTTACAGGAGTTATGGTTTTTACGATGGCTGCCTGTACCAAGCAGGGGAATTCCGATGAAAATCTGGTGAGTGACCGTGGGAACAGAGTGAAGAGGGTAAATCTTTTTGGTCCCATGGAAAAAACCGATCCGGATGCGGACAATATTGCGAGAACGGCATTTGATATCACTGTCTGCGAGGCGGAAAAGAAACTTGGCCTTACGGTGGAGTACAGAACCTATACCGCTGAGGATTACAAGGAGAAGACTTATGATGATGTAACTCTGGACCGGGCACGCAATAATATGGATGATTTGTACTTATTAAATCCTGATACGATCCAGATCCTCGGGAATGAAGAAAGACTGGCAGATTTGTCGGTACTGGATAGTGCAAAAAATCTGAGAGAGGTTGTCAAGATCGCCAATACAGTAAATGGAAAACTGGTGGCGATCCCCCAGGAGGTGGTAGTTCATGGGTTATTCGTCAACAAAGATATGTTTGACAAATACGGTCTGGAACTGCCTAATACGCCGGAGGAACTGCTGGAGTGCTGTCGGGTATTTAAGGAGAAGGGGATTGAGACACCTATAGGGGCAAATCGCTGGTGGCTGGAATGTTTTGTTCTGGCACAGGCCTATGCAGATCTGTATAATGGAGAACATACCGATGAGGAGATCGAGGCGATCAACAGTGGTGAAAAGAAATTAAGTGATTATATGCGCCCTGGTTTCGAGTATCTCAAAAAACTGATCGATGCGGGATACATCGATGCGGACAAAGCGTATACTTATGAGGCGATCGAAGGCGAGGGACCAGATTTCAGAGCGCAGAAGACGCCTATTGTTATGGCATACTGGGGGGCGGCCAACGCAGAGACCGCTTATGGCAAGGTGGATTTCAATCTGCAGGTGATCGGGTTCCCAAGCCAGCGCGGCCAGATGCCAGTGATCTCTATGACGGGATATGGTATCCTTGCCGAAGCCCAGAATTTGAAGGATACGAAGGAAGTCCTGGATATCATATTATCCGATGAGCAGCTTAAGACATACGCAGAGACCAATAAAGTGATCTCTCCTTCCAAGAATGTGGAAGTGGAATGTGTCGATGCATTAAAACCTCTGAAAGATAAGGTAAATGAGGGTATTTACGTCCTGGGATCCAATGCCAGTATGAAAGTGGAACAGTGGGGAAATATATGTAACATTGTGAGGGATTTACTAAAGGGAGCTTCTGTGGAGGAATGTATGAAGAAATTTGATAAACTGCAGAAGGATTCGCTGGGATAATAATTGACAACAAAACGAAATCAATGAAGTGTAGAAGGGGTAAAAAAATGAGAAACCGGCAAGCCGGTTCCTCATTTTTTATCATTATAATTCTAGGAGAGAAAATTATTTTTTAATCTTGACTTTCTTCTTTCCACTCCAGCTACTGTAATACTTCTTGCCATTTACCGTCTTATATGCTCTTGCCTGGAAATAATAGGTTTTGGACTTCTTAAGTTTGCTGATCGTAACTTTCAATGTATTCGCTTTTTTGATGGTTGCTTTCTTTGCAGACTTCATTGTCTTTTTCAAAGAATAGCGAATCTCATATCCATTTGCGCCTTTGATCTTTTTCTTCAATGTTACTTTGGCCTTTTTGCCTTTCACATTTTTTACACTCTTGATCGCTGGTTTTGATACAGAAACTTTATCCTCTGAAGGAGTAACCGTAGGTGCCGGAGTAACAGTTGGTGCTGGTGTGCCTGGTGCTGGAGTAGCACTTGCTGCTGGAGTTTCTGGTGTTGGAGTTGTGGTTGGAGCAGGTGCTTCTTTTTCTGTAAATGTCCAGGAAGCTACACGATAACCTGTACCACGGAATACGAAGTATACATCATGTACACCGGTGATGCTCTCTGCTATTGCAGTCTCAACAACTTCATAGGTTTCCTCACCAGTATTTTTTACATTGACAGAAGCTACTTTATTTGTGGCAACGGTTGGATCGTCAATGAATACTTCAACAGCACCATTTTCTGTAGTAGACGCAATTTCGGCAGCAAATTTTGTTGCACCATTCTCACCGAAATCAACACCGCTGATCTTTGTCCAGTCTCCTGTATCGATCTTATCAAGAACCATGGAACCTGCATTATCTGATTTAAAAGATTTTACACCAGCACTATAAGATGTAGTGGTTGCGTTGATCTTCTGGTAAGGTTTGAAATTCTCGATCTGAGAAGCTCCTTCATACGTTGGCTCAATCTTAATTTGATCGGTTTCTTTGTCTACTTCAATTTCATCCACATGCAGGCATCTGTAATCCTGGGTGGTGTGATACAGCATATTTTCAAGAGCTGTGGAGTGATACAATATGTACTCATGATCTTTGAAAGAAAGCATGTGATGATGATTGTTATAGGATTTGCCATAGATCGAACTTGGGTTTTTCAAAATTGTCCCCAGATATTTCAAGTCATCTGTACTTTCCTGTGTATCCGGATCAAATGTGATATTCATAGGATCTGTGGAGACATAGCAGGCGATCTGTCCAGAACCAGTAAATTTATTGTTCCCTGGTACGTTAAAGTTCGTACAGTAGGAGTAATAATATTTACCATGGAACTGATTGATCTCACTGTCTTCAAACAGATAATATGGATCCATCTCCTGTGGGGTTCCATCGATCAGAACTTTTCCTGTTCCCTCTTCAAATGCAATCTTTGCCACACGTGCGGTCTTTGGATGAGCTTTGTCTGTACCTACGCCACCGCCAAAGTACACATAGGCGTCTCCTTTGTCATCCACAAGTACTGCCGGGTCAAAGCACCAGATTACATCCTTACATCCAGGTGTTGATTGGTTAAACAGCACAACTCCCAGATCATCTTTCCATGGACCAGTGGGGGAATCACCCTGTACATATCCTACAGCACCACCATTGGTATAGAAAAGATAAAATTCATCTTCACCGTCGCCGTCGCCGTCGATCTTCAGTCCGGAAGGCGCCCATGCTTTCTGAGCCCATCCACATTTTACTTTTCCGTCCTCATCTTCTTTGAGGTTGGTCAGATTTTGATTGTCCATAAAACCTTCGTCGGTCCAGTTGACCATATCGGAAGTAGACATAATAGTGAGAGAATGGTTGTTGTATCCATTATGTGCCATCTCACCATTGGTGTAATCTACACCTTCTGTCGTTCCATAGACATATAACTTGCCATCTACGTCACTGTTATCGATGGCGGTAGGATCCGCACACAGGTTCCAGTTGGTCAGCATACTGGTAATGGGGTGTACTTTACCGTCCGCTGTGGTATAGGTGAGACCAGGGGTCAGCTCAAGATTTTTTGTATCCCATGCCTGCTGTTCCTCAGGGGTAAAAGGGTCGTCTGTCTCAGCGCTGTAAACTTTAGGATCTACGTCCTGTTTAACCCCATCTTTGTATACCGCAACATTGTTGTTTGCCCATCCATAAGTATAATCGTCTTTATACTTATAGGAAACAGTATCTTCTGCAGTTGCTACAGAACCGGCAACTAGTGAGGTTGCCATAGACAAAGTAAGACCAATTGCCATTAGCTTTTTTGTCAGTTTCATATTATTTCCTCCTGTCTTTGATTTAATATTCGGATTTATCGTTGTGCAATTACAACAAATAAATACCTGTTAATATTTGATTATTATAGCATATTAACAATAAAACGTCAATAAAACAAAGCGAAAAAAAATCCATGAGACATTTACTATTTATCCCTAAAAGGCTAAAATAGAAGGGGAAACGAGGTATGCTGTAACTTTGTCATGCTGTTTTAAATATTGATAAATATGGAAGAAAACATACATTTATTTCTGGCCGGGCAGTTTCACATAAAAACAGCTGCCGCCGGTCGGATTGTTCTCTACTCCGATCCGGCCCTGATGGGAGGTTACGATTTCTTTTGCGATACAGAGACCAAGACCAAAGTGTTCTCTGTCGCTGTGAGCCTGGTCGGAGCGATAAAATCGGTCAAAGATCAGGTGTTTTTCGCGGTCAGAAATGCCGCAGCCGGTATCGGTAAAGCGGAACGCAAGGAATGGCTTTTCATATGCTAATGATAAATGTATTTTTCCGCCTTCCGGGGTGTAAGACAGGGCATTGTTCAAAAGTATGGAAAATACCTGTATGATCCGCTCCCTGTCACAGCAGCAGTTCGGGAGCAGTTCTTCCGGAATCTGGATAGACAAGCGGATGGATTTTTTGGCAGCCAGAGGCTCATAGTTTTCAAATACATGTAATAGAATGCTGTCTGGTTGCCAGAATTCACGACGCAGCGGAAGCTCTCCTGAATCGGAATTTGCTAAGAGTAGCATATCGCGGATGAGGTTCTGCATTCGGAGCCCCTCATCTTGTAACAGTGCAATGGTATGCGCCTGTTTTGCTGGGTCCTCTGTTTTTTCCAACACTTCCAGACCAGAACGCAGCACCGAGAGAGGGGCACGAAGTTCATGGGAGGCGGAGGCGATAAAGTGTGTCTGTCTTTTCTGGCTCTTTTCCAGAGGGATGATCAGGCGTCTGATGAAGGAGCGTGAAAAGAGGAACAGGAGAAAAAGTGCAGCGATACCGGTCAGGCATACGACGAACCGGAGATACTGGATCTGACTCTGCTGTTCTTTCAATGAGGAAAGGATGAGGATACCTAGACAGCCATTTTTTTTGGGTATGACTCCGGCGGAAGCGTAGTATTCCTGTCCTGCGGATGAGGTAAAAGCGTATTCTTTGTGGAGGGTAAGCTGGTTTGTGTGCTGGGAGAAGATATCAATGTTACATTGTGTACGGGCAGCAGCTTCTGCCTCCTGTGCCAGTTGTCTTTCCTGATTGGAATCATGATAGTTTTGATAGAGTAATGGGGTGCCATTGTCATAAAGAAAGAGCTGAAGCTGTCCTTTTTCTAGAAGCTGATTCAGCCATTGGTGGGAGATGGATTCTTGCTCCTGAAGGTGAATCAGAACGGAGTTGAGCTGATTTAGAAAAGAAGCATAGCTGTTTTTCCGGATGCTTGTTTCTGCGAAAAAAAGACTGATCACGGTCAGTGTGAGAAAGATTAATCCGGTTACCAGGGTACAGAATAATGTCAGATGTATATGAAGTTTACGAAACATAAGCAGTCCCCCTTATCTAGATCGACGGCGCCACCAGGCTATGGCTGTTCCAAAACATATCCCACACCGCGTACCGTTCTCAGTTGCAGGGTGCTTCCGGTATAGAGCAGCTGTTTTCTTATGAAATGGATATAGGTGTCTAGATTTCCTTCTTCCACCGGGGCGTCCACGCCCCATACCCGCGAGAAGATAACCATGCGGTGCATAATCTTGCCAGGATTGCGCAAGAAGACTTCTAGAAGAAGCCCTTCTTTTACGGATAAGGGAAATTCCCCCTTGGGGGCGTGCAGGATCCGAAGGGCGCTGTCATAGGAAATATCTCCAAAGAACAGTAGATTATCATCCTCATAGGATCCGCTTCTTCTTCCCAGAGAGCGGATCCGGGCAGATAGCTCTTCAAATTCAAAAGGTTTGACGATATAGTCGTCGGCACCGCTATCCAGTCCCTCGATCCGGTCATAGAGTTCGCCCAGTGCTGTGATGACGATGACCGGTGTTTGGATTCCTGCCGCCCTTGCCTTTTTTAACACGAGCATGCCATTCATAGTAGGTAGCATACGGTCCAGAAGCACCAGATCATGTCCATCCTGTAAAAACAGATCCATGCCATCCCGTCCGTCATGACAACAGTCGATTTTATGACCTTCCTTCTGTAACTGAAACTGCAGAAACTCACATAATTTTTTGTCGTCTTCTATCAGTAAGATTTTCATAGTAATCTCCATTCTTTTTTTTTCAGTGTAGCACAAATATCTTAAAATATCCTTTAAAAAGAAGAAAAAAATAAAGATAATCTTAAAGAAAGTTTTAAGGTTACTTTGTTACAATAGGCTTATAAAATAGAAAAGCACCCTGGTACCACAAACTTGAACTTCGTTGTGCTAGAGGTGAGGAATGGAGGGAAACATGCAACGAGTAACAAAGATGATATGCTTTTTGCTGTTGGCAGCTCTTATTACTACATTATTTGCAGGATGTGGGAAGGGAAAGAGCAGTCCGGAGGACAGTAACGAAGATCCGACAGAAAAGGAGCAAATAAAAAAAGAAGAAGATAAAAAAGGGGGAAGCGGACGATTTCTGGAGAATGAAGTGAAACTGCCAGAGGGGGTCAATGGCATTATGGCTCTAAACAGGCTTTCGGACGGAAGTTTGGTGGCATTGGGAAGGAATAACAACGATAAAAAATACTTTTTGCTCACGAGCAAGGACTTCGGGGAAAAGTGGGAACAGACGGTGATCACAGGTGCAGATGAGAATTACATACCACAATCTGCCATCGCTCCGGACGGCAGGGCAGTATTGATGGCATATGCCGTAAATGGGGTGGTAAAGGGAAAGCTGGTAAATAAAAAAGGAAAGGCAAAGGGGTTCTCTTTTCAACTTCCCAGATCAAAGAAAGAAAATCAGGTGCAGCAGATGAGCTTTGACAGCACAGGGAATCTCTTTGTTCTGGATGGGAGCAGTACCCTGCTCAAAGTGGATCTGTCCAGTGGTACCTGTAGCCAGGCATTTGATACAAAGGGGACCAGTATCTCATATTTTCATATCGCGGGGGATGTTTTGACAGCGGTACACAGTGACGGTGTTATGTTATTTGATACGAAAAAGGGAAGCCAGTTGGAATCGGATGGCATACTGGATGATTTGATAAAAAAGAATCAAAGGTTAAGGTCTAAGGACACAGATCGGGGAAGCCCTATGGTTTTTTCTGAGGGAACGAGGGAAAATGGGCTGATGTATGCCAATGAGAATGGGATTTTTCATATTACCAGAGGGGGAAGTGTGGCGGAACAGCTGGTGGACGGATCGCTGACCACCCTGAGTAATGGAAACATCATTTTTCTGAATCTTCAGGGGTTTGGTGACGATCACATCATTCTTGCTGTGAATGATGAGGGAACGGATAAGATCCTACATTATTTTTATGATAAAAATGCTGCTTCGGTGCCCAAAAGCGAGTTGACTGTCTATGCACTGGAGGAATCCAATGTTCTCCGTAAGGTGGCAGCTTCTTTTCGAAAGACTCATCCGGATGTTTTGGTGAAGCTGGAGTTTGGGCTTTCGGGAGATGACAGTGTGACGCTGCAGGACGCATTGTCCGTGCTGAATACGAATATTCTCGCCAAAAAGGGACCGGATGTACTGATTTTGGATGGTATGCCCTATGAGAGTTACATCGAAAAGGGAATCCTGGCAGATCTCAGCGATACGGTGGCAGAGATCGATCAGAAAGAGGGTATTTTTCCCAATATGATTGAGTCAAGTAAAAAGAACGGAAAGATTTATGCTATGCCTGCGCGGTTTCTTCTGCCCGTCCTCGAAGGAGATGAGAAGGCATTGGGAGCAGGCGGCAGTCTGAACGCCTTGGCGGACTATGTCTCCCGGATTAAGAAAACGAGTTCTGGAGATATCATTCCTTCTAATAAGGGAAAACGGACGCTGCTCCGCGATCTATATTATGCCGATTCAGCCCTTTGGCTGACAGAGGATGGAAGCCTGAACCGTGAGTTACTGAAAGAATATCTGGAGAGTGCCAAAAAGATATATGATGTGGATTCCGGCAGAAAAGAGAATGATTATATGGATAAAATGGCGGGGGATGGCACCGTGTCGGGCACGAAGATTGGCACCCATAGCAGTGTGGGATTGATAACCGGAGAGAGCAAGATCGCATTTGGTTCCATGGCTGGCCTATATGATCTCCAGCAGATGTGCAGTACATGGAAACTGACGAAGGCAGATTACTGTCTGATGAACCAGGATAGGGTAAAATCCTATATTCCTTCTCTTATGGCAGGGGTCACGGTTGGAGAGAATACAGATCTTGCAAAAGAATTTGTCAAAGAGCTGCTGGGGAAAAAAGCAGTCAGTGACAGTGATGGATTTCCGGTGAACAAGGCAGCATATGATGAGATCTGCCAGGAAAAAATGGATGATCCCCGTGTGAAAGACGGGTTTTCTATAAGTGCTTCTGGTCCAGGAGATGAACACTATAGCTTTGAATTTATCAATCTGAAACAGTCGGATATTGATAAAATGACGGAAATCATCGAAGGGCTGGAAAAGCCGGCTATGACAAACCGTGTCATACAGGAATTTGTTTTGGAGCAGGGGGAGAAGTATCTAAAGGGAGACCAGAGTCTGGAAGAAGCGGTGGAGGCTGTCATGAAAAAAGTAAATCTGTATCTGGCAGAGTAGCAGGAAAGGCAGGAACAAACTTATGAAAAAACGATGCAGGGCGGGATGGTATTTTATCCTTCCAAGCTTGGGCGGGGTTGTACTTTTTTACCTCATCCCCTTTGGGGATGTAATGCGGCGCTCTTTTATGAAAGCCTCGGGGGCGGGATTTACCGGTTTTGATAACTATAGACAGGTGCTGGGGAATCGGGCATTCTTACTGGCAGCAGGAAATACGATTCGTTTTGTCCTCGTCTGTCTGCCGCTGCTTCTGGTACTGTCTCTGGGGATTGCCGTCCTGCTTCAAAGATTTGTGAGGGGAACAAAGTTGTTAAGAAGTGCATATTTAGCACCTCTTGCGATACCGGCAGCTAGCGTGGTGCTGCTCTGGCAGCTGTTGTTTGACAGCCAGGGAGTGGTAAATGGAGTTCTTGATTTTTTTCATTTGCCAGGAAAGGACTGGATGAATACTGGTGCTTCCTTTGGAATTCTCGTATTCAGCTACATTTGGAAAAATCTCGGCTATGATGTGATCTTATGGATGGCGGGCCTGCAGGGTATATCTTCGTCGATTTATGAGGCGGCGAGAGTGGATGGGGCGGGAGAGTGGAAATGTTTTCGCTATATCACCCTCCCGAATATCCGCCAGACTGCACTTACTATTGTTATTCTCTCCTTTTTGAATTCTTTTAAGGTATTCCGGGAGGCATATCTTGTGGCGGGCAGCTACCCCCAGGAGAAGATCTATCTTTTGCAGCATGTGTTTAATAATTGGTTTGCGGAGCTATCCGTTGATAAAATGGCAGCAGGTTCCGTGCTCCTGTGTCTTTTAATTACAATATTTGTTCTGTTACTACACCGGAGCTGGGGAAGGGAGGAGATGTCATGAAGAGGGCATTGGCAGCATTGGTTCTTGGGTGTTTTGCTGTTTTGACCGTGAGTCCTGTGGTGTTTTTGCTGACTGGTACATTTATGGGGAGCCAGGAGATGTTAGATTTGATTGCCCCAATGATAAAAGGAACGGATAGTTTTGCCTCCTGGAGGCTGTTTCCTCAGTATCCCACGCTGCGGAATGTGGTGGGGCTGCTGCTGGATTCTCCGGAATTTTTTCAGATGTTTTGGAATTCGGTGAAACTGACAGGATGTATCCTGGCGGGGCAGCTGATCGTTGGAATGCCGGCGGCCTGGGGGCTGGCGCGGTATTCATTCCGGGGCAGAGGATTTCTTTATATGTTGTATATCGTTATGATGATGATGCCCTTTCAGGTTACCATGCTTTCGGAATATCTGGTGCTGGATGCCATGGGACTTATGGATACTAGCGCCAGTGTGATTTTGCCAGGAATCTTTTCTACCTTTTCTGTGTTTATCATGTACCGCTTTTTCAACGGGATTCCGGAGAGCATCATAGAGGCTGCCAGAATAGATGGGGCAGGAGAGTTACAGATTTTTCTTAGGATTGGGATTGCTCTTGGCAGACCTGGAATTACATCGGCGTTGGTGCTGGCCTTTCTGGAGTGCTGGAATATGATCGAGCAGCCGATGACTTTTCTGACCACAAAAAGCCGATGGCCCCTTTCCCTGTTTTTGCCGGAGATCGACGGCGACAATGCAGGATTGTCCCTCTGTGCCTCACTGGCAGCTCTGCTTCCCGCCGTATTTGTATTTCTTATGGGACAGGATTATCTGGAGCAGGGCATCGCTTCCTCGGCAATTAAAGAGTAACTTTGGAGGTTTTTATGAATAAAAAGAAAAAAATAATTTCATTTTGGGGGAGGGGATTTCTCCTGCTCATGGGAATCATGGTTCTTTTTACTGTGATTTCTAAAGCGGCAGCTTCTTTCACAGTGGCAAATGTCAGTGTAACGGAACCGACCTCCCGGAAGATCCAGCACACGTTGATCGTAGAGGGCAGAATTGAGAAAAACCGAGAACTTTCTGTTATGACACAGCCTGACTTGCTAGTGAAGCGTGTTTTGGCAAGTGTGGGGCAGAGGGTGGAAAAAGGAGAGGTGTTGGCTGTGCTTGATGAGGTTCATCTGCGGGAACAGTTAGATTATGTCAGGGGAGAAAAAAGGGCACTGGAGCTGCAAAATGAGGCGGTGATGCAGAATCAGCGACAGGCAGAGAATAAACGATTAAGAGATCGATCCCAGGCACAGGAAGATTATGAGCTGCTTAGGGAGAAAAATAAGAGGACCCTTGCCGGGTTGTCTGTGGAGTTGGAGAAGGCGAAGAGGACATTGAAGAAGGCACAACGCCGGAAGGATAAGGAGAGCTCACTGGTTGCCCAGCAGGAAGTGGAAGAAAAAAGGGAAGCTTACAAGGCAGCCCGGATCGCTGCAAAAGAAGAAGAGAAGGTTGCGAAGAGAGCGATTCGTGAAGCACAGGGGCAGCCAGAGACGGATAACAGCATAGAGATAAATAATATTGCTATAAAGAAGCTAGAGAAGCAGATTGGTAAGCTGACGGACCTGGAAGAAATGAAGGGAGAGATCTTAGCGCCAAGGGATGGTGTGATCACGGAGATTCTTGTCAACGTAGGACAGAAGACCTTAGACTCAGCTATATTTACCATGACCGATGACAGAGAGGGATTTCTGTTTGCCGCCAAGATGACTCCTGAGGAGGCCACTTTAGTTTCGATGGGAGACACCGTGACACTGACAACTTCTGGCCGGGAGGAAAAAGATCTTTCTATAACATCATTGGAGTTGGATGAGAGCAAAGAGTTCATGGTTGTGACGGTGTTACTGCCAGCGGAATCTTTTCACCTTGGAGAGACGGCTTCCATGAAAGTGACACAGGAATCGGAGAATCATTCCTGTACCATTCCCATCACAGCACTGCGCCAGGAAAGTGGCAGGTACTATGTGTTAGTCGTTGAGAAGCAGAATACCATCCTGGGAGAGCAGGAAAAGGCGGTGAAAGAAGAGGTAAAAGTTTTGGATAAAAATGAAATGTATGCGGCGCTGGAGTCTGAATCAATAAAAGAGGACAGCCAGATCATCGCGGATTCGGATCGTTATGTGGAGGCAGGTGACAAGGTGCGCCTGAAGGAAGAATGATGGGGATTAGAAAGCGCAGGATTGTGGCGGCAGGGGTATGTTTTTGTCTGGCTGCTCTCTTCCTATGGATGGCAAGCGTATTGGGGAATAGGGCAGAAAGTTATTTTAGAAATATTTCGATCCGGGCAGAGACTCAGGGATTTGATACAGAATGGATCAATTCTGCCATAAAGCAGCAGGAGATCCCCAAAGTTGGAGAGGGGGAATCCGAACTAGAGGACAGGGAAACTTTTGCGGTCTGGACGGAGCTTAAAAATGAATCGGTAACTGCCATGGAAGGGGGCAAAAGTTCGGTGACAAATGTTATTGCGGTATATGGTCCCTCTCATTGTCTGCTCCCTTTGGGAAAGAATCTTCTTCCGGAGGATAAGGAGGGTTGTATCATTGGAGTGGAACTGGCAGAAGAACTGTTCGGCACACATCTGGCGGAGGGACAGCAGTTGGAGTGGGCGGGAAAGACTATGACAGTGCGTGGCGTTTTGCGAGAACCGGAACATTTTTTGATGGTAGAGGCCTCTGGTTTTCGAGAAGCCATTACTTTCGACCGGATCAACATCACTCTGTCTGACAGCCTGGACCGGATTGTTGCCGGGGAACGTTTTATCAACCGGCATGGGCTCGCTGCCCAGGAATTGCAGTGGAATCATCGCTATGGGTGGAAGTGGCTGTCGGAAATGGTTCCGGCAAAGTGGTCCGATTTTGAAGGGTGGAGAGAAAATTTTCAGAAGCATATAAAGGCGGTGGAACTTGTAAAAAATACCGAGAAGAGCGCTATTGAATCAGAGGGGATCAAGTACTATGAACAGAGGTTACTTTTTGAACTATTGGGCATTCTGTTTTGTGGTTTATCGGTAAGAAATATATGGTATATAATAAGGAAAGTCTCGATTTTATAAAAAATCGGGGCTTTTATCTTTTATTATTGTGTATTTTGTGGTAGAATACAATATAAATGTGAAAAGATTGGAGTTCATATGCTTAGCGAAGAGAAAATAAGGATTATGATACGCTTATCGGATTATGAACAGAATAAAGGTAAGACAGATTTTGAGCGAACCAGGTACTTTAAATTGGATTATGTCCGGATGCAGATACTTAAGACATTGGTTTCCGTATCTGCTGCGGTTTTTCTTGTGGTGCTTCTTGTCGGGTTGTACCATATGGAATACATAATTACCAACGCCCTAGAGATCGATTATGCAGGAATGGCAAAGTATTTTCTGGTTTTGTATATTTTGCTTCTTTTGCTATTTTCCTTTGTGACTGTCAGCGTTTCTTCGGTGCAGTATGAAGCTTCCAAAAGCAGGGTCAAGGAATACTACGCGGTGTTGCAGGAACTGATCGGTTATTATGAACGCGAAGATCAGGAGAGTAGCAGCGGAGATGGGCCGAAGGAGGAAACAGCTTCATGATGATGGGATTGCTGGTTTTTAAGGCAAGATGTAAGGATATATTTGAAAAACATTATAGCCGAAGGAGGAAACAGCTTTATGATGATGGGATTGCTGGTTTTTAAGGCAAGATGTAAGGATATATTTGAAAAACATTATAAAGTGCTGAGGGCGATGATGAAGATTCTGGTGTCTGCCGGGATTTTTAGTGTGATCCTGTATCAATTGCCATTTCAGGAGGGGTTGAATTATTATGCCGTACCCATTGTGATCCTTCTCGCTTTGTTTTGTGGTTTTATTCCAGACATTGCCGTGATGTGTGTAGCAGCGTTTCTGGTGCTGGTAGAGACGGCGGAGGTTTCGATGGTCTGTGCCTTTGCCGTATTTGCTGTTCTGGCGGTATATTTTCTCTTGTTTGGCAGATATACCAGAGTACAGAGTTACTTAGTTCTTTTGATCCCTATACTATGGGGACTTAACATATTTTATGCGGTTCCAGTGATCGCAGCACTGTTCTTAACGCCAGCGATGATACCCGCTTGTGGTATGGGAATTTTTCTCCGATATTTGTTAGTGGGAGTCCGGCAGTACCATATGATTTCTCAGAATGCAGTTGACACAGGCAACACCATGGAAGGGCTGCAGTATATGATCGATCATGTGCTGAATAACAGGGAAATGATCGTCTATTTCTGCACCTTCTCCGTGGCTTATCTTCTGGTATTTGTGATCCGAAAAGGAAGATTTAACCATGCTTCCCAGATTGGAATTTTTGTGGGAATTATAGCCTGTATGGCAGGGATTTTGGCGGGAGACATATTCTGGCAGGTGAACGCAGATGTCAATCAGCTGTTGACCGGATTGTCTATCACCGCTGTGGTGGCATATGTGGTGCAGTTTTTCCGAATGAGCCTGGATTACACTGGAGTTAGAAAACTTCAATTTGAAGATGATGAATATTTTTATTATGTGAAAGCAGTTCCCAAATTAAAAGTGGCCGTAGTGGATAAAACCGTTACGAAGATCGACGACCGGGACGAAGCAGTTATCGATCTGAAAAATGAGATTGAAAAAGTTTTGGGAGAGGATATCAATCCGGATAAAAAGTAATAGGAGTTGAACGGATATGGAGACAATACGTACATTTTTCAGAGATTATGTCGCATGGCTTTCGATGCCCAGCATCAATGTGATCGATATCATTGAGATTATCATCATCGCCTTTGCCGTGTATCATATCGTTATATGGATCAAAGATACCCGTGCTTGGGTGTTGATGAAGGGAATCATTGTGCTTTTTCTGGTGTGGATTATTGCGATGATTCTAGGGATGAATGTACTTCTATGGATTTTCCAGAATGCGATGGTGATCGGAATTACGGCTATTGTAATCATATTTCAACCAGAATTTCGGAATGCTCTGGAACAGCTTGGGCGCAAGTCCTTTTCTTCCATATCACCCTTTGAGGACAGTAAGAATAAGACTGAGAGATATTCTGACCGGAGTATTCAAGGAATTGTGAAGGCCGTATATGAAATGGCAAAAGTAAAGACGGGGGCGTTGATTGTAGTGGAGAGAGAGATCCAGTGCCGGGAATTTGAGAGGACGGGAATTCCCATCGATGCAGAGATCAGCAGTCAGCTTTTGATCAATATTTTTGAACACAATACCCCGCTGCACGATGGGGCCGTTATTCTAAGGGACAACCGCGTGGTTTCAGCGACTTGTTATCTTCCACTTTCTGATAATCTGGAACTGAGTAAAGATCTGGGAACCCGACATCGCGCCAGCATTGGCGTCAGCGAGGTGTCGGATTCCTTGACGATTGTTGTTTCAGAAGAGACAGGAGTTGTGTCCGTCGCCGCCGAGGGAAAATTGACAAGGCATGTAGATGCCGAGGCGATGACGGAACTTCTACGGAGAGTGTCCAGAAAATCTTCTGACAGTTCACGCAGAAGATGGTGGAGGGGGGCGAAAAAGCGTGAAAAATAGAATTATGAAAAATCTTTGGCTCAAGCTTCTGGCTCTGGTGGTGGCATTTATTGTATGGCTGGTTATTATTAATATAACCGACCCCACCATTTCAAGGCAGTTTACCGACATCCCTGTAGATATATTGAATGAAAATGTAATTACCTCAGCCAATCAGGTATATGAGGTGGAGAGTGGGAAAACTGTGGATGTGACGGTGAAAGGAAAGCGCAGTTTTATTGAAGAACTGGCAGAGGAGGATTTTTATGCCAGTGCGGATCTCAGCAAGCTTTCTACGGTGAACACGGCAGGAATCCAGGTGAAATTAAATAAAACCACCAAAGACAATGTAGAACTTGACTGGAACAATGAGGTGCTCCGGGTTTCACTGGAGAAAAGAGACAGCAAGCAATTTAAAATACAGATCACCACAGAGGGAGAACTGGCAGAATCCTATGTGCTGGGAGAAGTTATTACTCAACCGAATATGATCGACATCTCTGGAGGGGTGTCAAAGGTGAAGAAGGTTGCCAGCGTGGGCGCCATGCTTCATCTCAATGGTCAGAGCCAGGACTTTGAGGCGGAAGTCACGCCGATTCTCTACGACGATGATAAGGACGTGATCGACAGCAGCAATGTGACCTTTAGTAAGGATAAGATCCGTGTAAAGATACAGGTCGTGCCCACGAAGAAGATTCCCATCTTTATAGATGTGACGGGGACTCCGGCGGAGGGATATCGTTATATACAGACCGATTTCAAACCAGAGAGTGTTATGGTATCGGGGACGAAAGCGAATCTTGACAGGCTTAAATCCATCACCATTCCAGTTGATATCAGCGATGCCAAGAAAGATGTGGAGCAGGAGGTGGATCTGACGAAATATATCCAGCCTTCTGGATGTAAACTGGAGGATGAATTCAATGCAGTTTCTATCCGCTGTGTGATTGAGAAAAATGGAAAACGGACATTTTCTTTTGTCAATACAGATATAAATGTAATGAACCTGCCAACAAATTTGAATTTTAGTTATTTAAATGAAAGCCAGCGTCATACAATCCATATCAGTGGCAGTGAAGAAGATCTGCAGGGAATTACCCTAAACAGTCTTGGCGCCGCTATCGACGTGAAGGGACTGGGAGCAGGGAGACACCGGGTGGAGATTTTATTTGATCTGCCTCCGGCTCTGAAACTAAAATCCAAAGTGTGGGTGGAAGTCCTACTTACGCAGTCGGGGGAAAAGCCACAGGAATCGACTGTGCCGCCGACTGCCACATCAGAAGAATGATGCCAGGGTCAAATACTTTTTGCCCAGTAAAATTAAGAATATAAAATAATGAAAAGAGGTAAGTGTAATGTTAAATTATAAAAGATATCGACGAGTTCCCGTGGTGGATTTTCCACAGCGGACATGGCCAAATAAAGAGATTGAAAAGGCGCCCGTGTGGTGTAGTGTGGATTTGAGGGACGGAAACCAGGCTTTGATCGAGCCAATGGTTGTGGAGGAAAAAATAGAATTTTTTAATCTTTTGGTGAAATTAGGATTTAAGGAAATAGAGATTGGTTTTCCCAGTGCTTCCCAGATCGAATATGATTTTCTGCGTCAGCTGGTAGACCGCAGGCTGATTCCGGATGATGTGACAGTTCAGGTACTGTCCCAGTGCAGGGAGCATCTGATCGAGAAGACCTTTGAATCCCTGAAAGGCATTAAGAGAGCAGTGGTGCATATATACAATTCCACCTCCACCCTTCAGAGAGATGTGGTATTTCATATGTCGAAGGATGAGATCAAGCAGATTGCCATCGACGGAACCAAGATGGTAAAAAAATACATGAAGGATTATGACGGCGAAGTAGTTCTTGAGTATTCGCCGGAGAGTTTTACCGGAACAGAACTTCCCTATGCACTGGAAGTCTGTGAGGCTGTCCTGGATGAATGGGGAGCCAGTAAGGAAAAACCGGTGATCATCAATCTGCCTTCCACGGTGGAGATGAATACACCAAATGTATATGCCGATCAGATCGAGTGGATGTCCACGCACTTTACCGACCGTGAGCGGGTGATCCTGAGCATACATCCCCACAATGACCGGGGTACAGCGGTGGCTTCTGCGGAGCTGGCTCTGCTGGCTGGTGCAGACCGCATCGAGGGAACCTTGTTTGGAAATGGTGAGAGGACTGGAAATGTGGATGTGCTGAATATCGCGTATAACATGTTTTCCCAGGGGATCGATCCAGAGCTGGAGATCGAAAATGTCAATGAGATCATTGATGTATATGAGCGCTGTAATAAAATGGATATGGATATGCGGCATCCCTATGCCGGGAAATTGGTATTTACCGCTTTTTCCGGGTCGCATCAGGATGCCATCAACAAGGGTGTCCAGGCGATGCATGAGAGAAACCAGGAGCATTGGGAAGTTCCCTATCTGCCCATTGATCCTAGCGACCTTGGCAGGGAGTATGAGCCTATCGTCCGTATCAACAGCCAGTCCGGCAAAGGCGGCGTGGCATTTGTTATGGATACATACTTTGGATTTAAACTGCCAAAAAGTATGCACAAGGAATTTGCCGATGTCATTCAGGAAATATCTGAGCGCCAGGGCGAAGTGGCGCCGGAGCAGATCATGAGTGAGTTTAAGAACCATTATATTGACAGAAAAGAACCTT
This sequence comes from Eubacteriaceae bacterium, assembly GCA_910575665.1. Lineage (GTDB taxonomy): Bacteria > Bacillota > Clostridia > Lachnospirales > Lachnospiraceae > Eubacterium_F. The sequence continues at coordinate 68,847 of CAJTFB010000008.1, forward strand.
ATCATTTCCGTAGACTCAAGGTAGAAGATTTAGGTGACGATATAGATAATATAGAGTTTGATACAAAAGTATATCTGACCTATACTTTCAAAGGACAGGAGAAGACCATTGAAGCACTGGGGAATGGTCCTATCAATGCGGTTCAGCGCGGACTGCAGGAAGAACTGAGTATGCCAATTAAGGTACTGGATTATACGGAGCACGCGCTGCAGATGGGGTCCAATGCCCAGGCGGCGGCATATATCCATTTGATGGATGAGAAAAAGGGAATCGTGACTCATGGAGTGGGGATAAGTTCCAATATCACGAGAGCTTCAATCCGCGCTGTATTCAGTGCTATCAATCGTTTTCTGGCCAATGAAGGAACAAAAGAAGAATAAAAAAAGTAAAGTGGAGTGTCAGTTTAGAAAGAAGGTGTCAGGGATGACAGGAATTAAGACAGGTACAGGAGGTACTGTGGCGGGACGGGAGATTTTTCGTTCGACCTTGCCAGCGAAGTCTACAAAATCAGAAAAGACAGTGACGGTTAAGGGGGAGCAGATTGCTGTAAAAGCGGACCGACCAGACACGGTTCTGGATCAATACCGGGTACTGGGAGTGGATCTGGAATTGTCAGGAGAACAGCCGGAGAGCGTTTATACGGAGGAAGAACTGGAGAAGATGAGAGCGGATGCAGAGATGAAAAATCTTCAGCAGATGTACCAGGAGAATCTGGAAGCGGCGAAGGAAGCGGCAGAGGCTGCCGGAGAGGGATTTGAGGATCTGGGGCGTGCCCTGGAGATCGCCAGAAGAATGATGCATGGAGATATCGTTCCCGCCTCGGATGAAAAGTTTCTTATGGATTTTAACAGGGATATCTACATGGGAGCTAAGAACATGCAGGCACTGGCAAAGAACGATGATCCAGAAAAATACGACAGTATCCTTGAGGATGAAGAAGGTGAGGGAGAAGGTGTGACGGCTAATGGTCCAGATATCACCGTGGACGCCTCTGGATTGAATCTCTGTCAGCCGAATATGGGTTAGCAGCCGCTATCGGGTTGGTCAAGATAGATCCTGTTATGTATACGAAAACCCCTGCGAGAAGCAGTAAGACGCTGCTTCTCGCAGGGGTTTTTGACAGAAAGTTTTCTAGTGTGGAGCAAGTTTCCCTGTGGAAAACTTTGAAACCTGCGTTTATCAATCGGGCTTTTTTTTGTTTAGATTTTCATTGGCGGTGGCAAGCATCAGTTTGATACGGTTTAACTGGTTTACCTCGCTGGCGCCGGGATCGTAGTCCACTGCTACGATATTGGCATCTGGAAAGGCCCGGCGCAGCTGTTTGATCACGCCTTTTCCCACCACGTGGTTCGGAAGACAGCCAAAAGGCTGGGTACAGACGATATTCGGTACGCCGCTGTGAATCAGTTCGATCATCTCACCGGTGAGGAACCATCCTTCGCCAGTCTGGTTTCCAGTGGATACAAAGGGCTTCGCATAATCTACCAGGGTGTAAATTCCTGGTGGTGCTTCAAAACGGCGACTTTTTGTCAGTTCTTCCCGGAGGACTTTGCGGTAGCGTTCCAGGAACCAGATTGCAAGTTTACCCATCAGCTTGCCGGTCTTTGGCTTACCGAGATGGTCTGCTTTAAATACGCTGTCGTAGGCGCTGTACATAAAGAAATCAAGCATATCAGGGCAGACAGCCTCGGCACCCTCTGCCTCTAACAGATCGACGATATGGTTGTTGGCAGCGGGCAGGTATTTCACGAGGATCTCACCGACGATGCCTACCTTTGGCTTCTGGATACTCTCGTCCAGTTCAATCTGGTCAAAATCCCGGATAATTCCCTGGATGTTTTTGTGAAACTCCGATTTTTTTGGATGTTTTACCGCTTCCACACAGATCTTTTTCCATTTTTCATGCAGAGCGTTGACGGAGCCAGGCACCTTTTCATAAGGTCTGGTTTTATATACCACCCGCATAAATAGATCTCCATATACCAGCGCTTGGATGGCACCATTAATAAGCCGGTAGTTGATCTTGAAGCCGGGATTTGTCTCTACGCCGGCGCTCAGGGAAATGACAGGAATCTGTTCCATGCCCGCTTTTTTCAGGGCGCGGCGGATAAAGCCGATATAGTTGGTGGCGCGACAGCCGCCGCCTGTCTGGGAAATAATAACGGCTGTGCGGTCCAGGTCGTATTCACCGGATAAAAGAGCCTTCATAATCTGCCCTACCACGATCAAAGAGGGGTAGCAGGCATCGTTGTTTACGAATTTTAGTCCATAATCCAGTTCGTCACCACCGGTAGGAAGTTGAACCATCTGGTAGCCGCTGGCTGCCAGCGCCGGAATAAGTATGTCAAAATGGATCGGTGACATCTGCGGTGTGAGAATGGTGTAGTTTTTGCGCATCTCCTCGGTAAATACCACCCGTTTGTAAGAAGCATCTTCTACATGTGGTTTTACGCCCTTTCTGGCACGGTCTTTGACCGCTGAGATCAGGGAGCGAATACGGATTCTGGCGGCTCCTAAGTTGTTTACTTCATCTATTTTCAAAACCGTACAGATCTTTCCAGAACCTGTCAGGATATCGTTGACCTGATCCGTAGTGACGGCATCCAGACCGCAGCCGAAGGAGTTCAGCTGGATCATTTCCAGATCTTCCTGGGTGCGCACATAGGTGGCAGCGGCATAAAGCCTGGAATGGTACATCCACTGATCCATGGCGATAGTAGGCCGCTCAATGGGTGCCAGATGGGAAATGCTGTCTTCAGAGAGAACGGCTATATCATAGGAAGTGATCAGTTCCGGAATGCCGTGGTTGATCTCCGGATCAATATGGTAAGGGCGTCCGGCAAGTACGATTCCACGCTTGTGATTGTCCTTCATCCACTGAAGAACTTCTTCTCCTTTTCTCTTGATGTCCTCTCTGACAGCAGTGAGCTCGTTGTATGCCTTATGGACGGCATTGCGAATCTCGTTCTCCGGGATGCCATTTTCTTTGCCAAGGTATTTAACCAGTTCGTTTGCCAGAATCTTTTCACTCTCAAAGGAAAGGAAGGGGTTCTGGAAAATAATATCTTCTTCCGAGAGTTCCTCTACGTTGTTTTTGATGTTTTCGCCATAGGAGGTGACGATAGGGCAGTTATAGTGGTTGCCGGCACCGTCAAATTCCTTCCGCTCATAGGGAACGCAGGGATAAAAGATATATTTTACGTCCTGTTTCAGAAGCCACATAATATGTCCATGGGCCAGCTTCGCAGGATAGCATTCTGACTCGCTGGGGATGGACTCGATACCCAGTGAATAGATATTCCGGCTGGATTTTGGTGAGACCACTACTTCATACCCCAGTTCCGTGAAAAAGGTAAACCAGAAGGGGTAGTTCTCATACATATTCAGTACGCGGGGAATACCCACTTTGCCCCGGTATGCCTGATCTGCCATCAGCGGTTTGTAGTGCTCAAAGAGCCGGTAATTTTTATATTCATAGAGGTTCGGCACATCTTTACTTTGTTTCTCCATGCCGAGACCTCGCTCACAGCGGTTGCCGGAGATAAACTGTCTGCCACCAGTAAATTTGTTGATGGTCAGGAGACAGTGATTGGTACAGCCCTTGCAGCGCGCCATGGAACTCTCAAATTTTAGAGAAATAATGTCTTCCAGAGAAAGCATGGAAGTTTCCATCCCCTCTTCATAGTGTTCCCTGGCGATCAGCGCCGCGCCGAAAGCGCCCATGATCCCGGCGATATCCGGGCGGACTGCCTCACAGCCGGACACTCTCTCAAAACTACGCAATACGGCGTCGTTGTAAAAAGTGCCTCCCTGAACTACGACGTTTTTGCCCAGATCTTTTGGATCGGTGAGCTTAATCACCTTTAACAGTGCATTTTTAATGACGGAGATGGCGAGACCGGCTGAGATATCTGCCACAGTGGCGCCTTCTTTCTGTGCCTGCTTCACCTTGGAATTCATAAATACGGTACAGCGGGAGCCCAGATCAATAGGATTTTCGGCAAACAGCGCCAGTTTTGCGAAATCTTTTACTTCATAATTTAATGAACGGGCAAAGGTCTCGATAAAGGAACCACATCCGGAAGAACATGCCTCGTTAAGCTGTACGCTGTCAACGGAGTGGTTTTTGATCTTGATGCATTTCATGTCCTGACCGCCGATATCCAGGATACAGTCCACTTCTGGTTCGAAGAAAGAAGCGGCATAGTAATGGGATACCGTCTCAACCTCTCCCTCGTCTAACAGTAAGGCGGACTGGATCAGCGCTTCCCCGTAACCGGTAGAGCAGGAGCGGACGATGTTGGCACTGTCGGGCAATAGCTCGTAGATCTCCTTGATGGCTTTTATTGTGGTCTTCAATGGACTTCCGTTGTTGTTGTCGTAAAAGGAATACAAAAGGGAACCGTCTTCTCCTACCAGAGCCACTTTTGTTGTTGTGGATCCGGCATCGATTCCGAGATACACATTGCCCTCGTACTCCGATAAGGATTCTTTTTTTACAGAGTGGCGGCTGTGTCTTGTAAGAAAAGTTTCATATTCTTTTTCCGAGGCGAACAGTGGCTCCATACGGGTTACTTCAAATTCCATGTTGATCTCACTGCTCAGCTTCTGAAGCAGGGTGCCGAGAGTGGTGGTGTTCTCTCCCTTTGAGTTCATAGCTGCGCCGCTGGCAGCGAAGAGATGGGAGTGTTCTGGTGCGATCACAGCCTCATCTGATAGATTCAGAGTTCGGATAAATGCAGCTTTCAATTCTGTCAGGAAGTGAAGAGGGCCTCCTAAGAAAGCTACATTGCCCCGAATCGGCTTGCCACAGGCAAGGCCGCTGATGGTTTGGTTCACCACTGCCTGAAAGATGGAGGCAGCCAGGTCTGGTTTGGAAGCTCCTTCATTAATTAAGGGCTGAATATCGGATTTGGCGAACACGCCGCAGCGCGCCGCGATGGGGTAAATGGCTTTATAGTCCCTGGCGTACTCGTTCAGTCCCGCAGCGTCCGTTTTCAGGAGCGTTGCCATCTGGTCGATAAAAGAACCGGTGCCGCCAGCACAGATTCCGTTCATTCTCTGTTCGATGCCGCCGGTGAAATATATGATTTTGGCATCTTCGCCGCCCAGCTCAATGGCCACATCGGTCTGAGGAGCAAAATCCTTTAAGGATGTTGCCACACTGACAACTTCCTGGACAAAAGGAATATCCAGATGTGTCGCAATGGTTAGTCCGCCGGAACCTGTGATCATCGGAGCGATCTCGATATCTCCCAGAGCTTCATTTGCCTGGCTGATTATGTTCTTTAATGTTTCCTGTATATTAGCAAAATGTCTTTCATAAGCAGAAAATACGATGGCGCCTGATTCATCCAGAATGGCTGTCTTAACCGTGGTAGAACCAATATCAATACCTACTCTGTTCATGATTTCCTCCCATTTTATCTGATCCGAAGCGTATGAACCCGGACCAGAAACATTTTCTTTCTTATTTATAATAGATTTTAACCACACTATAGTATACGACAAAATTCGGCATTTGTAAATAAAATAAAATTTAACAATAAATTTATGCCCGGTACTTTTTTTTTATGACGGAATATATTGGTAGAGATGAAAATAAATTTTGCTGCGCCGCTGTAAATGGTGCAAAGATGGAGGGAAAATATGAATAAGCGTTACTGTAATGGCATGGTGCATGTTATAAAACAGGGGGAAACTCTGTATCAGCTCAGCAGAAGATACCGGGTGCCCCTGGCACTGATCCTTCGGGCGAACCCTTATGTGGATGTCTACAATCTCCAGGTAGGGCAGGAGATCTGTATCCCGGTGGTTAGGCCATACAACGGAATGATCTGTATGCCGGTACAGGCGATGCCGAGAGAAAATGAAAATATGCAGGGAGAACCAGAGAGGATGCCGATGGATACGGAACGCGATATGATGAGGAATATGGACCGTGGGATGGACCAGGATATGAATCGGGATATGGGGCAGAACATGAGCCAGAATATGAACCAGAATATGAATCAGGAAGAGTTCACGGAGAGAAATGGAACTTCGGTCCGCATGGAAAGCGAAAACAGATCGGAGGATTCCCGGATGGGATCCAGAGGATTCCGTGAGGGAAGCTGTCCGGTATGTCAGGAAGAAGATTTGGAAAAGCTGGATCAGGACGACAGAGACGATAGAGACGACAGGGATGACGATGATGTGGAGATCTATATCACCACGGGAGGACGCAGCCTCGGGGACATACTGAAAGAATATGGAGTAAACTGGGAAGAATTTATCAAGAACAATAATCTGGACCAGATCGTCCTCGGAGATGATGTGGTGCTGTATCTTCCGAAAAAAACAGTGAGATAAGAGGTTAATGTTTGACAAAGAGAGGGCGAAAACGTATAATATTAATATCTGTGCGAAGAGAATCCGGCGGCAGTGAAAAGTTGACTGCCGCCAGAATAAAAATACCGGTAAAGGAGGAGAGGATATGCTGCAGATTTTTCAGACCGTGGAGGACGAGCTCCAGGAAAATGACCAGATTTCTGAAGGGTGCTGGGCAGCGCTTACCAAACCTACCAACGAAGAACTCCAGCAGGTGGCGCAGGAGACGGGGATTGACATCGATGACCTTAGGGCGCCGCTGGATGATGAGGAGCGGTCACGTATTGAACTGGAGGATGATTATGTAGTCGTGTTGGTGGACATTCCATCACTGGATGAAAAGGACAGATACGTCACGATTCCCCTGGGCATCTATATGACAAAACAACTGATCGTGACGGTGTGCCTGGAGGAGACGCCGGTACTCAAAGCATTTATGAATAACCGGGTGAAAGAATTTTTCACCTTTAAGCGGACAAGATTTGTATTCCAGATTCTGTACCGCAATGCCACCTCCTATCTGCGCTACTTGCGGATCATCGACCGCAAGAGTGAACAGATTGAGGAGAAGCTTCATATTTCCCAGAAGAACAAAGAATTGATCGAGCTTCTGGAGTTGGAAAAGAGCCTAGTGTATTTTACCACCTCTCTGCGGTCCAATGAAACGGTGCTGGAAAAATTGCTACGGACGGAAAAAGTGAAAAAATATCCTGAGGATGAGGAGTTGCTAGAGGACGTCATTGTGGAAAATAAGCAGGCCATTGAGATGGCCAACATATACAGCGGCATTCTCAGCGGTATGATGGATGCTTTCGCCTCCGTGATTTCCAACAATCTGAATGTGGTAATGAAATTTTTGTCTACGGTGACCATCGTGATGTCGATTCCTACGATGATCGCCAGCTTTTACGGAATGAATTTCGATAATATTCCTCTGGGGCACAGTCCTTATGGTTTTTTTATCATCACGGCGTGTACTCTTGTGATCACATCTTTGGTGGTACTCTTTTTCAAGAAGAAAAATCTGTTCTAGTGCGCTGATAACTTGACATTAGGACTTAAAGTAAAGAAATGAGGTATATAAAAATATGAAATGGTTTGCAAAAATGGAACGAAGGTTTGGAAGGTATGCCATTCGCGGCCTCATGCGGTATGTGGTGGGGATCAGCATTCTTGGAACCTTTTTGGGGTTTTTTGACCAGGGGATCTATCAGAATTATCTGAGCCTGGATATTTACCAGATCCTGCATGGCCAGGTGTGGCGTCTGGTGACCTTTGTACTCTATCCCTCGGTAAGCCTGCAGGGGGAAGAGGCGGCTTTTTTCAATTTAATATTGTATGCCATCAGACTCTATGTCTATTTTAGCATCGGAAGTGTGCTAGAACGGATCTGGGGAAGTTTCCGGTTTAACGCGTTTTACTTTACCGGGATCCTGCTGACGATCCTGGCTATCTTCGGTTATTATCTGGTGCTTCTGAATGCCAGCAGCAGTGTATTTGCCTCCACCATTGGCATGGGACTTTCTATGATGATCAGCCTGGACAACCTGAATCTGTCCCTGTTTCTCGTATTTGCCTTTCTATTTCCGGAGACGAGGTTTTACTTTAACTTTATCATTCCGGTGAAGGCGAAGTGGCTGGGATATCTCTATCTTGGATTTAATGCCATACAGATCATGAAATGCATCCAGATAGCAGATTTCCAGAGTATTGTGAGTATGCTTCTGATCGTGGCAGCGCTCGTCGATTTTGTCATCTTTTATCTGATTGCCAGAAATCCTCAGGGTTTTGGGGCGGCGATGAAACAGAGGAAGAGGCGGGTGGTATACCGCAATACAGCGCAGCAGCATTCCTCCGGACCGAGACACCGGTGTGCTGTCTGTGGGCGGACGGAGAAGGATTCTCCCAATCTGGAGTTTCGTTTCTGCTCCAAATGCGAGGGAAATTATGAATACTGTTCCGATCATCTCTTTACCCATGAACATGTAAGGCGGGGGGAGACTGGAAGAAACGACACGAATGAGCGAAAGGAATAGAAAATTATGTATGATATGATAACAGTTGTAGTGATTATGGTAACCGTACTGGCGGTGTTGTATCTACTATGGTTTGAAAATGAAGTAAAGGGAAAGACGGTGCTGGCCAAGAAGGATATGCGTCCTCAGTGGTTTAATCTTTTGCTGCTGTTAGGTGCGGCGCTGGTGATCAAGTCGATCTTTGCCGTTAAATTTGAAGCGTATAGTGTGGATATGAGTTGTTTCCGGGCATGGTCCGATATGATCTACGACAATGGAATATCCAGGTTTTACTATGTAGATGAAGGAAATGGATATCCGCCGGGGTATATGTTTGTTCTCTGGCTGATGGCAGTTGTCCGGCATATTTTTGGTGTTGATACCGGGTCCCAGACGGCAGAGTATTTGATCAAGCTGTTTCCGATGCTCTGTGATCTCGGCGCTGGCGCTGTGCTTTATCTGCTGGCAAAGAGACGTTTTTCCGAGGGAATGTCACTGATGATCTGTGCCATCTATGTGCTGAATCCGATGGTGGTGGCAGATTCGTCCATGTGGGGGCAGGTAGATAGTGTGTTCACCCTTACGATTCTTCTGACCTGCTGGCTATGTATGGAAGAAAAACGGATTCCAGCATATTTTGTATTCTGTTTGGGGGCTCTTTTGAAGTTCCAGACTATTATGTTTGCGCCGATTCTGATATTTACGATTATTGAACAGGTATTTCTCCGGGATTTTACTGTGAAAAAGATGCTCCGGGATCTGGTAGGGGGGCTGAGTGCCATAGTATCCATGTTTTTGTTTGCCGTGCCCTTTGGGCTGGATGTGGTAGTACCTAAATATGTAAACAGTCTCGGTCTGTTTGAGTACTGTACCGTAAATGCCTATAATTTCTGGGCGATTGTAGGAAAGAACTGGGCGGAGCAGACCAACAAATTTTTATTTGTAAAATGCCAGACTTGGGGAAGCATCGCTATCGTGGCTTCGGTGCTCCTCAGTGGATATGTTTTTTATAAGATGAAAGAGGACAAGTCAAAGTATTTCCTCAGTATGGCGGTTTTGATTTCTTTCGTATTCCTGTTTTCTGTGCGTATGCACGAAAGATATCTGTTTCCAGGTATTGTGCTGGTGCTGGCAGGATTCCTTCTTCGTCCCTGCAAGGAATTGTTCTGGGTATATGTGGGACTCTCTGTCGCCCAGTTTGTAAATATCGTACATGTATATCATTATTTTATGGAACTGGGAACCACGGGGCCGGAAGGTTATACCATTGGGGCCACGGCGGTACTGACGGTCTTTATGGCGGGCTATCTTCTGTATGCTTCGCTGCGCAAAGGGGAGATCGTCTATGAACCGGAGTTGCAGCAGGGGAAGATGAAAAAGAGGAAGAATAGCCAGGAAAATACAAGAAAAGAAGATAAGCGCTTGAAATTTACCATCACGCCTTCCCGAGCAGCAGATAAGATGGGGAAAGTGGATTTTATCGTATTGTTTGCGATTATGATCGTTTATTCCTGTTTTGCCCTGTACGATCTTGGCCGGATGAGTGCGCCGGAGACAGCCTGGACGAGCACGCAGAATGGCAGCCAGATCATTCTGGATTTTGGAGATAAGAAAAATATTACTAATTTGTATTCCTTTACGGGAACGTATGAGGGGCGCAGTTTCCAGGTGGAGGTGTCCGACGACGGTACGAACTATACAACAGCGGGAACTATGAGCGCCGGGGATGTGTTTAAGTGGAATGATGTGCGGTTTGTGGGAGAAACGGAAGAAGCTGAGACCCAGCCATTCCAGGTGAATACCCGCTATCTGCGCATGACGTTGCTTCACAATGAGGCGATGCTCAATGAGCTGGTATTTAAGGATAGTTCCGGGGAGTACATTGTGCCAGCAAATGCTTCCCAGTATCCAGAATTGTTTGATGAACAGGATGAGTTTGATCCGGAGCTCGGATTCCGCAGTGGAACGTATTTTGATGAGGTATATCATGCCAGAACGGCGTATGAGATGATCCATGAGCTCCGATCCTATGAAAATACTCATCCGCCTCTCGGCAAGATTTTTATCTCCCTGGGTGTGAGGGCATTTGGCATGAATCCCTTTGGATGGAGAATTGTAGGAACCCTCTTTGGTATTGGTATGATTCCTTTTATCTATCTGTTTGGAAAAAGACTGTTTCGCAGAACCTGGGTGGCAGGCGTGGTGACGGCGCTGTTTACCTTCGATTTTATGCACTTTACCCAGACGAGGATCGCCACCATCGACGTCTATGGAACCTTTTTTATCATAGCGATGTTTTACTTTATGTACTGCTATGCCCAGACAAGCTTTTATGACACGGATTTCAAAAAGACCCTGATCCCTCTTGGACTGAGCGGGCTGATGATGGGGCTTGGCTGTGCCAGCAAGTGGACCGCGATGTATGCGGGAGCTGGTCTCGCTGTATTTTTCTTTGCGATCCTGCTTAAGCGGTATATGGAGTTCCGGATCGCCAGGGATAATCCGAGGGGCGAGACCGCCGGTATTTCCCACAGCCATATTGTGGAGGTGTTCCAGAAAAATATGTGGAAGACGCTGGCTTTCTGTGTCCTGTTTTTTGTGGTGATTCCGGGAGTGATCTATCTGATGTCTTATATCCCGTTCCGTGGGGATACTGTCGGTGAGGGTCTCTGGAGCCGGATGATCGCAAACCAGCAGTCGATGTTTGATTATCATTCTTCCTTGAAGGAAGGACATCCCTACTCTTCGACCTGGTATGAGTGGCCGACGATGATCCGTCCTATGTTCTACTATTGTAATACCGTAGCCAATGAACTCAAGGAAGGAATTAGTGCTTTTGGAAATCCACTGGTATGGTGGGCAGGAATCTTTGCCTTTATTTATATGATCTACCGCTGTGCGGCAAAGAAAGACAGCATTTCCCTGTTTTTGATCTTTGCCTATCTGGTGCAGTATCTTCCGTGGGTACTGGTGCCAAGATGTACGTTCTCTTACCACTATTTCCCAAGCGTTCCCTTTGTAGCGCTTATGCTTGGGTATACCATGTACTGCTTTATCGGGGAGAATAAAAAGAAACGCTGGCTGGCATTTGCATACTGTGCCGCGGCCTTCGCCCTGTTTCTGCTGTTTTACCCGGTACTTTCGGGACAACCAGTTAGTGCGGGCTACGTCAATGACGGCTTGAAGTGGCTGAAGGACTGGGTATTGATATACTAAAGAAAGAACAGGAGCCAAGGAAAGGAATATTGAAATGAGCGATGTACGAAGACTGATCCGGGATATTGACCGGGGAAAGAATTTGCAGAAGAATCTGCCAGTATACCGGAATTTGCTGGCAGACACATATCTGGATTATGCGGCGGTTGAATTGGTTTTTTCCAGCTATCTGCTGGTGGATTCCCTGCCGGAATATCAAGGTATTTCACGGGAGGAGAGAGCTCTCTGTGAGGAAGTGATCTCCCGGCTGCGGAGGCTGATCGGGAGTTCCAGGGAAGAAATTCCAGAGGTATTAGAGGAACTTCGGGGGATTCGTGACCAGATCACGAAGACAATGGAACAAGTTACCTTTTATACGGATCGGCTGATCTGCTATGAATATGTGCTGGACCGTATGAAAATGCGCTTTACTGAGGATAAAGAGATCAAAGAACGATTGGAAGGTATTCAGGAGGAGGAATTTGTAAACCGACTTATGGCGTTTGTCATTGCTCATGAAGATCAAAGCATCGTCAGCGACCGGCTGCAGTCGCTGATGGGAATTCTTCCGGTTCATATGACGAAACATAAGCTGCTGGAAAAGATAGAACAGACGGTATTCCTCTATAAGGGAAGCGATGTGGCTTCCCTGGAGGGGTTTGCCTATATGATCCGCTCTGCGGCGATGCTCCATCCCCTGGGGGAGAGTACAGATGAAGAGATCGATTCGCTTTTGAAAGAGCTGGAGAGGACAGACTTCAAGGAACTGGATGCCAAGACTTATGAGGGACTTTGTGACAAATTGGAGCAGGTTAGTGAACGCATCTGTGAGATTACAGATTATTATTATTCTCTCCAGAAGGTAGTCAATGGATGTTATGCCTTTGGGTTGGTGAAGCTACATAATGACAAAAATACAGAGACACAAAAGATCAGTCACCAGATCCTCTCTGCTGTTGTAAAAGGAGAACTGGAGGAAGAGGAACTGGAGAAGTTAGAAGGCAGGATCGAAGCATGTGTGGAACAATCCAGCTATCTGGAAGCAGTGCTTTTCGAGGTGAAGAGTTCCTGCCAGGAAGTTCTCAAAGAACTGGATCTGGAACAGGAATTTGAAGACTATACCCGAATCGCAAATCTGTTATCGGACAGCCTGTTTGTGGATCTGGATGAGAGAAATCAAGGAAATATTGTGGATGAACAAAAGGCGGCTCAGGTCGCAGCAGAGTTGACGGAAGAGCTTTCCAGAAAGCTGGCGGAGTGTAAGAGACCGGTGAAAAAGGCAGTTATGGCGGTAGTTCTGGAGAAGCTTCCCGCTGGTTTTCCGGGAACTAGAGAGGTGGAGGAATATATACGCACGAATTTGTTTGGGTGTCAGGATGTTTCGGAAAAAGCGGCGGCAATTCTGGAGCTGGAGCAGATGATGAGTGAGGAAGAGTACTGGCAGAGTCCAGATATTTTGTGACAGTGATGGAGGAAGATATGATATATTGGTACGACGATTTATACATGGATCAGCCTGTCAGAAGAGAAGAAGAAAAGTGCAGAAGAACCATTGAGAAAAGAAGCTTCTGGCAGAAGCTGCCTTGGAAAAAGAACTATTATATCATAATGCTTGCCAATAACAGGGAAAATTTATTTGAAATTATGAACACAAGTGAGATGTTTTTTCGGTATTATGGGTATACTGACATATATATCATAGGCGTTTCCAGGCATTACGCGGGAGCCGTAGAGATGTTTCGCCGGATTATGACAGAAGGTTACAGAAAGGATGTTGGATTCGATCCCAGGCAGTTATTCCTGCGGGAGCGTTTTCAGCCAGGTAAGACCGTCCGGAGGTGAATGGATTGGCAATTATACTCGCGATATTGAAATTTTTGGGAATTCTGCTGTTGGTGGTGCTTTTCCTGGTGCTGCTTGCCAGTGCAGCCCTGCTTTTTGTTCCAGTTCGCTATGTGGTGGAGTTCCAGGAGGGGAAACCGGTCCGGTTAGGTTTCCGGGTTTCTTGGTTTTTGAAGGCGATTCAGATCCGTAAATCCGTTTCGGAAGATAAGGTCTATATTCATCTGCTTGGTATGAATGTCCGGAATTTGAAGAAACTGTTTCGGCGGGAAAAGAAGCAAAAGAAGGAACATAAAGAATCTCATGATACCAGAAGCCCTGTGGAGCTGGTGGATGACCTCTATGATGAGGAAAAGAAACCGGAGGATTCCCTCAGAAAAGAACAAAAGGGTAAGAAGGTGCATGTGAAGACCGATTATGAGAATAAAGAGGCGGGAAAAAAAGAAAATAAGGAAAAGACTTCCAGAAGAAATAAAAAGTCCTTTTCATTTAATAAGATATCTAGTATAATTACATTTATCCGGAGTTATGAACATCGATCCGGCTTATACAAGATAAAAAAAGAGTTTATTGCACTATTTCGCTATCTGATGCCAGATAAGATTCATGGAAGGATTTCCTTTGGAACAGGTGATCCCTGTACCACAGGCTGGATTCTGGGAGCGGTGAGTATGTTCCGGGTGGCTTACACCGATGGGCTGACGGTCCTGCCTCATTTCGAAGAAAAAATTTTTGTGGCGGAAGGATATGTGAAAGGGAAGGTTTACCCTGTTTATTTTCTCAGGTTATTCATGAGGGGATATATGGATGATGACATAAAGCGATGTATTCGTCACGTTTTAAAAATGATTTAATGCTGATTAGAAAGTGAGGTTATTATTATGGGAGAAAATAGTTTTAACAATACGGTGGAATCTTTGTTTAAAGGGATGGATAATTTTATCACCACAAAAACGGTAATTGGTGATGCGGTGCGCTTTGAAGATGGAACCATTGTGCTTCCTCTGGTAGATGTCAGTTTTGGAGTGGCTGCCGGGGCTTTTACCGATGATACTGCGAAGAAAAATAATGGTGGAGGTGGTATGGGTGGAAAGATCCAGCCAAGTGCCGTGCTTGTCATCAAAGATGGAAACTCCAAATTGGTAAATGTAAAAAATCAGGATGGTATTACTAAGCTGTTAGATATGGTTCCAGAATTTATGGAAAAATTCAAAAAGAAAGATGAGGCAGAGGAAGACAAGGAAGAGAAGTAGAGGGGCTCTGCAGAACACAATTTCAAAAAACATTGCAAAATATTTATTTTTTTCTTGCATTATGCTGCAAATTTTGGTAAAATAGTCGTGTTGTGTGTGAATAAACAAAGTTTATGAGTTAAGTTGAAGATAGAAGGAGGTGCTTTTCATGGCAAGGTGTGCAGTTTGTGATAAGAGCGTACATTTCGGTAATGCAGTGAGCCATTCTCACAGAAGAAGCAATAAAATGTGGAAATCGAATCTCAAATCAGTAAGAGTAAAGGTAAATGGCGGAACAAAAAAAATGTATGTTTGTACTTCCTGCCTTCGCTCAGGCATAGTAGAGCGTGCGTAGTCTGCGATACTTAAACGACAGAACATAATGACAGGTCCTTTATCCGGGAAGATAACTTCTGGAGCAGGGATCTGTTTTTTTGTTGTAATGCCGAAAATATTACTAACAATAAAGTTAAAACATCTTATCAATAAGAATAAAATATACATTTATTGTCATACTCCTGGTTGTTTCTGACCAGCGGTCATGCTATAATATATAACATGTAAGGGAAATAATGTATTTATATGGAATTTTTTCCTTTCATACTCTGGATGCGGTGGGAAACATATGCTGTAAGCCTATGAGGGCAGATGTGGCAGCTGGGAAGGAGTCCGGTTGGGACGGACACTTCAAATAACAAAATATATTTTTTAAGGAGAGTATGTTATGATTATTCAGCACAATATGGCCGCTCTTAATATGATGACACAGCTTGGCGTTACAAATGATAAGCTAAAGAAGGCAGCAGAAAGACTTTCGTCCGGTTACAGAGTCAACCGTGCAGCAGATGATGCGGCAGCAATGGCGATTTCTGAGAAAAAACGGGCACAGATACGAGGGCTTGCCCGCGCTTCAAAAAATGCACAGGATGGGATTAGTTTTGTACAGACTGGAGATGGAGCCATGAGCCAGATTGGGGCAATGCTCCACCGAATGCGGGAGCTCACGGTCCAGGCGTTGAATGACGGGGTCTACGAACCAGCTGACCGGGCGGCGCTGCAGATGGAGTTTGATCAGCTGCAGGGTGAGATTGACCGGGTGAACGACCAGACAGAATTTAATAAAAAACCTGTATTTGAGCATTATACAGACAACTTTTCATTGCTTGAGGGAAACCGGGTTTGGAGCCAGGATCAGATCCATACCATCGATAGCAGCAATTCCTCTCTCACGGTGAAATATATTGTGGTGGAGCCAGACGGGACAGAGGTAGAAAAAGAAAAGACGCTTACGATTCCTGAGGGGACATATACCACCCAGGAATTGATGGATGAAATGGACAATGTGGTGACGGCGCTGGGAGATGAGGCGGATGGACTGTATCTGGAATATAGTGATGATCATAAATGCAACATGGTACTTCAGAATGGAAAAGAGGTTAAGGATGTATCGGGCGGGCTTTCTTATCTGTTCTATGACTGTTATGGCGGCAATAAATCGGGGGCGCTTATCGGGACGACGGTCTTTTTTCCGGGAGACCCGCTTGTTGTGAAAGACGGCGAAAACGATGAGCTGCATTTTCGTATCGAATATTATGACGGTACGATGAAGGAGATTGACATAGATGTTGCCGAGGATGGTTACACCCGGAATGACATGATCAAGTATCTGAATGAATATAGGTTTCCAGATGGCAAAACACTGAATGATTATGGAATCAAGGCAAGTGAATATGGGGATGCATCGATTCAGATCGGCGGTGATACAGGACTTATCACCGGACTGAAAGGAAACATGTTTGCCATCGATGACAAGCATTTTGATTCGGTGTTCTATGACAATACGAAATACGGGACGGCAAAAGAGGTGCCAGCGGTATTTACTGGTGGTAATGTACTGAATGCCTCAGATGTGAATTTCAGTAAGTTTGACATTGATAATACAAATAACACACTGCGGTTACGGGTGGATGGAGGCACATACGAGACCATTCAGTTGGATGCCGGGAGCTATAACATTACGGAGATGGTCGCACAGCTCCAGAAGAAACTGGATGAAAAAAATCTGGGAATTAAGGTGACCCAGCATACGGTCAGTGGGGTGACAACGCCAAATGGGAATAAAAGTTACCGGTTTTCTGGTCTTACATTGACCACAAATTCCATCGGAAAGGAGAGCAGTATTGAGTTTGATGTGCCGGGCAGCAGCGCGTATGATACGCTGTTTGTCCAGCGCAGGTATACAGATCCTGGCAAGGATTCAAATATAGTTGACGGGGAGTGGTATACAACGAACAGCGCTCCTTATCTCATGGGAGGGAAGGTATTTGACAGTACCGTAGATTTTCCGCTGACGATCGATGGTTCCAATAAGTCCTTTTATCTGGAAGTGACAGAGGAGGGTGAGACTCCTAAAAAGCAGCTGATTACATTGACGGAAAAAACATATTCTTCACTGGATCAGATCATAAAGGAGATCAACGACCGCATCGGCGATCAGACAAATTATGCGGGAAAGATCCAGGCAGTCAGGAGTAGCAGCAGGATTGAGCTGACGACAAAACCGGGCAATGATACGGTGACAAAGATCAACGTATCCGGCGGTGTTACCAGCGGATATGATGTTCTGTTTGTGGGAGAGACGGTTACTTACCCGAGAGGTACAAGCATTACTTTGCTGCCGATCAAACCAGATGCTTCCGGCAATATTACCCTGACGTCCCTGAATAATAAGCTGAATGTAAGTATCGGGGGCGAGTACCGCACGGTGACGATAGCGCCGGGGACTTATACCCCGGAAAAACTGGTAGAACTTCTGAATGAAAGCGAGCTAAAAGGAAAACCAGTGACCTCATATAATACGTATTCTTCTTCTGCTAATAGTGGGAAAACGGTTTATAAAACCAACAGCGCTACGACGGAGAGTGGAAAAGAGAGCCCCTGCACGAATTCGGGAGCGGCAGGAACAGGCGGAAAAGTTGATGGTTCCACCCAGGTTAAGGATGGTACATCGGGGTGGCATCAGCTGGGTGGAACCCTGGGTTCTTATACGAAGATTGACAATTCAAATAATCAGTTTTCCATCGATATCAATGGAAAGAAATATACGGTAACACTAAAAAACAGCACGGGTTCTGGTTATACGGCCAGTGGGCTGGCGAAAGAGATTGAGGACAGGCTGAAAGAGGTTACATCGGAGGCAAACCAGGTAAAGGTTTCCGTGAACAGTGGGCACTTAAGGTTTACCACCGTTGCTGTGGGGGAGGGGAAAACGGTGACTACAGCAGGGTGTGACTCTCCTTTTCTTGCCAGTGTCAATACAAACAAAACCAAAGGGTATACTACCATATCCTCCATTTATTCCAATACCTATCCTATTACCCTTAATTCTTCAAACAATCAGTTTACAATTAAAATCGACGGAAAGGCGGAGACCGTCTCGCTGGACACGACTAAGACCTATAACAACCTGAGTGATATCCAGAAGGAATTGAATGATAAGTTGTCTGTCAAAGGAGTTACGGTCAGTATCCATGGAAGTGGTCTGAGATTTGAGAGAGATACGCCGGGGTCGGGGAGTGTCAGTCTGGATATAGACAACAGCGGTACAGCGGGCGGTATCATATTTAAAGCACCGGCCACGGCGACGATGTATCAGTCGTCAGTTACGATACCAAAGGCTACCAACGCCACCACACCAGGAACGGCTAAATTTACAGTAACTGTGGGAGGGAATACGTATACGACGACACTGACCAACACAGATACCTCCAATGCAAAAACATTTACGGCGGACCAGCTGCAGGCGGAACTGAATAAGGCAGTCTGGAAGCAGAACGACTCAGGAACCGCTAAAACACCTGGTGACTTTGGATTTTCCATTTCGTCATCCGGGGGTAATGTTAAGTTTGCTACGACAGAAAGGGGAAGCGGTCAGAGCATCAGCGCTAGTGCAAAAGCGGGTCCGGTCAATGGAGTCACACCGACAGTGAAGGCCAGTCTGACGAAAAATCCGGACGGGACGATAAGCATCGGATTAAATTCCACCTCCGAATTTGCCGCTATACCATATAATAAAATAGCTGTTCTACAGGCTGAGGGAGATGATCCAGAGCGCTCGGACCCCTATTATACCACGCGGAAATACACCACCAAAAAGTGTAATCTGACAACAAAAAGACCCAACGTTATGCCAGATTCTGTTATGATCACCGATGCGAATAAGACGCTGCGTTTTTCCTACAGATATCATTATGGAAGTACAAAGAATATAGAGATTACTCTGGACAAAGGAACCTATTCCCGTACCGAACTGCAGAAGATGCTTCAGGAAAAGCTGGATGCCAGTCTGGAAAATGATCCCGCTCATAAGGGAGAGGGATTGAAAGTGGAAGTTGGAGACCAGATCATCCTTGAGTCAAAAAGGCATGGGAGATATGAAATCTACGGCATCAATGGCGGTTTTTATGAAAACGTCATGATGGGAACAGCCCTTCGCACAGAAAATGATAAAGCAGCCTATATAGAAGGGAAGCTGGTGGTAGATGACGTATATATCGTAGGACGTAAGGACATTAGAAATAAAAATACCACCATTTTGAAGGGAGACAATGATGAGCTTAACGTAGATCTTACCATCAATGGTAAAGTAACAACGTTGAATATGGTTCTGGATCCGGGAACTTATAATTCTGATTCTCTCGTAAAACACATTCAGGAGAAATTATCCGAACAGCTTAAGGCAAATGGGCTTCCAGAGGATATGGTTTTGGCCGGAGTTGGTGTGTATGATAGTGGAGCGGAGGGAGCCGATGACAAAAACGCACTGTTTTTCTATCTGAATAAGAATCTGGAGTTGACACCAGGGGATTACGCTATTGATGGCCTGAGTGGAAAAGCATTGTTCAGCATCTTTTATAAGACGGATGGGGATCCCATTCCTGCCTATGTGACAGGGACGAAGGATATTTCTGGCGGTGTAGAGGTAAAGGATGGAGAGAATGAATTTTCCATTGATGTGGATGGGAAGACGTATACATATAAGATTCCGGAGGGAAGCTACGATACCGCTGAAGAGCTGGTAGATGCGCTGAATAAGGTGATTACCGATGCGGCAGATGATTCCTGTCTGAAGGTTTCATTGTCGGGCAATATGCTGAAATTTGCTTACAACAAATTAGGGGTGCATACCATTGAGAACATTCAGGGTCCAGCAAAAACTGCACTATTTTATCAGACCATGGGACGCTTTGATCAGGAGGTTGACGGATGGCTTCAGATCGGCGCCAATGGCCAGCAGGGGGTAGAGCTGAAACGGTATAGTATGAGCACCATGAGTCTGGGCGTCAATTCCCTTTCCGTCAGTAAACATAAATATGCCGATAAAGCACTTGATAGGATTGATGAGGCATTGAATTATCTGAGTTCAGTGCGGAGCAAATATGGGGCACTGGAGAACCGCCTTGAATATGCGGTCAGGGTTGACGATATTGCCGCTGAAAATACGCAGAATTCAGAATCCATAGACCGGGATGCGGATATGGCGTCGGAAATGGTAGAGTATTCCAAATCAAAAATTTTACAGCAGGCGGGCGTGAGTATTCTCAGCCAGACAAATCGTAATACCCAGTCTATTCTCTCTCTGCTAAAATGATTCTATTGGCCGGTTCTATGGGAGCGAAAGCTGGGCAGCCATGTATAAAAAAGTTTTACAATGAGAAAGATGTTTTTAACAGGATGTAAACAGGTTATATCCAATGACCAGACATAGTATGATGATGATAATGGCAAGGAAACCATTCGTAATAAAAAGCATGATCGTCATACCGATTCCGAGCCAGAACAGGATAAATCCAAGAAGACGTTTCATACACTGACTCCTTTCTGGTTGTTAGAAAATAAAATTACTCATAATCTATTTTATGCGCGGTGTAAAAAATAGTTACACAGAAGCATAGTTCAATAGCGCCATTGAGCTAGCGCTATGCTGGTGCTTGACTTATGCAGGTAAAAATCTTTGTTCCAAAGGTTTGATTTTTCCGAGATTTTGGTGTAAACTAGTAATAATGTATTTTGAATTTTGATTGGAGGGTTCATATGAGAGGGCAGTTAAATAATGAAATGGGAAAGATCGTAGTGGATGAAGATGTTCTGGCGAAATATGCTGGTTCTGCTGCTGTAGAATGCTTTGGCGTTGTGGGGATGGCATCCGTCAGCATGAAGGATGGCATCGTCCAGCTTTTAAAAAGAGATAATATAAGACATGGGGTGAACGTAAAAATACAGGAAAACAAGCTGTATATCGGGATGCATATTATTGTTGCCTATGGTGTGAGTATCATGACTGTGGCAGAAAACCTGGTAGATAATGTAAAATATAAAGTGGAGGAATTTACCGGGATGGAAGTTGGGAAAATAATTGTGTGTGTAGAGGGCGTAAGAGTGGTCAACTAGAATAACGAAAATTCGGTGCTACGGCTAGATTTTCTGATGCAGTAGCTGGACAATTAGACAAGTGGATATGTCAGTTACTTAATATTTGTTGTACTAACACGGGAGTGTCTGTATCATTGACGATTTGGAGGACAAAAAATTGACAGTAAAAACGATGGATGCGCTGCTGGTGAAGAAATGTTTTCTGGCGGGAGCGGCAGCGATTCAGGCTAAAAAGGAGTATATAAATGACTTAAACGTATTTCCGGTACCAGACGGCGATACGGGAACCAATATGACGATGACGATCATGTCGGCAGCCAACGAAGTTCTGGCTATCGAGGATCCGGATATGGAGACGATATGCAGAGCGATCTCCAGTGGTTCTCTGCGCGGTGCCAGAGGAAATTCGGGAGTGATACTTTCCCAGCTTCTCCGCGGATTTACGAAAGTGATCCGAAATGAAAAAGAAATCAATGTAAAGATTCTTGTCCAATCCTTTCAAAAGGCAGTGGATTCGGCGTATAAGGCGGTTATGAAGCCCAAAGAGGGGACAATCCTCACGGTGGCTAAGGGAGGAGCAGAGCATGCTTACAAAATTGCTAAGAACTGTGATGATATTGTAGAATTTGCGCGTCAGGTCATTGAGCAGATGCGGGTGGTCTTGGCTCGTACCCCTGACATGTTACCAGTGCTCAAAGAGGCAGGAGTGGTAGACTCTGGCGGTGAGGGTCTTGTGACAATTCTAGAGGGTGTTTATGATGCGCTTACCGGAAAAGAGGTTCATTATGAAGCAGAAGGCGGGACTCCTGCCATTAAAAACACGTCAAACGGTGCAAATGTGGATGGAATCAGCACAGGAGATATCAAATTCGGCTACTGTACGGAATTTATTATTTTGTTAGAGAAAGAATTTACATCCCGGGATGAAAAGAGCCTGAAGGGGTATCTGGAGAGCATCGGAGATTCCATCGTATGTGTGGCGGATGAGGAGCTGGTGAAGATCCACGTTCATACAAACGATCCGGGACTGGCGATCCAGAAGGGACTTACCTACGGCGAACTGTCCCGCATGAAGATTGATAACATGCGGGAGGAGCATAATGAGCGGCTGATCCAGTCTGCTAGTGCGACAGGGACGACACCAATGGTTCAGGAGAAAAAAGAAGCGGAAACTCCATGGAAGAAAGTGGGATTTATCAGTGTCTCCGTTGGTGAGGGACTGGGAAATATTTTCCGGGAACTTGGGGCAGATTATGTGATCGAGGGCGGACAGACGATGAATCCCAGTACGGAAGATATACTGGGCGCCATATCCCAGGTTCGGGCAGAAACGATATACATTTTCCCGAATAACTCCAATATCGTTCTCGCAGCGAATCAGGCCAAAGATTTGACAGAGGATAAACATATCGTGGTGATCCCGACGAAGAATATTCCGCAGGGAATCACAGCTATGATCAATTATATCGATGGAAACTCTGCGGAAGAAAATGAGGCAGCCATGACAGAGGCGGTGCAGCAGATCAGATCGGGGCAGGTAACCTACGCGGTTCGTGACACCTCCATCGACGGAAAAGAGATCAAACAGGGAGATATCATGGGGCTCAGTGACAAGACCATCGAGGTGGTGGGCAGCGATGTAAAGGAGACGACACTGCACTTGATCGATGCCCTGAAAGATGAGGAGACAGAGCTTATCACGCTGTATTATGGCGCGGAGAGTTCCGAAGAGGAGGCCCAGGAGATCGCCGCGGCAGTTTGTGAGAAATATGAGGAGATCGAAGTGGAAGTAGAGTATGGCGGACAGCCGATTTATTATTACTTTATTTCTGTTGAATGAGAAGATCAGGGGAGAGGCGTGCGCCAGGAGACCGGAGAGGTCAAAGCATACCTCTCTTTCGTAATGTTGAGGTCGAAGAAATTCCTGACAGACAGAGCGCGGAAGTTGGGTGGAAGAGAGGATGAGATTGTGGACAAACTGGTTTTGATTGATGGAAACAGCATAGTGAACCGTGCCTTTTATGGAGTGCCGGAACTGACGAATAAGGAGGGGCTCCATACCAATGCGATCTATGGTTTTTTAAATATTCTTTTAAAAGTAATGGAAGAGGAAGCACCGACACATCTGATGGTGGCATTTGATAAGAAGGCGCCGACCTTCCGTCATGAGATGTATGCAGATTATAAGGGAACGAGAAAGCCCATGGCGGAAGAGCTTAGAGAGCAGATACCGGTTCTTAAAGAGGTTCTGGCGGCGATGGGAATTCCCATGAAGGAACAGGAAGGAATCGAGGCGGATGATATCCTGGGAACTATGGCGAAAGCGGGGGAAGCCCAGGGGTTTGAGGTGTCTGTGGTATCCGGTGACCGGGACATGCTGCAGCTCGCCACGGACCGGATCAAGATCCGTATTCCGAAGACTAAGGGGGGCAAAACAACAGTGGAGGACTATCACAGCGCCCAGGTCATCGAAGAATATGGAGTGACACCGTCCCAGATCATTGATCTGAAGGGGCTTATGGGAGACGCCTCCGACAATATCCCTGGAGTACCAGGAGTGGGACAAAAGACGGCGGTAAAAATACTTACGATGTTTGGCACAGTAGAAAACGCCATTGAACATGTGGAGGAGATTACGCCAAACCGTGCGAAGCAGGCGGTAAAAAACAATATAGAGCTTGCCCGCATGAGCAAAAAGCTGGCGACGATCAAGACGGACTGCCGGCTTGGCATTAAACCGGCAGACTGTAAGATCACAAATATTTTTACACAGGAGGCCTACCAACAGATTCAAAGACTGGAGTTCAAATCCATGATGAGCCGTTTTCAGGGCGATACCGGCGGCGACCTGTCCATCGAGAAGAACTTCCGTGAAGTGGAAAAGAAAGAAGATTTTATCAAAATGATCGATGGCTGTCAGAAGGCAGACAGTATCTCAGTAAAGATCATTTTTAAAAACAAAGAGGATATGACATCTGGTGAGGATGGTCAGATGTCCTTGTTTATGGAAGAAGAAAAAAGACTGGCAGCCGTGGTGCTCTGCGCCTCTGAGGAGGATGTTGTGTTCTGCCATGGCGGAGAGTGGATCACAGAAGAATTGGTGCGGGAACAATTGGAACGCTTGGTGTCACAGGGAGTACTTTTAATCGCCAGTGATCTGAAACGTCAGCTGAATTATCTGCCGGAGATCGGTGCAGACCAGGCATTTGATACGGCTCTGGCAGCCTATATTGTGGATCCGGTGCAAAAGGGGTTTGCGGAGGAAGATATCGCCACAGAGTATGCGGGGATGATGATGTCTCCCTACAGCCAGCATTTTGGAAAAATGAGTGAATACCGCTCCTATCAGGGATCCCGGAATGAATTTGTGAAGTATGGCTGTTATTGTGCACTGGTGAATTTCAAAGCTTATAAATCACTGCACCGCAAATTAAAGAGGATGAAATCCTATGATCTGTTTGCGCAGATCGAGATGCCCCTGGTATTTACCCTCTATCATATGGAACAGGAGGGGATTCAAGTACGCCGGGAGGCACTCCGCGAATACGGAGACAAACTCGGTGAGCGCATAGAGGTATTGCAGCAGGAGATTTATGATCTGGCAGGGGAGGAGTTTAATATCAATTCCCCGAAACAGCTGGGTGTCATTCTTTTTGAGAAGCTGCGGATGCCCTATGGAAAAAAGACAAAGACCGGTTATTCTACTTCGGCGGAGGTGTTGGAAAAACTTCGTTTTGAGAGTCCCATCGTGGAGATGATCCTGGAATACCGACAGCTCTCCAAACTGAAATCTACTTATGCTGATGGACTTTCTGCCTTTATTGAGTTGGATGGAAGGATACGCTCTACTTTTAACCAGACCATTACGGCGACAGGAAGGCTCAGCAGTACCGAACCCAATCTGCAGAATATTCCGATCCGGATGGAGCTTGGCAGGCAGATCCGCAAGGTATTTGTGCCAAAGGAAGGCTGTGTATTTTTAGATGCTGACTATTCTCAGATCGAGCTCCGGGTGCTGGCGCATATGTCCGGTGACGAGAGGCTCATCGAGGCCTACCGGGAAAATGCGGATGTTCACCGGACTACGGCGGCCCTTGTTTTTCATGTTCCCTATGAAGAGGTGACAGAGCTCCAGAGAAGAAATGCCAAGGCAGTGAACTTTGGCATCGTGTATGGCATCAGCGGTTTTGGGCTTTCCAGAGACCTGAATATCACGAAGAAACAGGCAGAACAGTACATTGAAGATTATTTTCACACCTATCCCAAGGTAAAGGAGTATATGGATTCCCTGGTGGATATGGGAAAGAGCAAGGGATATGTCACCTCGATGTTTGGGCGCCGGCGTCCCATCCCCGAGCTTGTGTCCAAGAATTTTATGCAGCGGCAGTTCGGGGAGCGCATCGCCATGAACTCGCCGATTCAGGGGACGGCGGCAGATATTATTAAGATCGCTATGATCCATGTAGACCAGAAACTCCGGGAACGGAATCTGGAATCTCGCCTGATCCTTCAGATACACGATGAACTCCTGATCGAGACGAAAGAATCGGAAGTAGACGAGGTGACAGAGATTCTGGAGCATGAGATGGTGGCAGCGGCGGAACTCCGTGTGCCGCTGATCGCGGAAGTAAAGAGAGGAAATTCCTGGTATGAGGCAAAATAACAGTAAAGTCATCGGCGTTGCCGGAGGTGTTGGAAGCGGCAAATCCACAGTGCTGGATATTCTCAGACGAAAGCATGATGCGGTGATCTGCATGGCGGATGAGCTGGGACATGAGGTTATGAGACCGGGGACAGCGGGATTTGACAAAATACGGGAGGCCTTCGGGGAAGCCATACTTTCGCCTGAGGGGGAGATCGACAGAGAACATTTGGCACGCCGGGTATACCGTAATCCTGACCAGCTGAGACGCCTGAATGCCATCGTCCATCCTCTGGTGATCTCGGAGATCCGAAAGAGGATCTCTGAGAGGGACTGCAACAGATTGTTTATTCTGGAGACCGCACTTTTGTTTGAAACCGGCTGTGATCAGCTGTGTGATGAGGTGTGGGGGGTGGTCACGGAAGATGAGATCCGTATTCGGAGACTGATGGATTCCCGTGGCTATACGAGAGAGAAGGCAGAGAGCATTATGAGAAACCAGCACAGCAATGCTGCCTTACGGACTTTATGCCAAAGGGTGCTGGTCAATGACGGAGAGCCGAGAGATTTGGAGGCGCAGATCAATGTGGCGGTGGAAAATCTGCTGGAAAATCCTAAATGACTGTGATACAATGAACGCATAAGCACGAACGCAGACTTTTAAAGAATGCGATGCCTGTTTACAGGCAAACCGCATTCTGAAAAAGTCTATGTGAGTGTAACGAACACGGAGAAACCGAAGGTTTCGACGTGAGCGCTTATGCGGGTTATGCAGATAGTAAAATAAGTGTAACGAACACGGAGAAACCGAAGGTTTCGACGTGAGCGCTTATGCGGGTTACGCAGATAGTAAAATAAGTGTAACGAACACGGAGAAACCGAAGGTTTCGACGTGAGCGCTTATGCGGGTTATGTATATAATAAAAGACGGGGGATACATATGAGTAAGGATGGTTATGTATTTGGACTTGATATAGGAACGAGAAGCATCGTCGGTACCGTGGGTTACCGGGTGGGGACGGATCGTTTTGTTGTCGTGGCTCAGGTTGCTGTGGAGCACACGACAAGAGCGGTGATCGACGGGCAGATTCACGATATTCCGACGGTGGCGCGGACCATCGCCCAGGTAAAGACAAAGTTGGAAGAAAAGATCGGGGGAGCACTCCGGCAGGTCAGTATTGCGGCAGCAGGACGTGTGTTGAAAACAAAAAATGTATATGTGGAATACGAGATGCCCTCTGAGGCGAAAGTGAGCCAGGAACACATTCATTCCCTGGACAGTCTCGCGGTGGAAAAAGCCTATGAGGAAATCCGTACTGAAACTGATCACAAGGACAAACATTTTTATTGTGTCGGTTATTCACCGGTAAAGTACTATCTCAATGGATATCCTATGGAGATGATCGAAGAGCACATGGCGTCCTCCATCGGTGTAGAAATGATCGCCACTTTTCTTCCCGATGAAGTGGTGGAAGGACTTTATTCTGCTGTGGAAGATGCTGGACTTCAGGTGGCAAGCCTGACACTGGAGCCTATTGCGGCGATTAATATCGCCATTCCCGAGCGTTTCCGTCTGCTGAATATTGCGCTGGTGGACGTGGGAGCGGGGACTTCGGATATCTCCATCGTAAAAGATGGAAGTATCATTGCTTTTGGTATGATTCCCCTGGCGGGAGATGAAATTACAGAGGCCATTGCCCGCGAGTTTCTTGTGGATTTTGAGATGGCGGAAAAGATAAAGAAGGCGGCTGCCAGAAAAAAGATCGTATCCTTTAAAAATATTATGGGAGAAGCGTATAAGGTTGGATATGAAGAGCTTCGGGAGACTACAGAGGAAGCGATTCGTCTTATCGTAGAAAAGGTCTCGGAAAAGATCATTGAACTCAATGGTGGAAATTCCGTAAGCGCGGTCTTTGTCGTGGGTGGCGGCGGTAAGATGCCAGGATTTACAGAGAGAATGTCAGAATGCCTTTCCCTGCCAGAAAACCGCGTTAGCATACGGGGAGCAGAGGTCCTTCAGCAGGTGGATTTTTCGGCGGCTGGTGTAAAAAAGGATTCTACTCTTGTGACACCCATTGGGATCTGTCTGGAATATTATGAACAGAAGGGCAGTTTTATTCACGTAAAAGTAAACGATGAGCGGATCAAGTTATATGATAATGGTAAGGCGACGATACTGGATGCCTGCCTTCATGCTGGATTTGCCCAGAGCAGCCTGTTCCCAACCAGAGGCGACAGTCTCACATACTTTGTGAACGGGGAAGAACGGGTGACTAAGGGGCGTCTTGGCGAGGCGGCGGAGGTCATGCTCAACGGAAAAGAAACAAGTCTCAATGAGATCGTACATGAAAATGATATCATACAGATCAAAGCGGCCACCCGCGGTGAGAATGCGTCCCTTACCCTGAGACGGATTCCTGAATACCGGAAAGAATTACAGTATACGGTGTTTGGGAAAATCGTGCTCTGTCCGGTCATGGCAGAGGTAAATGATAAAAGCCAGAATCATTCTTATGTGATCCAGGAGGGAGACCGTGTGAAGATCCTGGATACCTATACCGTTCAGCAGCTTCTGGAGTTCATGGGGCGGCCGGTGGAAGATAAAGTGCTTGTCGGCGGGAAAGAGCAGGACAGGAGCGCCAGACTGGAGAACGGAGCGGTGCTGGAGAAGATTCTTTCAGAACCCATAAAAGAAGAAAAGAAGATACCGGAGCGGCCGGTAAAAAATGTGATGGCAGATCTGACGATTCCAGATATTCCTCTGGGACCAGATCCGCTGCTGGCACCTGTCCGCCCCCTGCCGGCATGGGCGGCGGATCTTCCCATCAGCAATCCGGCAGTGAGGCCCCAGCAGAGTGAGGCAGTGCCTCCGGCATCTTCCACTCCGAGTTCCGGGATGGGGCAGACCGGATACCTGGCGGGCGTGGGCGGCCGGCGTATCCGGGTTAAGATCAATGGTAAAGAGGTAACACTGATGGAAAAACGAAATCATTCCTTTGTGGATATTTTTGACGTATATCCCTTTGATCTTACAAAACCTGGCGGGAAGCGGCTCATATCCCGACTGAATGGCAGGGATATCAGTGACTTTACGACAGCGGTCTATGAGGATGACAGTATTGATCTATACTGGGAAAAATAAAAAGGATGGAAAAGAGAAATGAAACTTTACAGCATTGCCAGTGGAAGTAGTGGAAACAGTATATTTATCGGGTCCGAGGAAAATTCCGGCGGGATTCTCGTGGATACGGGGATCAGCAAAAAGCGCATAGAAGAAGGCCTTGCGGCAGAGCATGTTACCATGGATCATATACAGGGGATCTTTATCACCCATGAACATTCCGATCATATCTGCGGTCTGGGACCAGTGCTTCGCAAATATGCCATTCCGGTATATGCCACAGAGGGTACCATTGATTCGATCCTGAGAAATGGGAAATGCGGGAAGGTGGATGCGGATCTCTTTCAGCCCGTGCGTCCCGATGTCCCGGTGAATGTGGGTGGTATGGAGGTCATGCCTTTTTCGATCTCCCATGACGCGGCGGACCCGGTGTGTTATACGATCCGTGAAGGAAATACGAAGGTGGCTGTGGCCACGGATATGGGTGAGTACACCGACTATACCCTGTCCCATCTGGAGGATTGTGAGGGAATGCTTCTGGAGGCAAACCATGATATTAATATGCTGCAGGCGGGGAGTTATCCCTATCAGCTGAAACTGCGTATTCTCGGCAAGGAGGGACATCTTTCAAACGATGCCTGCGGGCGATTGCTTCGAAGGTTGGTGCATTACCGGTTAAAACATATTTTGCTGGGGCATCTCAGCCAGGAAAATAATTATCCCGAACTCGCTTATGAGACGGTTCGCTATGAACTGGCACAAGAGGAACTGGCAGCTGGAGAGGAGCTGTTTCTCGGAGTGGCAGGGCGGATGGCGCCGACACCGCCAGTATTTGTAAATTAAAATAAAGGGGAACGGAGTTCACCAAATAGAAATGAGGGTAAAGATGAAAAAGACCATTATAACAGTAGTAGGAAAAGACAGCGTGGGAATCATTGCAAAGGTATGTACGTATCTTTCGGAAAATGGAATCAATATTCTGGATATTTCCCAGACCATCGTAGATGGATTTTTTAATATGATGATGGTAGTAAATACAGATCTTTCCTCCAAGAAGTTCGTGGAGCTTTCGGAAGAATTAGAAGAGCTGGGAAAAGGCATTCATTGTATTATAAAAGTCCAGCGAGAGGATATCTTTGACAAGATGCACAGAATATAGTGGAGGAAAGGGAAATATCGTGATTAATATAAATGAAGTGATTGAGACAAATAACATGATCGAGAAAGAAAACCTGGACGTGCGAACCATTACGATGGGAATTAGCCTGTTGGACTGCATAGACAGCGATCTGCATCGCTTATGTGATAATATCTATAATAAAATAACGTCCATGGCAGAGAACCTGGTGGCTGTAGGTGAGGAAATCAGCATGGAGTATGGCATTCCCATTGTAAACAAGAGGATATCCATCACGCCGGTGGCTCTGATCGGCGGATCTGCCTGTCAGACGCCGGAGGAATTTGTGGAGATTGCCAGGACTCTCGACCGGGCTGCGAAACAGGTAGGTGTGAATTTTATCGGCGGTTATACGGCGCTGGTGTCAAAGAAAATGACCACCGCCGACAAGAACCTGATCTGTTCGATTCCCCAGGCCCTTGCCTGCACCGAGCGGGTGTGCAGCTCTGTCAATGTGGGTTCCACCAAGACGGGGTTGGATATGGATGCCATCCGCCTGATGGGTAAAATGGTAAAGGAAACGGCAGTTTTGACCCGTGACAACGACTCCTTGGGCTGTGCCAAACTGGTGGTGTTCTGCAATGCACCAGACGACAACCCTTTTATGGCAGGGGCTTTCCATGGGGTTACAGAAGGGGATGCCATCATCAATGTGGGCGTAAGTGGTCCCGGTGTTGTAAAAACGGCATTGGAAAAAGTAAAGGGTGAGGATTTTGGAAAGGTCTGCGAGACTATCAAAAAGACCGCCTTTAAGATAACGAGAGTGGGACAGTTGGTGGCCTATGAGGCGTCTAGACGTCTCGGCATTCCCTTTGGTATCATTGATCTGTCTCTGGCGCCCACTCCGGCGGTAGGTGACAGTATTGCGGAAATATTTGAAGCGCTGGGGCTGGAACGGGCGGGCGCTCCCGGAACCACAGCGGCGCTTGCCATGCTCAACGACCAAGTAAAGAAAGGCGGCGTAATGGCGTCCTCTTATGTGGGTGGCCTCAGTGGCGCCTTTATCCCTGTCAGTGAGGATCAGGGAATGATCGATGCGGTGACGGAGGGTGCCTTGACACTGGAGAAACTGGAGGCTATGACCTGTGTGTGTTCAGTGGGGCTGGATATGATCGCCATTCCCGGAGATACGAAAGAGACGACTATCGCTGGGATCATCGCGGATGAGATGGCGATCGGCATGGTGAACCAGAAGACAACAGCGGTGAGGATCATCCCTGTCCAGGGAAAAACCGTAGGAGATCAGGCAGAGTTTGGAGGCCTTCTCGGTTACGCGCCGATCATGCCGGTGAATCCCTTTGGCTGTGATGATTTTGTAAACCGCAGGGGACGAATCCCTGCACCGATCCACAGCTTTAAAAATTAGCTTGATGGAACCAAAAATGAATTTGAAGTAAAGCGTCTAATTCGCAGTATTCCCTAGACGAAAAAGCAGAAGCATATATTTTGAAAACTCTGGAACAATAGCAGTAATAGTGAAAAGGGAAAGGGCAGTCTGGTGCAAAGGCTGAAACGGGGTACAGATTATGTTGGAACCGATAGATTATCAGAAGATTTTTACCTACTTTGAAGAGATATCCAATGTACCGAGAGGATCCTATCACAATGAGAAGATCAGTGATTATCTAGTAAATTTTGCGAAGGAACATGGGCTGGAGTACAGGGTGGATGAAGCGCTGAACGTGGTGATCAAGAAACCGGCTTCTCCAGATTGTACTAGGGATGAGCCAGTGATGCTCCAGGGGCATATGGATATGGTATGTGTCAGCGAGGATCAAACCCACGATTTTCAGAAACAGGGACTTAAGCTGCTGATCCGTGACGATTATCTGGAAGCGGAGGGAACGACATTAGGTGGGGACGATGGCATCGCCCTTGCCTATATGCTGGCAGTGCTGTCCAGAGATGAAATTACCCATCCGCCCATTGAAGCCGTATTTACCACAGATGAAGAGGTGGGGATGGACGGAGCTTCGGCACTGGATGTGTCCGATCTGAGGGCAAAGCGTCTCATTAACATTGACAACGAAGAAGAGGGCGTGCTTCTGGTCAGCTGTGCCGGCGGGGCCACAGCCAGGGTAACCTTCCGGCAGGAGAAAACGATCTGTTCCGGTGAAGTGATTACCTTTTCTGTGTCTGGGTTGACCGGGGGACATTCTGGCACAGAGATTGCCAAACATCCACTGAATGCTTCGATATTACTCGGCAGGATACTGGCACAGGCTTATGAGGATCATCCTTTCCGGTTACTATCCTTTACCGGTGGTGATAAGGACAATGTAATAACGAGAGAGGCCGTCTGCCGCATAATTTGTGATACAGACGCAGCGGCTCTGGTGCAGAGTCTGCAGAAACATGCCGGGGTTTGTGGAGAGGAAGTGCGTTCTGCAGAGCCCCGGGTCCAGTTTGGGGTGCAGAGAGAAGACATTTCCCAAATAGAGTGCTTTGACAGTGGTTTTACGGAAGCGGTACTTCGCTTTTTGAATCTGACGATAACCGGTGTCCAGGTTATGAGCGGGGATGTGCCGGGGATGGTGGAGAGTTCTCTGAACATGGGTATTGCTGCCACCGGAGAGGATGAGATTCGGTTTGGATTTTCCGTCAGAAGTCAGAAAGGGAGCTACCGGGATCATATGCTGGAGCAGTTAAGGTGGCTGGGAGATTGTGTCTCCCAGGGAAAAGCCGTTTTTGGATTTGAGGTTTTCGGAAGATATCCGGCATGGGACTACAAACGGGATTCCCTGCTCCGAGACATTATGATTGAGGAATCCAGGAAAGTATTGGGGAGAGAACCGAGAGTTGAAGGAATCCATGCAGGTCTGGAATGCGGCATATTATCCCATAAGATACCGGGACTGGATATCGTTTCCATGGGCCCCGATATACTGGATATACACACTGTAAAGGAGAGAATGAGTATTTCGTCGGCAAGACGGAATTTTGATCTGCTGCTCCGGGTTTTGGAGAGACTGGCACGGTAGCAGCAAAGGGAGGATCGTATATGGATAAGTTTGAGATTATTGGTAAGAAGCTGGAACACAAGGGAAAGATTGTAGATTTTTATTCCATGAATGTTAAGGTTCCCAATGGCAACACTGCCGAATGGGATCTTATCGAGCACAAAGGCGCGGCAGCGGTGGTGCCGGTGGATGATGAGGGAAAAATTCTCATGGTACGGCAGTACCGGGGCGCCATAGATGATATAATGCTTGAAATCCCTGCTGGGGGAAGGGACAGTGTGGAAGAGGATTTTAAGATCTGCGCCGCCAGGGAGCTGGAGGAAGAAACTGGGTATCGTTCGGAGGACATCCGTCATCTGATCAATGTCAATACAGCGGCAGCATATACCAGCGAATTGATCGCTGTATACTATGCAGAGAACCTCATTCCCTCCAGGCAGAGACTGGATGAAAATGAGGTTGTCAATGTTGAGCGGTATTCCATCGAGGAAATCGAGAAGATGATTTATTCGGGAGAGATCACCGATGCCAAGACCATTGCTGGGGTGCTTGCCTATAAGAATCTTAAGAGAAAAAATAAGTGAGGAGTGACTGCAATGGGGACGATTTATGCATTACTTTCCAGGCAGTGACGAAATAAGTTCGGATCGTTTTTCGATTGATATAGCCGCAGAGTGTTTAAAAAGGCATGGAATTCCATATGTTATAGGGAAGATCTGGACTACGGACGCATTTTACAGGGAAGCGCCAGCAGTGATTGAAGAACGTAAGCTGCAAGGCTGTATTGCTGTTGACATGGAATGTTCTGCATCGTTAGCTGTTGCAAAATTTAGGGATATACCAGTGATTCAGTTCTTTTACGGAGCGGATAGTTTAGATGGACATAAGTGTGAAATGAGGAATTTAACAGATTATGGTATAAGTCATAGTGATACATATATGACGATTGCTTTGGAATGTGGTATTGCTTCGGATACCATGGGGGGTGTTGGTGCGAGCCCAACTCAGTGAGCTAAAAGTATCGGAAGATCCTGCAAATAGAGAAAAGTAAATTTCTTTGTTTATGGGATCTTTTTTTATACGGAAATTTATCTACGATGATGTGATCTTCCTGTTTGAATGCAGTAAATTTGTGAGATACTTTTTCAGGAAATATCACTTGACACGAGAGGACTATTATGATAGTCTATAAGTGACTATAATAGTAGTGAAAGGGTGTAGGAGTCATGAAAAAATAATGATCAAGTTATAGACTTTTTTGTGTATCGTTTTACTGTAATTTATCTGGCGTTTTTTGAACGCCGAACAACTTTTGGGAAGGAGTGGAAAATATGAATGAAAAAATAAAAAGAGCGGTTGCTTTCATGATGGTGTTTTTGATCTTATTGGGAAACCTGCCTTCCTTTAGGGGCTTCTTTGTTAGAGCAGCAGGCTCAGACGTCATACGGAATGATGAAACGGGAATACCGGATAAGACACTTTATCAGATGATCCTAAAGGAGTTGGGAAAGAAACCGGATAGTACTTTCACAGAAGAGGAAGCGCAGAAGGTATATCGTCTATCGCAGGACATATATACACCAGATGATCTGGATAGAAAAGAAGAAGAGAAAATCGTTTCTCTTCAGGGAATAGAAAAATTAACAAATTTACGTGTCTTTCTGCCCGGGAGAAATAATATCACAGATCTTAAAACCTTAGAAAGTTTAAAAAATTTAAGTTCACTTGGTTTACGGTATTCCACCTGTATTACGAGTATTGAGGGACTGCGTAACTTAACTCAGCTGGAAAGCCTTCAGCTTCCTGATACAGTAACGGATTTAAGCCCAATTGAGGGGATGACGAAACTGAGCTCTTTGAGTGTAATGGATGCTAATATAAGCACTTTGCCGGATTTAACAAAACATACGGAACTAATTGGTCATCATACTTATTTACAGGGGAACAACCTTACAAAAGCAGAACTGACTTCTAAATTGCCGAAACAGTTAGTAGAAGATAAAACGTGGCTGAAACAAACCATTGATCTTCAAAAATACAATGTGAAGAAAATACTGAAAGTAACTTCCCCTAAAAAGGTGACGAAGATTACCAGCAAGACAAAAAAGATAGTCGGAAAAGCAGATAAAACCCTGCAGGTTGAACTTTATTATTTCAGCCGTAAAGGGAGAAAGCGAATTAAGAAGGTAAAAGCGAATAAAAACGGTGTGTTTAAGATGAAAAACTTAAACTTGAAAAAATATAAGAAAAAGAAATTAACTCTGAGATCGTATTACATAAACAATTATTACTACGAAGAATGGGAAATGAAAGCGTACACATTTAAGCTGAAGAAATAGGAAGGAAGAAATCGGGACTATGAAAAAATCTCTGTAAAAAATGAATAGCAGTGTTCCAAAAAGGTCTTCTATGATAAAATCAAATTATCAAAGGAGGCCTTTTACTATGGCAAACAAAAAGAGAAACGTGTACAAACCGAAACCAATGACAGATGGAAAAAGAAATCTTATACAGGGACTGCTGCAGGAATACGATATTGAATCCGCAGAAGACATTCAGGATGCCCTCAAAGATTTACTGTCCGGCACGATACAGGGAATGCTGGAATCTGAGATGAATGAACATCTCGGCTACGACAAATACGAACGCTCGGAGGAACCGAA
>CAJTFB010000009.1 GCA_910575665.1 Eubacteriaceae bacterium
AAACAGGAAGAACATCTCTGCTCCTCCTGCATTTGTATCGTCACTTTCACTGCTGTGATTTATTCTGTTTGTATTCATCTTTCCCCTTCAGACGGGAATCTCGGATTACATTTCACGACAAAGCAAAAAGGGCTGACTGCTCAACCCTTATTGTTTTTGTATGTTTTTATTTATATTGCACTAGCTCATCCATCGGTATTCTCGTCTGAGCGTGCCGGTCAATGTCTGCCTCTGGTTCTGCAGAATAACCCAATGCAAGGATATTGACCGGTTCCAGATTTCGGGGCAGATTAAGTCCCTGTTTCAAAACATCCGGCTTAAAATAACATATCCATACGCTTCCAAGTCCTAACTCCGTGGCCATGAGCATCATGTGGTCAGTTAGAATGGAGGCATCTATATCTGTCGTTACCATGCCGTCAAATGGACGTGTCCATGCCTTACTTTTATCTGCACATACCACAATAGCTATCGGGGCGCCATAAATATTTGCTGCTTTCGAAACTGCTGACAGCCCTTTTTCGCTTCTTACGACCACCAGCCGCGCCGGCTGCATATTTGCCGCTGTCGGCGCCACATGGGCAATCTCCAATATCTTTCGCAGCTTATCCTCCTCCACCGCCTGCCCTGTGTATTCACGGACAGAAGAACGCGCCTTTGCTGTATCTAATACTGACATTTTCTTATCCTTCCTTTCCTACTTGAAAATTTGACCGGTCATAGTATAATTATAGCATGAATAGACAAACAAACAAGAATGCACTTTTTGGGTATATACTTCCCAAAAAGTAAGTAAGACGGGAAGTTTTTATAACACATGAAAGAAATCGTGCACAAGAAAAATTATAATCTCACCTATGTTTCTGAAAGGAGTCAAATATGATAGAACAATGTAACGGTTTTACCTGCCCGGTAGAGGCTACCATTTCCCTGATCGGAGGCAAATACAAGGCGGTCATATTGTGGCATCTGATGAACAGCACCCTGCGGTACAGCGAACTGCACCGCAAAATGCCAAAGGCAACGGATAAAATGCTTGCCCAGCAACTGCGGGAACTGGAAAAGGACGGCCTCATCAACCGTGTGGTCTTCCCTGTTGTGCCGCCAAAGACGGAATACAGCCTAACAGAATATGGAAAAACACTTGCCCCCATACTGGATGCCATGTGCAGCTGGGGCGAAAACTATTTATCCAAAGCCCAAAATGGCAAAGAGGGCTGCCAATGAAATACCTTCTCTCTAATTTATATCCATCGGATTTGTCATATACGAGGATATAAATAGGGAATTTTGTTACCGGAGAAAACTGCTGTACTGAAACCATATGCCATACTTATCTGCCGCTTTCATTAGCTTTTCCTCAATTTCCGGATCCCCCTCCCAGTCAAAAAGCTCTAATTCTTTCATCTCCCCAAGAGCCTCCGGATCATCCATCTCTATCTCATCACCGCAGTATAGCTCCTTTATCCCATTAAACTCTACAAAATCACTTAACCGGTAGCCATAATGCTCCATTCCCCGTGCAATTACTCTCATATGGCTTAAGCTGTTGTCATATCTATTCTCCGTATCTAGATAATTGGTAAACTCAAAAACAATACGACTTCCTCCATATGATTTCCCAACACTCGCATCTGTAAAATTTACATGAATCCCTTTTGCACAGTAAGTGTGCTCATCGATGTCCTGATCACTGCCGGGAATGAGCGAAAAATTATCCGGATGCTCCCTGGCATGATCATATATGATATCTTTTAACCGATTGCAGTCTGAAAAGATTTTTTCATCCATGTATAATTCACTGTCTATATCCACTGTAATATAGCTGATTTCCGTATTCTCATGTGTAGGATTCGTCAGCTTGAACCCCTCCCCCATTTCTTCTGTAATCTTTTTCTGCAGCCCTTTTGCCGCCGCACTGGGTATATTCAGATATATCTGGTAATAAAAAATCTGGCAGAGTATATAGGCGGCAAATGCGATTCCTGCGATTTGGAAGATTCGCTTTATTATCTTTTTCATAATGCTCCTTTCCATCGAATTTCAAATAATCTATCTCAACCATCTATATTTGTATCGGAGAAAACTGCTGTACTGAAACCATATGCCATACTTATCTGCCGCTTTTTCCAGCTTTTCTTCAACCTCTGGTTTCCCCTCCCAGTCAAAAAGCTTCAATTCTTTCATCTTCCCAAGAGCCTCCGGATCATCTATCTCTATCTCATCACAGCAGGATAACTCCTTGATCCCATCAAACTTTACAAAATCACTTAACCGATAGCCATAATGCTCCATTCCAATAGAGTTTACACTCATTCGGCTTAGCCTGCTGTCATATCTATTTTCCGTGTATATATAATTGGAAAATGCAAAAACACTATAGCTTCCTCTATATAATTTACCTCCGTTCACATCTGTAAAATCTACATGAAAACCCTTAACACCGATCGTATACTCATCGACGTCCCGATCTCTGGCAGGGATAAGTGAAAAATTATCCGGATGCTCCCTGGCATAATCATATATGATATCTTTTAACCGGCTGCAGTCTGAAAAGATCTTTTCCTCCATATATAATTCATTGTCTATGTCCACTTCAATATAGCTGATTTCCGTATTCTCATATGTAGGATTCGTCAGCTTGAACCCTTCTCCCATTTCTTCGGTGATTCTTTTCTGAAGCCCTTTTGCCGCCGCACTGGGTATATTCAGATATATGCGGTAATAGAAAATCTGGCAGAGTATATAGGCGGCAAGTGCGATTCCCATGATTTGAAAGATTCGCTTTATTATCTTTTTCATAATGCTCCTTTCCATCGAATTTCAACTAATCTATCTCAACCATCTATATTTGTATCGGAGAAAACTGCTGTACTGAAACCATACGCCATACTTATCTGCCGCTTTTTCCAGCTTTTCCTCAATCTCCGGTTTCCCCTCCCAGTCAAAAAGCTTCAATTCTTTCATCTTCCCAAGAGCCTCCGGGGCATCTATCTCTATCTCATCACCGCAGTATAGCTCCTTGATCCCATCAAACTTTACAAGATCACTTAACCGGTAGCCATAATGCTCCATTCCCAGTCCACTTACCCTCATATGGCTTAACCTGTTGTCGTAGCTATTTTCTGTATCCAGATAATTGGTAAATTCAAAAACACTATAGTTTCCTCCATATAATTTCCCACCACTCTCATCTGTAAAATCTACATGAATCCCTTTTGCATTGTAAGTGTGCTCATCGATGTCCTGATCACTGGCGGGAATAAGTGAAAAATTATCCGGATGCTCCCTGGCATAATCATATATGATATCTTTTAACCGGCTGCAGTCTGAAAAGATCTTTTCATCCATATATAATTCACTGTCTATATCCACATCAATATAGCTGATTTCCGTATTCTCATATGTAGGATTCGTCAGCTTGAACCCCTCTCCCATTTCCTCAGTAATTTTTTTCTGCAGCCCTTTTGCCGCCGCACTGGGTATATTCAGATATATCCGGTAATAAAAAATCTGGCAGAGTATATAGACGGCAAGTGCGATTCCTGCAATTTGGAAGATTCGCTTTATTTTCTTTTTCATAATGCTCCTTTCCATCGAATTTCAACTAATCTATCTCAACCATCTATATTTGTATCGGAGAAAACTGCTGTACTGAAACCATACGCCATACTTATCTGCCGCTTTTTCCAGCTTTTCCTCAACCTCCGGTTTCCCCTCCCAGTCAAAAAGCTTCAATTCTTTCATCTTCCCAAGAGCCTCCGGATCATCTATCTCTATCTCATCGCAGCAGTATAGCTCCTTGATCCCGTTAAACTTTACAAGATCACTTAACCGGTAGCCATAATGCTCCATTCCCAGTGCCTTCACACTCATACGGCTTAACCTGCTGTCGTAGCTATTTTCCGTGTCTAAATAATTGGAAAATGCAAAAACACAATAACTTCCTCTATATAATTTACCTCCGTTCACATCTGTAAAATCCACATAAAACCCCTTAACACCAATCGTGTGCTCATCGATGTCCCGATCTCTGGCGGGAATGAGTGAAAAATTTTCCGGATGCTCCCTGGCATAATCATATATGATATCTTTTAACCGGCTGCAGTCTGAAAAGATCTTTTCATCCATATATAATTCACTGTCTATATCCACTGTAATAGAAGTGATTTCCGTATTCTCATGTGTAGGATTCGTCAGCTTGAACCCCTCTCCCATTTCCTCCGTAATTTTTTTCTGCAGCCCTTTTGCCGCCGCACTGGGTATGTTCAGATATATCCGGTAATAGAAAATCTGGCAGAGTATATAGGCGGCAAGTGCGATTCCCGCGATTTGAAAGATTCGCTTTATTATCTTTTCCATAATGTTCCTTTCCATCAGAAATGTTCGGACTGCTCATGCAGTCCGAACGTTCTTTTAATTATTTGTAATACACAAATAACGCATCGCTGGTGCAGTCACTTCCATATTCATCATTATATTTACAAATTTCATCATAATCAACAAAATATTTACTTCCCCATGAGGAAATCTGGTATCTTAATGTGTTCTTTTGTCGGTCTCTATGTATTCCGGTAATAACCACATAATGATTAAATAAAGTAACTTTGCTGTATTCAAAATCAGTCAGGGAACCTTTACGTAATTCATACATCTTAGCCTGATTCTCTTCTTCTACGGTTCTCCAAAGATGGGGACCAACTGAAATAATCACCGGATTTCCATTTTTGATGGACTTTTCGATTAATTCTTTTAACCGCTTTCGATTATTACCGGAAAAGGCAAATGGATAAGCTACCGCTTTCATTTTTAACGAGTAATTATCAAAATATTTATTCATCCCCGATTGCAGATTAAAGGCTGTCATTTCATCAAAAATTGGCATTTTCTTTATATAATGTTTCCGCACGAAATTCACATAATCGATATAGGTGCTTTTCGAAATTTTACTTAACGTATTATTATCTTTTCTCCTCTTCAAATAAAGAAGTACGTCTGATCCGCCAATTATACCACACCCTTTATCTGCCATTTTACTGTCAGTTTTCTCCCACCAGCCCTGATCTCCTCCATAGTATTGTGAATCACCGGACACGATCGGAATGTATTGTTTTTGAAAAATCTCTGTCAACTTCACATCATTTCTCTTTGGATGCTTATCCACATCGTCTCTATAACCATCCTGATCTGTATCTTTTCTCGTTGGGCTGCTTCGATAAACGAAATAACGTGCTTCGATCCACTCTTCGGTATCTTTTACAAAGATTTTCTTTTTCCGCTTTGGAAGTCCATCTTCATCCAGACTTTTTTCTCCTCCCATCTCATCCAGATCCTTCACAAAGTCAAAATCTGAGTCCTTAGCATACGGATTTGTCACCTCAATTTTACCATTCTGACATAACATGCCTTTCTCAAGAATATCATACAACCCATCACCATCTGAGTCTTTGGTTTTTAATTCACCCATTGTATCTTTCTTCAGTTTGAACAAAACATCAGCAATACTTTCTGTCTTTTCCACCGTATAAAATTTACCGCCAGTTTCCTTCGACATCTTTTTTAGATCTGCCTCATTATCTGTTCCGATCAGTACTGTGAGAATCGCAATATCGTTTTTCTTGGCAAGATCGACGATCTCTTTATTATACTCCGTATCTCCATCACAGATCAGTACGATATACCTTTGATACCCTTTATCCTTATAAGAATCCCCAGTATACTGACTTATTGCCTTGCGGAGCCCTTTATTCACATTGGTCTTATTTTCCATCTCTGCAGAAATGGCATTTACACTTTTGACCAGCTTGTCAGAATGATTGGTAAATTTCTGTACAACATCTGCCTTATCGGCGAATGTTACAATGCTGCAACGGTCCTTTCCTCGCTTCGCCTTAATAATTCCCTTCATGGCATCTTTTGCATGTCTGATCTCCGGACCCACCATACTTCCAGAAATATCTACAGCAAATACAATATCTGTATTCTTTTTCGGTCTCTCTGTTTTGTAATAATTAATTTCATTTCTCCACACGTCATACCAAGTCTTTTTATTAACCACCATATATGTACTAAAATGTGTGGTCGTATACCTTACCGTGTGATTTTTAGTATCAACAACTGACTCTTCATCATAAATCACATAGTCCTCGTTTTCCTCATCGTACCACATAACTGCCAGGTCTTCTTCCTTGGTCGCCCCCAGTTTGGATACATCATAGGAAAATGTAATAGTGGCTTCATCAAATTTTCCCTCTGTAGAAATACTTACGGGAACACCTACCAAACCCACTAATTCACTGGACAATATATCTTCCCCGAATACATTTTGGATCTCTGTATGGTTGTTAATATTACCAGTCACCTTCATATCTACTTGCACTCCGGTCACTGCACCACCATTATTATTATCCGCTGGAATTTCCTCTGTGAGAGTCTGATGGACTTTTTCCTCACCATCACATATTCCATTATCATTTGTATCCTTTTTCAGGGGATCAAAACCAAGAATAATTTCGTCACCATCTGTCAATGTATCACCGTCAGTATCTTCTTTTAAGGGATCTGTTTTATACTTTCTTACCTCTTCTCCATCACTGAGACCATCTTTATCAGTATCACTGTCTCCCGGTTCTGTTCCAATTCGAATCTCCCTAAGATTAGTCAGGCCATCCTCATCACTGTCCTCGTCACCGTCTGCTATGCCATTGTCATCCGTGTCCTTTTTTAAGGGATCCAGCCCCACTTTAAATAGTTCTGTAAAATCATCCAGCCCATCACCATCGGTATCTTTTTTATAACTATTGGTTCCCATCCTCAATTCATATATGTTAGGCATTCCGTCTCCATCGCTATCGAGTTCAGGATCAATATCCGTGATATATTTGTGTAACACAAAACCTTCTGGATTTTCTGAGACACTGCCAGGCTCCCCATTAAATCCAAAATAAATTACACCCTTCGCCGGTATATTCTGATTATATCCACTATTCCTTAATTGATATGTTTCATTGACCTGTTTTTCTATAACAGCATTCCATATATTGGTAATTGGATGCCCAAACTCGAACTGCAGCTCCCAATCTTCAATTGCCTCGTCCGTAAGGTTCTTTATTTCCATAGCAGAACTGTAACCATTATTCCAGTCACTGTTCGTCTTGTATGTAATTTTATAATCTTTTTCTGGAACCTCAACTCGACTTGTGGATAAACAGTAGCTTTGAGGTATATGAATCTCATCTTCATATTTTGCGGTAAAACCAAAGCTTACTTCGTCGCCAGATTTTATATCCTGATTCCACCCCGCATTTTTTATCATTACAATCGAATGTTCATTATCAATCTGTTTTCCATTCCACAGGTTCTGAATCTCATCCTCGCTGTAATACAAAAGCGCCCAGTCCTCTATCGTTTTGTCGCTGGTATTGCGAAGAATAATAGTAGCATTATATCCACCCTCCCATTTTCCATCAAGGCGAAACTCTACTTCAAAGACATCTCCGTGAAATATTTTTTGATTGATCTTCTCTGACTCTGTTGCCGTTCCTTTTCCCTGAACGTGTTGAAATGGATACAACAGCATTGCAAACAGACATAACAATACCATAACCCTTTGCACTATTTTTTTCATTTTCTTTCTCCTCCTTTAGTGTTTCGTTTTACCAGCAACATATCACAAATTTATTCTTATTTCAACCCTAAATACGTAAAGTATGTCATTTTATTATTAACGCAAAAAAATCCCAAAACCACAAAACAGCTGCTGTCTGCTCTATGGCTTTGGGACCGTTAATTTTTATTTATAATGTCACTTTTTCCAGCTTCCAGATCTCTTTTGCATATTCCTCGATGGTGCGGTCAGATGAGAACTTTCCACATTTTGCTACATTAAGAAGCGCCATTCTCGCCCAAGCCTCTTTGTCGCGGTATGCAGCGTCCACCTTCTTCTGCGCCTCTGCATAGGAGCGGAAATCTTTCAGGATAAAGTACTGGTCAGCACGCTCATATCCGTTGGAATCCAAAAGAGAGGAATAGAGCTCACGGAACAGCTCCGGATCACCGTAAGTACCGTCTACCAGCTGGTCAACAACCTTGCGGATATCCTCGTCCGAATTGTAGATATCTCTTGGTTTGTACTCGTTATTGTGCTCAAAATCGATAACCTCCTGGGAAGAGAGTCCGAAGATAAAGGCGTTGTTCTCGCCAACCTCTTCCACGATCTCCACATTGGCGCCGTCCATGGTTCCAAGAGTCGGGGCGCCGTTCAACATAAATTTCATATTTCCGGTACCAGAGGCTTCTTTACTTGCCGTCGAAATCTGCTCGGAAACGTCGGCTGCCGCAAAGATGATCTCGGCATTGCTGACGCGGTAGTTCTCGATGAATACTACCTTGATCTTTCCTTTGATGGAGGCGTCGTTATTCACCACGTCTGCCACACTGTTGATCAGCTTGATGATCGCCTTGGCACGACGGTATCCCGCGGATGCCTTGGCGCCAAAGATAAAGGTATGAGGCACCATATCCAGCTCCGGATTTGCCTTGATCTGGTTGTACAGATACATCACGTGAAGGATGTTGAGCAGCTGGCGCTTATACTCATGAAGACGTTTTACCTGAACATCAAAGATGGAATTTGGATCTACGTCCACACCGTTATGTTCTTTGATATATTTGGCGAGCCGGATCTTATTCTGGTGCTTGATATCCATAAACTGCTGTTTTGCCCTGGCGTCCTCTGCGTAGGGGGTCAGCTTATCCAACTGTGC
Source organism: Eubacteriaceae bacterium (assembly GCA_910575665.1). GTDB lineage: Bacteria > Bacillota > Clostridia > Lachnospirales > Lachnospiraceae > Eubacterium_F. The sequence goes on from CAJTFB010000009.1 coordinate 8,766, forward strand.
CAGATCTTTGATCCAGCCCTGTCCGATCTTCTCAGTTACCCAGTCTGCCAGCAATGGGTTTCCGTGAAGCAGGAAACGTCTCTGGGTTATACCATTGGTCTTATTGTTAAATTTCTCAGGCATCATCTCATAGAAGTCTTTGAGTTCCTGGTTCTTTAAAATCTCCGTGTGAAGTCTTGCCACACCGTTGACAGAAAAGCCTGCAGCGATAGCAAGATGCGCCATCTTCACCTGACCATCGTAGATGATCGCCATTTTCTTTACTTTATCAAAATTACCCGGATATTTCTCCGCGATCTCATTCTGGAACCGGCGGTTGATCTCCTCCGTGATCTGATAGATCCTCGGAAGAAGTCTCGAAAACAGGTCGATGGGCCATTTCTCCAATGCCTCAGACATGATGGTATGGTTTGTATAGGCACAGGTTTTTGTGGTGATCTCCCAGGCTTCTTCCCAATCCAGGAAGTACTCATCCAGAAGAATACGCATCAGTTCAGGAACCGTCACCGTCGGGTGGGTATCATTCAGCTGGAAGCATACCTTTTCCGGCAGCCCGTGAATGTCATCATGTTTCTCCATATATTTGGCAACCGCCCTCTGTACGCTGGCGGAAACAAAGAAGTACTGCTGTTTCAGTCTCAGCTCTTTACCGGCGATATGGTTGTCGTTGGGATAGAGGACCTCGCAGATGGTACGGGCAAGATTCTGCTGCTCCACAGCTTTCTGGTAGTCTCCCTTGTCAAAAGAATCCAGGTTAAAGGTATTGATGGCCTCGGCATCCCAGATACGAAGGGTATTCACGATACGGTTGCCGTATCCCACAACGGGAATGTCATAGGGAACCGCCTTTACGGACTGATAATTCTCCTGCACGTAGCGGTCACGTCCGCTCTCATCCTTGCGGACAGCTACATGCCCGCCAAATTTTACCTCGGTGGAATATTCCGGACGCTTCATCTCAAATGGATTGCCATCTTTCAGCCAGTCGTCCGGCGCTTCGATCTGGAAACCATTCTCGATCTTCTGCATAAACATACCGTATTTGTAGCGGATACCGCAGCCATAAGCCGGATATCCAAGAGTGGATAATGATTCCAGGAAGCAGGCAGCCAATCGTCCCAGTCCACCATTTCCCAGCGCTGCATCTGGTTCTTCGTCTTCCAGAACGTCCAGATCCACACCCAGTTCCTCCAGAACCTCTCGAACCACCTTATCCTGCTTAAGGTTGATGATCATATTCCCCAGCGCGCGGCCCATGAGAAATTCCATGGACAGATAATAAACCGTCTTGACATCCTTTTCCTCATACTGTTTGTGAGTTTCAAGCCAGTCGTCCACAACGATATCCTTTACCGCATAGGCAACCGCCTGAAACAGCTGCTGGCTGGTGGCATTTTCCACCGGCTTACGAAACAGTAGTTTCATATAATTCTCAATGTCCTGTTTCAAATGAGCTTTTTTATCGTGTTCATTTAAAAAATTCATATTCTTCCTCGCTTTCCTTTTGATTCTATATAACAATTCCTTCCCTAGAAAGAAATCTTTGCCACGCCAAAAGTAGCCTCTTCACCATTGATGGTCCACTCTGCCGTATGTCCCTGCATGTCTCCAATAATGATCTTATCGGCGAGTACCTCTGCCTTGATCTGCTCGGCATTCCGGACGATGACGTCGGTGATCCTCTCACTGCCCACCATATAAACCTCGATCAGATCCATCACCTTAAAGTCAGAATCCTTTCGCATGTTCTGGATCTTGCTTATGATCTCGCGGACAAATCCTTCTTCGATCAGCTCCTCCGTCAAATGGGTATCGATCACCACAGTAATGCCGTGGTCTTCCTGGGATACATAACCCTCCATCTGGGCGGATTCGATCAAAAGATCTTCCTTCGCCAGAATTTCACCGGTACCTTCTACCTCTACCGTGATCTCACCCTTTTCATTCAGCGCATCCATCGCCTGGTTTCCATCCAGTCCAGAAAGTACTACCTTCAGCGCATTCAGGCGGCTTCCAAACCGCTTACCGAGAGTGCGGAGCTGCGGTTTAAAGGTATATGTGGTAAATTCTCTCACATCGGTTGTAAATACCACCTCTTTGACATTCAGCTCCTCAGAGATAATTTCACAGTAAAAATCTGACAGCTCTCCTTCTGCTTTTACATAAAGCTTTCCGATCGGCTGGCGGTTCTTGATGTTTGCCTCGTTCCGGCAGGCACGCCCCAGTACGACGATCTGCAGGATCTCATCCATCTTTGTCTCCAGCTCTTTGTCGATAAAGGCTGTATTCACTTCCGGAAAATCACAGAGATGAATGCTTTCCGGCGCATTTTCATTTACACTGCACACCAGATTTCGGTAGATGCTCTCGGTCATAAACGGAATCATCGGAGCCGCCGCTTTGCTGACGGTCACTAGGGCTGTATACAACGTCATATAAGCATTGATCTTATCCTGCTCCATCCCCTTTGCCCAAAAACGCTCACGGCAGCGGCGCACATACCAGTTGCTCATATCATCCACAAAATCCTGAAGGGCTCTCGCCGTCTCCGGAATCCGGTATGCCGCAAGGTTCTCATCCACCTCTTTTACCACGGTATTGAGCTTGCTGAGCAGCCATTTATCCATCACAGATAATTTATCATATTCCAGTGTATATTTTGACGCATCAAATTTATCTATATTAGCATAGAGGACAAAAAATGCATAGGTGTTCCACAGGGTGCCCATAAATTTGCGCTGTCCTTCCACAACGGCTTTGCCATGAAAACGGTTCGGCAGCCACGGAGCTGAATTTACATAGAAATACCAGCGGATGGCGTCGGCGCCATATTGTGTCAGCGCTTCCATCGGATCGATGGCATTTCCCTTGCTCTTACTCATCTTCTGGCCATTTTCGTCCTGTACGTGTCCCAGAACAATTACATTTTCATAAGGCGCTTTATTGAACAGCAGAGTAGATTCTGCCAGCAGCGTGTAGAACCATCCTCTGGTCTGATCCACTGCCTCTGAGATAAACTGAGCCGGGAACTGCTTTTCAAAGAGTTCTTTGTTTTCAAAGGGATAGTGATGCTGGGCAAAAGGCATCGCCCCGGAGTCAAACCAGCAGTCAATCACCTCCGGCACGCGGTGCATAGCCTCACCACAATGAGGACACGGAATCGTCACTTCGTCGATATAAGGACGATGAAGCTCGATCTTCGCCGCCTCCGGATCTCCGCTTTTCTCTGCCAGCTCTGCACGGCTGCCGATGGATTCCATATGGCCGCAGCTGCACTCCCACACATTTAACGGAGTGCCCCAGTAACGGTTTCTCGAAACGGCCCAGTCCTGTACATTTTCCAGCCAGTTCTGGAAACGTCCCTTTCCAATGGACTCTGGAATCCAGTTGATGGTATCGTTATTGCGGATGAGATCTTCTTTTACCTCGCTCATACGGATATACCAGGATTCTCTCGCATAATAGATCAGCGGTGTGTCGCAGCGCCAGCAGAAAGGATAATCATGCTCAAATTTTGGCGCATCAAAGAGAAGTCCTTTCTTCTCCAGATCCTTCAGAATCGGCATATCTGCATCCTTAACAAACATTCCCGCATAATCCGTCTCTTCTGTCATCTCTCCCTTGCCGTCCACCAGCTGTACAAATGGAAGGTCATACCGGCGCCCCACCTGGGCATCGTCCTCACCAAATGCCGGCGCAATGTGTACGATACCAGTACCATCTGTCATGGTTACATAGCTGTCGCAGGTGACAAAATATCCCTTTTTCTTCTGTTTCTCACAGATTCCCTTCGCATAATCAAACAGCGGCTCATATTCTTTCCGCTCCAGATCAGTTCCTTTAAAGGTCTCCAGCACTTCATATGCCTTTGTCTCTTCATTTCCCAGAACACCAAGCACATTGTCCAGCAATGCCTCTGCCATATAATACGTATATCCGTCATTTGCTTTGACTTTACAATAGGCCTCCTCTGGATTTACACAGAGTGCCACATTGCTCGGCAGCGTCCAGGGCGTCGTGGTCCATGCAAGAAAATATGCGTCTTCGCCTACTACTTTGAAACGGACGACAGCAGAGCGCTCTTTCACCGCCTTATAGCCCTGTGCCACCTCATGAGAGGACAGAGGGGTTCCGCAGCGCGGACAGTAGGGAACGATCTTAAAGCCCTTATACAACAGCTTTTTGTCCCAGATCTCCTTCAGCGCCCACCACTCGGACTCGATAAAATCGTCGTTGTAGGTTACATAGGGATCCTCCATATCCGCCCAGAATCCGACAACACCGGAGAAATCTTCCCACATTCCTTTGTACTTCCATACAGATTCCTTACATTTAGTGATAAAGGGATCCAGACCATATTCCTCGATCTGCTCCTTTCCGTCCAGCCCAAGAAGTTTCTCCACCTCCAGCTCTACCGGAAGTCCATGGGTATCCCAGCCCGCCTTACGGGGCACCTGGTACCCTTTCATTGTGCGGTACCTGGGGATCATATCCTTGATGACACGGGTCAGCACGTGGCCGATGTGGGGCTTTCCATTTGCCGTTGGCGGTCCGTCATAAAACATATAGGTCGGACAGCCCTCCCGGAGCTGGATACTCTTTTTGAAAATATCTTGTTCCTTCCAGAACTTCTCTACTTCCTTTTCCCGGTCGACAAAATTCAGACCGGTTGAAACCTTCTCGTACATTCTTATCCTCCATTCGCACACGCTTTTTGTGCATAAAGAAGTTTGGCCGTGTGCGCACAAACTTCCTGAGCGAAAAATATATTTTTCACTCTTGTCCTCCTTGCAAAATTGCTCTATTGGTTTACTGATTCGCGTCGTCTGGGCGATAGCACCATAGACCCAAAAGGGCTTCCACCCAAAAAAGGATGAAAGCCCCAAAGCTGTCATAGTTACCACCTGTTTTGTAAGATCGGGCTGCCATGAGAACCCATAACCGCCGAATCATCTCCATATAACGGTGGAATCCGGATCAGCCTACTTGATAACCCGTTCGGCATCACAACTCAGGGGTGATCTTCACATAAGCATACTCATACCGCGTTCCCACTATCCACGGCTCACTGCAACTTTCTTCTCTCTGCTACTGTCCCCATCAAAGTCTTTTTCTTAACCTATATAATAATTACTTTTTCAAAAAATGTCAATGAATAATTGCAAAAATATGTTTTCAGGTGCATGGTTCATATTCCTTTAACAGATCCGGATCCAGCTTGATTCGGTTGTCCATGGTCTTCATGATATCCACCAGCTCCAGCCCTTCACAGGAAGACGGGTTGGAAAGGTCATAAAGCTTGTTATCACGGAAGCTGAGTACCCAAGGTCTGAAAATGTCCATTTCGTTTTCAATGATGACAAGTCCCTTTTCATGCCCTGTCAGCTCCACACAGACACCAGGATAGAGAACATTGATACCGTTGATCAGAGCCTGTACTACCACCGGATCGTAAATCTCCGGATCTGCCAGAAGCGCCCGCAGTGCCTTCACCTCACTGGTAGGCTCTTCAAAGGACTTCATAGCGGTCATCCGGTCATAGGCATCCGCCACATACAAGATCGCCGCATTGACATTTGCCCATGCTGCTTCGGCGGCTTTCCCATTCTCGTCTACTTCACTCTGATACATTTCCTGCATATGCTGTACAATGCGAAGTATATCCTCCTCCAGCTCTCCATAGTTTTTCAGCGTCTCGATGGTATTGACACGGACGAGATCACGAGTTTGTACATCTTCGTCCTCTGATCCTCCCTGTCTCACCTTGACACCGCCACAGTCGTGCAGAAGCGCCGCTTTTACAATGGAATTGACCCTTGCCGCGGGCATACTCATGCGACCCGCGATGATCGCGGAAAGGATCGCTACATTTATACTATGTTTATATACAAAATCGTCACTGCTGCGAAGACTCTGGACAAAATTGATCTTATGAGGGAGATTGGAATAATTTTTAATGATCAGGCTGCAGAGCCAGTCCAGTCCCTTGTCCTTCTTGCCCGCTGCGATCAGATCAAGATCCTCACGGATGCTGAATACCGCCATGGTCTGAAACCTTTCAAAATTGATGTCTTCCTCTGACATCGGGGGAAGCGGCTCAGCGGGTTCCAGTATGTATAATCCAATCAGGCCGAAATTTTTTATTCCAAATATGGCCTGCATCGTAAGTTTGGTGTCCCGGTCATGCAAAAGTACGCCATTCTTGTTATAAATCGGCTTACCCAGACGCATCCCCGGCTTTAAATCATCTACTTTTACAAAAAGCATAATCTTTCTCCTTTCACGTTTTCGACACACTTATATACTAGTATAATGATAACAGTTATGATAAAATAATACAATATGAAATTAAAATTTTTACATATTTTTGGAGGAATGTTATGAAAAATAAAATCCTGTCACTACTGTTGATTTTGGCGTTTTTCCTCAGCGTTTTCCCAGCTTATTCCATTGCTGAAGCGAAATCGGTAGAAACCAGCAAAAACAAGGTTTCATTGGAAGAAGGCGAATACGAAGAGGGGACTGTACTTGTGACCATCGCCTCCCCTGAAGAGACTTCTCTGACCAGGGAGGGTGCCGCTTCCTTTGATCGAAAGATCCGTATTCAGGAAACCTATGACCTGGGGGATGCTGACATCTTAGCGAAAAGCAGGCAGCAGAAGAATTTTCTCTCCGACAAAACGCTGTATGTGTCGGAGGTATCTTCCAACACTTATTCCACGAAAGAGCTGATGAACAAACTGGACCGCAAGGCATATGTGGTTTCTGTGGAACCAGATTATATCCAAAACCTCACATCACTCACGCAGGATACTTACTCAGAAGAACAGTGGTATCTGGATAACGGAAGCCATTTTCAAGGCAGCAGCAATGGTATTTCCTACCGCTCCACGATGTCAAAAACCAAAAAAGGTACTCCCATCGTCGCTGTTATGGATACGGGCATAAATTATGAACACGAAGACCTCGCCGGGCGAATGTGGAACAATCCCTATCTCTCCAAAGGACTTCCCGGCATCCATGGCTATGATTTTACGAGTAACAACGCCTACTGCATGGATATTCTGGGGCATGGGACCCACTGCGCCGGTGTTATTGCGGCTGAAGCCGATAACCAGAAAGGTATCGCTGGGATCTCCAATGCCCAGTTAATGGCGCTTAAAGTATTTGACACTGAGGGCAAAACAAGAAATTCAGATATTGTAGAAGCTCTGAATTATATCATTCAGGCAAAACAGGCTGGGGCAAATATCGTCGCTGTCAACTGTTCCTGGGGAGGGGGAACCTCCAGCTATGCTATGTCAGCTCTGGTTCATCAGATCGGTGTGTCCGGCACCCTTTTTGTCTTTGCCGCCGGCAATGACAGCGTCAACCATGACATCAATTATTACTCTTGTCCCTACGATCTGTACCAGGGAGAATATGCCATTTCAGACAACCGCAATTTTATCATTATAACCGGCGCTTCGGATCCCAATGACAATGCCTGCAGTTTTTCCGATTATGGAAAAGAGGATGTGGATCTCTTCGCTCCTGGGGACCGTATTTTATCTACCTACTGCGAAGATAATTATTTCCCAGGCATCGGTTCCAAGAATGAGGCGCCGGATCAGACAGAGCATTTTCTGACCTTCGATTCCGATATCGAATGTCAGAAGCTCTATACGGATAAAGACTTGGGGATACCTGTCCAGGCAAAAGCAGATTTGCGTTACACCCGTGAAAAAGATTTTCAAGAAGATTCGAATTCCGGAAGTCTTCAATGGACCATAAATCTCGATGATTCATTTTCATTTAAAGAGAAGGAAAATTATTTGTATCTTGATGTGACAGATACCAATCCCGACGTCACAGCGAATTACTATGTATCATTGATCTTAGGAGATACTGATATCCATGGCCGCTTTACCTGGAGTCATGTGGTAAAGAAGTCCAGTGGCCCATATGGTTCAGCGAATAACCGTTTTTACCGGACAAATGACGGGCGGATCTTTTTTAAGATTTTGGGCATCGTTTCCTCCGGTAGATCCACTGGAACCAGTCAGTATTATATTGACCACATTGGAATCTCTGTCCAAAACCCGGATACGACACAATTTGGGCAGTATGAACTTATGAAGGGCACCTCCATGGCAGCTCCTATGGTCACAGGGGCAGTGGCGCTTCTCAGTGAAATCTACCCAGAAGACAGCACCACTAACCGCCGGAATCGTCTTCTTACCTGTGTAAAAACCGCGGCAGGCGTCACCGGAAAATGTTCTACCAATGGTGTCCTGGATCTGAGCCGGATGGACAGCTATATTCCTCCAGCCAACTCATCCGTGATACCTCCTTCCTTTGTCACATCAGAACAAAAAAGATCTTCCACTGTGGCAAATAAAAAGAAAATTAAAATAAAGAAAATAAAGATACGCGCCTCCAAAACTGCTCTGAAAGCTGGTAAAAAGCGAAAGCTCAAAGTGTTTATCTCGCCCTCGAATGCCACAAATAAAAAAGTTAAATGGAGTTCTTCAAAGAAAAAATGGGCGACGGTAGACAGCAAAGGTATTGTCACTGCCAAAAAGAAAGGGCGGGGACATACAGTTAAGATCACGGCAACTGCAAGAGATGGAAGCCGCAAAAAAGCGGTGTTCCGAATCCGTATCAAAAAATAAGTAGTCATCTATGAGACTACTTCCAAGAACTGGGAAATCTAAGTCGATTGTTTCGTGCTGACAGAACTTGCTGATTCTTAAAAGGTGCGCGCTTCTCAGCCGCACCTTTTTATCTTGATTTTTCTTATATTTTTACATATACTTAATTATAAAAGAAAAAAATCATTGCTGTGGAGGTTATCATATGAAACACTACAAAAAAGTTATTCAGTGGTTTATAGACAAATTTAGTGAAAACACCCTGTCAATTCATTCTGCTCATGTTGTGTTCTTTGTTATGGTCTCCTTTTTTCCTTTTGTCATGTTTTTTTTCACACTTTTAAAATACACCCCGTTATCAGAAGAAAATATGGTCCGGATGCTGCAGGCTGTTATACCTGGGAATCTGAATACGATTTTCTCCCGCTGGATCAATGAAGCGTATCATCAGGCTTCTGGTACGCTGCTGTCCATCACGGTGATCACAACGCTTTGGTCCGGTTCCAAGGGATTTATGGGGATCACCTACGGACTGGATAAGATCTACGGTGTAAAAAATCAGAGGAACTGGTTTCTTAAACGTGTTTCCTCCCTATTATACACGCTTTCCTTTGCATTGATCCTGTTGATCTCGCTGATCGTACTTGTATATGGAAACAAAATACTACTTGCCATAGATTCCTATTTCTCCATCGAGACGCCTTTATTTATCGGCATCTTTTCTCTGAGATCCATTCTCGGATTTGCCATATTTTTCCTATTCTTCCTACTACTTTATTCCTTTATCCCGGATCGCAGGCCAAAGATCAAGGAAGAGATCCCTGGCGCCCTGTTTACTTCGGTGCTTTGGATGCTGTTCAGCTACCTCTTTTCAATCTATGTGGATTATTTTACCAACTTCTCTTCTGTCTATGGCAGCCTAACCTACATCGTACTTATTATGCTCTGGCTCTATGTATGTATGGATATATTATTTACCGGTGCCCTGATCAACCGCTTTCTTGCCGAGGGCAATGTCTTTTTTATCAAAAGGGAAAAGAGGAAACATCATCTTACCTCCGTTCCATCAAAATAGTAACCTAATATATCGGTATAGCTCTTACCCATCTGCGCCAGTTCGTTGGCTCCAGTCTGGCTCATTCCGGTTCCATGACCAAAACCACCGCCCCGGAAATCATAAGAGCTTCCGTTTTTATTCATGACAAAGAAACCACTGGGAAGCATATTCATACCGGATACGCGCTTTCCATCGTTCTTTTTCACAATGGCATTTTCATGAAATACAAGCATCCGGATGTTGTACTCGGAATACACCCGTACCGTCGCCTCTGTCCCCACGATGACCGCCATATATACAACACCGCCGCTCTTTCTCGTTTTGATCTTGATCTTTTTGAGTTTGCCGATACCATTAATCTGCTGAGGCACATAGGTTCCGTCCGGCTGCCGGACCTGTATCTTTTCTCCTGCCGCCTGACACCTCTCACCGATCTTTGTATTGATATTGTTTTCAATGTCCCCCAGAGAAATGGTGGTACTCCAGCGGTACCAGGACTGGGACTTATCCAGAACATTTCTGTCCTGATCCAAAAATTTGCGGAAGAGGTCTTCATTTCCAAAAGTACCAGAGACCAGCTTTGCCCGTTCTTTTTTATCCCCTTCCTGACTGTCCGGTTCCTGCAGCCTGCCAGTCAGATAAGGAAGCTCCGTTCCGCTAAAATCTACATCTTTCGCCGAGGTTGTTGCCCCACAGGAAGTTGAAAAGAAATAGGTAGAAGCAATCTTATCCTTATAATATACCTTTTGTCCTTTCGTGGCGTCCACCGCCTGGTTGCAGCGCTCATCCTCGCGGGTGTTATTGTATACCTGATAGGATACACTGTCATCTACATGGGCGCCCATCTCTTTGAGACGGTTGTTCTTGACATGTCTCGCCGCATAGCTTCTGGCGCAGACCGCCTGGGCCTTCAATGCCTCTGGATGGTACTCTGCCGGCATCTCGCTGGGAATCACTCCATACAGGTATTCTTCCAGTGACAGTTCATTGATGATATGAAGTCCGTCTCCCGCCTTAACGATCTCTAACTCTCCCCGGTAGATCGGCGCCTCCTTCCCTCGTTTGAGGCTGGACAGCTCAATGCGCCCTCCCTCCTCACAGGTTACGTTGACCCGCTTCTCCTTCATACCGGCCGCAGTGATCTCATAGGTTTCACCGGGCTGGTATTCCCTCTGGGTCTTCCCTTCTCGTACGTATATTTTTTTTGTTCCCCTCAATTTCGCCGAAGCATGTTCATAACCGCTGAAATTTTCTGTTTTCAGGATCACCCGGATCTTCTGCGGTTTCTGTGTCTCGCTACTCTCCTCTTCTTCTTCTGTATCCCCCCGGAACAAAACGCTGCAAATCTTTCCTTCCGCCACCACAAATTCCGCATCCGTCTGCCCGATATAGAGATTATCCCTGGAGCAGCTGGAGATCCCATCTTTCACCGCATACCACCTGCAGTTTTCTTCCTCTGGAAGTGTGCCATAATCCGCCACATCCACCGAACCGCTCTCCACTGCCAGCACCTTTCCCCGGATGATCTCCGGCTTACAGACGAGGCTTTCTACCTCCCCCTCCCGGATGCATACATCGGCGATGCCCTGGTATTCCTGATCCTGGAAATCTCCTTTTACTTTATAATCTGCCTCACCTTCCTTCGAGTACAGGTGAAGCTCATCTCCCTTTTCTTTTACTACATAGGCGTTCTTTATATCTTTGGCAGACGCAATGTCCCGTCCATCTCTCCAGGACTGATACAGCCACATTCCGGCTGTGGAGAGAAGTATGATAGCAAAGACTATAAATATGGAACCAGTTCTCTTCAAAAAAAAGCCCCCCTTACACAAGTCCAAAGTTTTTCACCTTAAAACTTATGCAAGACAGGCTGTAGGTATACCATGGAAATCTTAGGAAGGCAGGGATTCTGCCAGGATTTCCATGCTGGACCTTTTTAATCCTCCATTATGTCCACATCCTCCCCACGCAGGATCTTATTAATGTTACGTACTGCACACATCTTTCCGCACATGGTGCAGGTATCTTCTTTTTCCGGTTTGCTCTCTGCCCGGTACCGACGCGCTTTTTCCGGATCAATGGCAAGTTCAAATTGTCTCTCCCAGTCAAGCTCGCGGCGCGCTTCACTCATCTGGTAATCCCAGTCCTTCGCTCCCGGAATTCCCTTCGCCACATCCGCCGCATGAGCAGCGATGCGGGAAGCTATGATCCCTTCTTTTACATCCTCCACTGTCGGAAGACGAAGATGTTCTGCCGGCGTCACATAGCAGAGGAAAGAAGCTCCATAGGTAGCTGCGATGGCCCCGCCAATGGCACTTGTGATATGGTCGTATCCTGGCGCCACATCCGTAACAAGAGGTCCCAGCACGTAAAATGGCGCCCCTTTACAGACAGTCTGCTCGATCTCCATGTTGGCACGGATCTGGTTCAAAGGCATGTGCCCTGGTCCCTCGATCATTACCTGAACGTTGTGATCCCAAGCACGCTGTGTCAGCTCACCCAGCGCCACCAGTTCCGATATCTGGGAAATATCCCCTGCATCCTCGATGCTTCCCGGACGGCAGGCATCCCCTAGACTGATGGTCACATCATATTTCTCACAGATATCCAGAAGTTCATCGTATCTCTCATAAAATGGATTTTCATTTCCCGTCAGCTCCATCCATGCAAAGATAATAGAACCGCCTCGGGAAACAATATTTGTATGGCGCAGATGCTGCTTGAAGCGGTCTGCTGTGGCACGGTTGATCCCACAGTGGATCGTCATGAAATCTACCCCGTCCTCTGCGTGCATCTTTACAACATCCATCCACTCGTCTGCTGTAATATCCTTCAATGCCTTGTTATAATAAACCACCGCATCGTAGATCGGCACTGTCCCGATCACCGCCGGACACTCGTCGATCAGTTTTCTACGGAATTTCTTCGTATCCCCATAGGAACTCAGATCCATGATCGCCTCAGCACCCATATCCACAGCTGCCTTTACCTTCTGCATCTCCACATCTAGGTCCAGGCAGTCACGGCTTGTACCTAGATTTACATTGATCTTTGTCTTCAATCTGTTTCCAATGCCATAGGGTTTGAGACATTTGTGATTCTTGTTTGCAGGGATCGCAACCTGTCCCTTGGCAACCAGCTCCATCAAAACATCCTTGTCCATTCCTTCGTACTCACAGATGCCCTTCATCGCATCCGTAAAAATTCCTTTTCTCGCGGCATCCATCTGCGTTGTATAATTCATCAATACAATCCTCCATTTACTCCCGGTATCGTTTACTCTAAATTTTTGTGCATGCTTTTTGCACATCCCGAGTTTTGCAAAAACTCGCTAATAAGTTCTTTAGAACTTATTTTAACTCGCCAGAGTTTATTCTATATCTCGAAATACTAACCAATATTATATGCAATTACAAATGATTATGCAAGCCTTTTTTCCGACCATGCAGGGTTCTGCACTGGCAGCCTTTTGTTTATCATAGATAGAAAACGATTAAATTTCTTTTATTTCATCAAGCTGCTTTCTTACATCTCTACCGCCATAAATTATGCGGACGATATTCACAGTCTTCAGCTCTTCCTTTGGCAGATATAATACGATATAATTATCTACAGGAAAAACACGTAGTCCTTTTGACCGCCACGGTTTCTCTTCATAGATTCTATACATCATCGGCATTTCAACAAGTGAATTTATTGATTGCATTATTCTATTCACTTGATTCTTTGCAGTATCAGGCACGAGCAACTCAAATGCAATGTACTCATATACCGTTTTTAAATCATCAAGTGCTTGTGCTGAATACTTTATTTTCCAACTCATATACCATAAGACCTATGCATTTCTTTCAATACTTCTTCGGCCGAATAGACTCTGCCATTTTCTATATCGTCCACTCCTTTTGCAATTTCAACATCAAGCTGTTCCTTGGTAAGTTTTCCTATTTCAAGTGTTCTTTTTGCTGGAAGTTTCATCTCAAAAGGAATCCCTCTCTGAATAACCACCTGCCTCAAAAACATACTTACAGCACTCGACATAGGTATTCCAAGCTGATTCAGCACGCTTTCAGCTTGTTCTTTAATTTCAGGTTCTACCCTTGCGAATATATTTGATGTTTTTCCCATATTAATCCTCATTTCTGCGCTGCTTTTTGCGCATAAAGCATCTTTGTGTCAAGCAGCGCGCAGACACAAATTGCCGTGTGAAAAATTTATTTTTCACACTATCGCCTCCTGCTTTTATTATAAGCAAACTGCATGCTAATTGCAAGCAAATAGTATATTTTAGTTTTTCCTTCCCCGGAACAACGTTTTCAAACAATGAACCATCTTCGAAAGCATGGGACGCAACGGCCGGAGCCACAGCCAGAGACAGCTGTACATCCGGTACAGCCGGTTCTCGACAGATATGGTTCTGCCATCGCGGATCACCGTCGTAACCTTTCCCTTGATCTGGGTTATCCTGATGGGTCCCTCCACCTGTTTCTGGTTGTCACCTACCATAAAAAAATCATCCCCGCGCCGGTGGCAGATACGATGAAGGACGAGGATACTGCCCTCCCGCCGGAACAATACAATGTCCCCCCTGCGAAGCCCACAAGGATCTTCCCGTTCGATGACTACCTCATCCCGGCCCGGCACCAGCAGGGGATACATGCTGTAGCCCTGCGGCTTGACACGAATCCGATTCCCTTCCTCTAATAACTGCTCCAGATCAAGTCCGATGTTCATATCTCTCCCTCCCTTGCCATAGTGCGGCGGCGCCAAAGAATTTTCCTGGATTGTTTCGGTCTATTATAGCATTTTCTCATAAAGAATGCTATAATAAAATCAATTGTTTAAGGGAGGTTTTCCATGAAACGAACCGACGGTTTTCTACTTAAAAAAATAAATCAGGTCCCCTATCTCCTTCCTGTGGGACAGCGGATCGCCGAACAGCGCAGGGGAATGAAATTAAATGAAACCGGAGAACAGATCTGGAATCTTATTCCCTTCGCAGAGGACCGAAATGAGCTGCTGGCGCTTTTAACAGATTATTATGAAATTCCCCTGGAAAATAAAGATATGCTGAAAAAGGATATGGACTCCTTCCTAGACCAGCTGGCCGCCTGGGGAATGCTGGAAGAACCTCCCCTAGCCCCGCCAAGTTCTGGAGCCGATATGAAGATCGGAGGACTAGCCCTTCATATTTCTGCCCCGAAAAAACTGATACCCTCAGAATTCCTCCCCTTTTGTAACGGTGAAGCCCGGTCCCCCGACATGACCATCGAAATCCTTCCCTCCACCGGCCTGTCCACCGCCTCTTCCGGCGGACTGCTTCGGATTCAGTCAGAGGATCTTCTGGTCTGCGAACAGGAACAGGAATACCGGATCCTGTTCCCCCAGTCGCCGCAGCTACAGGAGTGCATACTGCAAAAAGACGGAACGTTTGCTCGCTTTTATGTGATTCCTCCATACCGGGAACCTCTTCTGTCGGATCTGTTCCACGCCATCCGGCTAGTATTCCTGTACATGGCAGGAAAACATGGACGGCTGGCCATTCATTCCGCCTCCCTATACTATAGAGAGCGGGCGTGGCTCTTTGCCGCCCCGTCGGGCACCGGCAAATCCACACACACAAACCTATGGAACCAATATTTTCACACGCCGGTATTAAACGGGGATTTGAACCTGATTTCCTGTGAGAATGAAACTCCCATGATACACGGGATTCCCTGGTGCGGGACCTCTGGCATCTCCGATGCCTCTTCCTATCCACTGGGCGGGATCGTTCTTCTCAAACAATCACCCACAAACCTGTGCTGGGACCCAGCAGAGGACGAACAGACACTTCTGGTCCTGCAGCGGAGTATCTCCCCTGCTTGGACAGAGGAGATGTTAGATGAGAACCTTCGCATCGCTGCGGCAATCACAAGCTCCTGCTATGTCACCCGTTTATTGTGTAACAGGGAACGGGAGGCCGCGAAGTACATGAAGGCCTGCATCGATGACCATCTGCGTCAGATTGGTGATATTTAAAACATTCGATATAGAATGGAGATTATTATGCTTGATACTCTGAAACATTTGAGAAAGCGAATCCGGGAGGGAATCCTCACAGATATGCTTGCTCAGACAAAATGGATCTACCAGTATGCCAGACGTTACTGGCTGGCGATCGTATTTTATACCCTGATCGGACTCACTGGAACCGTTGTTTCCCTAGGAAGCAGTCTGGTTTCTAAAGATCTGATCGATATCATCACCGGACACCAGACCGGTGAGCTGCTAAAGGCTTTTTGCGCCATGATCGGCCTGGCGCTGGGTGGTACTGTGATGAACCAGTTTTCCAGCTACATCTCCAACTGGATCAGTATAAGGGTGGATAACGAGATCAAAGCCGATATGTTTTCTAAAATGCTGGTGACGGACTGGGAATCCATCTCCACCTACCATACTGGAGACCTGCTGACCCGCTGGAATTCCGATGCCTCCAATATCTCCAATGGCATCCTGAACTGGATTCCCAGCCTGATCATTAATACTTTTAAATTTATCAGTGCCTTTGCCATCGTCATCTACTACGATGCTTCTTTTGCTGTGTTTTCTTTTATTGGCATTCCCGTGACACTGCTTATGTCCCGGACACTGATGAAACGGATGATCCACAACAACCAGAAAAGCGCCGCCTTAAATGCCCGCATGTCGGGTTTTCATCAGGAAGCCTTTTCCAATATACAAACCATAAAGGCCTTTGACCTGATCCCGGTCTATATCAAATATTTAAAAAGTCTTCAGACAGAGTATCTGTCCATGCGGCTGGATTTCCAGAAGATGTCTATGATCTCCTCCATCCTCATGTCCATTGTCGGTCTTATCGTCAGCTACAGTTCCTATGGCTGGGGAATTTACCGGGTCTGGGACGGCGTCATCAGCTATGGGACCATGACCATGTTCCTCTCCCTGTCCGGCACATTGACTGGTACTTTGAATGCCCTGATCGGTCTGGTTCCAAATGCCATCAGTCTGACCACCTCTGCTGGCCGTCTGATGGACATTCTGGATATGCCAAAGGAGGATTTTAGTCAGGACGACGCCGTTCTCGCCTTTTACGAACGCCACCGAGAGCAGGGAATCCGCCTGGAGGTATCTCATATCTCCTATTTTTATCAAGCGGGGACAAAAGTATTTGAAAATGCCAGTCTCCACGCCTGCCCCCATGAGATCATTGCTCTAGTAGGCCCCTCCGGGGAGGGAAAAACCACCATGCTCCGTCTGATCCTGGCACTGCTGACTCCCCAGGAGGGTTCCATAACACTACAGAGCTCAAGTCCGGGAACCACGGAATCCCTCTTATTATCCCCCTCCTGCCGCAAACTCTTTTCCTACGTTCCCCAGGGAAATACTATGTTTTCCGGCACGATCGCAGAAAATATGAGAAATGTCAAACCCGACGCCTCTGACGAGGAGATCATCCATGCCCTGAAGATGGCATGCGCATGGAAATTTGTGTCTGCTCTGCCAGAGGGCATCCACAGTAAAATCAAGGAACGGGGCGGGGGATTTTCAGAAGGCCAGGCCCAGCGTCTCTCCATCGCCAGGGCGCTGCTACGCAAGTCAGCCTTTCTGCTTCTGGATGAAGCCACCTCTGCTCTGGATATCGAGGTAGAGCGCCAGATCCTGCAGCACATTCAGGAGGACCGCTACCCAAGAACCTGTATCGTCACCACGCACCGGCAGGCTGTCCTCAAGATCTGCAGCCGCATATACCAGATTCAGGACAAACAGTGCATTCAAATAGAAAAAGAAGAACTCCAGAATCAGTAAGAAACCCATTGTACCAGCCTGATTGATACCAAAGCTAGCTCGACCGTATTACTTGATACGAATCTTTTTCACCTGACTCCATTTTCCATATATTTTTTTTCTGCCTGCAGTACGATATGCCCGTACTTTCACATAATATCGACGGCGGCTTTTCAACTTGTTAATGGTCAATGCCGTCTTCTTCTTTGAGCGTACAAGATAGGTTTTCTTCCCTTTTTTCATCTTCCTGTTATTGGCGATCATAATCTGATAACCGCTGGAATCTGCCTTTTTCCACGTGATTTTCATCGTATGCTTCTTTTTACTCAATAGTTTCTTTATCACTACTTTGGATGGTTTTTTTACTGTGGACTGAGTTGTATGGTCTGGCGGGGCAGTAACTGGTGTGAAATCCGGCCCTTGTGGTGTCGGGGTCTGTGACGTTGATGGCACTGGTGGCTCTGTTTCCGTCGGCGGAGGTGGAAGATATTCTCCTTCCTCATTGGCTTCTGTCCAGTTCTCACCGTTCCCCTTCGGCACTGCTGTAATATACCCACCAGATCGGGCGGCGTGCCGCTGGATTTTGTTGTTTTACATTTGTGGTCATCAGATCACTCATGCCATTCCAGTTTTTCGACTCCATACAGCCTTTTATATTTTTGTCAACACCTGTTCTTATCACATTGGACATACTCCTTGCCCAATCGGTAGGATTGGTGCTGCCTGCATTGTTCTCTTCCCAGATAATATATTTTCCATTGGCTTTCGGGTATTGCTCCTGCAGGCTGCGAATGGTATCTGCCCACTTGGTCAGCTGGGGAAACGTGGCAAATTTATCATCTTTCCAAAAAGCATGCCACGAAGGCCCCTCGACCGTAATATCATTATCACTGGCATACGGGATATAAAAATCTGGTATCCCGCCAAAACCAACTCCTCCTGGCCCCACCGCCGGAATATCATCGGGATAGACTTCCCGCAGCGCCTCCCACACAACACGATAGGTCTCTTCCGTGCCGGTCCAATACTCATTTGTCAGCTCTGCATAATCCGGCTTGGCGCCATTGTCCTTCATGAATTGAAGGACATCCTTTATATACTGCTTAAAGTTTGCCAGCTGCTCTTTTGTCTTCAGTGGCTCATTTTTGCTGGTATCCATCGGACTTCCGCTGGCTGTCGCCCACGAAGGGTTCATTCCCATCAGCATATACCACTGAAAACCGCAGGATTTTGCCCGCCGGAACGCTTCCAAATGCCGTTCCTTTACACTTCCTTCATACGTATAGTAACTTCCATCCAAGTCACCAATTGCCTGAAAATTTTGTACGGGAAGGGTTTCGCGATTCAAGAGCGACCCCAACAACGTCAAACGGCTGTCCGGCACATCATAGTTCGGAGTAAGAATATAACCGAACTTCCCGCTGTATATCGGAACAGTCGGCTGTAATTGCCGGTGTTCCTTCTGCCTGAACGTTAATGCTGCCGGGATTCAAAAGTCCAAATCCCATGAACAGCAGCAGAAATAAAACACCTGCAAAAAACCTTTTCTTTTTTGCTTTCATACCGTTGCCTCCTCTGCTAGTTATTTTTGTTATATAACATTATATTTTATTTTTTTCCGCTTTTCTTGAACTATTTTATTTAAAACTAATACGATTTTGATCGGATCGGATTGAACCCAGACAAAGAATATGATATCATTGAAAGAAAAGGAAGGAAGGAACTCTATGGCAGCATTGGGCACCACCAGTTACATCGAGAACATAACCCATCAGACACAGCACCGTCCCTTTTCGATTCACCACACGATCGTACAACCGAATGTACCGTGCGCCTTATACCTTCATTGCCATTCGGAAATGGAATTTTTTTATTTGGAAAAAGGAAAGGTAACACTGCAGGTGGAAGACAAGGACTATTTTCTGCAGGAAGGTGATGCTGCCTTTATCCCGCCAAATGTGCTTCACAGCTCCTGGCGCGCCTGTGGTCTGCTGGATGAGTGTTCCTTCTATGCCATTGTTTTCTCCAGGGAAATGATTATGGATTGTACGCCTTCCTATTGTGAACACTATTTTGAGCCGATTTTGTACAATGCCGCCAACTGCTCGCTTTCCATTCAGTCCGATGCCGAATGGAAACGGGACATTCTTACTTCAACAACATCAGCTACTACAATCGTATCTTTCTACGGATCATGAAGGAAACTCCCTCCTCCTACCGAAAACACTTTATCACCACTGGAAAGTAAAAAAAGAAGAAATCCCTAAATCAGAGAGAGATTTTTCATGATATAAATATCTCTGCTTCAGATCTGGAAATTTCTTCTTTTAAAATTAAAATCATCTCATCTATCAATCCGTGAGTTTTACACTGGTCACCTGGAGGCCTGTATCCGCTGTAACGACCAGATCCCCAAGTCCAATATTATCTGTTGGATTCTGGTGATAAAAATAATCAATCACAAGAGTTGTTCCTGTACCGAGACCAACAAGAGTTCCATTGCTGTGCTTATATTCGACAGGCAGATTAAAGGAGATCGTCATCGTCTGTTTGTCTTTTGTGTGGTCCGCCTGATGTTTGCCATCGATCTGAATCCGGTAATCACCGCGGCCAGTCTGCATCTCCTGATGTACCCGCGTCGTGATGGTATAACATCCACTGGCTGCATAAACACCCTCACTCAGCTCTTCATTGATCAAGATGGTCGGTTTGCTATACTCTTTCATACGTTCATCCTCCATAAATAAAAAAGCGGTTAACTATGCATCTATATCGTATTATATAACATTATTTTATACTTTGTCAATGATTCGTATCTTTATTTATCCTTTTCCAAATTTTTGAACAAATGCAGTTCCTTCGTATACCGGCTCCGCTCTTTGGTTCTTTTGATCACCTCAAAAAAGGAAATCCTCCGGATCTTCCGGTTATTCCAGCAGAACTTTACAAAAGTCACCGCCCACAATACCGGCCAGAGCAGCAGAATACGGCTTGCGCCGGGATACCCCAGCCGCATCTGATGATGAAATTCCCTGATATAATCCATTAAGCCATTTCCCCGGAGCACCACCATCCGGCTTTCTTCATTGAGACCAAACTCCTCGGCATCGAGAATCTCCCTCATGAATACCTCCAAAGGGCCCTGAAAGGTTCCTGTCAAAATTCTTTTTGCACGCTCTCTGTGTAATCCGAGATATTCGGCGCAAAGAGAGGTGATCATATCGGAAAATCCCTCCAGTCCGGTCTGTCGTATCCCCATGAGATACTCTTCCCGTTCTCTTTGAGACACCTCCCCGTTCCAAAGCACCACCCAGTCACAGAGAAGCTTCAGGCCGAACCCTGCACGCAGAAAATGCTGCAGCATATGAAGTATCAGCTGAAAGGCGTGGTCCCCCTTTTCCAGAACCGGGAAATCCAGTCCCATCACATGGACTACCTGGGTCCGCCATCGCATCTGATCCATATGTTCTCTCAAAAAACAGTTGACCTTTTCACTGTCGAAGGGTTCTGCCATCATTACATGCAGTTCCACATCGATCCCCTCATCAGTCCGCCATACCTTATGATGATTTCCATTCTCGCCAGGTTTCCTGGCAAATCCCATCCCCTGGAGAATCCCTTCTGCCCTCTCTCGCTGCTCCGGCTCCAGCAAGAGCACATCCACATCTCCAGATTTGCGCAGTTCCGGTACCGGATAGGCCCCCGCGGCGGCAACTCCTTTGAGAACTACAGAAGAAATTCCTGCCTCTTCCAGTCCATTCACCACATAGTGGGTGAGAAACATCAGATGATAGCTCTGCTGAACCGTGCGCCGGCTCTCATGTTCCAGGCGGCACCGGACCGATTCTGGCATCGGATATCCCTGCTCCACAAGAGGATACAACAAAGGCAGCACCGCATGAGCCTGCGCTAGCCCCAGGATCTCCTCCCAGCATCCATCATCAGAAAGCGGCTGTTCCGGGACCTTCGCTTCTGCTCCGGAAAGCACAGCAGCCAAATAGCCAAACAGCTTATTTTCACTCTGGGAAAATGTCACCTTGATCCTATTACTCATCAGCTCTTCCCCCTCCATTTTTCTGTCAGATCCATAAACTTCTTCCATAAAAATCGGAATTCCCTTGTGCGAAAATAGCAGAGGAGAAAGATCAGATTCGGAATCGTGATACAGATCAACAGGCGGACTCCTAAAATTCTCCCTATCCCGCCCCCCACTCTGAGACAGAGCAGATTGGTCACAAAACCCGCTGCTGTCACCACCGCTGTGTAAAACCCATAGCGCATAAAATAAGAGGCGGCACTGATCTTTAAACTATGCCGGTACAGAATCCACGGTTCTACCCAGAAGGAGGTCAGGAGCGTGCTGATCAACGTCCCGCCAAATACTCCCACCGTACCAAACTGCCTTGCCAGGACGATGGAGATCCCCAGATTCAGAAGCGCCCCTGCCAGGGATTTGTACCGGTCAAACCAGAATAATCCCAGAGAATCCCGAAATACCAGCGCCGCCTGCCGCATTCCCGTGATGAAGAAATTCAGGCACAATACCAGAACCACCTCCATCGGAAATACATACTGGGCGCCAAAGCTGATCTCTACAAAGGGATTTAACAGTTCATAGAGACAGATCACCGCAAAACCATACATCCACTGTCCCACAAAAAAGGAACTCTCAAAGATCCGTCTCACCCTGCCGCTGTCCTCCGTCACTCCCAGATTTCCCACACTGGCCGTGATTCCCCGGAACACCTGGCTCACCAACTGATGAATGGAACCGATCACCAGATAATAGTTGGAATAACACCCCACGCTGATGATCCCTACAATGGAGGACAGCATTAGATTGTCGGTGTTATTCACCACCACGTCCCCGATCTTGTGCATAAGCATAGCACGGATATTTTTAAATATCCCCTTTCTCTCCTCAGGGTCCAGGGGCTGGATATTCTTCTCTTTCAGATAGGGATAGAGGCGGTTCGCTTTTCTGGATATGCTGATATTATTTCCCAAGGTACACAATATATATATGACGAGAAACAGTATAAAATTATGGGTCGTCAAAAGAAGTATGATCTGCAACGTATCCTGGATCAGAAGAAATATCATCTGGTAGATCTCTCCGATATAGCTAAGCTGATGGGCATCGATCAGTGTTTTTTTGTAAATCAAAAGGTAGGACAGCACCGAATTTGCCAGATACATCAGATAGATCAATATAAGATGATCCACCTCCGGCTGATGCCGGATGAGTACATCCATAAATGGGATGACCGCCAGCCCCCCTGCTAAGACGATTCCCGCCACGATACGATAAAACCGGCGGTACATCTTCATAAGGGACTTCTGCCGTTCAAAATCCCCCTCTGCGATCGGCTTATAAAGGGCATAGGTAATGGCGGTACCCACCCCAAGTTCAGACAAAGCCAACACATTGAGCACATCCGAAAAGAGGCCATTTACCCCGACATAACTCTCACTGAGGCAATGGGTAAATACCACTCTTGTGACAAACCCCATAAGGATCGCGACGATCTTCGATACCATCGCCGCGGTGGTATTGCGGACCGAGTGCTCCGTCCTGCTTCGCTCCATCACTTTCTTTCGCCCCCTTTTATTTTTATATCGTATTTTTAGCGCTTCTATGCTATACTTAGCTCGATGCCGCTGATCAGACATGCCGTCCTGGCGGCGCCACCATATAAGAAAGGAAAAATTTTTCATGTCCCATTTTATCCATAAAAAATGTTATATTCTGTTGGGCAGCCTGGTTCTGGTATCCGGGCTGTGCGCCCTGTTTTACTTCACAGCACCCCGTACCCGGTATGAGGCCGCTGCTATGACAGAAAACAGTGAGATCCTGAACAATCCCTATTGTGGATTCTATCACCTCTATGGCTATCTTCTGTCAGAGGAAGGCAGGAAACCAGCAAGGCAGTGGTGTGAGAATATGCTGGCAAACGACTCCCAGTCTATCCTACTGCTGCAGATCAACTTAAGACATTATTCAAATAAATCCATCAGTAGCTCTGCCCTGGATCAGCTGGATACGATACTTTCTATTTTTTCTGGTGCTGACAGACAGCTTATTGTCCGCTTTCTCTACGACTGGGATGGCAATGCCCTCCAGACGGAGCCTGCCAGTCAGGATCAGATCCTGTCCCACATGAAACAAGTGGCGCCGGTAGTAAACCGCTTCTCCAGCCATGTTTTTCTCCTGCAGGGGATATTCACCGGCAACTGCGGGGAGATGAACCAGACCCATTATGGAGACAGGGAACATCTGTCTCTGTTTATGGAAACCCTTGCCTCTGTGACCTCCCCGGATATATTTTTATCGGTGCGGACACCCCAGCATCTGCGGACCATCACAGGTACCAGAACGCCCCTGGACAGCAGCCAGGCTTATACTGGAACCCTTCCTGCGCGTCTCGGTCTCTACAACGACGGTATGCTCGGTGATGCGTACGACTGTGGCACCTACGACGACACTCCCTTTGCCGGAACCGGTGATCCCGCTGAAAAGGGAACCCGGTCCGAAGAGATCCAGTTTCAGAACCAGCTCTGTCTTTATGTGCCCAACGGCGGTGAAGCCGTATTAGATAATCCCTATAACGATCTCGACCGTGCAATCCAGGATCTGAGACAGATGCATGTCTCCTATCTCAGCGCCGACCATGAGGCTTCGGTGCTGGACAAGTGGAAAGCTTCCCAGTATCAGGGAACCTCTGGTGATCCCTTTGACGGGAACAGCGGCTATGACTACATCGCTGCCCATCTAGGATACCGATATGTGGTGCGGGATTCCTGGGTGACTGGCACAAAGGGATTCCGTCCCCGGCCCATCCTGCACATAACTCTGGAAAACACTGGTTTCTCCCCTGCCTACCGCCCCTTTGACACGAAGATTTTTCTACAAAATACTGACAGTGGAGAAAAAATCTCCCTTCCCGCTGATTTTGACAATCGGACTCTGCTGCCTGACAAACCACAGACCCTGTCTCTGCCCATAGATATAAAATCAGTCCCGGAGGGAACCTGGCAGCTCTCTCTGTCCATGACCGACCGATCTACCGGCATTTCCATCCAGTTTGCCAATGGCGGTCAGAGTTCAGAAGAAGAGGTGGTTTGCGGTCAAATCAGCATACAGTAACCTTTCCCAATAACAGACGCCCCTTCTCTCCCTGGCGGTTGGAAAAATATACCGCCCTCCCATCCTGACATCTTCGCATTGCGAGAAAATAACTTCCCGCGCCCGGCAAAAGGCGTTGTGACAGAGATACCCGCTCGCCAGGGTTCCAGTTTCGTACATCGGTTTCGATCCTTTGGATCTCTGTATTTCCCTCAGTATCCTCATATTCCAGCAACAGTTCCGCCTCTTCATACATCCTGGCAAAGCCGATATTCTCGATCTCCAGCAGCAGCTTCATTTCCTTCCTCTTCGGTTTCAATACTGCCTGGCGCACCACAAACCGGTATCCGAGATGGCGGCCGATATAATCAAAGCCATTCATCCCCTGCCAGACATCCTCTTTTTCCCATCTCAGTTTTTTCCATATTTCAAATACCCTCTTATCATGATCCCGGTTGAGATAGGAGAGATTCATCCGGGACAGCCGTCCGGCGATCTGTTCCAGCGACATCTTTTCTGTCATCTCCCCATAAACTACCTCGCCCCCCTGGGGCGCATGTCGGCATAACCGCTCTTCAAAATCCAGCTCTTCCAGAGGGAGCCAGGACTGTTCCCAGCCGGCTTCTTCCCCGGACTGGTTCCCAAAGGTACCAAGATCCGTCTCCGAGGCGAGAATACCATCGTTATACAGCCCGGTCTTAGCAATCTGCGCCGCTCTTTCCCAATCCTCCCCGACAAACAGCTGCCTCCACTGCACAGGTTTTCGTACAGAATGATAGATCCTACCTCCCGTGCCTTCCCGGAAGATCGACGCCAGCCGTCGCATATATCTAGGGGAGAGATATCTTGAGGTGTGCATCTCTCCCCAGCTCCCTACAAGAATCCCTTGATAAACAAAGATAAGCTGTGCCTGTGCCCTCATCAGTTCCGCCAGCTGCTGAAAATGTCTCTCTACGATGGCAAAGCGGTCCGGTTCATTTTCCAGCCCTTTTCCCTCCAGATCGTAGACAAATCGCAGTAGGATATCTTTTCCGGCATCGGAAAAGGTCTTTAAAATGCAGTGGGTCCAATCCATTTCCTCCTCATTTAGAGCTTCCCCGCCAGCAGGTATGCGGATCAGGAGAAGCACAAGGGCATCGGTTTCATGCAGACTGCTCCGCATCTCCTCCGGCGTCCTATAGGTTCCGGTATCAAAAGTGTGGATCTGGTACCAGCCCCGCCCCGGATTGTACAACTCTTCCGTAGATTCTATGAGTTCAGTGGGTTCAACCCTCCACCTATGCATCCTTTTCATCGGCAGCCCCCGCATCCAGCTTGAATATTCGTATTCCTACCCAGACGGCAAGGATCGAAAACAGCATCCGGCACATATAAAACAGTGGCTTTAACCCAGAGTGCATACTGACTCCCTCGGTCCGCGGGTGCATCACCGCCGGAACTTCCACCAGACGGAAGCCCAGAAGCAGCATCTGCATGATGATATTGGCATCGGGATACCGATCATCAAAATGATTGTAGCGGGAATAAAAGATCACCACCCGCCGACTGAGCCCCTGCAACCCTGTGGTAGGATCTGCGATCTTACGTTTGGTTCCGAGAAAGATCATGGTGCGAAACAGGGACCAGGCAAGTCTCTTCACCACGGAGACCGGAAAGGGCGTACTTCCCTCCATAAATCTCGATCCCAGCACGATATCCGGCTTCTTTCCCTGTTCATCTGCCGTCTTTAATTTCTCATAGATCACAGGTATGTTACACACATCATGCTGACCGTCCGCATCCATCTGGATCACATACTCATATCCTCTGCGGATCGCATACTTGTATCCCAGCTGCAGCGCACTTCCATAGCCAAGGTTAAATACATGGGTAACGATCTGGTACTTCCGTCCCTTTACGATCCAGTTTGTGTCATCGGAAGATGCATCGTTCATGATCAATACATCTGCGATGGCAGCGATGTCTGGCTGTTCCAGCTGATCCAGTAGTTTCTCAATATTTTTTTCTTCATTGTACGCGGGAATTATAATCAGTAATTCTTTCGTCTCTTCCATATCGTCACCTCCCTATCCTTCCGTGATCAAGTCCAGCAGTCGTTCCAGCTGCTCCCTTTCCACAAGATCCTTTTTTGCCGCTTCCTCTCCGTAACGCCGGCATGCCTCCGGGTCCCGGAGTAATTCGCAGATTCCATCTTGAATTCCCTTCGCCGTCAGTTCACACATTCTGCCGTCTATACCATCTCTGACCTGCTCCCGGTTGCCGCTGCAGTCCGAAACCAGAATCGTACATCCCAGCGTCTGCGCCTCCTGAATGGCGATACTTTTTCCCTCGTAGCGGGTGCAGTGGACATAGAGGTCTGTCTGGGCATAGTAGGGATATGGGTTTTCTTTGGCTCCCAGCAAAAGGAAATCCTTCTCCAGACCATATTGCCGGATTTTCTTTTCCAATGGCCTGCGCTCCTCGCCCTCCCCCAGTACGTACCATCTGACATTTTCTCCTTTTTCCTTTAAAAGCTTCATCGCCTCCACCGCTGTTTCATAGGCTTTCTGGGCAGTAAGTCTCCCCACAGTCAGAATGCGGACACCGTCAAAGTCATCCTCAAACCCACCGGGAAGCGCTGCCCGCTCCCGAATCCTTCCCGGATCAATCATATTATGAAAAATCTCTGTTTTTCCCGCGTATTCTGGATAGGTCTCCAGAAAATACTGGCACACCTCATCGGACACCGTGTAGATCCGGTCAAAGCTGGCATAACAATCCAGGTCCAAAGATCTGGTATAGCCGGCTTTCCCATAATCAATGTGGATAAACCCGACCTTTTTCGCCGCCATTACGTGATCTGCCACAAAGTAAGCAGAACCGCCCTCCAGATAAGCCACTGCCAGATCATAGGGTTCTTCCAGCGCCGGTGCTCCGTCGGACATCACCCGCCACAGTAGTTTATCCGGCAGCAGCTTCCCCTTCTGGACCATGGAAACCATATTTTTTATCAGATAGGGAAGATTACGAAACACACTACCCCGCCGAAATAATGTCCGAAACACATAGCGGTTCAGTCTCTTTTTCCCCTCCCAGCTCAGCACCGATTCCCGACAGAAATCTGCATTGAGAAGCCTAACATGGGAGGGCAGCTGATCCACCATCTCCCCCTGATTCAACAGAACAAAGAGCGAGATCTCATATTCCCTAGGGGAGAGACTGCGCAGAAGTTCCAGCAGCGCGGTCTCCGCCCCAGCTCCCCCCAGAGTATTGATGACAAATAATATCTTCTTCATACACACCTCCCGCTTGACCCGACGTCATCGAGCGAATGAATATAGGAATACTAATTTTTCTTCTTGAGCTCCTCCAGCTCTGCCAAGATCCGCTCATTTTCCTGATTCAACAGGGAAACCTGCATGGCAAGTTCCTGATTTTTGCGGCTCAGAACAGAAAGTTGTATACTCAGAAAATACAAACAGCACACAACACAGCCACCTGCCACGATGATAAGCAGCATACCCGTTCCACTGACATACTGGCTCAACGTCACCGGACGAAGAAGTATCCCCGCCAGAACCAACAATAAAGATATTACCCCCCAGAGCAGGCAGAACTGCTCCTTTAACCGCCGTTTCGCCAAAGATAATATGGTCTGCATAAATATTAATACACCCGCTGTAATCATTACGATCCGTAATATCGCTCCCGTCTGCATGGACATCATTCCTCCTCATTCTCTATTTGCTGTAACACCAGCGAATAACGGTCAAACACTTTGGAATCTGGCTGTTTTCCATGACCCGTCTCTAAAATACTTCCCCGGCAGAACACGTGCTCATCCAGATGATCCTCCAACCAGTTTAAGCGGTAGTAGGCACTGCACCACCCCAGAAAAGCCCCGGTGAACACACCGATCCCATACCAGATCTCCGACAGATTTACCGCCACGATGCTGCCGCCAAGGGTTGAAAGGCAGAAAATCAATGCGGTCAGAAGGGAACCCGTAAGATCATTAAAATAGTACAGGAAGATGATCGCTGCATACATGATAAATAATATAAAATAACCTGCTGCCAGACATGGATAGATTTTCATCACCATCCCCCCAAAACCAAACCGGGGAAGCAGGATAATACACAAGAAGAACAACACCGCAGATATAATAAATTGAATTCTGGCGAGATTCAGCAATTCCTCGGAAACCTGACGGAACATCCGCTTCTTCGCCAGATCGATATCCATCTCCCTGCCGCCGATCACTGCCTCCGAGTAGGCCTTATACCTCTCATGAAAGTGCATTTCTATCCGGGAAATAAAAATGATCGAAGTAGATATATTTGTAAACATAGCAAGGCATGTGGCCAGATCATAGGATGGGGCGCTCACAAAGGTGTCCACCACCACCATCTGAAGTTCTGTGGACCAGAATACAAAATTATGAATAAACAATCCAAGGATATACAGAAAATTCGTCACAATAAGCTTCCAGTACCGCTTAAAATAGTGCAGTACCTTTTTATATTCCCCACTGTTGCCCCTAAAATAATTCCGTATCACAGCGATCTCCAGACTGGCGATCAGAAGGAACCCAGCATCCAGAGAAACCAGCATAGAAAATGTCTTTTCCAAATGGAACCCATAGACAAGTACAGCAGATAAGCCTATGGTCAGCACCATCCCCAGAAAGAAAAAGAAGGAGATCTTATTATAATCTTTACAGATCGACAAATACAACATCTCATAAAATACCAGAACCAGCAAAACATATCCACTATAGCCGGCTACGACAAAAGCACCTGACACCTGCGCCACCATATACTCCCGGATACAGAAGGGAATACCAAACAGACAACTGAATCCAACATTTATCATCATCCCCACATAAAAGCAGGGAAGAACATCATCGTAAGTCTCATTATAGATCACATCCGACATATATCTTGAGAGAACAGAATTAAAGGGGGCCGCTGTCAGTAACGAAAAAATAAAGATATATAGGACGGTGCAGGCAAACAGCTCCCTGGCTGCATAACCGATTTTCGATATCTCCAAAATCAGCTGCATGGCAACAATAGCGAAAATTACCATGATCATAGGAGCGATGGTGATCACCGTACTATATCCCATACCGACAAGATTGGTAGTCAGCGTATTTTTATTGTATATTTTATTCAGTTTTACGCCGATTCCAGCCATGATCACCCCTCCTCTCTATCCAGTAACAGAAAATGCTTCTTCACTCCAGATCCCTCCTACATGCCCGCAGAAATCAAAATAAATGTCATAATAGGTCTTGCGCATATCTTCTATCTTGTATTTGCTCATGACCCGGCGATATCCATTTTCCCCCATCCTCTCTCTCCGTTCCCGGTTCTGCGCCAGCTCCACCATGGCATCGGTAATCTCTTCCAGATTCATAATGTGGGTGAGAATCCCCGCTGTCCCAAAAGTATCCTCCTCGCCATAGATCAGCTCCCGACAGTTCCCCACGTCGGTGGCGATCACCGGCTTATGCGCCGCAAAGCTCTCTAATATCGTCAGCGGCTGTCCCTCACTGATGCTGGTGAGAATGGTCATATCCATACGCCCCAGATATTCCCTGACATCCACCCGTCCGGTGAATACCACATCCGATACCCCCAGTGTTTCCACCAATTCAAAGCACTCCCCGGCATATTCCTCATCCTCGTCACAAGGACCCATGATAAACAGCCGAAGGGCTGGTACCTTTTTTTTCGCAAAGGAGAACGCCTGAATCATTGTCTTTACATCCTTGATGGGAGTGACTCGTAGTACCGCCCCGATCTGGATCTTATTCTGTTCCGCCTCTGTTTTTCCAGGAAGTTCTTCCAGTCTGCCCGTATCGATGCCATTGGGGGTCACCCTAGTTTTTTCGGCAGGACACCCCAGCTCGATCTGGAGACTTCTGGCGTGTTCATACAGACTGGTAACCAGATCCGCCCGGTCATAGGCTGCCAGAGACATCTTTTTAAACTGTTCAATCCAAATATTTTTATAAATCCCATCCACCCAGTCTGCCTTGATCAGCTCTTCTTCCCTCTCCCTGGTATAGATCCCGTGCTCTGAGACCAGCAGACCACAGCCGTAAAAATGCTTTGCCATGCTTCCCAGTATTCCGGCGTAACCAGTGGAGACACAATGATACAGGTCTGCCAGAGGAACCCTGGTCTTTAATACAAAAAACAGGGGAAGATAGATGGATCTAAGAGTCCACAAAAAGTCCGAGAATACGATCTGAGAATAGCGGATCTTATAACATTCCCTGGCGATATGAAAAAAATCCGGTCCCATCAATAATTCATCGATGGAAAACCTTTTAAAATAAAAGAGGTTAAAGATAATGTCCCAGTCTATCTTTTCATTGAGCACCATACTTCTCAGCGCCTGGTATTCCTTTTTATTTAACTTGAATTTATTTCTTTTCATCTCCCGGTTCTGCCAGTCGCGGTCCTCTAAATATACCTCGTGAACCTCCGTGAGATTTTCTGGCAGTTCATAGGCAAACCTGCCCCGTTGGGAACGGTTTGCCACGATGGCCAGCAGGATAAATTCAATATTAGGAAAATTTCGGATCATGCTGTGAATCCAGCCGGATACTCCGCCTACCACATAGGGATAACAGCCCTCTGCCACAATACAGATCTTCACCTCTCTCACCTCTTTTCTCTATCCTAATTCTTCCTGATTTTAACTAAAACATTCCTTAACGGGACAAGGCACACATCAGGGCAGGTAATAATATAAGGAATCCTCCGGTTTACATGTGATCGTCAACTTCTCCTGACTGGCGCGGATTAGATAAGCGTCCGTCTCGATCTTTTTGAAATCTCCGCCCTGTACCGATATCACCTCTTCACCATGGGTTCGAAGGATAAACCACAGGTCCCCGTTCTGATCCTTTATGCTGACATGAATCTCGTCACCCTCTCTGGAATCCTCATAATCCATCGCAAGAAAATTTCGTATTCTCCTATCGCATTCGGAAGCCGAGGTCTGATCAAACATCTCAAAGGCCTTCCAATAGGTATTGATCTGGCTGGAAAACTTCTCAGATACGATTTCCCAACGATCTTCCTCTTTTTCTGGCCAAGTAATCTGATTCATGTCCAAAACGATATTCGAATAACCCAACGCCGTCTGAAGACTTTTCATCCGAATATCTTCCTTATAGGTATGAGAAATTCCCGTACTCGTTATACTTTGAAGCGTCGTTTTGTCATCCAGATAAGAAACCACCGGGCGCTCTGCCGAATAGATGCTTGCCACGGTCTGAATACATTCAAAAAAGGCATAGTCCTTCAGCTTCTCTATGCTGTACGCCGCCCCGCCTGAAGGAATATAAGCTGCCCCATAGCGGTACTGGCTGCCGGAATTCTGGAAGAAGGACTGATCTGCCTTCATCTTCCGGGGCAAATCACCAGAAGAAACATACTCCAGTGTAAGTCCTGCCTCCGCCTCCCTCTCCTTTAACTGACGAAGATAAAAAATCAGCTGATCCTTCCGGGGCTCCTTGTCGTCTCCGTAATCAAACTGTGGAGCGAGATAACAAGTCAGATGGGCGCCGCTTTTCTCTACGTCAGAATAGAGTCCCGGCCAGATGATATCCCGGAATACGGCGGGCAGCTCCCTACTGTAGAGCTCTTTCATTTTCTCCGAGTTCTCTGCCGCCAGCCCTGGAAAATTTGCCACCCCCATACACTGGGCATTTACCACGGGATACAGATCATAGGGTTTAATCTCTGCCAGGATGGCGTTCAACATGCCAATCCCGGTGCAGTCTCTCATAAAGTCACCATTTACGGCAAACACTTTGCCCTTACCAACACTGGCACGCCAGATCAGCGGCGGCAGCTCTTCATTTTTTACCGTGGGATCAGAAAGCATGCCCGCTATATAGGTTTTGCAGCCGATACGGGTCTGGTACCAGGGTATATTCAGCTCCAGATCCTGACGCTCCTGCTTTTCCTCTTCATCCGCCGGAAGATAAATCCCCTGCCCTCCCAGTAAGAATCCAGAAAAGAGGTTTACTCCCTGGATCTCCTGGCGCTGCTCTTTCACCTGGCGGATTCCCAGCAGCTCTTTCCACTGGCGGGAGGCTTTGATCTCATAGGCATCCGGCAGATCACAAAAAACCAGATTGCCTCCCCTCCGAGCCATCTCCGTCAATGTCTCGATTTCCTTTTTTTCTCTGACATAGGACGATTCCAGAAGAAGCACTTCCGCCTTCTGCCAGGCATCCTTCGGACAGTCCTCCACACTCTGGCAGACCACCAGCTCCCGCTTCGTATATGTACACCACCAGGAGACAGTCTTCCCGATATCGCTCTTCCCATTTCCCACATACAGCACATACCCGCCCTTTTTCAGCACTTCCTTCGGAGAGCTTTTCTGCCAGGCATCCTCTCTTTCCAAAGTGGCATCCACTGCATAGTTATTGACGTCATATTCATTTCCTGACTCTTTCATAATCTGTGAGAACTGAAACAGAAATAACAGTACGAACATGGTCACACCCATGATCAGAAAATTTTTCCTTGTTATCATACGCTCACTCCTCTAATTCACGGGAATTGTAACCATAATCTATGGCAAAATTAAACAGATGGTAGGGGTTCTGCTTGATCTTATAACATACGAACTGATCCGTCTCACAATAGGTCCTCACATCATAGGGATACAGCTGCTTAAATGCCTGCGCCCAATAATAGATCCGCGACATAAGGATCCAGCGGTTCTCTCCTTTATACATATCGATGCCCCCCACACTGGGAAGATCACGTATTGCCCCCTGTCTCGATACCGACTGACCACTTTTCGAATAATGCTCTGTATAGTCGATGGGAACTTTTTCGATAAAGATATACACGCTGTCCGTAGGAATACGGATCAATGGCTCCGCCCCGGGCTCCATACTCTTTAATTCCATATCTTTCAGGAAAGTAATCAGCTCATAATGATAGCCATGATCCAGTCCCATCTGCGTCTCGTCGTTGGCAGAACAGATCGTCCAGGTAAAATCCTTTTCCTCCCGGATGATATTGGTCAGACAGGTGATGGCTTCGTTGGTGACAAGAGTTGTATTCTCCACAGATTCCTTACGGTAATCCCCATTCCACAGCAGACAGACCGAAGCCGCCACACAGACCAGGGAACAAAAATTCCGCCCCTTTCGCCAGTTTTTCTTCCATAATAACAGACGGATCACCCCGTCTGACGCAAAGGCAAATGCCACCGGCAGCATATAGCCAAAATAAATCCGGCACCGGCTGCCGTCCATCAGCTCCGGCAGTCCTAATTCCTTCGCGGTCTGAAGGATCAGCATCAGTACCATAAAGACACCTGTGGAAAGAAGCATGGCTCCATAGCACGGTCTTCGAAACACCAGAAAGAGGATCCCCAGCAGAAACAGCAGCTCCATGGCAACCAGAACAACGATATAGTACCAGGGCAAGGGTTCATTCAGCACCGCCCCATTGATCGCAGAACAGAGCTTATCCCATACTCTCTCCAGCTTTTGCCGGAGTCCTTCCGCCGGGTCACTGCTGCTGGTGGTTACACCAGGCTCCAGGACATCCGGTTCTGCCACCTGGTTGCCCCTTTCGTCATAGTAGATAACGGTGCTCCCAATATCTTTCTCTTCTGTGCTGTCCTGCTCTTCCCCAGAACCGTTGATGACGCTCATTCCCCATCCCAGAGATCCCTGCAACGGCGTTCCCATGGCATAGGCCGCCGCCATCGGCAAAACGGCGATCATCACACTGATAAACCCTGTGAGCAGCACACTCCAAAAGTACTGTTTGCGCAAGAACCAGAACAGATACCCCACGGCCACCCCCACACAAAAAAGCCCCGCGATCATCGTATCATAAAAATGTACCGCCAGCGTCATGGAAAAGCTCATGGCAAAAAACACCAGCGCAAATCGGGACTCTTTCGGTGGCAGCCATTTTTTCACTTCCTGCCTTCTCTCCTGAAAAAAATAGAAGGCAAAATAAATCGCGGGAAGAATAAAGATCATGCCGTACTCCTGGGGAAGCACCGAGAAAAAACGTAGATAGGTGCTGGGCTGTAGGAAATTACCAATGACAAAGATTCCCATAATCCCGTAACCGATGTATCGGCTCCGGCAGCACAGACGTATAAATCCCAGCAGTACCATATGGAGCATCAGCGTCTGCACAAAGGAAAACAGCCGCATAAAAACATAGCTGTCAATGCCAAATACAGCATGAAGATAATAGATCACGCAATGATAACCAAAGGGATACACTCCGTCGATAAAGATATTATTTTCGCTCATTCCATTGATCCAGTAAAGATGCACCGGAGTATCAGAAGCGGTATACCCATATCCCCGCAGCAGCTGTACACCATAGAATGCTGCCAGCAGTACTAAGACCGCCACCAGCAGTATCCACTCCAGCCACCGCCTTGTAAAACTATGCAGCAACCCACGCCCCAGCGCTGCCACTCCTTCCCGCATATAATCCAGGATCCGAAATACAACGGTCTTCCCCCCCAGCTTTCCCTCTGAAATCCGTTGCAGATTTTGCCAAAGCCTGCGAAGAAAGGACACAAGACCTATATTATTCAGCCGCTGCCAAAGGATAATAGCCGGAACAAAGGTGCCTATGATCAGCGTAAAACGATTGGAGATATGAAGAAGCTGTAACAAAAAAACGAGATTCATGATATAAAAATTCCCCGACAGCAGACAGATAAAAAACTTCTGGGCAAACCTGCGCTCCCGAATCCTGTCATGCAGAACGAAGGCAGGCAGCAGTACCGTCATGATCATATATACGCCTAAAATCTCGGTAAATTGTAATATTGTATAAAGTCTCATTGACATTGGCAGCACCCTCTATCTTCCTTATTGCTGAAATACCCGGATGAGCTCCAGCGTCTCATTGTCGATGACCACTTTGGAGTTGCGCAGCTGCGAAAGGACCTGAAAAAAACGCTCCCTGTCCCCAATGGAAAAAAACAACTTCAACTGGCATGTATAGGTAGACAGCGTATCCGGAAAATGCTCCACCGCCCGCTCACACCAGATCCCGCACCGATCAAAATTCTGGATCTCCAGCAGGCGCATACTGACTGCCTGGTAGTGATGGCTTGTCATCTGTTCCGGGTATTCCCAATACAATAACTCACAGACAGCGTCCATCTGTTCCACAAAGGATCTCTGTTCCATATCCGTAAATACCTGCTGCCGCAGCACCTGATCCATATAATCGATGAGAATCCGAATGTATTCCGCCTGATTTGCTTCCTGTTTTTGAATCTCGTTACAGCACTTCTGCACCGTAGTCCGAAAATCGTTCAGCGCATCCTGGAGAATCGAAGCCGCATAATGGGAAGTTTCCGAGTCCTCACTATTTAATGCCAGTGAGATAGAAGCCAGCGATTCCCGGATATCCCCCCTCACCACATTCAGCATCAGGGTACGCAGATTATCCTTATCCGTAACGGCTAACGCCTCCTCCATGGAAACGACGGTACGCCCCCGCTCCTCATCGGCAGGGATAAAAGTCTTCACCCGGTCCTTTTTAAAGATCACATCCTCCAGATCCACCTCCTGGAAGAAAAAGCACCGGTAAATGATATACCCCAAAAAGACATAAAGAACGCCGAGAACAGGGCATAATATCATCACCATACCTTTGGAAATGTAACTGAGAGGCCGCTCCTTATTTTGAATCCGGTTCCAGATCAGATACCCCGCTGCCACCAGGGTATTGATAACGACCACAATAATGAATCTTTCCATATCTGAACTCATTCCTCGATTCTTTCCACGATCCTGCTTTTTATCCCTGCTCCTGCAAACCTGCTGATGACGATATCCGCCTCGTTCCGAAGGGTATTGGCCAGAAGCACATACATCTTTCCGTCACCCATGGTACCCAGATAGTCGGTCTGACGCAGATTTTTCATCAACACTTTTCCAATCAAATCATAATCTTCGGACTCTGTCTGAATCTGCAGCAGCGTACATACGGTTAGGTTTTTCTTTTTTGCCTTCTGGTATGCGGTCACAAGGGCGCTGAATGCCTCCGGCTCCAGGATCTGGGTATCCTCCACATATCTCTGCTCTTCGAGAGCCGCCATATAACGGCTTGCCCGCAGCATGGCATTCTGGATCAGGTAACTGATGACAACGAGCAGATTCGCCTGTCCCAGCGTCATCCGTTCCCACGGAATCCCCCATACCATAACGATCATATTCATTTCCTCTTTGTCATAAATGGCGTTTGCCATCAGAGGGTATCGTTCATCCATCTGGCGGTTGATATACACCTTGCGCTCTTTCAGGCTCTCATAAAGCTCTCCCATCTCTGGATAGCGGATGGAATTCCCCAGCTTGCGCGCCACCTCCGAGCTGGAGGAAAACAGTCTGGCGTAATCCGAATTATACACGGTATAGATCGCCACATCCGGACTGCGCAGGATCTTGGATAAGATCTCCACCGCATAAAAGAGAACTTCCTCCGGCGTGTACTGATCCAGGGTAGATGTGATGCTGTACAGCTTTCCAATGCTGTCCTTCTGATCGATTACCTGCCGCTCCAGTACATCCTTTACCCGGACGTTGCTGCTGTTAATATCTTTGATATCCCTCAGCTGGCGTCCCAGACTCTTCTGGACCTCCGCCCCCTCGGTTCGGATCGCCCGTATCTGATCCCGCATATAGCCCACCACCAGGCCAAGTATAAATAACTGCGCCATCCAGACATAGGTGGTATAATCCAGCATCACTTCAAATCCGCTGCGGGTATACATCTGGCGGAACAGATATCCGCATACTGCCAGCACAGCGGAAAAAATTGCCTGATGCTGCCCATAGACCACAGCAAAAAGCAATACATACAGCAGATAAAAATCCAGTCTCGAAAAATACCGGCTGTCAACTGTCCTGTTATTTAGCATAAAAAACGGAATAAAGCATGCCATATTTTCTATAAAAGGAACACATGCCTTAATAAACCACCCAAATCTGCGAAAAATGCGCCCGCCAAAGCTCTTCTTTTCTTCCTCTTCTCCTATAAATGCCTCTTTATGTTTCATGATATAGGAAGCCACTCTCTGAATCCCGTCTTCCGGTGAATGACAGACAGCGGCTCCA
The DNA here is from genome assembly GCA_910575665.1 of Eubacteriaceae bacterium. Classification (GTDB taxonomy): domain Bacteria; phylum Bacillota; class Clostridia; order Lachnospirales; family Lachnospiraceae; genus Eubacterium_F. Next base: position 46,499 of record CAJTFB010000009.1, read on the forward strand.
AACTCATTGATAAACCGCTGATTGGAAAGTACTTTCCGGTATTCATTCAGCTCATTGGCTTCTACAAGCTCCGTATTGCTTCCTATCGTTCGGCACAGGATCTCTCCGATCTGCAGCTCTGTCACCGGAACAGAAGATGAGATGTGATACAAAGAATATCCCGTCTTCTTGAAGTTTATAAACTGATAAATAAACTCTACGGCATCCGACTCATACAAGAGGGCATGGGTAACGTTCGGATCCGCCAAAAGATATCCCTGCTCCAATGCCTTCACACACATAGATCCACAGAGCCCATCCAGCTGGCGCCGGTCTTTTGGAATACCGTACAAATGATCCAGTCTCAGCACCACAATGTCCAGTTCCTGAATTTCCCTGAAATTATTACAGAGATACTCCGCCTGTACCAGTGCCATTCCCCGGAATCCTTCTCCACAGGCAGCTACATCCTCTGGTATATCTTCCTCAAAATTTCCCTGATACACCTCTTCCGATGAGAGGTAGACAAACCGTCCCTGTCTCACGCTGGAATAGGCGGTCAGCAGGTTCATAAGGGCAGAAATATATTGTACAGAATCCCGCTCTCTCTCCTTCCAGGAAAAATTGGAATCATATGCTCCCAGAAATAGCGTGACGTCTGGGCTGACACTTTGAAATATCTCATTCAGACTACTATTATCATAAGAAAAATCATAGCGTTCAAATACCTTTGCATAGGAACTTGTGCCGAATTGCTCTCCCGTCAGCAGATACACCCTATGTCCTTCTTTTCTCAGTTTGATGATCATCTGATCCATCAAACTTCCCGTGCCTCCAATAAGTAAAATATTCATTTCTGCCTCCACGCCGTTTCATCCAGATCCGCCTCATTTATGCGCTTTGATTCCCTGCCGTTTCAGCTGCTGACAGAATTCCTGGACGTCCTTCCCCACCTCTTCCTGGGAAATCCCGTATTCCGCCGCCAGATCCGCCGAAATCTCCTCCAGATCCAGTCCCTTCTCCATCATAGTCCAGATCGCAGCTCCCATCTCATTCAGAGGCAGCGGTTTTCTGTAGGGATACCCCGGCTGGCTCATATCAAGAAGCCAGTAAATCCCGGCAGCGTACCGCAGCTGATACAAAGTTCTGCCAGACTTCGATTCTAACGGCATGATTTTGATTCTCCTTTATCCTATACATCCTCTTTATATCTTTATATTATACTACATAAGCAAAGGGTTGTAAACCCTAGCAGGTGAGGGGGGAGGGAGGCCCTTTGGTTCAAGCGCCTTGTCCTTTGTGTTTGCTGAGCCAAGCGTCCACCCGCACATCCGAACCATATCCAGATTCACCATGAATCAGTAAGACGGGATATATTCTTGTTACATTGTATTTAAAATTCGTTTTTTGTTTTTTGAAATAAGTCTCAAATTTCTTATGCCCACTCATAATATTTTTCTTGTTGTTAACTTCTTTGGGTTATCTCAAAAATATGTTTTTCATGATCATATCGCTCAATACATTCTTTTAAACTAGTTTATGGAGATTCTTCAGATTCTGCAAAATCAACAAAAGCACTCGTCATTTGCATTGAATCTGTTATGCTGTCATAATTCATATAGGCATATGCTTTTCCGATAAAGTCTATTCGATTAGGCATATATATGAGATACATCAATCTCATAACACTTTCCATATTTGATCTCTTAATAACCTGAACTCCTTCTTCATCATCTAAAGGCGATATATAAAGTGTTTTATTAACATTTTTTGCTATTTTTTTATTTTCAAACATTTGACTAGAGAAAGAATTTTCATGAAAAGAATTATTTTGTTTTCTATCTATTTCTAAATCTTTTGCTTTATATCCTATATCCAATAAGGAAATACTCTTTTTATACTTAACAGCAGAAGCTTCAATGACCACTTTATAATTATCTTGTAATCGTCCAGTAAAAAATGAACGTCGAGTAATGGTATCTTCCTCCTCATTTATTTCTTCACTTTTGAATATAGAATTTAGTAAATCATTATGAATTCTTAAAATTTCACAAACCATTCCAGTATTTCTTAAATTCATATAATTAGTAATGATTATATCATCTAATCCATCATTAGTAACATCTGATATATATATTTTGGGGAGCCAATCTCCATAATCCTCTACTATTGTCTTTGAGATATATTTTTTTCTATTTAAATAATCTAAAACAACAACATAAATATCATTCAGATCGCCTTCAACTTCAACAGACACGAGAAGTGCTAAACAATTTCCTAAAACTTGTTTTTCTTTTGCTTCCGTCATTTTTATTTTATCTCGAAAATCAACAGAAAAATTATATTGAACATGAATAAGTGAAGTTTGTGACGAAGTAATATTTCCAATATCATATCCAATTATTTTAGCATTTTTAAATCCGCAAAATGATAAATCAACCACAGATAACTCCTCTTTATCATTTAAGGTCTCTAAATATGGAAGAACTACTTTTTTGTTTACCTCTTTATCATCTGGGTCAGGAATTACAATATTCTCAGTTCCAGTTTCATCAACTAGAATTTGAAAATTTACATTTTCCAAAGAATCTTCGCTATGTTTTGCGCATCCCACAAGTCCCCAAAAAGTAATGATAAAAAGATATATTATTACTTTTTTCATATTAATCCTACTCCTTTTTATTAACCTTGCCATTTTCTTACCAAAAAACACTCAATAAAACCATCCTAAAATGTCACATTTAGAATCATCATTTGTAACGAAATTCGTTTTTTGATTTGAAACCGATTCAAGTTATTTACATTGTTTTAACAACTCCTTTTTATTGAACTTCTTCATCCATTTTCTCCCCATATTCTTAATTTCACTGTTGCTTTTAGTATAACTCCCTTCTGTTACCTTTTTGGAATTTTTAAATATTATATATTTTATTTTCTTTTTATCCATTCCGCCTCCTATTATCTTTCCCGTACTTGAGTAATTGATAGGCAATCCTAAATTATTAACCAGTTTTATTGACCCTTCGCCAAACTTGCCATTTGGTCCAATATCTGCTACAATAGCATAAGAACCTTTATCTTTATATTGAACATAACAAATATCGCCCAACTCTACATCTCCAGAATTAAATAAATCTGATTTCACGATATATGGTATTTTTTCTGAATTAACATATCGTTTTACATCCTTTATATTGTACTTAGGGTTTTCTAAAGCGGTTGTAGAAATGTAATATCCTTTATATTTTCCTTCTTTTTGTGTAACTGGGTTTCCGTTTTCCGTAACAATCCCCCACCAATTTCCCTCATATCCTGCATTAGCCAGATAATCTAGTGGCTTATATTTTTTATTATCAGGTGCATAAGCTCTTGGTGAACCATCTGCATCTATTTTCAAATTAGACTTTACTAATATAGCCGTCTTCTTTCCTTGTTTGTACCTGTTAACAGAAATAGTAGTATTTGACTTATACCCGCTCGGATCCCACGCATTCACCCCATCATTCTCACAGTAAGTATACAAATGCAAACTCAGCGGTTCATCCTCCTTCCCGGTATAGGTATCCCTCGTCAGAAATCTCCCCACTTTGGGTTGGTAGTACCTTGCCCTTAAATAAATCTCTTCCGTCTCCCTATCATAATACTCCCCACAGTATCGGAATGGGTTATCATCTTTGCTGTCTGAATTCAGTTCATTCCCAAAGGAATCATACTCATAGGTCTTGGTAACTGCTCCACTCTCATCCGTAAGCTGTACCACATTCCCATGCGGATCAGTCACATAATACTGCTTCTCCGTGTTGTCTCCTTTGTCAGCATAAATAAGGTCGTTTCCTCTGATAAAGCGTTTCTGCACCTTACCGCTGTCTGACAGTTCCATCACCAGCTGATCCCCGTCCCAGACAAAGACCGTCTTCTCCCCATTCACAGTCTTACTGGTACGCAGTCCCTCGGCATCATAAGTAAAGCTTACTTTATAGTTCTTTGTAAGCGTCTGTGTCAACTGGTTCAGTGCATTGTAATGGTTGACTACATTTTCGTTTAACCGGTTTTCTCCCAGTGTCACGTCGATATCGACATATGTACTGTCTTTCTTGTCGCTTGGGATTCCATAGCGGTTAACCGTGGCAAGCTGGTTTCCATTCTTATCATATTTATAAATAACAACGGAATCCTCCTCCGTGTCGGTATTTAAGGTATCAGTACAGAGCAGTTCATCGTTTTTGTTGTATTTATAGGCAGTTACCTTATTTCCAACTGCCATTTCCTTTCGGTTGTTGTTGCTGTCGTAGGTGTAGGAAATGTCCCCACTGCCTGTTTTGGTTTCTTTCTTAATACGTCCTAACAGGTCATAGGTATATGCTGCAGTCTTTTGGGACTTCTTGCCATCTTTGTCAGTCACATCAGAAATTTCTTTCGACTTCTGCCCATTGGCAAGATATTCCGACGAATACTGGGATATTACCCCGGCGCTGCCTGTCTGGTTCTTCATTACTGTCAGGCGGTTCTGGTAATCATAGGTATACGTGGTATTCTGGTTGTTGCCAGACACAGTCCTCTCTGCCAGATTTCCATCCGTATCATAGGAGTATCCCACCACCTGACTACCATTTTCATCAGTAACAGCAGTCAGCTTGGACTCTCCGTCATAGTTATAATGCAGGGAAAGTTTAGTGTCATCTCCTACTTTTACCGCAAAGGCAGACTTTTTCCCGACACTGTCATAGGTGTAATTCTTGACCACATCCTTGTTCCTAGTCAGTTTTGTCGTTTCTCTTGTGACCTGACCGGATGCATCCTCATAAACAAATGCCGTATCATCCAATGTCGCTACATCCCCATACGCATTATAAGTATAGTTATGTCTCGTCTCTTTTCCGGTCTTTTTTTCCTTTGCCACCATTTCTGTCAGACGGTTCTGGTAATCATAGGTGCTTTTCTGTGTATTTCCGTTCTTGTCCACTGTTTGGGTCAGGTTGCTGTTGACATCATAAGTATAGGTTTCCCTCCTGCCCTCCGGGTCAGTAAAAGCAACTAGTTGGTTTTTCCCATCGTATTCATACTTGGTTTCACGGATGTCATCGGTTTTCTTTTTTCCGCTGATGGTAAGCTGATACGTCTTTCCTGCATAGGTAAAAGTGTCTTCTGCTTTTGTTTCTTCTGCCACTTCTGTTACAGTAAGCAGCAGCGGTTCCGTCATTCCCGTAAACTGGCGCACCTTGTTCCCCTGAATGTCATAGACATACTGAACATACTGCGCTTTATCCCCCTCCAGATGGCTTTTTACCATAACAAGATTTCCCCGTTTATCATAAGTATACTCTGTTTTTGCCGTCCTGTCACCATCCATCTGTTCGTTCTTTTCCGTCACATTTCCCGTATTATCGTACTCTGTCGTGGTTTTCTGATACGTTATGCTGCCATCTTTCTTTTCCTGCGGAATCTCGGACTGGATCATCTGACCAAGGATGTTATACTCATACTTAGTTGCTACATTTTCCTTGCTTCCCCTTGGGCTGTATTCTCCTGTTACCTGTCCCTGCTCGTTATAGTCGGTCTTGACGGTCTGGGACTGCCAGTCCATCTCGCCCTCTTTGCGGCTCTTTGTCTCGGTCTGGCTGACGTTACCATTGTCGTCATAAGTGAAAAGAGTCTGCGTCTCATAGGCAGGAAGCCACTTCCCGTCCTGTTGTTTTCTGGTTACCATGTTTTCTTTGGTGGTTCTACCAAAATCATCCGTTTCATAGGTGGTGACTGTCTCTACCCTGTTCTTACCACGGATGGCAGTGCTTGTCTGGGATAAGGTGTTCCCTCCCACATCGGTTACAGTTTTTGTGATGGTTTCACTTAGTACTGCTTCGTTGAACTGGTCATAGTACCCCTCTGCATCCGCCTCCGGCTGGTATTTCGCCGGATTTAAGGCTTTGCTGTAACTGGTGGAAATCGTCTGTGCATCGTCTTCCTCCCCAACTACTTCCGTCTCACTCTTACTAAAGCTCCATGAGCTGCAGTGGGCAGCGTCTAATTCCCCGTTGCTGAACTCGGCACTGCCGATTTCATTGCCGAGATTGTCATAGAAGTGTTTGCTGCCGGAGAGGATGTCTTTCCCTTTTCCGGTGATGTAATAATTCGGTACGGTTTCCCCGTTTTCATTGATAATGAATCTCTTTTCATCCGGCTCAAAAGGATATGTACGTTCTTCAATCAGACGGGCGGTTTCTTCTTTTTCTTCATCGGAATCACTTTCTTCATCATCGCCGGAAGCGCTGCCATCATCTTCCCCGCTTCCATAATCATAGATACTCTCCGTCCATGTGCCGGCGGCTTCATCTTTGCTGATTACCGTGTTGCCAAAGGCGTCCTGTATGTCGATGGAGACACGGCCGTAATCGTCTACCGTCATGGTTTTCAGTCCATCCACAGACTGGTATTCTTTCTCTTTGGATTCATACTCCGTGCCTACGGCATTGACAGTTTCTGTTTCCTCCCCGGTTTCCGGGTCATAGCTGGTTTTTGTTACCAGACCGTTTTCATCGGTGTAGCTCAGTTCATTACCAAAAGTATCGCAGCTTACTTCTTCCTCCGTATAAGTACGGTTATCTGCCGGACGTTTTGCCGAAGTGATGGTTACGGTTTTCTTGGTCTGCTGTCCGAGTCTGTTGTAGGTGTAATCATTCTGGATCACTTCTTTTTCCCCATCCGTGCTGTAGGAAGGGTAGACTTTCCCCTGGGTTTCATTTCCCTGCCCGTCATACCGGAAATCCGTTTTGGAAATGGTCTTGTATGCCCCGCCATTTACGCTTTTCTGCTCGGAAATGCTGGCATAGTCAATGCCATTCGCTGCCACCGCGCTTACCATCTTATGCCTAGTGGCTGCTGACATATAGGATTCTTCCGTCACAAGAAGGCATACCATGGCAGCATCCCCAGCTGGATATCCGTTTCCTGTTCCCTGATAAGTATAAGTCGTCGTATACAGATGTTCTTTTCCTCTGTTTTTTGCCAGATAAGCTTTGTTTTCTTTTTCCGTAAGTACGTTGCGGTAGTTGTCATAGGTGTAGCCCTGTTTTGTGGTCGCCGCTTTGTCCCCCGCCTTCCCAAAAGACTTGTCGGTTTCCAGCACCACAAGAGAACCCTTTTCATTTTTATCATAGCGGTAAAGGGTTTCTTCTTTTTCTTTCCCATAGTTAATCTCATCGGTAAGAAGTTTATTCTCGTTATATATGTACAGCGTGACGTTCTTTTTCGTATCCTTTTTTAACCGCAGTGTTTCCGGGTTGATTTTGGATTTTTTATAGGTATAGTCGTAGTATTTTCCGTTTGTTTTGTATTTGTTCGGATTAAAGGTGCTGACTACGGTTACTGTCCGGAGGCCACTGTTACCGTACTGCCATGCTTCATAGATGGTTCCTGCGCTGCCGTCTTTTTTGTCTTCCCGTTCACGGAAGTCGTCATAACTGCGCAGGCCGCCGCTTCCTTTTTTCTGGAAGTAATCATACTTTATTCCATTTGATTTCTTTCCTGTTTTGATATCTTTTTCATATTCCCTGGTGACATAGAACCGTTCTGTCACCACATCCCTTTTCTGCCCGGTTCCTGCTTCTTTGGAGCCACGCAGGGAACCGGCGCGGTACTCATAGTGGGTTTCGCTGCCGTCGGCGGTGATTTTGTTCAGGAGATAGCTCTGGTTGGTGGAGACACGCTGGGAGGCTACCCCTGCGCCGGAGGTATTCACCAGCCGCTCCACGGTTTTGTAAGCATACTTTTCTTTGCTGCCGTCGACCGTTGCACTGGTAAGAACCACTCCATGCAGCCGGTCGCCATAATGGGGTGTATAAGATTTTTCTTCGGTTTCATACGTGATTGTTTTTTTCGATACACCTCCTTCCATACTCTGACCCTGAACGGTTACCGATGAAAGAGTCTTTTCCCCGTCGTCTTCTTTATAATGGAATACAATTTCCCGTCCGACGGAATCGGTGATTTTACTGAAGTATATTTCATCCGTGTATGTATAGGTAATCTTGTTGCCATGGGCATCTTTCTGCAGTACAATGACTCCGTTTTCGTTAAAATAGGTGCGGAGGCCGGTTTTGTCACGGAGAAGATATTTGCAGGCAATACCGTCTACGGTCTTATCCCAGTCTTCCAGTTTGATATCCTCATAGCCATAGCCTTCCAGTCCCTTGATGGAATAACTTTTACTGGCATTGTCTGTCTCTGTCTCGATATTCATCACTCCGGCACTGCCGTAGTGCAGATATCTGGGTTCTTTCCCCCAGCCTTCTTTCTCTGTCAGTGTGACCGTCTCAATCCATGGGAAGTCGTAGCGCCAGCCGCTTGCCAGCCCGTATACGTTATGCCTTTCGTTGCTGACAATCTTTGTCCTCTGGGTTTTTTCTTCATAGTCCGGTTCCCCGTCAAAGGACACTCCTCTTCTCCCCTCACCCTTTTCATATGTGGCTAACAGGTTTTTCAGGGCTTTTTTGTGGTTTTTCCAAACGGCCGCATTTACTATGATACGCCTCTGCGAACCATCTGCCGCTGTGTAATTGACCCAGATGGTGTCTACCTCCAGTTTCTGGGTATATTCCACGGTGGCATGGCCTAAGTTGGCTTCATTGCTGTCATAGTATCGGTTGAGTTCAAAATCCATGCCGCCTGTCCCATCCAGTGACAGGTCATTGCGGGAAAGCATCAGGTGGCCGGTGGCAGTGTCTACACCATCAATTTCCTCGGCTTCCAGAGGGGAACCGGCAAGACGGTTTTCGTAGACACTGCGGAACGTGTCACCGTAAGCGGCTTCCACTGCCGTGTTATACACCTCACCCACGGTGAGGTTCTCGCCTGCCGCCTGGCATATACTGCTGTTTGAGGACAAAACAGTTCCACTTATCATAGCAGCGGTTATTGCTCCAAACAATATCTTTCCTAATCTTCTCATAGATTTCAAACTCCTTTCTTACGCAAAACCCCATTCTTCCTGCTAAATTTATAATCCATTTACTGGCTTCTTTTTCAGTTCTTTGACTGTCATCCCTGCTTCCAGTTTCTCTATCACTTCATCAAAGGTATAGGTCTCATTCATAATCAGTATAGCGACTTCTACCCGCTCTTCTTTTCCCAGCGATTTTTCTTCCAGTGTCTTTACCTGCTCTCTCGTCAGACCCAGCTGTTCCTCTGTGGTAAGAATCTCACTATCCTTAACCACCTCTGACCATTTTCGGTTATCCGAAACCGTCCCCTTGGCTTTCGCCAGTTCTATCGCCTTTCTCCCTGTTTTGACAGATAGTCTCTCTGCCTCCTGCAAATCTTCCAGAGAATAGCCATCCTTTTCCATCTGATATTTTTCGTTCTCCGGTATGGTAAAGAACGCCTTTTCCAGTTCTTCTGCTGTCTTTTCCCAGTCTTTCGTTTTCACCTGCCGCTCTGCCACATCCTCTCTGGACATTTCATAAAATTCTGCGTACAAATCCGCAGTCTCACGGTCAGAATCACAGAAGGAAAGGTAATTTTCCTCTTTTTGTTTCTCTACACTCTGTTTCTTTTTGCTTTGGTTACTATTTCGAAGTACAGAAAATAATATTCCTGTGATAGCAAACAACAAGACAATCAAAATACCTATCACGCAAATCTTTTTCTTTTTGTTGATTAGTTCCTTCAAAAAAAGCCTCCATTCAAGAAAAATTAGTTTCTCATTCCCAAATATGACAATTAGGACTTACCAGCCATAACTGGCAAATCCTCTATTGTCATTTTTCCTTTTTATCAGTCAGGGTAATCTCCACTCTGGTCTTCCCATCCATCTTCGCTTCCACAGGAATAGACTGGTAGGTCTCAAAACTCTCTCCACGCTCCAGACTTCCCTTGAGTTTTAACACCAGAACACCTTTTTTCGGCTGGTATTTTAGAAGGGTAACACCGTCGGCTCCCCCTTTCAGCACCTCCTCTTCCTCAAAAGAGGAGGCATTTAATATCTGCATTTCATCGGGATTGACGTTTACGGTCACAATCTTCGTCTGTCCCTTTTTCAGATTTCCGGCGGTTACCTGCAGTTCATAGGCTTCGCCTTTCTTTACCATCATTTCCTTGGTGGTACTTTGTACCTTGACAGTATACTGCTCTACTACATCCAGCACACCATATCCGGTCATTTCCCCGCCGATACTGTATATGTCGTTGCCGGATGCGGCCAGTGCGGAATCTTTCTTTGTCAGGTTCATGGCAGAAATCCGGCTCCACTCATCGGTATAGGTGTCATAAACCAGGACTTCCTTTGTCTCCGCTTCTTTTACCATGTATATCTTTCCACTGATGACAGCGGATGCCTTGTATTGGTCGGATATCGCAAACGGACATTCCGTTCCTGCATCCTCAAACATATTATCTTCCGGGAGGTATTCCTGCCAGAACATCTTCTCCCCATCCTCTTTTAATACAAACACACGGTTGTCTACGCTGGCAGCATCAATGACGGTACTGGTATCTGGCATGACTACCGTTTCCCAAGTATCGGTTTTGATGTCGTATATTTCCGCTTTATCGGTTGCCCCTGCCTTTGTCCATACATAGAGCCTGTCTTTGCTGACAGCAGATGCCAGATTGGTTCTTCCCTCTGCCATGTCCGACCTTTTCTGCCACTGCTTTGTCTCTGTATTGAAAGCATAAACAACATATAACAACTTACCTGTGGCGCTGGTGTCAGTCTGGCCGCCGATCACATAAACCTCATTATTGTAAGCAAACATGGTCTGCCGACAGATACCAGTTTCTGTGCCAGGATAGTCCGGCAGCGTCTCCCATGTCTTTTTATCCGTATCATATGCTGCAAAACTTTTCAGCGAGCCGGCGGCATTTTCCCCGCCGAGGACATAGATCTTTCCTCCTGCCGTGACTGCGACGGCATTTCTTTTGCCCTCCTGCATCGGTGTCGTATAAACCCATTCGGACTGGCTGTCGGTATTGAAAATCATGCGAGATGTTTCCCCTGTTAGGGATGCGTTTTCCCTTGCCGTTACTGTGAAGCCGAGTGTTTTCCCTGCTGTTTCGTTGTTGTAAATGTAATCGTAGGTCGTACCTGTCACAACCGCTTCGCTGATTTTTTTGCCTCCATCATAAACACAGACGAGGTATTCTTTTGCTTTGTCTACCGCATTCCATGTGATGGTAACTTTGTCCTGTCCTTTGATGGCGGTCGGTTCCGGGATAACAAAACGCTTTTTCAGGTGGAGGGTGTAATTCCCCGTCCCATTGTTCTTTACGCTTACTTTTAGATATTTTCTACCGTTATATGCCCCGATAAAAAGGAAGTTGTTGTCCAGACCGGAGTTATCGTCGTAGCCCACTCGTTCCTTATTCGTGTCATACAGGACTGCCTGCGTGTCTATGCTAGAATCACTGTAAATGTCGTAGGCAATGCTCGGTTTGGTGTCAAAGTAATAATAGTTTTCCTGTCCTACCGTGATGACGGAACGAGTAACTGGCTGGTTCTCTTTTAATTCCACAGCCCCGTTAAAGCCGACTGTCTCGTAGTGTACGGTGAAATACGGATTGCGGTCAATTTTTGCCTGATAGGCGCGGTTGGAGTTGTCTGCCACAAGCGCCACGCCGTAGTTCGCTTCCCCGGCGGCCCATGCTTTTACCATGTCGGTTACGTCGCACTGGTAGTTTCCCGCTTTCTGGATTCCCATGGAAGCGGTCGCCTCCGGTTCATAGGCCGGGCGGTTGTTGTAGGTCAGCTTGTTGACGCTCCAGTTCTGCTTTACTTTATGGATGCCGATGTCAAAGGTTTTCCCTGCTCCCAGTTTCATTGTTTTTTCATTTTTGATGTTAAGTGAGGCGTCCAGAATCTGAACGTTTGGCTGCTTTAACTCTGCCAGCGTGGACATTTTCGTGAATGCCACGCATTTGTTTGCCTGCAACAGGAGGGATTTGTCGTAGCCGAAGTTGCTGTCAGGCGAGCCGACATAGGCGGCACCCACTTTTACGTCCCTGCTGTGCCGGTCAGTTAAATATGTAGTCCGGATTTCCAATGGAAACTTCCTTTTTTTGCTGTTCCACCATTTTTTGTCCGGTGTTACCTGCAATGTTTTTTTCTTTTTGTTGTAGGAAAGTTTTGCTTTGGATGTCGTTACTCCGCTGGCGTCGGTTATTTTCGTGCTCATGCGGGTAAATTTTGTCTTACCCTGTTTGGTTTTGAAGTAGATTTTTGTCCCTTTCACCTTTACTTTCAGCTTCGTATTCAGTTTGAAGGAAAGGGCTTTGCTTTTCTGCTTTTTTTGAATGGAAACGATCTCCTGCACCTTTTCCGGGAAAATGTCGTAGGAGACGTTGGTGTTTTTCATAACTTTTTTGTAGGTGACTTTGTTCTGGTTCAACACATCCGTTGCTGCTTTTTTCCCTGGATTGCTGATCTTTGCCTTTGCTGCTTTGATCTTTTTGGCTTTTAAGGCGATCAACAGGCTGGTCTTACCCCGCTTCATAGAGACGACGGATTTCTTGTTTGCTTTTCTGGATATTTTAATGGCAAGATCTGTAGCTTTGGTTTTGTAATTTTTTCTGTCGGATTTTACAAGGGTGGTGTCGATTTCTTTCCAGTCACCACGTTTCTTATAGTGAACTGGCATGGAGTAGGTTACTGCCGTATAACTTCCGTCTGACATGGCAAACTGCTTGACGAACCGGTCTCTTTTTGCTGTCAATTCTTCAGTAATGGAGGCAACTTCGCTGGCCGCATTTGATATGGCAGCGTCCGCCTTCAGTTCCTGTTCTTTCTGCAGGCCGGTGCCATAGAAGGAGGCCAGCACCAGTCCGCCTGCCAGCAGGCTGCCCAGTATGATTTTTTTATTTTTTTCAGCATTCTTTTTCATCGTGTTCCTCCGATCATTTTTGTCTATCATATTTCCCGATGGTGCCAATTGATACCCAGTTACATCCAAGACATCGGTCTCTTGGCAGTACCGTTACAATATCTTAATTATACATAATATTACATATTTCTACAAGAACTTCCGTTCGACATATATTGACAGAATTCGACAACGCTGAGGAGAATAGATATTTTAGAAAGTACATTGCAGTTTGTAAATCCCAGTCTATACTATGACCAAAAGAAATCTCTCGAGATCCCCAGGTACTAAAAAAAACTCCCAGTAAAATATGAGAGTTTATTTAGTACCCTTATGTAAATGGGCCTAGCTCGACGGCTGTTATATATCCTTTCAAATGTCAACGATGGGATAAAATCCTTCGGAAAAAATTCAAAAATGCCTCTTCCGTTACCGAGGTTTCGGATTCATGATAGACAAGATCACAAAAGTATTTACCACTCTTAATATCTATGGATAAACTGTCCAGGGGAACCCCTTCTTTCAAAACGGAGCGCGGTTTATCTGTTAAAATAAATACGTTACTCTCCATGGATGGTTCCATGGCCTCATAGATCTGTTCCCCATCCAGCACAAGGCAGATCGCATTTTTATATCTGGCCGTCAGATCTCCATACCGTCTTGCAAGATCTGAATAATACGCAATCATCTCCTCATCCGTCAAACGTTTTCCCGCTATCGTGCGCACATGGACTCCTGGCTGGATATCATCGGGAATGCCATCAAGATACAGTCCGGAATCGCAGGAAAATACCGGAATACGAAAAGCATGATAATATGCCAGCGCCTTCTGTCTGGCATTTTCCAAAGGCGTCCTGCCAGTCTCTGGCACATCCGGAATCTCACAGTTCAGATCCCTCAGTCCAATCAATTCAATCTCTAATTTTTTCACTATTCTCTTCATAGAAGCTAACTTGGCAGGATTTCCCATACCATATAATAGTTTAATCTGCGTCCTCCCTTGGGCTATTTTTAAAAAACTTTTTCGTTTTTACCCACTTATTGTTGTTCTGAAAAATCCCTGCATAACTGAATTAATTTATCATACTCTGACATACTGATCTTATAGTACCCGCTTTCACATAAGAGAATATTCTGATAAAAATAAACAGAGTCCAATCTTTCTCCCTTTCCGTCACTTAATTCCACCCACGCAGTAGGGGAAACCCCCTCCAGATCTTCCAATGAAGCCGCCGCTTCACGAATTTTCATTCGCTCATGCGACAGCCTCATTTTTTGTTTATCGGCTATTCTATTCTTTTGTAAAGAAGATCTTTAATGTATTGTACAGATGTATATGCCACTGATTCATATCATGTATTCCACCTGGTATTATGACAAAATCAAAATTGCGGCCGGGAACCAAAATGTTGGAACGAACCAATGCTTTCTGCATTAAATCTAACTGTCCTGACAGTGCGAAGTCCTCCGATCCATTACCACAGTATATAAACCCGAGCGGCATACCATTTGCTTCGCCCTCCTCAATTATTTTATTAAACCGATCTGCATCAGCATCATTTCCATTCTCTGTTCCAAAGTAACCTGAATATGGGGCAAACCATGCAAACAAGTCATAATTTCCGAAAAATGCAGAGTGGTATGTTGTGTTAGAACCCATTGATAATCCTGCAAATCCACGATGCATACGGCTTGCTTTCAAACTTTCTAATGATACATCACCACCTGCATAGGTAGAATACTTGGCCTCAACAGCCGGAATCAGATCATTACGCAATTCGTATTGGAACAGGGTGGTAAGGTCCATTGCATTACTAGGTTCAGGAGCTCCTTCCGGACGATAGAAGGTAGGGTTTACAATGATACAGGATTCACAGTATCCGTCCTCAAACAGCCGGTCAAGCATATCCCTGTTGTGAGTATAGTCACCATATATATTATCCCCTTTAATCCATGTATCAGCATTCTCACCTCCGCCATGCATCAAATATAAGATATTATATTTTTTTTCAGGATCATAGTTATATGGCAGATAAACATTTGCCCATTTCTGGATCTTCTGTGAATTGCCCGGATCGTATGTCTCGGTTTCGTACTCAATTTTCTCAATTTTACCTTTGTGAGTAGTTGGTTTCGTTGCTGAACCAGGTACTTTTGTAACAAATCCATTTACAATACTTTCATCCTGTGTACCGCGTTTAAATATACGTCTTGCAAAATTATATAAACCAGCTTTAAATAACTCTTGATCATGCGCTCCCTTCATCTCAAGATACAGGCATTCTGATCCGTTATCTGTCAATGTCTTATGATAGGAATCCGGAGCTTCGCCTGCCACATCATCACTCTTTCCCTTCTGGATCATAAGGAATGTAACATCTTCATATTTTTCATCAATACGGAAACTAGTGTTATTGAAGTAACCATTTCCCCCATCATATGGCAATAACCCTTCTACCGGAGCGAATGCGCCCATATATGCTACCTGTTCAGGAAGTGACAGACCAATGTTCAATGCAATGCGGCCACCCAGACCGTACCCAGCTACTGCTGTGTTATGGCGTTCCTTTGCTACCGAATATTTTGCTTCTACCTCCGGTTTTAAAACATCAGCAAAATCCTTCATAACATCTTCATCTTTGTCACTACTGATATTTGGCATAACTACAATCATATCTTCAGCAGCTTTAAATGTCACTGCATTATCAATAATCTGATCTGCTGCCATATCGCTCCATATGCTCTCCGTATCATTTTCACCATGGAAAAGATATAATACCGGATACTGTTTCTCCTGTGAATAATTTGCAGGAAGTTGTACAAGAACCTTATGTGTCTTATTTGTCGTCTTTGATACATAAGTAAACTCTTCCATCTTTCCCTTTTCCACATTCTCCGAAGCATCTGCAAATCCATATGGAACATCAGAAAATGTATCTGTCTCCGGGAACGGAGCAATCGTAGGCTCCGGTGTGGCGGTAGGTTCCGGTGTAACTGCAGGCTCCGGTGTAGCCGTAACTCCTGCATTATTGTTTGTTGCTATTGGCGATACGGTAGGCTGTGTCACGTTACCGCGCCTCTTATCAACCTTTACTGTACATGTTAATGTTACCTTTTTCTTTTTCTTTTTCGCGGTACAAACCACCTTTGTTTTTCCAGCTTTTACGCCTTTTACCACAAATGCCGTTTTACCTTGTTTCGAAACAGTAGCAATCTTTTTATTTTTAGACTTAACCGTTAACTTATAACCTTTCGCATTCTTTACCGTAACTTTCTTCTTTGCCTTTTCCTTAACTTTAACCGTTTTTTTTGAGAGTACCGGCTTAGATGCCTTTTTCGCCTCTACCTGTGCTCCTGGCATGACCACCTGCGCTACTAATGCAGCAGCCAGCAAAAGTCCTGTACACTTCCTGGTGCATTTCATATTAAAATACCTCCCCTTTTTTTATTGACAGTGCTTCAGTAACATCAAAGATACTTAGTCTAAATCTATCACTTTTACCTGTTATTGTCAAGCAACCGTCGCTATTCGGCTGCTATTGATCACCGTATATCCCTGTTAAGGCAAAAGATCTTTCTCCAAATACACAAACTGTAACTCATCATCAATCACTTCACGTTTAAAAATTTTATACCCCATTCTTTGATAAAATCTGATATTGCTCTCGCTTTCCTGGAAGATACCCTTCGATCTCTTTCAATACGTATCATAAGCCTATCCCACCACCGGACTGCCCTTCCCATATGTAACACAGGTAAGTCTGGATTCCCCATCGTAAGTATACTGCAGGGAAAGTTTTGTGTCACCCCCACTTTTACCGCAAAAGCAGACTTATTGCCACTCTCTTTCGCTATTTTATCAAAAACTTTTTCGTTTTTACCCACTTGATCTTATATTTTCCCTTAGACAGCTTTTTTTTAAAATGCTTTCTGCTTATTATCTTTTCTATACTTACTGCTGTTTGCTCTTACAGGAAACAAGCATTTTGGTACTTTTGCATATCCTCTTACTTTTTCCCATTTTCCTTTCTCATACCTATACAACGTAAATACAGTATTCTCCAAATCGGAATGTTCTGATACCATTCAGTATTTTTACCCTTTTCTATATCCTGCTGTTTTTTGATGAATTAACTGAGGAGAACATTACCCAAAACATGACAGATGCCGGGGGTAATATTCTGTCCGAGACAAGTACAACCATCCGGGGAAAAACCGTAATATTTCTTATTGTTAACTTCTTTGAGTTATCTCAAAAATATGTTTTTCATGATTATATTGCTCAATACATTCCTTTATTTTTGAATAAACATCATGCTTTTCATAAAAAATAAATATATCCATATGATCTGATGGTGCAATAATAAATTTTTCTTTTTCAAAAACAAACGCTACAAATGCATAATATCTTAACGTAGCTTCTACAAATAAAGGTATAACTGGTGAATCTTTAGAGACATATATTCCGCAATTCCCCCTATTATTAATATCATTTTCTCTTAATATTCTATCTAGTAACTTTGCCTTTTTTCTATCTGTGATCCACTTCTCATTTTCTTTTATTATTAAACATTCATTACTATCAATACAGTTAAAAATGCTTTTTAGTAATTCCATCACACATGCTTCTTTTTTTCTATATATTTCATACTTCTCCTTACACCAATTTACAACTTTTTTAATAAAAAAATGCCGCACAAGGCTTTCTATTGTATAATGAATTTGACTAAAACATTACAAAGGAAAGTGACCCTGTACGACAAACTTATTATACAATGAAAAAACTTTAATTGGTAGACTTTATCATTATTTTTACAATTATTTTGAAACCTGCTGTGCTCCCACTGCCCAGACATTAATCCTGCTTCTGCTTTCCATATTGGCTCTGGAATCCGCCGATTCCATCCGTTTCCTTTACAGGCATTTTCTGTCAAAGCTTACAGATAAATCCCTGAATGCCTTTTACTATGCCTGTTCCTACGCCAAAGTGGATTATTCCAGGTTTATGAATGTCACGGCATCTATGACATTGAAACTAATCCCAAAACCTTTAGAGACTCAGCCTGTTTTTTTATGCATTGATGATACCATTGTCCCTAAATTCGGGAAAAAGTTTGAGAATGTCTCAAAATTGTTCGACCATGCCGCACATAATGGCAGTGGCTACCTGAACGGGCACTGCTTTGTGAGCGTCATGCTCTGCGTCCCCGTATGGGATAAGGACAGGATCGTTTACCAGTCTGTACCGCTTTCTTACCGGATGTGGCAGAAAAAAGAGTCCAAACTGGAACTTGCCGTTTCCATGATACGGCAGGTTATGCCTGAGTTGATGGAAAAGAAAAATGTCATTCTTCTATGTGACAGCTGGTACACAAAAAGCACTTTGGTTTCTATTGTGGCTGAATACAAAAACCTCGACCTGATCGGGAATGCAAGGTACGATTCTGTCCTTTATGACCTTGCCCCGCAGCCAACTGGCAGGAGGGGCAGGCCTGCAAAACATGGAGACCGCCTTTCCATTGAGGAAGCTTTTACACTTTCAGAAGAAAAAATAGGCGGTTATTACATTGGCGCCCGCCGTGTGCTGACGAACATTTTCGGCACAAGGGAAGTGCTTGCCTATGTGACAGCCACAGAGAAGAGAGGCGGTTGCAGACGCCTGTTCTTCAGCACCATATTCCCAACACAACTGCAGATTTTTTGTGCATGGCAGGAAAAAGCCCCCTTGAACCAGACGGGAAGTTCCTGGATGGATTACATCCCTTTGTTTCTATACGCATTCAGATGGAACATTGAAGTCAGCTATTATGAGCAGAAAACTTTCTGGTCATTATGCAGTTACATGGTGCGCAGCCGAAAAGGGATTGAACTGCTGGTTAATTTGATCAATATAGCTTACAGTGCAATGAAACTGCTGCCATATCAGGATGCAGGATTTACAAAATACCGCAATGGAAGCGTGCAGGATTTCCGGTTTGTGCTCAGCGAGCGGATAAGGAAGGAACTATTTTTTGCCACTTTCGTGAAAAAGAGCAAAAGTATGATAAAATCATCGGTTCTTATGAAAGTCTTGAAATGCCTTGTCCAGCAAAATGGCTATCATTTATAAAAGTTGTAAATTGGTGTATAAATAATTATCTTTTGAATAAATATAAAGACATTCTTCAGAATTCAGAAAAATTTTTGCACTGACATGTGCAACTGCTCTTTTACTGTTTTTTTGAAGTTTTATTGAATATACATTCTTCTCATCATTGAATAAGGTATATACCAGCTCATTTTCTAACAATAAAAAATTTTCAACATTCTCAATTATAATCTTTTTCTTATTATCTTTCTTAGAGCATAAATTGCAAGAGTCATCTATGAAGTATTTTGTATTGTCATACTCTTGCACATTAAAACCCCCAAAAGCACTGGAATTTTTACCAGGAGTCATATCTTCAAAATGTTTATCAAAAATATCGGTATAGGAATGTGGGCTTAACAGAATACGAAACCCACATAACGTTAATACAAAAAACATAAATACTCCCAAAAAATATTTTGCCTTTTTCATGAGATAAGACTCCTTTGCATAAGATTAATAAAAACTTTATACGGATTAATAAATAAACGTCTTATGTATCCAGCCTTCATATAACTGTCTATTGTATCATCAAAATACTTCATACCAGCAAAAGCATTATTTGGTATACTCATGCTCTTAGCATATCCTAATGCTACATGATATTCTTTATTATAACGTACAAATTGTCCCTTTCTTAAAAAATCAACTGTCATATCCAAACAGTTATGAGATAGTAAACTATAACTACTTCCGCTATATTTCTTCTTTTCCTTTATTGTTTTATTCTTAACCGATTTAAATTTTCCTTTAAAATAAATTAGCCCATCATATGGTCTCATTGAATCTCCTTTCCTATAATTTTCGTTTATATATTGTAGTATATAGTTATTATTTGCAAATGAATAATAATAACTTAATGTTTTCTTTAAAAGACCTTTTTGCGTATATGAAAAATAGTCCCATTTATTATGTGAATTTTTAATTAATACTGCGGCATGTCCAAATCCACTCGCACTTTTATTTGAATTAAGCCAGATCGCATCATGCCCACTCGGATCCCACGCATTCACCCCGTCATTCCCACAATACGTATATAGATGCAGGCTCAGCGGATCATCCTCTTCCCCGGTATAGGTATCCCTCGTCAGAAACCTCCCCACCTTTGGCTGATAGTACCTCGCCCTTAGGTAGACCTCCCCCGTCTCCTTATCATAGTACTCCCCGCAGTAACGGAACGGATTCTCATCCTTCTGATCCGGCTTTACTTCATTCCCAAAGGAATCATACTCATAAGTCCTGACAACCTTCCCTGATCCATCCGTCAGCTACCTACTAAATACTATTTTATAGAAAATTTTTTAGTTTTAACCCACTTAATTTTATATTTCCCCTTTGACAACCTTCTTTTAAAATGCTTTCTACATATTATTTTTTCACTCTTGCTACTATTCTTTTTTATAGGACATAAGCATTTGGGAGTCTTTGAAAACCTTTTTATTTCTTTCCATTTGCCCTTGTTGAATTTATATAATGTAAAAATTTTTGAATATCCTGCTATATCATTACCCTTATTTACAATTACTATTTCAATTTTTTTAGAGGTTGCAGAAATGATTTTCATTTCAAGATTTTTGGAATTATATGCATTTGAATTATTTGTTATCAAACTACGTGCTTGAACAAAACAACATATATTCATTTGAATGCATGCTCCCAAAAATATTATGAGTAACCCCTTTTTAACTTTTTTCTTCATTTCTATTTATTCCTTTCAGACTTTTCTTGTCTTTGGATTCGTATTCCGTCCCGGCTGCCTCTATGATTTCTTTTTCGATCCCTGTTTCCGAGTCGTAGGAAATTTTTGTAACAAGCCCATTTTCGTCTGTGGTGGTCAGGCAGTTTCCAAAGGAATCATAGGTTGTTTCTTCTTCCGTATAGGTACGGTTCGACTCCGGATTTTTCGTTGAATTCAGCGTGACACTCTTTTTGGTCTGCTGACCCAGCGCATTATATGTATAATCATTCTGGATAATTTCTTTTTCCCCGTCACTTCCATAAGCTGGGAAAACCTTCCCCTGGGTTTCATTCCCCTGGGCATCGTATTTGAAATCTGTTTTGGATACAGTTTTATAGGCAGCGCCATCTACACTTCTCTGCTCAGAGATACTACCGTAGTCAATGCCATTAGAGGCAACCTTGCTTTCCAGTTTAATTTTTGTCTTTCCAGAATCATATAGTTCCTGTTTTATCAGTGTACACAAGCAGAACGGCTTGTCCTCAGCTGGATAACCGGCATCTGTATTGTAATAAGCATATGTTACTGTATGCAGATGCTCTTTCCCCTTATTTTTCGCAAGGTAAGCTTTGGGGGATTTCTCGGTCAGGACATTCCGATACTTGTCGTAGATATAGCCCCACTTCGTGGTAACTGCTCCGCTCCCTTTCTTGCCGAAAGATTTACTAGTGTGCCGACACATTTATATTCAGTTTAATAATTCTTTTATTTTTCACCGTTTCATGATATGATAAAAGAAACGGCGGTGATTCCTATGGCAAGACCTAAAACATATCATATTATGCTCAGCGACAATGAAGTGGCTGCTCTCTGTAAAGTTATCAAGGACAAAAAAACCTGTAAAACAGTACTGAAAAGATGCCAGATTTTATTAGAGCTGGATGAGATCCGTGGCAGCGGTCTGACCCACTCCCAGATCGCACATACCTATGCTGTCTGCCCTACTACAGTCACCAATACTGTCCAGTCTTACGTTAAGAATGGTATTACAGACATTATCAAATATAATATCAGCCCAAATTCAAGCGCAGCATTACGCAAGGCAGATGGACGGATGGAAGCACATCTGATTCAAATTGCCTGTGGTCCGGCGCCTGAAGGGCACTCAAGATGGACCATCCGGCTTCTGGAAGAGAAAGCCCGTATTGAACTGGAAACACCAGTCAGCAGGGAAACAATCCGGAGGGTATTAAAAAAAATGAACTTAGACCTCACCGCAGTGACTACTGGTGCATCCCGCCAAAAGAAGATGCAGAATTCATAGCATGTATGGAAGATATCCTTGACACCTATGAACTTCCATATAACCCTATGCGCCCTGTTGTCTGCATGGATGAAAAACCATACCAGCTTTTGGGAGAGACGAGGGATCCGCTCCCGGTGCGTCCCTGCAATGACCGGAAAGTGGATTCTGAATATACCCGCAATGGAACATGCAGCATCTTTGCTTTTATAGAACCACTTGCGGGAAAGCATCATGTCAGCGTCCGGGAACACCGGACGGCTGTTGACTGGGCAGAAGAAATAAAATACCTCGCTGATATCATGTACCCGGATGCAGAAAAGATTGTTCTTGTAATGGACAATCTGAATACCCATAAACCGGCATCCTTATATAAGAAGTATCCTGCGGCAGAAGCAAGGCGCATTATAAAACGTCTGGAAATCCATTATACGCCAAAGCATGGAAGCTGGCTGGACATCGCTGAAATAGAACTTAATGTAATGACACGCCAATGCCTGTCACGGCGGATTGACAATATCAATGCTCTTCGCAGCGAGCTGGCGGCATGGGAAACCGAGCGTAATACAATGGCGGCAAAGGTAGACTGGCAGTTTAAAACTTCCGATGCACGAATTAAACTGAGGTCGCTGTATCCTAAATTTACAGTTACTTCTATGTAAGCAACCATTATGCTAGATATAAATGTGTCAGTACACTAGGCACTCCGTTGTAAAGCGCTTACAATTATATAATCATTAAATCTACTTGCAAAGTTTCAAATCCCATTTTTAATTAGAATGACTTTCGATATTAGAAAATTCTTTTATTAAATTTTTATCATTTGTTTGAATATAGATATCATTAAAATCCTCCAATTGAATATATACTATCTCACTATTACCACTATAAAACAATACTGCCCCATAAACTCTATCACGTAACAAATCATAAAGACTATTATACTCAAATATATACATTGTTATAAAAATATTTACTTCATATCCAATAATATCTGTATCAAACTGTTCTCTTATTTTTTTAGGCACACTAATAATTTTACATTTCTGTTCTAATTCCAATATCATATTATTTAACATCAAATCCTCATAAAATGTAAAATATATTTTATCTGCCACATCACATAAATAATGAACTATTTTTTTGTATTTTTTACCTTTAATAATATCCGAAGAAAATATATAATCCATTACTTCTTTGTATGATGTTTATAGAAGTTCAAACACCATATCCCCTTTCTTTTTAATGAGTATAATCATGGTACATATGACTCATCAGAGCACCATCGTTACCAATAATAAGACTGGAATTACAGTCAGTTCCACTTTTGTTCTCACTACAATCAAATGCAAATGCCAACCATGCTTTGCAATTAAATATGGATATATTAAAAAGCGACGCAAGTATAAAAAAGCAATTAATGCCCTTATGAAATGATAATGGTCAGTATGTACCCTATGATGTCAGAAAAGAAACCCTTAATTTAAGACATTTTGGCTGTCTTCTCTCCCTATTTTGATAAACTTAATATGTCTATTTTCCGGAATCAATCATACTTTTTAATGTTCTAAATCTTTAATCACACTATATAGGCAGAATGTGAGCTTTTACCACGTGGATGATAATGTCGAAATTTAGGATATCCCTGTTCACTTTTCAAATCCTTTTTCCTATTATGATGAAGTGGCATTTTCCCATTTCCTGCTATATTAGCGATCTGTTTTGCATTATAACCAAACCACGTTATTGTATTCTTTCCACTTTTTAATCTAGTGTGGTGACATATTGATATTTACATTTACTGCCACCTCCCTAAGAGGCAGCAGTAAATGTAGGATACAAAGAACTCAGCTTTATTCGGGCATCACCTGTCTGAAAATGCCAGTTGACTTTTGCTGCGGCTGTATTCCTCTCCGCTTCCCATGCCGACAATTCACTGCACAACAAACCTATTTCAGCAATCCGGCGGGAAAGACACTGTCTGGTCATTACATTCAGTTCAATTTCCGCCATATCCAGCCAGCTGCCATGCTTTGGGGTATAATGAATCTCCAGCCTTTTAATGATGCGCCTCGCTTCTTCTGCCGGATAGCGTTTGTACAACGAAGCCGGTTTATGTGTATTGAGGTAATCATCACAGGGATGATCTTTTCAGCGTCAGGATACATGACATCCGACAGATACTTAATTTCTTCTGCCCAGTCAACAGCCGTTCGGTGTTCCCGTACACTTACATGATGTGTTCCGCCAAGCGGCTCTACAAAAGCAAATATGCTGACAGTACCGTTACGGACATACTCAGAATCTGTTTTCCGGTCGCTTCCGGGGATCATTAGCAGTGGCTCCCTTGCTTCTCCAAGAAGCTGGTATGGCTTTTCATCCATGCAGACAACCGGGCGCCTTGCGTCATAAGGTAGTTCATAGACATCAAGAACATCCTCCATACATGCTATGAATTCGGGATCTTCTTTTGCTGGGATACACCAGTAGTCGTTTTTGTGAGGTCGAAGTTGTTTTTTTTAAAGCATTGCGGATTGCCTCCCTGCTTACTGGGGTTTCCAGAATGACTTTGGATTCTTTTTCCAGTAAACGGATTGTCCATCTGGAATGCCCTTCCGGGACAGGACCGCAAGCCAGTTCAATCAGCTGAGCCTCTGCACGTCCGTCAACTTTGCGCCTTGCGTTATCTGAATTAATGTTCCTTTTGAATTCAGTAACCGCACTGATACCGCCGTTAGTATATTTTGAAACCGTATTGGCAACAGTTGCCAGACAGACACCGTTGGATTTCGCGCTCTGCTCATGTGTTAAGACTTTTCCATGCGCTTCATCCAGATCAATAATTATCTGGCATCTGCAACGAATTGTTCTTGAAGTTTTTTTCTTACGGATTACAGATTTGAGTTCTTTAACCTCATCGTCTGTAAGTTTTATTATATGCTTTTTAGGTCTTGCCATAGTAATCACCGCCGTTTCTTTTATTATACCGCAAAACGGCAACAATTACCAGAAATATTTATGTAAATATCAATATGTCAGTACACTAAGTTTTTTAGGTGTTAGCCTTTGATTATTATTTACATTAGGATGATAATGAGGCCCCTGACCTGAATTATTTGGATGATGTATTGGCTCTTTTCCTTTTCCCGCCCTCTTTGCTGCTTGATAAGCTTCTTTTTTAGAATTACATTTTTGCCTACGAGCAGGGGGATTCTTTGATCTTTTTTTACCCTTTTCCTCCTTATTTGCTTCTTTCTGAGCCCTCAGTAGAATTTTCTGAAGTTCAGCAGAATATCTATGCAAAGTCATTGCCCTCGTTCTCAGTTCATATACATATACTTTCTGCGAACCTATTACAGTCGTTTAAATTCTAATTTGAGAATAAGAAATATCTTTAACCCAAGGATACTTATCTTCACTAATTCTACCTTCTTCTTGACTATAGTCCAATATTCCATCGTAAAGGGTTACGTTACATTAGTCATTCGTCAGATGAGCATAAGGGAACCAAACCTCTCTAGATTTTTGCATTTTTATATTTCCCTTTCTACTCAACTTTTTCCGCAAAAAAATAAACTGGTCCCCAAAAAATCAAATGTTTTTATCTCTAACCCAAAATATTCCTCCAAAATCATCCCATTCATCATGACCATCATATACTTCTATTAATTTAACTTGATTACTCCTAAAACCAAATCCATTTTCAACATTTGCATGCCTATACTCCCGAAAAATCATTTTTACTTTGTTTTGTTAATTTATATTTTGGATTTTCTAATTTTCCCTTACCAACCGGTAAATCGTATCCAATATAATCTTCACATATAGTAACGTATTCTGATCTATTGAATTGACAGACAAATACATCAATCATTGGGAGATGAATTTTTCTACTATTTTGCCAATTTTATTCGTGAAATAGAAGATCCCAGCCGTTGAATGTTTATATTTAATTATACGAACCCTTCAAACATTGTATTTATAACTAATTTCTTCCTATCTTCTCGTATTTGCCATTATCAATTCCATATAGTATATTATCCAATATATAGATACCTCCATAATATACAGTTTTTGTCAAATGTTTCTGTTTTCCTGTGTTAATATCAACCTGCCAAATCCCATTTTTCTCAGCATCTTTTACAACATAAGGTCCCGCAATATTAGATTTTGTATTGTCGCAAACCGTCCCCTGAACATATAAAAAATCTCCCTTTGCCTGAATATCTAAAATTCTAAAATACAATTGTTGTTCTTGAAAACTAAAATTAAAACTTATACTCCATTTATTTGTATTTATATTATATGAAGTTATATACTTTCTCCCATTTCCCTCGAAAATCAAATTATTACCTAAGACTAGTATCATATCTCCTGCCACAAATTCTCTTTTTTGATCGAACTCATCAAAGGAAAAAATTTCATTACAATTTGCGGATTTAATATCGTATTGATAGATGTATCTTTTTCCTCCAACAATACGAGAAAAAAATACAAACTCACCACTAAAAACATAATCCGATACTCCCTCAATCAATTGTTCCTTATTCAAATTCTCTAGATTACGACACTCCACATTCCAGATATTATAATCACTTTTACTATTATTCCATTTTGCATAATAAACTTTTCCCCTTAATATTTTAAAATCACCTATTTCTCCTCCCCACAACTTTTTCTTTTTTCTTTTATTATAATTATATTGATAAAAGCCATCTTCTTCATAATATAAATTTCCATCTAAAATTTGATAAGGAATACATCCATTTTTTTCCTCTGTTGTGTTTAACATTTTATTTTGAGAATCTTCTAACAAGATATGCAATACTTCATAATCGTTTGGCATAATAAAAAAGTGATAAAAATTAATTCCTACTATTACTAAAAATAGTATAAAAATAAGCAGTATTCCTTTTTTTATTTTTCCCACAATATATCTCCTTATAATTATTTTTTTAATGGCATTATTCTAGGGTATGACATAATAAAATCTTCAACTATCTCAAATGCGTCATTAGGAGCCAGTTTCTTTTTTGCCTTTTTTAAGCACTTTTTAAACTCTTTTGATCTTAACTCCAAAGTCCCCTTTCTGAGCGCATCGACAACCAAGTTTTTACAATTATTTTTTAATAATGTGTACATTACTTTCCCATTATTTATTTTTTTCTTCTTTTTTAATAGATATTTATAACTTTTTATAAAATCTCCTTCTAAGTAAATGTACTTATCATATCTAACCCCTTGTTTATTCCCCTCTTTTATAGTAGCATCTATAGAAGATATACTATCTTCAAACTTCTTCCTTAACTCTTTACTACCTCCTTCTGGGGAAGGGAGATCTTCCCACTTTTGTGAGTAATTTACCATATATTCATTTGTCACAATAGCCCCTTTAATCCCTTTTATATTTCCAGCCAAATTATCCGGTTGTGATGATGCAAAGGAGCAATACCACCAATTCCCATTACTTAGTTTTATTGATACTGCAGTATGTCCAAATCCTATTGCTCCATCTGTTTGCTGCAACCAGATCGCATCATGCCCACTCGGATCCCACGCATTCACCCCGTCATTCCCACAATACGTATATAGATGCAGGCTCAGCGGATCATCATCTTCCCCGGTATAGGTATCCCCCGTCAGAAACCTCCCCACCTTTGGCTGATAGTACCTCGCCCTTAGGTAGACCTCCCCCGTCTCCTTATCATAGTACTCCCCGCAGTAACGGAACGGGTTATCATCCTTACTGTCCAGATTTACTTCATTACCAAAAGAATCATACTCATAAGTCTTAACAACCTTTCCTGATTCATCTATCAACTGCACCACATTTCCATGAGGATCCGTCACATAAAACAGTTTTCCATCTTCACTGCCTGAAGCACGGTCTTCTCCCCTGTCACTATAAACCAGGTCATTCCCACGGATATACCGCTTCTTTACTTTGCCACCCTCAAACAGCTCCATCACCAGCTGGTCTCCATCCCAGACGAAGACCGTCTTCTCTCCGTTCACTGTTTTGCTGGTGCGCAGCCCCTCGGCATCATAAGTAAAGCTTACCTTATAGTTCTTTGTAAGCGTCTGTGTAAGCTGGTTCAGGGCATTATAACGATTCACCACGTTCTCATTCAGACGGTTATCCCCCAGGGTCACATCGACGTCCACATAGGCACTGTCCTTTTTGTCGCTGGGGATCTCATACCGGTTGACCGTCGCCAGCTGGTTTCCGTTCTTATCATTTTTGTAGACAACAACAGAATCCTCATCTGTTTTGGTATCTAAGGTATCCGTGCGGAGCAGTTCATCGTTTTTGTTGTATTTATAGGCAGTTACCTGATTCCCGGCCGTCATCTCTTTCCGGTTGTTGCTGCTGTCATAGGTATAGGAAATATCCTCACTGCCAGTTTTCGTCTCTTTCTGGATACGTCCTAACAGGTCATAAGTATATGTAGCAGTCTTTGTGGATTTCTTTCCTTCTTTATCCTTCAGAGCGGCCGTTTCCTTGGATTTCTGCCCATTGGTCAGATATTCCGACGTGTACTCCGAGATCACTCCGGCACTGCCCGTCTGGTTCTTCATCGCAGTCAGATGGTTCTGGTAATCATAGGTGTAGGTGGTAGTCATTTCATTCCCTGGCACGGTTCTCTCCGCCAGGTTCCCATCCGTATCATAAGAGTATGCCACCACCGGGCTGCCCTTCCTGTCGGTAACAGAAGTCAGTCTGGACTCCCCGTCATAGTTATACTGCAGGGAAAGTTTTGTATCATCCCCCACCCTTACGGAAAAGGCAGATTTATTTCCGGCGCTGTCATAATTGTAGTGTTTGACCACATCCTTATGTTTCGTCAGTTTTGTGGTTTCCTTTGTAACCTGTCCCGATGCATCGTCATAGGCAAAGGTGGTGCCGTCCTGTGCCGCCACATCCCCATAGGCATTGTAGGTATAGGTATGTTTCGTTTCTTTCCCTGTCTTTTTTTCTTTTGCCACCATCTCCGTCAGGCGGTTCTGGTAATCGTAGGCATTCTTCTGTGTGTTGCCGTTCTTATCTACTGTTATCGTTAAGTTGCTGTTGATATCATAGGTATAGGTTTCTTTTCTTCCCTCTGGGTCGGTATAGGCCACTAACTGGTTTTTTCCGTCGTATTCGTACCTGGTTTCCCGGATGTTATCGGATTTTTTCTGCCCGCTGACATCGACACGGTATGTCTTCCCCACATAAGAAAAGACATCCGGCCCATTTTTACCCTCTGCATCCGTATTCCCGTCAGCATCCGCCACCTCTGACACCGTCAGTGTCAGCGGGCTGGTCATCCCGGTAAACTGGCGCACTTTGTTCCCCTGAGCGTCATAGACATACTGGACGTACTGCGCCTTTCCACCTTCCAGGCAGCTTTTGACCATAACAAGGTTGCCACACTTATCATAAGTATACTCGGTTCTGGCGGTCCTGTCATCATCGATCTGTTCCTCTTTTCCTGTCACGTTTCCCGTGTTATCGTACTCTGTCATGGTTTTCTGGTATTCAACACTGCCCTCTTTCTTCTCCCGGGGAATCTCCGACTGGATCATCCGTCCCAGGATATCGTATTCATACTTTGTGGCCACATTTTCCCTGGTTCCCCTGGGGGTGTATTCCTTTGTGACCTGGCCCTGCTCATTATAATCAGTTTTGACCATCCGGGACTGCCAGCCACTCTCCCCCTCCTTCCGGCTCTTTGTCTCCGTCTGGCTGACGTTGCCGTTGTCATCAAAGGTGGAAAGAGTCTGCGTTTCATAAGCCGGAAGCCACTTTCCGTCCTGCTGTTTTCTAGTGACTGTGTTTTCTTTGGTGGTCCTGCCAAAGTCGTCGGCTTCATAGGTCGTCACCGTTTCTATTCTGTTCTTTTCCCGGATGGCAGTGCTTGACCGGGATAAGGTGTTCCCTCCCGCATCGGTTACAGTTTTTGTGATGTTTTCGCTTAGAACCGCATCATTGAACTGGTCATAATACCCCTCTGCATCTGCCTCCGGCTGGTATTCAGCCGGATTTAAGGCTTTATTGTAACTGGTGGAAATGGTCTGTGCCTCGTCTTCTTCCCCGGTTACCTCCGTCTCGCTCTTGCTGAAGCTCCATGAAGTACAGTGGGCAGCGTCCAGTTCTCCGTTGCTGAATTCTGCTCTGCCGATCTCATTGCCCAGGTTATCATAGAAATGCTTGCTGCCGCTCAGGATCTCCTTCCCTTTTCCAGTGATATAAAAGTTGGGGACGGTTTCTCCATTTTCATCGACAATGAACCTCTTTTCATCCGGTTCAAAGGGAAAGGTCCGCTCTTCTAACAGCCGGGTCGTCTCCTCTTTTTCGGTGTCACCGTCGGCACTGTCGGAATCTTCCCCGCTTTCCCCATCCTCTCCGCTCCCATATTCATACATGCTCTCGGTCCAGGTGCCGGCAGCCTCGTCTTTACTGATGATCGTATTGCCAAAGGCATCCTGTATCTCAATGGATACCCGCCCATACTCGTCTACTGTCATGGTCTTCAGTCCGTCAGCGGACCGGTACTCCTTCTCTTTGGATTCATACTCCGTCCCTACCGCATGGATGTTTTCTACCTCTTCCCCGGTCTCCGGGTCATAGGAGGTTTTTGATACCAGACCATTCTCATCGGTGTAAGATAACTCATTGCCAAAGGAATCATAGGCTGCTTCCTCTTCCGTGTAGGTACGGTTGTCTTCTGGGCGTTTGGCAGAAGTGATGGTTACAACCTTCTTTGTCTGTTGTCCAAGGCTGTTGTAGGTGTAATCGTTCTGGATCACCTCTTTTTCCCCGTCGGTGCTGTAGGAAGGGTATACTTTCCCCTGGGTCTCGTTTCCCTGTTCGTCATACTGGAAGTCCGTTCTGGATATGGTTTTATACTCCCCGCCCTTTATACTCCTCTGCTGTAAAATGCTGGCATAATCAATGCCGTTGGCTGCAATTGTTGCAAACAGCCGTTTTTTTGTGCCTGCCGACGTATGCCTTTCTTCGGACAGAAGGGTACACAGGGAATACGGGGTGTCTTCTGCCGGATATCCTGTATCCGCTCCGTGGTAAGCATAAGTGGTGGTATACAGATGTTCCTTTCCCTTGTTTTTTGTCAGGTATGCCTTTAAGGATTTCCTATACAGTATGTTCCGGTAGTTGTCATACGTATACCCCTGCTTTGTGGTAACCGCTTTCTCTCCCTTCTTTCCGTAAGACTTTTCTGTTTCAAGCTCGACAAGGGAACCCTTTTCATTTTTGTCATATGAATACAGGGTTTCTTCTTTCTCTTTTCCATAGTTGATCTCATCGGTGAGCAACTTGTTCTCATTATATATGTATAACAATACGTTCTTTTTTGTATCCTTTTTTAACCGCAATGTATTCGGATCAATCTTTGATTTCTTATAAGTATAATCATAGTACTTCCCATTTGTTTTATACTTATTTGGATTAAATGAACTAACTACGGTTACTGTCTTTAATCCACTGTTTCCGTACTGCCATACTTCATAGATGGTTCCTTCGCTTTCATTCGCCTTCTTTTCCCGTTCCCGGAAATCATCAAAAGACCGAAGATCATCTTTACCCTTTTTCTGAAAGTAATCGTACTTTATTCCATTTGATTTCTTTCCTGTTTTGATATCTTTCTCATATTCCCTGGTGACATAGAACTGCTCCGTCACCACATCCCTGGTCTGTCCGGAACCTGCATCCTTCGACCCGCGCAGGGAGCAGGCACGGTACTCATAGTGGGTTTCACTTCCACCTTCCGCCACTTTTGTGAGAAGGTAACTCTGGTTGGTAGAAACACGCTGGGATGCCACCCCGGCACCAGCGGTGTTGACCAGCCTCTCCACCGTTTTATAAGAATACTTTTCTTTTCTGCTATCCACCGTGGCACTGGTCAGGATCACACCATGCAACCGGTCCCCATAGTGAGGCGTATAAGATTTTTCCTCAGTTTCATAGGTGATGGTCTTGCTTGTCACGCCACCAAAGGCGGCGTTGCCTCCTTCAACATTCTGCCCCTGGACAGTCACCGATGTAAGGATCTTCTCCCCATCATCATCCTTATAATGGAACACAATCTCCCGCCCTACGGAATCTGTGATCCTGCTGAAATAGATATCATCTGTGTATGTATAAGTAATCTTGTTATCATGGGCATCCTTCTGCAGCACAACAACTCCGTTTTCATTGAAATAAGTACGGAGTCCTGTTTTGTCCCGGAGAAGGTATTTACAGGCAATGCCGTCTACGGTCCTGTCCCAGTCTTCCAGTTTTATATCTTTATAATCATAGCCTTCCAGTCCCTGGATATGGTAACTCTTGCTGGCATCGTCTTTCTCTGTTTCGATATTCATTACCCCGGCGCTGCCGTAGTGCAGATACTTGGGTTCTTTTCCCCATCCTTCTTCTTCCGTCAGTGTAACTGTCTCGATCCACGGAAAATCGTAGCGCCATCCACTTGCCACCCCGTATACGTTATGCCTATTATTGCTAACGATCTTTGTCCTCTGGGTTTTTTCCTCATAATCCGGTTTTCCGTCAAAAGACACACCCCTTCTGCCCTCACCCTTTTCATACTTGACTAATAAGTTTTTCAGGGCATTTTTATGTTTTTTCCAGACTGCCGCATTTACAACAATTCTTCTTTGTGAACCATCCGAGGCTGTATAATTAACCCATATCGTATCTATCTCCAGCTTTTCCGTATATTCCACGGTGGCATGGCCGAGATTGGCTTCGTTGCTGTCATAGTATCGGTTGAGTTCAAAATCCATGCTGCCAGTTCCTTCTAAAGAAAGGTCGTTCCGGGACAGAAGCAGATGCCCGGTAGCAGTGTCCACGCCATCGACTTCCTCTGCCTCCAGCGGAGAACCGGCAAGTCGATTGTGATAAACACTGCGGAAGGTGTCTCCGTAAGCTGCTTCCAGGGCTGTATTGTACACCTCACCAGTGGTAAGGTTATCTCCTGCCGCCTGACAAGTACTGCTACTAGTACATAAGAATGTTCCACATACTATGGTGGCAGCTATTGCTCCAAATAAAGTTTTTACTATTTTTTTCATAAATCAAGCTCCTATCTCTCGCAACAACAATTGATATGACAGCAATGTTTCACGAATAATAACATTTTCATTTTTTATTCTAAAAGTTTAGT
This sequence comes from Eubacteriaceae bacterium, assembly GCA_910575665.1. Taxonomy (GTDB): domain Bacteria; phylum Bacillota; class Clostridia; order Lachnospirales; family Lachnospiraceae; genus Eubacterium_F. The sequence goes on from CAJTFB010000009.1 coordinate 79,599, forward strand.
TTAAACTGCTTGTTTTCTGCTTTTTTAAATCCGCTACTGTCTTCCCCGCATCCAATTCCTCTATCACTTCATCAAATGTATACATCTCATTCATAAGCAGAACTGCCACTTCAACCCTGTCCTCTTTTTCCAGCGACATGTCCTCTAACTTCTGCACCTGCTCCTTCGTCAGTCCCAGCTGCTCCTCTGTGGTAAGAATCTCACTATCCTTTACGATATCCGACCATCTCCGGTGTTCGGAAACCTTTCCTTTGGCTTCCGCCAGTTCCATTGCCTTCCTTCCCGTTTTCGCAGACAATCTCTCTGCCTCCTGCAGGTCTTCCAGGGCATATCCCTCTTTTTCCATCTGGTATTTCTTGTTCTCCGGAATAGTAAAGAATAATTTCTCCAGTTCCTCTGCTGTCTTTTCCCAGTCCCCTGTCTTTCTCTGCTGCTCCGCCACGTCCTCCCTGGACATCTCATAGAGTTCAGCATACAAGTCTGCTGTCTCCCGGTCAGAAGTACTCAGGGAAAGATAATTATCCTCTTTCTTTTTTTCTGCACTCTGCTCATTCTCTGTACTATGCTTACTGTGGTTTTGATCATCTTTCTGTAACACAAAAAATACCATTCCTGTAATAACAAACATCAAAGACACCAAAACACCTATAACACAAGCCTTTTTCTTTGTGTTGATTACCTTCTTCAAATCAAAAACCCCCGTTCAGGAAAATGTCTCTCCAGACATATAACAACTACGAGCATCACATTTCGCGTGACCACCTTGGTTCGCTCAATACCCTGCGGGTCAGACCGCAGGTAGTATCACTTTGCCTTTTCGTAAATCAGGACTTACCAGCTATGAAAATCCCATAACTGGCAAATCCTTCTCCCCCCGCTCCAGGCTCCCGGCCAGTTTCAGCACCAGAACGCCCTTTTTCGGCTGGTATTTCAAGAGGGTAACCCCGTCCGCCCCGTCCCGCAGCACCCCCTCTTCCTCAAAAGAGGAGGCATTCAATATCTGCATTTCATCGGGATCGACGGTTACGGTCACAATCTTCGTCTGTCCCTTTTTGAGATTTCCAGCTGTTACCTGTAGTTCGTAGGCTTCGCCCTTCTTCACCAGCATTTCCTTTGTGGTGCTTTTTACTTTCACCGAATACTGCTCCACTGCATCCAGCACGCCGTATCCTGGCATTTCCCCGCCGATGCTGTACAGTTCATTTTCGGCTGCTGCCAGTGCGGACTCTTTCTTTGCCAGGTTCATGGCGGATACCTGGCTCCACTCGTCGGTGTAGGCGTCATAGACAAGGACTTCTTTGGTCTCCGCCTCTTTTACCATGTATATCTTTCCGCGGATGACAGCGGATGCCTTATATTTGTCGGATGCCGCAAATGGGCACGCTGTCCCGGCGTCTTCAAAGAGGTTGTCTTCCGGGAGATATTCCTGCCAGAACATCTTCTCCCCCTCCTCTTTTAATACAAACACGCGGTTGTCCACGCTGGCAGCGTCAATGACTCTGCTGGTATCCGGCATCACTGCCGTTTCCCAGGTATCCGTCCTGATGTCATAGATTTCTGCTTTATCGGTTGCCCCTGCCTTTGTCCATGTATAAAGCTTATCTTTACTGACTGCGGCTGCCAGGTTGGTCCGGCCCTCTGCCAGATCCGCCTTCTTCTGCCACTGCTTTGTCTCCGTGTTGAATGCATAGACAGAATTTAACACTTTTGCCATGACACTGGTATCCGTCTGACCGCCAACAACATAGATCTCATTGCTGCAGGTAAACATGGCTGCTTTGCAGATGCCGGCTGCCGTTCCTGGATAATCCGGCAGCGCTTCCCAGATTTTCTTTTCCGTATCGTATACTGTAAAACTCTTCAGGGAAGCAGCGGCATTTTCCCCGCCGAGGACATAGATCTTTCCGCCCGCCGTGACTGCAGAGGCATTTTTTCTGCCCTCCTGCATCGGCGTCGTGTAGACCCACTCGGACTGGCTGTCCGTATTGAAGATCATGCGGGAAGCCTCCCCGGTAAGGGATGCGCTTTCCCTTGCCGTTACCGTGAAGCCAAGGATCTTTCCTGCTGTTTCATTATTATATATGTGATCATAGGCCGTGCCTGTCACGACCACTTCACTGATCTTCCTGCCGCCGTCATAGATGCAGACCAGATATTCCCTGGCATTCTCCACCGCGTTCCATGTGATGGTAACTTTGTCCTGCCCCCGTATGCCTGCCGGCTCTGGAATAGCAAAACGCTTCCTGAGGTGGATGGTGTAATTTCCCGTCCCATTATTCTTTACATTTACTTTCAGATATTTCCTGCCCTCGTATGCCCCGGTAAATAGGAAGTTGTGGTCCAGGCCGGAGTTGTCGTCATAACCCACCCGTTCTTTACCCAGGTCATACATGATCGCCTGAGTGTCCATAGAGGATTCGGTGTAAATGTCATAGGCGATGCCCGGTTTGGTTTCAAAGTAATAGTAATTTTCCTGCCCCGCACGGATCACGGAACGGGTAACCGGAACATTTTCTTTCAGTTCCTCTGCCCCGTCAAAGCCCACAATCTCATAGTGTACTGTTACGTAGGGATTCCGGTCCAGCTTCGCCTGGTAGGCACCATTGGCGTTATCTGGTACCAGTGCCACACCGTAGCCCGCTTCCCCGGCAGCCCATGCCTTCACTATGTCGGTTATGTCGCACTGGTAACGGCCTGCCTTCTGGATCCCTACAACAGCGGAGGCGGCCGCTTCGTAAGCGGGACGGTTGTTATAGGTTAATTGATTGACACTCCAGTTCTCCTTTACTTTATGGATGCCGATGTCAAAAATTTTTCCCGCCCCCAGTCTTAGTGTTTTCTCACTTTTGATATGCAGTGCGGCATCCCGGATCTGCACATCTTGGTTTTTCCATTCTGCAGGCATGGACATTTTGGCAAATGCCACGCATTTGTTTGCCTGCAGTAACAGGGACTTGTCATATCCATAGGTTCCCTCCGGAGCCCCGGCATAGGCGGCCCCTACTCTGACGTCCCTGCTGTGCCGGTCAGTCAGATAGGTGGTGCGGATCTCCACCGGATATTTTCTTTTTCTGCTGTTCCACCATTTTTTGTCCGGTGTCACTTTGAGGATTTTTGTTTTTTTGTTGTAACTAAGTTTTACTCTGGATGTGGAAACCCCGCAGGCATCAGTAATTTTAGTACTCATGCGGGTAAACTTTGCGTTTCCTTTTCTGGTCTTGAAATAGATTTTTTTCCCTTTCACCTTTACTTTCAGCTTCGTATTGAGTTTGAAGGAAAGGGCTCTGCTTTTCTGTTTTTTATGTATGGTAAGGATCTCCTGCACCTTTTCCGGGAAAATGTCGTAGGAGACGCTGGTTTTTTTCATGACTTTTTGATAGGTGGCCCTGTTCTGGTTCAGCACGTCCGTTACCGCCTTTTTCCCCGGATTGCTTACCTCTGCCTTAGCCGCCTTCATCTTTTTTCCTTTCAGGGCAACCGACAGGCTGGCCTTGCCCCGCTTCATGGATACCATGGATTTCTTGTTTGCTTTTCTGGATATTTTAATGGCCAGATCCGTGGCTTTGGTTTTGTAATTTTTCCTGCCGGATCTGACCAGGGTGGTGTCGATTTCTTTCCATATGCTGTTTTTCGAAGAACCATTTGTTTTTTTATAGTGGGCGGGCATGGAGTATACCACTGCGGTATAACTTCCGTCGGACATGGCAAACTGCTTGACGAACCTGTCTCTTTCTGCCGGTATCTCTCCTGTGATGGCGGCATCTGCACTGGCTGCTTCCGATATGGCAGCGTCCGCCTTGAGTTCCTGTTCTTTGGGCAGGCCGGTGCCGCAGAAGGAGGCCAGCACCAGTCCGCCTGCCAGCAGGCTGCCCAGTAGGATTTTTTTATTTTTTTCAGCATTCTTTTTCATCGTGTTCCTCCGATCATTTTGTCTATCATATTTCCCGATGGTGCCAATTGATACCCAGTTACATCCAAGACATCGGTCTCTTGGTAGTACCGTTACAATATCTTAATTATACATAATATTACATAGTCTCACAAGAACAAAAGTTCGACATAAAACGACAGAATTCGACAACACTGAGGAGAATGGATATTTTAGAAAGTACGTAGCGGTTTGCAAATCCCAGTTTATACTATAACCAAAAGAAATCTCTCGAGATCCCCAGGATCTAAAAAAACTCCCAGTAAACTATGGGAGTTTTTAATACCATTATGTAAATGGGCATTGGTTGTTATATATCCTTTCAAATGTCAACGATGGGATAAAATCCTTCGGAAAAAATTCAAAAATCCATCTTCCACCGCCATCGAATCTAATGTTTCATGGGATAGATCATGAAAGTATTTACCACTTTTTATGTCTATGGATAAACTGTCCAACGGAAACCCTTCTTTCAAAACAGGGTGCGGTTGATCTGTAATAATAAACGTTTCACTCTCCATGGATGGCTCCATCGCCTCAAAAATATGCTCTTTATCCAGTACGAAACAGATCGCATTTTTATATCTGGCTGTCAAATCTCCATACCGCCTTGCAAGATCTGAATAATACGCAATCATCTCCTCATCTGTCAAACGTTTTCCCGCTATCGTACGCACATGAACCCCTGGCTGGATATCCTCGGGAATGCCATCAAAATACAGTCCGGAATCGCAGGAAAATACCGGAATATGAAAGGCATGATAATATGCCAGCGCCTTTTGTCTGGCATTTTCCAAAGGTGTCTTACCTGTCTCGGGCACATCCGGAATCTCACAATCCAGATCTTTCAGTCCGATCAATTCTATTTCTATTTTTTTCAGTTTTTTCTTCATGGAAGATAACTTGGCAGGGTTTCCCGTACCATATAGTAATTTCATTTGGGTCCTCCTGAGATAAATTACAATTTGTTGTTACTTTTTAGCTTTAAGAAACAATCCTTTTTCTTTTCCATAAACCTGTACTGACTTAAATCCATAATTAGAAAAGATTTCCTCTAACTCTTTTTTGCTGTATATCCTCACATCTCCACTTTTTGAAAAGGAAAACCAGAATTTATTTGCCAAAAATCTCATTACTGCTCCAAAGTTAGGTTCAGCTATATACACTTCACCATTTTTCTTTAAAACTCTCCTACATTCATTTACAAATCCCTGGGGATTATCAAAATGATGAAATGCACAACATATCGTTATAATATCAATGCTTTCATTACTCCATTCAAGTGGATAACATGGCTTTACCTCAAAATTCATATTAGGATAACGCATTTTTGCGGCTTGAATCATATTTTCTGATATATCTATTCCATTTGCTTGAATGTTTGCTTTTTTTGATAATTCCCCCAACAGAGTTCCGTTTCCACATGCAACATCGAGAACGACATTATCTTCCCTCAAATTTATTGTATTAACCAGTTCATTAATATGAAATCTGGTATATCGTCCTTCTCTCGATGTATCATATTCATATGCTATTTTATTGTAAGTAATTCTTGATTCTTCTGTTTTGTTAATCATATCATCATTCTACTCCACATATAACTAAAGGTTATTGCTTACTCGCTACAATCGTGAACTCGCCCGGTATCTTCTCATTTGTCCATGCAGGATGTTCATCAAACTTTCTTAACGTAAAACCACTATTAATGACTGAATTGATAATCTCACTAACTGTATACTTTCTATAACTGCACTTAGGCATCTGCTCTCGAACCTTTTCCTCAAAAAAACGGGCATGCGCCATTTCTCCTTCAAAAATTTCCTTTGAAAAGTAGCTCATAGTTGGCTGTTCCAAATTCAATATGTCTGATATTTTTGTAAATGGATGAAAATCACTACATATCATTCTTCCATTGTCTTTCAATAACGAATACATGATGCCCATAAACTCATCAATGTCATGAAAATAATGTAATATTCCCCCTTCCATAAACACTACATCAAAATAATTTCCGTATTTCCCCATATCAATTTCTAAAATATCACATACTTCAAAATTCAAATCAACTTTTGCGGCTGCTGCGACTTCCAGCGCATATTTCTTATTATCTTCTGAAATATCAAAGACCGTAACTTCTGCTCCTAAAACAGCTAAGGGAACCGCCTTCTTTCCGCAAGAACCACATATGTTTGCTATTTTCACACCACTGTAAGTATCAAAATAATCAGAATATCTTTTCAACATTTCCATAGGATTTTCCAAGTCCTTTTTTGCTCTATCAACTGGTGTGCCTGATTGTTTCACCCAAAACTCATACGCATTATATTCCCACGCCCTCTTATTTTGAATACTATAATCTACCATCTTTGACGATCCTCCAATGCTCAACTTGTTTTTTGATTATACCACTTCAATTCTCCATTTACCACAAAAATATAGGGCATAGCAAACGCAACGCCCCATATTTCTTGTCGTTCCAATATGTTCCCCGGTTAGATTGAGTATATTCTTAGAGATTTTCATCGCCCCATTGCTTCATATGTTCAAAAACGGGAATGAAGCTTTTCCCCAGGTCAGTAAGGTTATATTCCACATGGGGAGGAACTTCTTTGTAATCATGGCGGGTAATGAATCCGTCTGCTTCCAGTTCCCGAAGCTGCTTTGTCAGGCTCGATTCCGTAATATCACCAATATGTCTGCGAAGTTCTCCAAATCGGTGTATATCCCGAAAGGCGATGTAATAGATGATTTCAATTTTCCATTTACCGCCTAAAATTTTTTGTATGGTAGAAACTGTTTTGCAGCGTTCAACAGCCAATGTGCTTTTTTTCATTCCTGCCACTCCTCTCTGAAATAGTATAACACACCTTTTCTCAAAAAACAATGTACCATCCATATATAGGTACTACAAAAAAGTACAGTACTTGTAAAATCGTTGTACACAAGTATAATTAGTATAAACCACAGAAAAGGAGATGTGTTTATGCACTACACAGGAACGATTTGGCGACCGCCGTATGAAGCGGCATCACTTTTATTAGAAGTAACGGCAGGCTGTACGCATCACAAGTGCAAGTTTTGTACCTTGTATCATGATTTGCCGTTCAGATTCAGAATGTCCCCTATGGAGGATATTGAGTGTGATTTGCGGGAGGTGAAAAGAGGATTCAAAGGTTGGAACAGCGGACGTATAGACCGAGTGTTTCTGACAGGAGCTAACCCATTTGTTTTGTCCTATGACAAATTAGCTGCGATTGCAGAGCTAATCCACAAATATCTTCCGTCCGTAAAATCTATCGGCTCCTTTGCAAGGATTACAGATGTTACCCCTAAAACCAATGAAGAACTTGCCAAACTGCGGACTATGGGGTATGACGGCCTGACGATAGGAATAGAAACAGGCGATGATGAAGCCTTGCGGTTTATGAACAAAGGATATACATCTGCCGACATCATAGAGCAATGCCAAAGATTAGATGCAGCGGATATTCATTACAGTTTCTTTTATCTGGTAAGTATTTCTGGGGCAGGTCGTGGAGAAATCGGAGCAAAATTGACGGCTGAACTATGCAATCAGATACATCCTACACTCATCGGAGCAAATATGCTTACGATTTATCCCGATTCTGAGCTTTATACTGAAATACAGCGCGGGAACTGGCATGAGGAAGGTGAACTTGAAAAATACAAAGAGGTACGGACACTTATTGAAAATTTGCAGATACCTACTATCTTTGCGGCAATGGGAGCTTCCAATGCGTATCAGTTTCACGGGCAACTGCCCAAAGACAGAAAAAAGCTGCTGTCATTTCTTGATGAAATCATAGGAAATGTCAGCGAAGACGAATTACAGCGGTATAGAAAAAGCGTCCATCATCTATAAGGGAAAGGAAGGACAATCATGCACTTTACAGGCAGAACCTGGCGACCACCCTATGAAGCTCATTCGGTCATCATACAGGCTACCTCTGGCTGCACCTATCATAAATGCAAGTTTTGCAGCCTGTATAAAAACGAGTGCTTCCGGATGTCGCCTATTAAAGAATTTGAAGAAGATTTGGAAGAGATAAAAAGTTATCAGCCAGCTTAATCCATATTTTATTTCCGTGGACTCTCTCACGCTTTTCCCTGACACGGAGCTGTACCAGATGGCACAGCAGGGCTTGTTTGTGCCTGCCGAAGAAAAAGAGCGTATCCGTGAATTGCAAATCCTAATCAATAACCTAAATATACGCACACACCTATTTGCGAACACGGTATCTAATTTCACGCCAGTAACGGCGTGGCTTCCCTATGACCGTGAAAAAGTAACGAATGAATTGCAATATGTTTTAGATCATACCGGTGAAATGGAGATGCAGGAATATAGAAAAAATTTGAAGTCTTTGGGATAAGTTCCACCCAAATGAAAATAGTCTAAGGGGCTGTCTTATTTCCATCTGTTTTTGGATCACTTCAAAAATTCCTCAATTTCTTCTAGTTTCTTCACCGTAATCTGCACCCAGGCAGGGCGAAAGCCACTGGCAAACGCATTTCGGATTGAAGCGATATTGGACCAGGCACAACAATAAAAAGGGACAATACCGCGGTCCAGAATTTCAACAGCTAACTTACTGGTCAGCGTCGCCGCAACTCCCATTCTACGGTATTCTGGAAGGACGTCAATCCCGATCTGCCACATGGACTCACAATCTGCAGAAGCCCCCGCCAGTCCGATCAGCTTATCCTTATCATAAGCGCCCACAGCAATTACATCCAGTTCTTTTCGTTTCTCACAAAGAGCGTTACTCCACTGGTCAGTATATAGTTCACGAAAATCTTCCGCTCCCAATAACCTCAGTTCATAAGGACAGCTCTTCTGCAGTCTCTGCACCAGCCCGTCCCCAAGTAACACCTCTACATCCGGAAGTGAATACTCTGCCATGAAACAGACATCATACCCCATGGGACGGACACGATTCATCAAATCGTGCAGATCTGGTGTTTCAAAACAATGCTCTATCGCAAATTTATTTATGTACTCTGTCACAATTTCTTTCAACTCTTCACAAACTGAGGCAACAATATTATTTCCATACGAAGTCAGGTCACAGATAAATGGCAGCTCCAGATATTTTCTGGCATCTTCTTTCTTTTGGGAAATGACCACCTTGTTTTTTTTCTCTTTAAAATCCTGCCAGTGGCAACTGCTGTCAATGGCAGATTGTTTCATTGCAATTTCTAAAATCTGTTTATTGTTCATAACTCTATCCTCTCAATCCTGTATCTGACAACCTCTCATCGATACGCCAGTCGATCAGCAGCTTAATCCCCAGAGAAAGAATCCCATAGAAGTGAAGCCACATCCCCCAGGCGAATCCCCAGACCATCCCTTTCCACAAAAAAGGCGATATATTTTTTAACAGCTTTCCTCTGGCAAACGCCGAAAAATACTTCTTAGCCAGGGGATATGAGGCATATTCCTTCAACACCTTTTTCACCGCAGAGAGGGTCTTTCCTCCATACTCATAATTCATCTTCCCATCAAAAAAGGCCGCAAAAAATATAGTACAGGCCGCCAGGTCCTCGTACCTCTTATCCCTCGCTTCCTCACGCACCGAGTGTTCCAACTCCTCTGCGATCGCCATCCATCCCCTGACTGAATCCGGCCGGAACCGATACGAAGCAGAAGCTTCGTTTTTCCGGTAAACATATACCAGTTCCGGAAGAAACGTATACTTTGCCCCCCGGATATAACAGTAAAAATTGAACAGTTTATCCTCGGCGTAAGTATAATCTCCAAAGCGTAGCTGGTTTTCCTGCAAAAAAGAACGCCGGTACATCTTGCACCACACATAAGACAGCGTCCCCACAGAAAAAAATCCCCGGAAGCGAAACGCCCCCTGCTCTGGTGAAAATCCGCTAAAACTGCTGCAGCTTCCGGCGGGAAGCAGCCTGTCATTCCAAAGCCGCATATAATCCCCTACCAGGATATCCGCCTCGCCCATCTCTGCCACCATGTGAGAGAGCACAAAGGATTCCGGCAGATAATCATCTGCATCCACAAATACGATATAATCTCCTTTTGCATTCTCGATCCCCTTATTCCTGGCCGCGGAAACACCGCTGTTTTTCTGCGCCAAAACTCTTATTTTCTCAGACCGGCGCCCATATTCTTCACAGATCGGCACACTTTTGTCACTGGAACCGTCGTCTACTAGCAGCAACTCCAAGTTTTCATAGTCCTGTCTTAATATACTCTCAATACACTGGGGCAGATAGGTTTCGGCATTATACACAGGGACGATCACCGATATCTTTTTATCCATATACACCATTCATCCTCCGGCACAGCATTTCTATAGATGCAATCAGGTGTGGATTTCCCACACCTGATAAAATAATGTTGGGGATTGCTTCGTTGTTTCACAACTCCCCCAGCCAGGAAAACTTACAACGCCTCCATGGTCTCCCGGATCGCTTTGATAAAATCCTGACTGTTTAATACTGTCACATTTTCCAGACTAGTGATCAACGCAAGATCCTTTGTCATCTTTCCATCTTCAATAGTTTTCAATGTGGCTTTTTCCAGCTTGTCTGCAAACTCCTGAAGCTCTTTGATGTTATCGAGTTCGCCGCGCTTGCGCAGTGCTCCCGTCCATGCAAAGATCGTAGCCACAGAGTTGGTAGAAGTCTCCTCCCCCTTCAGATGTTTATAATAATGCCTCTGCACCGTACCGTGCGCCGCCTCATACTCGTACACACCGCTTGGGGATACCAGCACGGAAGTCATCATGGCAAGGGAACCACAGGCAGAGGATACCATATCACTCATCACATCACCGTCGTAATTCTTGCAGGCCCAGATAAATCCACCCTCTGCCTTCATGACACGTGCTACCGCATCGTCGATCAGGGTATAGAAATACTCGATACCTGCCGCCTCAAATTTATCCTTGTACTCCTTGTCATAAATCTCCTGGAAAATATCCTTAAAATTGTGGTCATACTTTTTCGAAATGGTATCCTTGGTGGCAAACCACAGATCCTGTTTTGTATCCAGCGCATAACCAAAACACGCTTTGGCAAAGCTGGCGATGGACTGGTCCGTGTTGTGGATTCCCTGGAGGATTCCGGGACCGTCAAATTCGTGAATGGTCTCGCGGATCTCTGTGCCATCCTCTGCTGTAAATACAAGTTCTGCCTTACCTTTTCCCGGCACCTTGATCTCTGTATTTTTATATACATCGCCGTAGGCATGTCTGGCGAGGGTGATCGGCGCCGTCCAGTTTTTCACACAGGGATCGATGCCCTTTACCTGGATCGGGGTACGGAAAACCGTGCCGTCCAGAGCTGCCCGGATCGTACCATTCGGGCTTTTCCACATCTCTTTCAGATCGTACTCTGTCATTCTTGCCGCATTTGGCGTAATGGTCGCACATTTTACAGCCACACCATATTTTTTTGTCGCCTCCGCAGAATCCACTGTCACCTGATCATTGGTCTCGTTCCGGTACTCCAGACCGAGATCATAATACTCCGTCTTTAAATCTATGTATGGCAGCAAAAGCTCATCTTTTATCATCTGCCATAAAATTCTTGTCATCTCATCCCCATCCATCTCCACAAGGGGCGTCGTCATCGTAATCTTAGCCATTTTCATTTCCTCCATTTCATCTATTCTTACATTACCGCTTACATCTTAACACATGTGCAAAAATTTTTCAAATAAATCAACTGGACCACTTCTGCTTTTAATTTTCTATGATCTTCTCTAATTTCCGAATACAGTGACGATATGCTGGTATGAGAAACAGATCTGCCAGTACCCAGGCCACCGGACTGGCAAGGCATGCCGCCGTAAAACCAAAGATAGGAACAAAACCAAAACCAACTACACTTCGACCCACCATCTCCGCAACCCCCGCAAAAATCGCCAGTTTGCCAAAGCCCAGTCCCTGGATGGAAAAACGTATAATGTTTACCAGCGCCAGAGGAATGAGAAAAATACTGTTCCAAAACAGGAGTTCTGACACATTCCTGATTATTTCTACCTCCGTTGAGTCCACAAACAAAAGCGCCAGTTTGTCCCCAAAGCCAATGAGAAATGCCCCTGCTAATACACAATAGGCAGCTGCCAGATAGCTGCACTGCACCATTCCCTTCGTGACACGATCCAGCCGGCAGGCGCCCACGTTCTGTCCCGCGTAGGTCGCCATCGTAGCGCCAAAGGCATCGTAGGGACAATAGAAAAACATGGCAATCTTACCGCCGGCGGTCATAGATGCTACAGCCGTAGAACCAAGTCCGTTGACGGCAGTCTGCAAAATAACACTTCCGATGGCGGTGATGGAATACTGCAGTCCCATGGGAATTCCCATACTACAGAGACGTCCAATACAGCTCCCCCGCAGTTTCCACTCCCTTTTCTGAATTCGCAGAATGGGAAATTTTTTCTTAATATAAAACAGGCAAAGCACTCCCGAAATCGCCTGAGACAGCACCGTCGCCCCGGCTGCCCCTGCCACCCCCATATGTAAAACCACGATCGCCAGCAGATCCAGTCCGATATTCAGCACGGAGGAAATGACCAGAAAGATCAGTGGGCTTCTGGAATCCCCCAGGGAACGGATGATCCCCGACAGAAGATTATAGAGATAGGTGGCGGGGATTCCAATAAAAATAATCAAAATATACTGGTTAGCTTCGTTGAAAATATCAGAAGGCGTATCCATCCAGATCAGAATATTCCGGCAGAGCAAACAAACAGACAGTGTCATAACGGAGGCAAAGAGAATCGAAAGCCAGACACTATTTGCTACAAAACACCGCAACATTTTTTCATCCTTTGCCCCAAAGCGCTGGGCCACAGGGATGGCAAAGCCATTGCAAACTCCCATACAAAAACCTATGATCATGAAATTGATGGAGCCAGTGGCGCCCACTGCTGCGAGAGACTTTGCACCAAGAAATTTTCCCACGATGATCATATCCATCAAACTGTAAAACTGCTGAAACAGCATACCAAAAAACAGCGGTATGGCAAAGCCAAGGATCAACCGGATCGGTGACCCCACCGTCATATCTTTCATCCTACTACGCTCCAAAGTATTCTCCTCCTCTCCCACATACCCATAACCTTCCCTAGAGTCTCCGATAGCGATTCAGGCAGGCAAAGATCTCCTGTCTTCTCGGCATCGCCAGCCCAGAGGCTACCTTTCTTTCACCACAAATACCGCCAAATCCCTTTTGTTTTAGCAGTGTCTCCAAAATATCTACCACCTGTGCCAGCGTCTTCCTGCCATCCAGCACATTCAATTCTGCATACTTAACAATCTGTGCAAGCATGGACAGCTGCTCCGGATCCGCCAACTGCTCCAAATATCGAAGATCAATGGTCTCTCTATCAATACTGATGCCATCCATCCCCATCGTCTTCATTTTGATCCGGTCACTTCCTGCCAGTTTTCGGTTCTGACTGAATATCCGCTCAAAAGAAGGCTGAACCTCCGCTGGCATTTCCTCTAGCACCGGAAACGCCTTTGCCTCTTCCTTTGCAAAATCTGTGATATCTGCCGGCACATATCGGTTCATCTGCAAGATACAGTCCGCCTTATGAAAATAACTGCCGGAGCTTCCCGCCACCAGTACCGTAGATATGCCGTGATTTTCATACAGCTCCCGAACTCTTTCGATATACGGTGTGATAGGCTCCAATTCGCGGTGCACCACCCGCTGCATCAATTCATCCCGGATCATAAAATTCGTGGCGCTAGTATCCTCATCGATGAGGAATACCTGGCTTCCCGCTTCCATCGCCTCGATTACATTCGCCGCCTGGGAAGTACTTCCACTGGCGTCCTCCGTACAGAATTTTACCGTATCTTTGCCGTTAGGAAGATTGTTGATAAAATAAGAGATATCTACATTTTTAACACTTCTACCGTCCTCCGCGCGAAGTTTCACCGCAGTCCCATCGGTGATGACATATTCTCTTCCATCCCCAGCAATATGATCGTAAACACCGAGTTCCAATGCTTTGAGCAGGGTAGATTTTCCATGGTATCCTCCTCCCACGATCAACGTGATCCCCTTGGGAATTCCCATGCCTCGAAGGGCACCTTTGTTGGGAAGGATAAGCTCTACTTCCATAGAGGCCGGCGATTGAAAAGGCACCGCCTGCTTCATCGGGCGGCTGCTGACTCCGGATTCCCTGGGCAGCACAGAACCATTTGCCACAAATGCCACAAGACCGCGGTCAGCCAGCATCTGGCGGATGGCCAGCTGATCCTCTGCCAGCTCGGCTGTCTTCTTTAGTTTTCCAGCATCCAGCGCTTTATAGTACAGACTATGACTGACACATTTTGGCAAAAAATCAAACAGGATCTTTTCCAGCTCCCTGGCATTGATGCTTCGTCCATTCGCCGGGAATCCGATCTCCATGCGCAAAACGATATCCCCCGTTCTGTCATTCAGCTGGCATCCACTCCGGGAAAGTACTTCCTGTCCTGGAATGCTCACTGACATCAATCCCGACTTTCCAGAACCCTTTGCCTGAAAAGATACGCCCCGGAGCTGCCTCCCCATTTCCCGCAGCAGAACATCCTCCAGCGCTGTCTTCTGACATGCCAGACGATACAATTCCTGGGGAAATGCCGCCTGCGCACCTTTCACATGGATGCTGACCCTAGACGGTGCGGCAAAGGGGTCTCCCTGCACATGGTCTATGCCCAGCACATATCCGGGAAACTGATACTCTCCCCGCAGTTGCTTGTATGCTGGATAACCTTTATGATCAATCTGTCTGAGCAAGGTATTTAATTCTGATGACTGTTTCATTGTTCGCTTTTCTCCTTCTTGGCCGCATTTTTGCGTCTTCTCTTATCCTCATACATCCGTCGGTCCGACTCTACCAGAAGATGTTCAAATCCTCCACTATATTCCGGCTCCCAGACATATCCCAATGCCATTCTTGCATCATTTTCTTCCATATCCTGATCCAATAATGTGATTCTGTGCTCCAATTCCTTTTTGCCGATCCCCGGACACAGCCCCAGGAACTCGTCGCCTCCGATGCGAAATAGGGCATAGTCTCCAAATTGTCTGTTCAGACACTCACAGACTCTCATCAAAAGCTGGTCTCCCTCCTGATGGCCCATGTTATCATTGACATACTTTAACCCCATAACATCACAATAGAGCACGCCGAGACTTTCCTTATTTGACAAACTGCTCTGGTATTCTTTCATTGCGTGCCGGTTTCCAAGCTCGGTAAGCTGGTCATACATGCTTAATTTTTCCAGTCGGCTCACCAACATACGGCGCTTCAACAGAGACACGATAAAATGCCCCACGATCCAAAACAGCGTGGAAATATGATCCAGCAATTCTCCAGGCGGATTATCCACCCCATAAAAACCGATGATCTTACCATTATCAACAAGAGGGCTGACCACCAGTGCCTGAATCTTCTGTGGCTTTAAATATTCATATGCCAGCGGATCCTCCTCCCGGATCGCCTCCACATCCTGTATAATTACATTTTTATTCTTCCGAAATGTATGGTACCACATAGAAACCACCTCGAAGGGAACCTTCTGTAATGCCTCCTTCTGTGAAACGACGCCGCTGCCGCACCACTCAAAAGTATTGTCCAGAGTACCATCCTCATTTTCTTCAAAAATATAAACCCGCCCGCTTTTTAAATGCTCACCAAGATACGCAAGGAGCACTTCCAGTGACTGTTCCGGCCTCGGCTCTGCCAATGCCAGCCGCAGCCCCTCATTCACCATACTTTCATTGCTGGTATATTTCTGGATGGTCTTTTTCTGCTCCTCCTGAATACTCATATCGATGGCTATCTCCATCCGGCACCGCCGTCCATCTGCCTCTACCATCGTATCCTTCAACTTATAGCTCTTTTTAACAACCGGGTTAAAAATTTCCCACTCATGAAAAAATCCAGGTTTCAAAACACTGTTGGTACAAAAGTCACAGGGCCCGGACTTCTGATGCAGCAGCTCATAACACTTTTTTCCTCTTACCTTCTCCTGATCCTCCACTTCAAAAACCTCACACGCCTTCGGATTCATATATATAATTTCATGAGTATCTATATCAGCAGTATACACGATCTCATTTAAGTTCTCATAGAATTCCCAAATCTTTGACATATCAATTCCCCCCAAGTCTTCTTTTGCCGCTGCCAGCAGAAAGCTCGACGGAACCGTCGAGTTAGAGATAAGCCGGTAGTTTCCCCTACTATTATACATACCATAGCAGGTAGATTCAAGAAAAATCGTGATGAAAGATAGTATCACACAAAATAAGCAGGATTTGAGACAAATATTACAAAGCCTTCATTTCACACTCCCCATTCTAACAAGAAATTACTGAAACTGTCCCGTTCGCACTAACAGCCCTGCAACAATCGATATATACTTCAATAAAGTCGT
This sequence comes from Eubacteriaceae bacterium, assembly GCA_910575665.1. Classification (GTDB taxonomy): domain Bacteria; phylum Bacillota; class Clostridia; order Lachnospirales; family Lachnospiraceae; genus Eubacterium_F. The sequence continues at coordinate 95,961 of CAJTFB010000009.1, forward strand.
AGCCGCCTCTCATGGCAATACCCCTGGCCTTTTCAAGTCCATTTGGGAGTGTCTGTCCTGTTTTATAGTGTTCGATTACACCTCCAGTTACATCCAGCGTATGTACCTCATATGGCTTTCCAAGATAGCATATTGAAACATATCCCAGCAAAATTCCACTAATCTCAATTTCCGGAAATTCATTACGAATTGCATCTATAATTTCATTGACCTTATCGTGGTTATGGGTATGCCCACCCGCATCCAATTTATGCAAAGCAGCCATATACCTCTTTGAACGAGGCTTCCGAAGCAATCTATCCAACTTCATCTTATCCATTTGCTGAGTTTCTTGTTTTTGCTGCTGATTCTGAGTCGCACTCAAAATTTCACTCGACTGAGTCTGTATTTGATGTTGTTTAAACATTATTTTTGGCATATCGTATTTTCCTCCGTTGTTGCATATTTGCGAGGTCATCACATTGATAACGCAGACACAGGGTGTTTTGTAAAATCAAGCCACATCCGTGTCTGCGTTAAATTGTTATACTAACACTTTTCGTGTCTTGGGACCAGTTTTCTTTTGAGAGAGTTCTTCTCCACCGATTGGCTTTCCAGAAGCAGGCACGGCACGCTCTTTGCCCCAATTACGAATTTCTTCAATCTTTTCGGGACTGGTTTGAGAAAGCGGAACAACATTATTGAATGCTGTAACCATATTCTCCTCATCAAGTGCGAAACTATCATTTGCAATTGAACGATACGCTAAATCTCTTACTGTAGACTCTAAATCTGCACCTGTAAATCCATCGGTAAGTTCTATAATTTTTTCTGCAAAAGAACCACTAAAATCTAATTTCAAATATTTACGCATGTACAATGATAGAATGTCCCGCCGTTCGTCTGCTGTAGGTAAATCAACAAAAAACAATTCATCAAATCTACCTCTACGCAATAACTCAGAAGGCAGCATAGATACATCATTGGCTGTAGCAACAACAAATACTTGTTTCTTGCACTCTTGAAGCCAAAACAAAAACTGCCCGACCATTCGAGTTGAAACACCGCCATCATTAGAACCACTGGCACCTGACAGTCCTTTTTCAATCTCATCTATCCAAAGAATACATGGAGATACATTTTCTGCTGTCGTCAGGGCATCTTTTAACTGTTGCTCAGATTGCCCCACATAACTTCCCTGAACTGTGGCAAAATCCAAACGATATAAAGGCAGTTTCCAATTTGCAGAAATTGATTTTGCAGAAAGTGATTTCCCACATCCAGGAACGCCAACCAAAAGAATCCCTCTTGGTGGTTGTAAACCTTTTGATCTTAGCTCATCTCTCTTTTCAGGTGTAAGGAGTTCTTTCTTTTCATTCAGCCACTTTCTTAGTCCAGCTAATCCTCCAACATCCTTGACACTTTCATCTACATCAATCTTTTCTAAACCGGAAATATCAGAAAACAGTCTGTCTTTTGCATATCTTATTTCACCCATGTCCGATTTCTTTATACTCTTATTAGCAATCAGCGCTGCAATCACATTCTCGGCTTCTATCCGTGTTACACCTGCCAATGTAGAAGCTGCTTCTCGAATATCCGTATTATCCCACTCAATTGGAATTTCTGTACGATAATCATCTATGTATTCTTTTATAATCGAATACATCTCATCCTCATTAGGGAGATCAATTTTTATTACCATTCCCAATCTCTGCAATTGATTCCATACAGCGTTATTTGTAAGAACAATTACAACTCCTCCAGACTCATTAGCCAAAGTAACAAGATCCAAGATTTGCTTCGAGTCACTATTATCACTGCTCAAATCAATCACTTCTGTCAGCACGAGTGTCATATATTGCTTACGCTTCATTTGTTCACTCATAAAGTCAATGGCACCATATACAGATTTATCATCGCTAATAACTTTTTCTGAAATCAAATCATATATTCCCTTTGATAACGTATGTACATAAAAAGGCAACGACAATTCCTCAGAAATTTCCTTCAAAATATCTAACGTTCTTGCCCTTTCAATTGAATTTATCGCTATAAAAGGGATTCGAGCAATGGAATATCTTTTCAAAAGTTCTTTACTCTTTGCAACATCACTCATAGATCAATTCTCCTCTCAAAATGTGTTTACTTTGTTATTTCTCACAATGCTGGCAAGTTTACCACTCCGATCTTTCTTAGCTGAATCTTCAAGCGAACTTTGCATATTATCAGCTTGTGAAATTACCAATTCGTAATATTGCCGCCTGTCATTTTCAGGAATAGCAGGGAGATTTATTGCCTTGGACAGAAAACACATTTCTTTACGTAAGGCAAGGAGAGCTTGAACTATTGCTCTCTCTTGCCCATATGCACGCCCCATTTCTTTTTGAAATTTATCGGACGCACTATTCATACGATAGTTAATTACATCAATCAATTTTTTTGCAAATCGTTCTGCCACACCTAACTGCCACTCAATAGTTCCCTGCTGCATCGCAAATAAGACTGATTCATCATCTATTTTATTTTTAAGCATATCTAAGACAGCTACCCATTCTGCATATGTTCTGGGTGGAGTAATAGCTACAGAAACCATATAATTAACGCCTCCTTACCATAACCTGTGGTGGTTCTATGCTCCATTCAGGCAACCCCTCCGCAAATACATTATTGGGTTCAATATATTGTGATACCTGTGCAGGTGTTTCCTTCTCTTTTACCTGTTGAAATACAGGTGCATTATCCGAAGATGTTTCTTGGGTAGAAAGTTCAGCACCACATGAAATACAAAACTTACTATCACTCTCATTTGTCGTGCCACATTTGGGACAAGGAATCGCAATCCCCGTAGCAACAGAATTTATAAAATTAGCTTTACTTTTTGCATCCATTTTGTTTCCTCCTATTGTACTTTAATTCTACGCCTGGAATCAGACAGTTTTCTTACATATTGTTCGGGACTTATTTGTTCAAGGAAATCAATAACCTTCTGACTTTCACCGTCTTTTTCAGCAAACTCCGCCCTAAAATCAACAACTTCCGCTAAGGTGGCTCTGATAATTTGAGAGCCTTTTTTCCGTTTCTCTTCAAATTGGGCTACAATATTCTGTCTGGTCTGTTCTACATTTTTCTTCTTGGAAAAATGTTTAATAACTAAACCGACACTAGCAATAATCGCTATCAATCCAAGGAACATACTTCCGGCGATCAGCATTATTAATCCTATAGCACCAATAGCCGCTCCACCGTACAAACAAAATTTTTCAAATCCTGAAAGTGTAACATTTGCCAGAGCATTCTGTTTTTCGCTGTCCACCAGTGAATTAAACTTGCCAATAAGCTCATCTTCATTTTCACCGTCAGTAGTTTTGTCATTAAAGGTATCCACATTAATTTGGATTTCATTTGGGATTTTCATTCTATTCTGGGCAATTACATCATTATAAGCATTACTAACCCATTCCTTAGAAAGTGCTATTGCAAACTTCTGTGTAGAAACACTGGCATTTGAACTTTCCGGTTTCATAGCAGCATCAGTAAGTAATTGTGTAAAATCCTTGTGAACCTCAAAAGCTGTTTGTTCAATTGCCATGTTTTTACGAGCACGATCCTCATCTCCATCAAAGTCGATAACAAATTGATTAAACTTTTCTTCTTTTCTGAGAGGAATCTCTTCGTCATCAAATTCAGTGACCAAGTTATTGAGAATTTCATCAAGCTGAGCTTTCAACGAATCACTAGACTCCTCTTGTTCAAAAATAGCTGTAAAATAACCTAAAATCTCTGCATGAAGCATTGCCCCTTCCATAATATCCTGAAGAACAGGCCATGTTTTACTATACTTACTAAGATATGTATAATTGTTAGATGCAAAAGTTTTTCTCTTCAGATTAATTGCAGCTGACCATTGCTTTGTCTGTTGCTCAACAAATCCAGGTTTATCTGCAAGATGTTGCAACCACTCACCCATTTGCCTGGAAATCACTCCCTCAGAATCAGCACCAAGCAATCCGCTTGCAAATGCATCGAGTATAATAACTGTCTTTCTATCAAGATTTTCTTCATCCTGATTCGCGAGATAACGCTGTGTCCACTTAAGTGCTGCAGATTTACGATCTGCCCTGCGACAGATTAATGCAAAAAACAACGATGTCTTTTCATCATTTCGTTTTATTCCTTCTTTCAATGCCCTCTCTGCCAACTCGGGCTGGTCATTAATCCAAGCAGCTAAAGCAACCAAACACGGGGCAAGCCAGTATCCTGGGGTGGAAATCATCAACTCTTCCGTAGCGTTACCTATGGTATCTTTTTTTACAATACCAATATCATCAGCCTGTAATATACCGGTTGTAGTTCTTCTAACGATGTCGTAATGACCAAATCTTTTTTCCATTTCCTGACGAATCTGAATAATTCTCTGCTGAGCTTTTGACAAGGCATTTGCTTTTACCTGCAGTTGTACAAAATCACGAAATTCTCTCGCCAATGCACCAACTTCATCATAAACAACCTTTACATTACTGTTCACATTGTCAACGTGTTTGTCAATTACTTCAATGTTATTGTTTAATGTTCCAAGATTATTATTGATTTTTCTTAGACCACTCTCAATAGCATTCAAGTTCGCCGAACTAATTGAATATTCTGCCATATTCAATACCTCCTCATTAAGTTAATTGTTCTTAGGCGTTTGCGAAACGCCACAATCCGCATAAATACAGCATTCTTTGTTGCAAAAATACTAATAACTCCTCACTGGATATGGTATAATA